>JACIYN010000001.1 GCA_014359885.1 Desulfacinum sp.
CGCCCAGGTGGTGGAAAAGGAACGGGAAAAGGCGGAGCGGCTGGGAGAGAAGCTCGAAAAGATGCGCCGGCACCGGCAGCGGATCGAGGAACTCCGCCACGATGCGGCCACATCCGCCGGCTAAGGGGTTCTTCCAAGACGCCGGGAAGGATGGCTTTCTTCACCGAGCAGTTCTCTCTGGGAAGCGTGCCCCAAGATATTGAACATGCACGCGGGCTGTAGGGGCGAATGATTATTCGCCCCTACAGGAGAGACCCACGCAGGGGGATCTCATCCGTGCGAGGCGGCTCGGAGGCGACCCAAGCCCTGGGGAGCGCGTTCAAAAAAGCTGGGTACGGCCTGATTTCCCGTAGCGCAGCCCTTTAGGGCTGCGGAAGAACCCCCGAACGTTGGATGGGCCATCGCGTATTTCCTGTCGGTTCATGAAGTTGCGATGGCCCTTTCCGCTGGGGCTGAAGCCCCGCGGCTACGAAAAGAGGGGCCATAGCCCAGGCTCTTGTCTCGGAGAGCCGTTGTCGGACAGGCTCCCAGGAGCCTGTCTGACAATGGGTGCGAAAGCCCTTTCCCCTGGGAGCGCGGGCCTCCGGCCCGCACACGAAGCGGGCGAGACGCCCGCGCTCCCAGAAAAACAGCGTATTTAAACAGGCTCCCAGTCCGCCGATGCGTGTCTTTTGACTTGAGGGTTGTTCATGTTCCTGTCGCTGGACGAAAGACTCCGACTGGCCCTGCAGGAAGACGTGGGGCCCGGCGATGTGACCACCCAGGCCACGGTGCCCGCGGATCAAGTGGGGGAAGCCCGCGCCGTGGTCCGCGGGCCCTGCGTCCTTTCCGGTCTTACGGTCTTTCGTCGTGTTTTTTCCCTGATGGACCATGCACTGGAAATCCGGAGTTCCTGCAGGGACGGGGACCGGGTTGAGGTGGACACCGTGGTCTCGACCGTACATGGATCCCTTGCGTCCATCCTCACCGGGGAACGAACGGCGCTCAATCTTCTCCAGCGCCTGTGCGGCATCGCCACCTTGACGGATCGTCTGGTGCAGGCGGTGGCCGGCACCCGGTGCCGCATTCTGGATACCCGAAAGACCACCCCTCTCTGGCGGGACCTGGAAAAGGCGGCGGTGCGCCACGGAGGCGGCCAAAACCACCGGTTCGGCCTCTTCGACGGCATCCTCATCAAGGACAACCACGTGGCAGCGGCGGGCGGCGTGCGTCCGGCCATCGAGCGGGCCCGCCGGGCCGCCCCTCACACCCTCCGGGTGGAAGTGGAAGTGGACAGCCTGGAGCAGCTCCGGGAAGCGCTGGAAGCCGGCGCCGATGTGATCATGCTGGACAACTTTTCCGTGGACCAGGTGCGCCGGGGTGTGGAGCTGGCCGCCGGGCGGGCGCTCCTGGAGGTCTCCGGCGGCATAACCCTCGAGACCGCCCGCGCCTACGCGGAAACCGGCGTGGATTTCATCAGCGTGGGCGCCCTCACCCATTCCGCCCCCGCCGTCGACATCAGCCTGGAAGTCTCCGGCTAAGACAGAACAGCTGTGCGATCGGTAGGTTCCTTTCGGTCGTGCGTGTAACCAGATGAGGTAAGAAAAGAGGAGCCGTGCGGAAGGTCAAATACACGGAGCGATTCGAATTGGACAGGCCGGTGGCGCGGGTATTCCCGTTGTTCAGCCCCGAGGGGGAAAAGCTCTGGGTTCCCGGCTGGGATTACGAAAACATACTGGGTTCGACGCAATTGCACGAAGATTACGTCTTCCTCACAAAAAGCCACGACCATGCGGCAGGAGATGCCGTGTGGTTGGTCAAGGCTTATGAGCCGGAGTCGCACCGGGTTCAGTTCTACAAAGTGGAACCCGGCCACAAGGTGGGGATCATCACCGTGCACTGTCTCGAACTCGGCATGTCCTCCACCCGGGTGGAAGTGACCTACGAATACATTTCCCTCGGCCCCGGAGGAGACGAATTCCTCGAAAACTTCACCGCGTCCCGCTACCGGGAATTCATCGGGGAATGGAAGACCCTGCTGGGTCGGTATTTTGATTCCCAAGGCGCGTACACGGCTTGAAGCAGGATTCAGCGCCCGGCGCGGACGGCCGCGGCGATGCGCTCCGCTTCCCGCAGGATCTCCGGCACGTCCAGGGTGAGAAGACGGCCGTCTCGGACCACCTGCCTCCCGTCCACCCACACATGGTGCACGTCGGAAGACCGGGCCGCATAGATCACGTGGGAGATGGGATCGTAGAGCGGCGTAAGATGCGGCTGGTCGATCCGGAGGGCGACGAGATCCGCGCGCTTTCCCGGCTCCAGACTTCCCGTCTCATGGGCGAGCCCCACGGCGCGGGCGCCGTGGGCCGTGGCCATGCGGAGCACTTCCCGGGCCGGACAGACCGTGGGATCCCCGGTCACGGCCTTGTGGAGCCTGGCCGTGAGGGCCATCTCCGAAAAAAGATCCAGGTCGTTGTTGCTGGCGCATCCGTCCGTTCCGAGCCCCACCGGGACGCCTTTCCGGAGCAGGCCTGGAACGGGCGCCATCCCGGAAGCGAGCTTGAGGTTGCTTTCCACGTTGTGGGAGACGGCGGCGCCCCGTTCCGCCAGAATCCCGATTTCGTCCTCATCCAGCCAGACCCCGTGGGCACACAGGGTGAGGGGGTCCAGCACCCCGAGTCCATCCAGGTGGAAGACGGGACGTTTCCCGTACCTTCCTTCGATTTCCTCCACTTCCCAGCGCGTTTCGGAAACGTGGATCTGGAAAAGGATGCCGCGGCGGCGGCACAGGTCTTTCACCCAGAGGAGCGTTTCCGGGCCGCAGGTGTAGGGCGCGTGGCAGAAGAGGGACGGGCGGAGCGTTTCCGGCCAGGAGCCGGCCGCGTCCAGGAAGGCCTCCACCCGGTCGCGGGCCCGGGAGGGGTCCTCGAGGTCGGGAGAAGGAAAATCGAGCACCCCCTGGCCCAGCACGGCGCGAATGCCCGAACGGGCCGCCGCCCGGGCCGCCGCCTCTTCAAAAAAGTAGCCGTCGCAAAAGGTGGTGGTCCCACCCAGGAGCATCTCCGCGCAGGCCAGGGCCGTTCCCAGCTCCACGAAGGCGCCGTCCACATGGCGCGCTTCGGCGGGAAAGATCACCTCCTGGAGCCACGTCTGGAGCGGGAGGTCGTCGCCGATTCCCCGAAAGAGGGTCATGGCCGCGTGGACGTGGGTGTTGACGAGACCGGGCATCACCAGGTGTCCGGGAAGGCGCACCACCTGCCGGGCCCGGTGGCGCGCTTCCAGGGCATCGCACGGCCCGGCGGCCACGATCGTTCCGCCGCTCACGGCCACGGCGCCCCGCTCCACCACGGTCATGTCCGGATCACAGAGAACGAGCCGATCGATGTCGGTGAGGAGGAGGTCCACGGTCGTCGTAGGGTCTTTCGTCATGGATTAGCGAACCTTTCGGGCGATGGCGCGCACTTCCGCGCAGATCTTTTCCACGTCCAGGGTGAGCAGCTCCCGGTCTTCCATCACCACCCGGCCCGCGATGACCGAATGGCGCACATCGGATCCCTTGGCGGCATAGACCAGGTGGCTTACGGGATCGTAGACGGGGGTGAGATGGGGCTTTCGGAAATCCACCACGATGAGGTCCGCCGGCGCGCCCTTTTCAATCCGGCCCAGGGCGTCTCCGAATCCCAGGGCGCGGGCGCCCCGAACCGTGGCCATCTCCAAGACGGTCGGGGCGTCCAGGACGGTGGGGTCCTGAGCCGCCGCCTTGTGGATCTTGGCGCACACGTCCATCTCGGCGAAGAGGTCCAGATTGTTGTTGCTGGCGCACCCGTCGGTTCCCAGAGCCACGTTGACGCCCCGTTTTAGGAGAGCGGGCACGGGAGCGATGCCGGACGTGAGTTTCAGGTTGCTTTCCGGGTTGTGGACCACGTGCACGCCGTGGCGGGCCAGGAGATCCATGTCGTTTTCATCCAGGGCCACGCAGTGATCGGCGATCACCCGGTCGCTCAAAACCCCCAAGTCCGCCAGATGCGCCACGGGCCTCTTGCCGTAGCGCCCGACCACTTCCGCCACCTCGGCATCGTTTTCGCTGAGGTGGGTCACCATGGGCACGTCGTGGCGCCGGGACATCTCGAAGCAGGTGCGGATGAGTTCCGGTGAACAGGTATAGGGAGCGTGAGGCTCCACGGCGATCCGCACCAGGGGGTGGCCTTTCCATTCCGCAATGAGATCCTCGGTGAAACGGAGCCCGTTTTCCAGCGGGCCGTAGTGGGGGGAGGGGAAGTCGTAGAGGACCTCGCCCACCAGGGCCCGCATGCCGGCTTCGCTCGCCGCCTGGGCCACCTTGTGCTCGAAAAGGTACATGTCGCAAAAGCAGGTGGTGCCGGAAAGGATCATTTCGGCGCAGGCCAGGAGAGTTCCCCAGTAGACCCAATCTTCCGTGAGCTTCCTTTCGGCGGGAAAGATGTGATTGTGGAGCCAGTCCATGAGGGGAAGATCGTCGGCCAGGCCGCGAAAGAGGGTCATGGCCGCGTGGGTGTGGGCGTTCACCAGCCCGGGAAGCACCACGGATCCCTCGGCGTCCAGGATCCGTTCGGGGCGGTAGCGGGCCGAAAGTTCCCGGGCGGGGCCCACGTCCAGGACGAGCCCGCCCGAGACGGCCACGGCGCCGTCCGGGATGCGGCGGCCCTCAAGGTCCACGGTGAGCACTTCGCCGCGGACGATCAGAAGATCACAGGGGATGGCGTTCCCATTGTCCATTCTCGTCCATCCTCGAGAAATGCAGTGGGGGATGGGGTCGTCCTTCTTTTTCGGACAAGCTCCTCCGGCCAATCCCGAAAACGCTGGGAATGACCCGTTTTTCTGTAGCGCAGCCCTTCAGGGCTGCGGAAGAGCCCTCGAAAGTCGGATAGACCATCGGTTATTATAATATTTTTCATTTCATCAGGGTGCGATCGCACCTTCCCGCGGGGCTGAAGCCCCGCGGCTACGAAGAGGACAAAAATTCCTCACACGCCGGGCAGAACCCGCTCCAGCAGGCGCATGAGTCTGGGGCCGGCGGCCGAAGCCGTTTCGATCACCTTTTTCAGCGGTACGGGTTCGTAGCAGTCCGGTCGGTTCACGTTGGAGATGACCGAGATGCCCAGGACATCGAGTCCCGCGTGCACCGCCGTGATCACTTCCATGATGGTGGACATGCCCACGGCGTCCGCTCCCAGGGCCCGGAGCATGCGGGTTTCCGCGGCCGTTTCCATGCTGGGTCCCAGCACGCCCACGTAGACCCCTTCGCGCAGGAGCAATCCCTCCGCCAGGGCTTCGCGGCGGGCCAGCGCCTGGAGGCGTCGGCTGTAGGGCTCGGTCATGTCGGGAAAGCGCGGGCCCATCTCGTCGAAATTGGGGCCCACCAGGGGATTCCTTCCGGTGAAGTTCATGTGATCCGTGATGAGCATGAGATCCCCGGGCTCGAACAGGGGGTTGAGGCCGCCCGCCGCATTGGAAATGACCAGGGTGCGGACGCCCAACCGGGCCAGCAGGCGCACCGGAAAGGAGATCTCCAGGGGACTGTAGCCTTCGTAGAGGTGAAAACGGCCCTGGAGAGCGATGAGTTCGCGTCCGGCCCACCGGCCCCACAGGTAGCGGCCTTCATGGCTGGCCACCGTGGAGACGGGATGGTGGGGGATGGCTGGGTAGGGGAGTTCTCCCTGCTTTTCCATGGCTTCGGCCACGCCCCCCAGGCCGGTTCCCAGCACCACGGCGAGAGATGGCCGAAAGGGCAGGGCCTTGGAAAGGACATGGTGAGCCTCTTCCAGGTGCGCTCGAAATCGGTCTGCATCCATCAATTGATGCCTCGCTTCGTAATCCGTGATTCGTAATCCGCGATTCGTGACTCGTCAGCCGCGGCCCGTTCCCCCGCGCGGTGTCCGGCGACGCATCTCGGGCCGGGGCCGAATTTCCCGGGGTCCAAACAGGCAAGAATTGACACAGGAGCTCCTTTTTGTAAAGATCCGTCGGCATTTTAGGAATTTCCCCAATCATGGCGAGGTGCTCTGTGGCGGATATCATCCTGATCTGCGGATTCCTGGCAGGGGCCTACATGGCCTGGAACATCGGCGCCAACGACGTGGCCAACGGCATGGCTTCCGCCGTGGGCGCCAAGGCCATCACCCTGCGCCAGGCGGTCTTTATCGGCGGCATTTTGGATTTTGTGGGGGCGGCTTTCATCGGATCCCATGTGACCACCACCATTCGAAAGAACATCCTGGACGCGTCAGCCATCACCAACGATCCCAACGTGATGATGCTGGGGCTGCTGGCGGCGCTGCTGGCGGCGGCCTTCTGGGTCTTCTTTTCCACCTGGAGCCAGTTTCCCGTCTCCACCACCCACTCCATCGTGGGCGCCCTGCTGGGCTTCGGCATCGTGGCCGGCGGTTTCAAGGCCGTGCAGTGGGTCAAGGTCATGGCCATCGTCATCAGCTGGATCGTTTCTCCCATCTTTGCCGGGTTCCTGGCCTACGTGATCTTCCAATTCATCCGCAGGATGATTCTGGAACGGCGCAATTCCTTCGTGCGAGCCCTGGCCTGGTCGCCCCTCTTCGGTGGCATGACGGTCTTCATCGTGGTCATGTCGTTTCTGATGAAGACCCCCCTCGGCGAAAGCCTGAATTTGGGACGGGGGACTTCCGTTTTTTTTGCCGCGTTGCTGGGGATCGGCGTGGGCTACGCCGCCAAGAAGTGGATGGGACGAACCATCCGCAAGATCGATGAGGAAGGGGTGGAGGAGATCTTCAAGCGCTTCCAGGTCTTCACCTCCTGCTACGTGGCCCTGGCCCACGGAGCCAACGACGTGGCCAACGCCATCGGACCCGTGGCCGGGATCTACGCCATTTACACCACCCACAGCGTTTCGCCCAAGGCGCCGGTTCCTTGGTTTCTTCTGGTCCTGGGGGGCCTTTTCATCGCTGTCGGCGTCTTTACCTGGGGCTATCGTGTGATCGAAACGGTGGGATCCAAGATCACCACGCTCACCAACACCCGCGGGTTCGCCGTGGATTTCGGTACGGCCACGTCCGTCCTGGTCGCTTCCAAGATGGGCCTTCCCGTTTCCACCACCCACGCGGCCGTGGGCGCCGTCATCGGGGTGGGACTGGCGGGCGGTCTTTCCGCCGTGGATTTTAAGGTGGTGGGCAAAATCGTGGCCTACTGGGTGATCACTCTTCCTTTGGCAGCAATTCCGACTATGATAATATTCAAAATACTTACATTTATCTTCCTCTAGGAACAAGGAGACGGGTGATGCGGTCTGCGTTCCTCGGTATCTTCAGAAAGTCCCCCTTTGAAGGGCTCCTGCGCCATGCGGAACTCATCCGGGAGGCCGGGCCTTTGTTCAAGATGGCCATGATCGCCTACCTGGACGAGAACTTCGAGGATTTCGAAAAATACCACAACAAGGTCATCGTGGTGGAAAGCGAAGGGGACGCGGTGAAGCGAAACATCCGCGGCCACCTGCCCAAGGGAATCCTCATGCCCGTGGACAAGTTTCAGCTGCTCTGGTACCTGCGGGAGCAGGACAAGATCCTGGATTCCACCCAGGACGTCCTGCACTGGCTGTCGTACCGGAAGACGCCCATTCCCGACGAATACGTGGACGATCTGCTGCTCATGGTGGAAAAGATCACCAGCGTCCTCAAGTCCGTGCACCCGCTGGTGCTGGCGGCGGAAAGCTACTTCCAGAGCTTTTCCGAAAACCACCGGGCCATGGTGAAGAGCGCCATCAAGCAGATCCGCGAATACGAGTTCGAATCCGACCAGGTGGAACGGAAGCTCCTGGCGGACTTTTTCAACTATCCCTTCGAAAACCCCACATCCGCCTTTCACCTGGTGCGCCTGGTGGAGTACATGGGGGACATCTCCAACCACGCCCAGAACGCCGGGGACATGATGCGGGCCATGATCGCCCGCTAGGAGGCCCAAAGCTTCCAGATGAACCGTCAAAACCGCGCAGACCGAACCATCCGGCGGGGGAAGCCTTCCCGAGGCTTCCCCCGCCGTCGTCAGGAGCTCCGGCCCGAGGAGATCCCACCGCTCCGTTATCCGGACGAACTGCCCATCTCGGAAAAGAAGGACGAGATCGTCCGGGCGATCCGCGACCACGCCGTGGTGGTGGTGACGGGCGATACGGGCTCGGGGAAGAGCACCCAGCTTCCCAAGATGTGCCTGGAAGCCGGCTGCGGTCGCCGCGGCCTCATCGGTTCCACCCAGCCACGGCGCATCGCCGCCGTGACCCTGGCCCGCCGGGTGGCCGAAGAAATGGACGTTGCGCCGGGTGACTTCGTGGGATTCAAGATCCGGTTTCAGGAGCGACTATCCTCCGCCACGCGAATCAAGTTCATGACCGACGGAATCCTGCTGGCCGAGGCCCAGTCGGACCGGTTTTTCAAGGCCTACGACACCCTCATCATCGACGAGGCCCACGAACGGAGCCTCAATATCGACTTCTTGCTGGGCCTGCTCCGCCGGGTGCTCGCCCGGCGCCGGGATCTCAAGGTGGTGATCACCTCGGCCACCATCGACCCGGAAAGCTTTTCCCGCGCCTTCGGTCAGGCGCCCATCATTCACGTCTCCGGAAGAACCTATCCGGTGCGGGTGATCTACCGGCCGGGCCGGGACGACTCGGACGAAGAAAGCACCTACGTGGATCAGGCCGTGGAGGCCGTCGCCGAAATCCGCCGGGAAGGAGGCCGCGGCGACATCCTGGTCTTCATGCCCACGGAAAGCGACATCCGGGAAACCGTGGCGCGACTGGAGGAAAAAAGATTCCCCCACACGGTGGTACTCCCGCTTTTCGGCCGTCTGGCCGGATCGGACCAGGAACGGGTCTTTCGTCCCCTTTCCCAGGACAAGATCGTCGTGGCCACCAACGTGGCGGAAACGTCGGTGACCATCCCGGGCATCCGGTTCGTGGTGGACACGGGTCTGGCGCGCCTGGCCATGTACAACCCGCGGAGCCGGACCCAGGGGCTTCCCATCGTGCCCATCTCCCGGGCCAGCGCCGACCAGCGGAAAGGCCGCTGCGGCCGTGTGGGCCCCGGCGTCTGCGTGCGCCTCTATTCGGAAGAGGACTACCTGAGCCGACCGGAATTCACTCCCCCTGAAATCCAGCGATCGAACCTGGCCGAGGTCATCTTGAAGATGCTGGCAGGACGGCTGGGGGACATCCGGACCTTCCCTTTTTTGGATCCGCCGTCGCCTTCCGCCGTAAAGGACGGGTACGCCGTCCTGCAGGAACTGGGGGCCGTGGACGATCGAAGGCGGCTCACCGCCCTGGGGCGTGAAATGGCGCGCTTCCCGCTGGATCCGCGCCTTTCCCGCATGCTCATCCAGGCCCGCCGTGAAGGGGCTCTGGAAGAGATGATCGTGCTCTGCGCGGCCCTGAGCATCCAGGATCCGCGGGAACGGCCCCTGGAAAAGGAAGCCCAGGCGGACCAGGCCCACGCCCGGTTCAAGGACCGGCGAAGCGACTTCCTGACGCTTCTCAACATCTGGAAGGCCTACCATCAGAGGGGGCGGGAAACCGGCTCCCAGAACCAGCTTCGAAAATTCTGCCGGGAACACTTCTTGTCCTACCGGCGCATGCGCGAATGGGCGGACGTGGCCCTGGAGATCCGCGACATCCTGGAGGAATCGGGGGATCATGAACTTCGCGGACCGAGTGGGGAACCGGCTTCCTACGAAGCCATCCACCGGTCGGTGGTGAGCGGCTATCTGAGCCACGTGGCCCTGAAAAAGGGAAAGAACATCTACCAGGGCACCAAGGGCCGGCAGCTCATGATTTTCCCCGGCTCCGCCCTTTTCAACCGGGGAGGCGACTGGATCGTGGCCGCGGAAATCGTGCAGACGAGCCGCCTCTTCGCCCGGACTGCGGCCGTGATCGACCCCGCCTGGCTGGAGGAATTGGGGCGTCACCTGGTCAAACGCCACGCCTTCGAACCCCACTGGGAAAAGAAGCGCGGAGAGGTGACGGCCTACGAACGGGTGACCCTGTTCGGTCTTCCCATCGTGGAGCGGCGCAAGGTCAACTACGCCCGGTACGAGCCGGAGGAGGCTCGGGCCATCTTCATCCGGTCCGCCCTGGTGGAAGGGGAGACCGCCAAGCCCTACGGATTTCTGGAACACAACCGGAAGCTCCGGGAAGAGCTGGAGCGCATGGAAGACAAGCTGCGCCGCAGGGAACTCCTGGTGGACGACGAAACCCTGTTCGCCTTCTACGACAAGCGCATCCCGCAGGTGGCGGATATCCGGTCCTTCGAAAAGTGGCTAAAGGACCAGGGAAGCGACGCGGTGCTCCGCATGACCGAAGAAGACCTGCTCCGGACCGGTCCGGACTGGGAAGCGCTGGAACACTTCCCGGACACCTTCCAGGCCGGCGATGTGCGGCTGCCCCTGAGCTACGCCTTTTGTCCGGGAGAAGAAGAGGACGGCGTCACGGCGACGGTTCCCATCCATGTGCTGCCACGGCTGGAACCGGAGCCCTTCGAATGGCTGGTCCCGGGGCTTCTTTCCGAAAAGATCCTTCATTTGCTGCGTTCTCTTCCCAAGCACGACCGTCGCCGGATCGTCCCCATCCCGGAAACGGGGCGCAAGGTGTTGGAAGAGCTGACCTACGGGGAAGGGGATTTCTACGTGGCGCTCAGCGCCGCCCTGGAGCGGGCCACGGGGGTGCGGGTGCCCGTGGCTCAATGGGATCGGGCGGGACTTCCGGAACACCTGAAGATGCGATTCCGCGTGGTGGACGGGGAAGAGAAGGTGATCCAGACCGGGCGGGACCTGCTGCAGCTGCAGGGGACGGCGGTGGGATCCCACCAGGATGCGGTTTGGCGGAAGGCCCGGCAACAGTGGGAACGGGAAGGGCTCACCTCCTGGGATTTCGGAAGACTGCCCCAGCGCATCGAATTGGGCCGGGATGCCTTCGGGGTCATGCGCTGCGCCTATCCGGGCCTCGCCGCCGAAGGCTCCGCCGTGAGGACCGCATCGTGGTCCAGCCGCTGGACGCCGAGCAGACCACGGCCTCTGGCCTGGTCATCCCGGACACTGCCAAGGAGAAGCCCCAGGAGGGCGTCGTCCTGGCCGTGGGCCCGGGCCGCTTCGAGGACGGCAACCGCCTTCCGCTCGACGTTTCCGTCGGCGACGTCGTGCTCTACAGCAAGTACGGCGGCACCGAGGTGAAGTACAACAACGAGGAGTACCTCGTTCTCTCGGCCCGCGACGTCCTCGCGATCATCGAGAAGTAGTTCACCCCGAAGCACCTTGCTTCACACTGCGCCCCTGGCTGCCCCCGCGACCGATAACGAAGCCGGGCGCCCGGGGCGCAGTTTCTTTACCCCCTAGCTTTCTAGCTTTCCGAGAGGGCTCCCGCTGCCATGGCGAAGATCCTGAAGTTCGACGAGGACGCCCGTCGCGCCCTCGAGCGCGGCGTCAACAAGCTCGCCGACACCGTGAAGGTGACGATCGGCCCCAAGGGCCGCAACGTCGTCATCGACAAGAAGTTCGGCGCCCCCACCATCACCAACGACGGCGTCACCATCGCACGTGAGGTCGAGGTCGAGGACCCGTACGAGAACCTGGGCGCCCAGCTGGTGAAGGAGGTGGCGACCAAGACCAACGACATCGCGGGTGACGGTACGACCACTGCCACCGTGCTGGCCCAGGCGCTGGTCCGCGAGGGCCTGAAGAACGTCGCCGCCGGTGCCTCCCCGGCCGCCCTGAAGAAGGGCATCGACGCGGCCGTCGCCGCCGTCTCCGAGGACCTGCTCGCGACCGCGCGCCCGATCGACGAGAAGTCCGACATCGCCGCCGTCGCCGCGCTGTCCGCCCAGGACCAGCAGGTCGGCGAGCTGATCGCCGAGGCGATGGACAAGGTCGGCAAGGACGGTGTCATCACCGTCGAGGAGTCCAACACCTTCGGTCTGGAGCTGGACTTCACCGAGGGCATGGCCTTCGACAAGGGCTACCTGTCGCCGTACTTCGTGACGGACCAGGAGCGCATGGAGGCCGTCCTGGAGGACCCGTACATCCTCATCAACCAGGGCAAGATCTCCTCCATCCAGGACCTCCTGCCGCTGCTTGAGAAGATCATCCAGACGAACTCCTCCAAGCCGCTGCTGATCATCGCCGAGGACGTCGAGGGCGAGGCCCTGTCGACCCTGGTCGTCAACAAGATCCGCGGCACCTTCAACGCCGTCGCGGTGAAGGCCCCCGGCTTCGGCGACCGCCGCAAGGCGATGCTCCAGGACATGGCCGTCCTCACCGGCGCCACGGTCATCTCCGAGGAGGTCGGCCTCAAGCTCGACCAGGCCGGTCTCGACGTCCTCGGCTCCGCCCGCCGCGTCACCGTCACCAAGGACGACACCACCCTCGTCGACGGCGCCGGCCAGAAGGCCGACGTCGAGGGCCGCGTCAACCAGATCAAGGCCGAGATCGAGAACACCGACTCCGACTGGGACCGCGAGAAGCTCCAGGAGCGCCTCGCGAAGCTGGCCGGCGGCGTGTGCGTGATCAAGGTCGGCGCCGCCACCGAGGTGGAGCTGAAGGAGCGCAAGCACCGTCTGGAGGACGCCATCTCCGCGACCCGCGCCGCGGTCGAGGAGGGCATCGTCTCCGGTGGTGGCTCCGCCCTGGTCCACGCCGTCAAGGTGCTGGAGGGCAACCTCGGCAAGACCGGCGACGAGGCCACCGGTGTCGCGGTCGTCCGCCGCGCCGCCGTCGAGCCGCTGCGCTGGATCGCGGAGAACGCGGGCCTCGAGGGCTACGTGATCGTCTCCAAGGTCGCCGAGCTGGACAAGGGCAACGGCTACAACGCCGCCACCGGCGAGTACGGCGACCTGCTCAAGGCCGGCGTCATCGACCCGGTGAAGGTCACCCGCTCCGCCCTGGAGAACGCCGCGTCCATCGCCTCCCTCCTCCTGACGACCGAGACCCTGGTCGTCGAGAAGAAGGAAGAGGAAGAGCCCGCGGCGGCCGGCCACGGCCACGGGCACGCTCACTGACACCCGTCAGCCCGGAGGCCCGGCACCCCACGAAGGGGCGCCGGGCCTCCGGCCGTGCACGGCTCCTGTTACTGCTCCAGCCCTTCCAGCGCCCCCAGTTGGTCCATCAGGCCAAGGCGGTCGTACTGCCACCAGCCCTCGACGATCTTTCCGTGCTCGCCGAAGCGGAAGATGGTCGTCCCGGTCATGGTCGCCTGCTTGCCGGTGGGGGCGATGCCCATGAAGTCGCCCTTGTGGGTGCCTCGCCAGGTGAAGCGGTTGCAG
>JACIYN010000010.1 GCA_014359885.1 Desulfacinum sp.
GCCATGGCCCCCCCGATGGACGGCTCCTTTTCCACCAGATAGACGTAGTAGCCCATCTCCGCCAGATCCAGCGCCGACTGCATCCCCGCGATCCCGCCGCCCACCACCAGGACGGACCCGACGGGATTCCCGTTACCGTTCGAATGCATGACGATTCTCCCTGCTCAGCTGATGTTCAATGGGACGTTCCACTATGTGCATCTCGGTACAAGCCCGGTCACAAAAAAACCCGATTTTCACGGGGATCCGATAGCACGACAGTCAAGTGTCCTGCATGTTCGTTGTTCGCCCTCGGTTTATAAAGCACCCGCGGCGCGGGAGTCAAGGCAGACCGAACCGCGGAAGAGACCCCCTCTTTATTCAGTCAAGAGTTGTGCCGGGCGTGACGATCAGTATAAAGGAATGAGAATTCAAGCGTTCATTCTCAACTTCCTTCTTCCAGACCAGAGGGGCGGGGCAAGGGTGAGATCCATCAACCGGCACACAGTGTTCCTGCGATTCCTGGCCGCCGGGTTCCTGTTTCTCGTCGCTGCGTGTGAACCCACTCCCGTACGGATCGGCTTCACCGGACAGATGACGGGCGCCTATTCCGATTTCGGGGTCCAGGGCAGAAACGGGGCGCGTCTGGCAGCGGAAGAGATCAACGGGCAAGGAGGCATCCACGGAAGACGCGTGGAGATCCTGGTGGTGGACGACGGGGGTACTCCGGGTGGCGCCGTGAGGGCGGATCTTCAACTGATCCGACACGGAGTCCTGGCCGTCATCGGTCATATGACCAGTGAACAGTGCCTAGCCGCCCTGCCGACCACCCAGGCGGCCGGAGTCCCCCTGATTTCGCCCACGGCGTCTTCGCCCAGTCTGAGCGGCCGGCGAGATCTGTTCTTTCGGGTGCAGCCGTCCATCGAGAAGGCCCCCCATGCGCTGGCCCGGTACCTGGCTTGGCGACGGCCATTCTGGAAAGTGTGCACCATCCGTGACCTCCGGGAATCGGATTACACGGAACCCTGGGAGAAGGCGTTCGCCCGGTCCTATCGGGGAGCCGGAGGATCCTTCCTGTGCCGCCTGACCTACTCTCAGTTGGACGGACGGGACCTGGAACGGATCGTCGCCGCCGCGAAAGCTCCCCATCCCGATGCGGTCGTGCTGATCAGTTCCGCCGCGGACGCCGTCCGGTTGGCTTCCCTCTTTCTGCATCTCAGCCCCGGCACGGAGATCTATGCCGCCAGCTGGGCGCAAACGGATGACCTTCTTAGCCATCGAGATGAGGTGGTGGAGCGCATTCGGATCGTTTCAGATATCCTGCCCATGAACGCCAGCGACAAGCTGCGTCGCTTCTCGTGGAACTACAAGAAACGTTACGGCGTGCGGCCTTCTTTCGCCGCCGTTCGAAGCTACGAGGCCGTGCACCTTCTTGCTGCGGCCCTCATGCGGGCGGGAACCCGCACCGATCTTCTGCCCCAGGTGTTGACCACCTTGGGGTCCGTCCCCGGCCTTTACGGGCCCATTGAACTGGATCCCTTCGGGGACGCGGTGGGCACCTACTACATGGTCGGGGTTCGATCCGGAAGATTCATCGTAACGGACCGCATTCCGGGGGAGGCAAAGTGAAGTCCTTCATCCCGCTCAGCGCCCTGATTCAGCGTTTTTTCCTGAGACGTCTCGTCGCACCGCTCATGGCGTTCGCAGTGTTCTGCTGCCTGCTGGCCGTGGTCTGGAGGATTCACCAGATCTACCAGGCCCATTACCTCTTCGCCAAAGGCATGGATCACACGCTTAGTTTCTGGATGTCCCAAGCCAACCAGACCTTGAGACACCTGGCTTGGGAGAAGGAAGACTCCCCCACGGTGCCCCCCCTGCTGGAAACCGCCGCCACGGACTTCCATCGGATCGTGTTTGCGGAAATCCAGAACCTGGACGGCCCCTATCCCGTTGACGACGAGAGGGCCCGACGGATCCTGGGCCTTCCCCTGTCCTTCTTTCCCGACAAGCACGAGCGGCCCACGTTGTCCGTCCCCTACTTCAGCAGAGATCATGGCGCCCTCACGGTCGGGATCCTGGTTCGCGCGGATCGCTGGGCCGCCTTCGGGGAACTGAAGCTGGATCTGCTCTACCGGCTGGTATCCGGCTTCCGCAGACAGGATCCCGGCAAACTGGTGGTTATCACCGACCGCTACGGCAACGTAATCTACCACCCGGACGAAAACTATGTTCGGGAAAGGGAGAACCTGGCCCACGAACCCCTCATTCGAGCAGCCCTTCGCCATGCCCAGCCCATGGACCTTTACGGGAAACTCGAGGGAAGATGGATCTTCGCCAACAGCTGGCGTGTGGACCCCTGGGGATGGGTGATCATCGTGGGTCAGCCTTTGGTCCCTGTCATCGCACCCGTCATCGCCGCGACGATTACGGTTACCGCCTTTATTTTGTTTGTGACCGCATTGCTTGCCTGGCGGTTCCGCGGCGGGCTGGAGTTCGCCGTGGTGGATCCGATTCGATCGTTCGGCAGGCACATGGATTCCCTGGCGGAGGGGCGTGCGGATCTCCTGGGCCAGGCGGTCTCCGGAGAGCCCACCTTTCTTGAACTGGCGCAATTCCAGGAACAATTCCGGAAAATGAGCGAAGCGGTCCGCGTCAGGGAACAGGCCCTCCGGGCCCAGGGCCAGGAGCTGGATCGCGTGCTGGAGTCCATCAGCGACGGGGTCATCGTCACGGACACCGACAGCCGCATTCGGAGAATGAACGCAGCCGCCGAAGAGCTGACCGGATGCAACCGCCTCCAGGCTGCGGGAAAACCGATGGAGCGCATCTTCCTCTTCGCCCGGGAAGACGGGCAGGCTGCCCTGACGGAGGCGGTAAGCCGCGCCCTCTCAACCGGCACCGCCTCTCACCTGACCCATCCGATCCAGCTGCAGGGCCACGATGGAGATCTCCTGCACCTGGCGGTCCGAGTCGCCCCGCTTCGCGACGGACTCGGGAATGTTCTGGGCGTCGTGACGGTCTTTTCCGACATCACCGAACAGGTGGAAAATCGAAAGCGCCTTCTCGAGAGCGAACAGAAGTTCCGAACCCTGGCGGAGATGAGCCCTGTGGCGGTGCTGCTTTACCAGGACGACCGATGGGTCTATGCCAATCCTGCCGCGGAAGCCGTGTGCGGCTTCAGCCGGGAGGAGTTGACGCGCCAGAACTTCTGGGATCTGGTGCACCCCGGATTCAGGGCGCTGGTCCGAGAGCGCGGGCGGAGCCGGCAGCAAGGCCTGAACGTGGAATCGAGCTACGAAATGAAGATCATCACGAAGACCGGTCAGGAGAAGTGGTGTTATCTGCGGGGTGACACCACGTTGTATGAGGGCCGGCCGGCCGGCATCGTCGCGGTCATGGACATCACCTCGCTCAAAGAGGCCCAACAGGCGCTGGCGGAAAGCGAACGGAAATACCGTGAAATCATGGAGAGCATGGAAGAAGCCTATTTGGAGATGGACCTGCAAGGCGCAGTCACTTTCTACAACCCCGCGTTCCTCCGGCTCCTGGCCTGCAATCCGGAGGACCTCCGCCACCGGACTTACCACGACTTCGCGGACGTGAGCAACGTTCGAAGGATGGAGCTTTTTTTCAGCGACGTGCTCCGCCACGGCAAGACCCGCTCCCTCCAGGACTTTGTGATCCGAGATGCTCGGGGGAGGCAGAAGATCATCGAGGTCTCCGCCGGGGTGAGGCGTAACGAAGACGGTACCGTTTCTGGCGTGCGCATGCTGGCCCGGGACGTGTCCGAAAAGGTTCGGGCCGAGGAAAAGAGCCGTTCCCTGGAAAAGATGCTTATCCAGGCCCAGAAGATGGAATCCCTGGGAACCTTGGCCAGCGGGGTGGCCCACGAATTCAACAACCTCCTGCAGGCCATGAGCGGGTACCTGGAGCTGGCCCTCAAGGCCACCTCCCCGGAGGATCCCCGCAAGAAATGGCTGAGCCGGGTCCATGAAGCCACCCGAAAGGCGGGAGATCTGGTCAAGCGCCTCCTGGCCTTTGCACGCCCCAGCGACCCTCACTTGGAGCCCGTCCACATCAACCGGGTCATCGAAGACACCCTGCTCATCCTGGAGCGGAGCATCCCGCGCATGATCGAGGTAACCAAGGACCTGGACCCGGAAGTCCCCACCCTCCTGGCGGACAAGCTCCAGTTGGAACAGGTCATCATCAACCTGGTGGCCAACAGCCGGGACGCCATGCCGCCCGAAAAGCCGGGCACCATCCGGATCCGAACCGAAAAGATCACCGGAAAGGACGGTACCCCTTGGGTCCAGATCACCCTGTCCGACACGGGGCTGGGCATCCCGGAAGAAATCCAGGATCGCATTTTCGACCCCTTCTTCACGACGAAGGAGCCCGGAAAGGGCACGGGACTGGGACTCAGCACCGTGTACGGCATCATCCGGCGTCACGGAGGCACCATCCATTGCCGGAGCCTTCCGGGCGAGGGAACCACCTTCACCATTCGTCTGCCCGGGCGTGCTTCCCTCCCCAAAGAAACCCACGCGGCACCCCCACGGGATGACGATGGACTGGAGCCCGGATCCGGCGACTCCCCCAACACCGTCCTGGTGGTGGACGATGAGGAGCCGCTCTTGGATTTCATTCAAACGGCCCTGGAACTGGAAGACTTCCGGGTCATGACGGCCACGTCCGGAGAGGAGGCCCTGGAGATCCTCCGGCGGAGCAACGGATCCATCCAGTGGGTGCTGCTCGATCTCAACATGCCGGGGATGGGGGGGCGTCAATGCCTGGATGAGATCCGGTCTCGCTTCCCCCACATCCGGATCCTCGTGGCCAGCGGCTATCCGGTACACACCCTGGCCGAGCAGCCCGAAACGTTCGGGGTGACCGCTTTTTTGCAGAAGCCTTACCGTTTCGCCGAACTGGTGGCCATCCTCAAAGGCTCGTGAAATTCGGACAACGACCCGACGGAAGTCCGGAGGTTCTTTATCCCTTAATCCGCCGAACGCCATCTCCGCTCCAAAGGCGGTCGGACCTACGGCCGCCGCTCGTTGCACTTGACATTGAAGCCGAGCTGAGGCACCTGTGCCTGGAATCGTCGGTACCCACGGAAGGGGGTGGAAGCCCCCATTTCATTTTCCGGAAGGAGTCTTCAATGAAAGGACCCGCATCCACACTGGACGAACGCTGCATCACGACCATCCGACTTCTGGCCGTGGACATGGTGGAACAGGCCAGGTCGGGCCACCCCGGTCTGCCGCTGGGAGCCGCCCCCATGGCCTATGCCCTGTGGAGCCGCCATCTTCGCCACAACCCGGCCGATCCCGCCTGGCCGAACCGCGATCGCTTCATCCTGTCCGCCGGCCATGGATCGGCGCTTCTCTACGCCCTGCTCCACCTGACGGGATATGACCTTTCCCTGGACGAACTGAAAAACTTCCGCCAGTGGGGAAGCAAGACCCCCGGCCACCCGGAATACGGCCACACCCCGGGCGTGGAATGCACCACCGGACCCCTGGGCCAGGGATTCGCCATGGGGGTGGGCATGGCCATCGCCGAAAGGTGGCTGGCCGCCCGTTTCAACCGCCCGGATTATCCCGTGATCGACCACTACACCTACGCCCTCGTTTCCGACGGGGACCTCATGGAGGGCGTGGCCTGCGAGGCGGCCTCCCTGGCGGGGCACCTCAAGCTGGGTAAACTCATCTACCTCTACGACGATAACCACATCACCATCGAAGGCGACACCTCCATCACCTTCACGGAAGACGTGGCCAAGCGGTTCGAAGCCTACGGCTGGCACATTCAGCGGGTGGAGGACGGAAACGATGTGGAGGCCGTGAGCCGGGCCATCGAAAACGCCAAGGCGGAAACCCAGAGGCCTTCGCTCATCCTCGTTCGAACCGTGATCGGCTACGGAAGCCCCAAGCAGAACAATCCCGCCTGCCACGGGGAACCCCTGGGCCCGGAAGCCTCCCAGGCCACCAAGGAGTGCTTCGGCTGGCCGGCCGATGCCGCCTTCTTCGTTCCCGACGACGTGCGCCGATTCATGGGCCGGGCCGTGGAAGAAGGCGGGAGGAGGCAGCAGGCGTGGCGGGATCTCCTGGAAGGTTACCGAAAGGCGTACCCGCAAGAGGCCGCTCTGCTGGAAGCGTATCTGTCCGGCACCCTGCCCCACGGCTGGACCGAGGCCCTGCCCGCCTTCGATCCGGCGGAAGGCCCCCTGGCCACCCGGGCCGCTTCCGGCAAGGTTCTGAACGCCCTGGCGCCCGTCATTACCAACCTCATGGGAGGATCCGCCGATCTCGCCCCGTCCAACAAGACCTTCATCACCGATGGCGGCGACCGGAACCTGCATTTCGGGGTGCGCGAGCACGCCATGGGCGCGATTCTGAACGGCATGGCCCTGCACGGCGGTGTGCGTCCCTACGGCGGGACGTTTCTGGTCTTCGCCGATTACATGCGACCGGCCATCCGCCTGGCGGCCCTCATGGGCACCCGGGTGATCTACGTCTTCACCCACGACAGCATCGGCGTGGGCGAAGACGGCCCCACCCATCAACCCATTGAACAGCTGGCGTCGCTGCGGGTCATTCCCCATCTCACGGTCATCCGCCCGGCGGACGCCAAAGAGACGGCCGCCGCTTGGAAAAGGGCCCTGGAAAGCGAGGGCCCTGTGGCCCTGGCGCTCACGCGCCAAAAGGTGCCCGTCCTGGACCTTTCCATGGACCGGGTGCTGGAAGGGGTGGAAAAGGGCGGCTACGTGCTGGCCGATAGCACGAAACCGCCCCGGCTGATCCTCATGGCCACCGGGTCCGAAGTGCACCTGGCGCTGGGCGCCAGGGACATCCTGGAAAAGGAAAAAGGTATTCCCACCCGGGTCGTTTCCATGCCCAGCTGGGAACTTTTCGCCGCCCAGCCCCCAACCTATCGCGACAGCGTGCTGCCGCCCCAGGTTCGAGCCCGGGTGGCCGTGGAAGCCGGAACCGCCATGGGCTGGCACCGGTGGGTGGGGGATGCCGGAGCGGTCATCGGCATCGACCGGTTCGGGGCCAGCGCCCCCGGCGGCGAAGTCATGAAGCGCTTTGGATTCACCGTGGAAAACGTGGTGGAAACGGCTCTTCGCGTGCTGGACGTCTGAAGACGTCTGGGACGGCTCACCCTTGTTGGAAAGCCCCACGTTTTTCCTGCCATCCTCGGACTGTAGGGGCGAATAATTATTCGCCCCTACAGTCTTCTGAAAGATGGGTTCGTCCTTCAAAAGAGATCCACTCATGGCAGGACTCCCTCTTCCATGGGGCGGGGGCGAAGGGCACCATGAACATGGGTCGAATCTTGGGACGCAGACGCCTTCTTTGGGTTGCGACAGCCGCGCTCTCGGCGCTCTTGGTTCTTCCCGCCCGGGGAGGAGACCGCATCCGGGAAACGGCCGCCATCCGGGAAACCTTCGATACCCTCAGGGATTGGGAGCCGCTCACGTTCCCCAAGATCCCGCGCCACACCCGGTATCGCATCGAACAGGAAAACGGCAATAATGTTCTGCGGGCGGATGCCGATGCTTCGGCGTCCGCCCTGGTGCATGGGAAGGTCTTTTCCGTCCGCGATTTTCCGTGGATCCGATGGCGCTGGAAGATCGAAAAGGTGTTGGAAAAAGGAAACGCCGTTGTCAAGGACGGAGACGACTATCCCATCCGCATCTACGTGATCTTCCGCTACGATCCCCGCAAGGCGAGCTTCGGGCAAAGGATCCAGTACGGGGCCGCCAAGGCCCTCTACGGCCGCTATCCCCCCCACAGCACCCTGAACTACATCTGGGCCAACCGGGCGCATTCCGCCCCTTTTCTGCCCAACACCTACACGGACCGCACCAGGATGTTCCTCCTGGAACAGGGCAATGCCAAGGCCGGTGGCTGGGTCATGGAAGAACGGAACATCCTTGAAGACTACCGGACGGCCTTCGGCCAAGACCCGCCCGACGAGGCCACGGTGGCCGTCATGTGCGACACCGACAACACCGGAGAGAGGACCACGGCCTGGGTGGACGATCTGGTGGTTTTTCGGAAAGAAGCTGGTTCCGAGTAGGGCTCAGGGAGAGGCTCGCCACCTTTCGATGGATGGAAGAGGTGGCTATGCGACGGTCTTTTCTGCAGGAGCCGGCTTGCCGGCGATCCCAATTTCGGCCAGGGCTGCCTCTACAACGGGCCGAAAGCACGGTTCTTTAACATTAACCCCCATCACGGACGGCCCGTGACAACGAAGGATGAAACGCACATTTGGGAAGCAGACCCCTGTAGGGGCGAATGATTATTCGCCCCTACAGGCCGTGCCCACGAACGGAACGAGGTCGCGTTTCATACAACTTGGAACGATTCTTTTGCCGTATTCTTCCTATCTCCGCGCGATGAGCGAGCGGGGATAAGCCCAGCCCCTACTGACCCACTCTTTCACCCATGCGGGGCAGCGCAAGGGGAGCCACGAACGTTAAGTTGAAGTTTTTTCGAAACGGAGAAAGGAAATCTAAAGAACATGGAACATGCAACAGACGAACTGAAGTCGAAGGGCTTTTCCACGCGAGCGGTCCATGCGGGCAACGTGGAAGACGTGATGACGGGCGGGGTGAACACCCCCATCTTCCCCTCGTCCGCCTACCGAGTCCCGGGACCACTGGGGGAAGTGGTCTATCCCCGCTACCAGAACATCCCCACCCAGCGAGCGGTGGCGGAGAAGATCGCCGCCCTGGAAGGCGGCGAAAGCGCCCTGGTGGTCTCGTCCGGCATGGCGGCCATCAGCAGCGTGTTCCTGGCCTTTTGCGCCCCCGGCGATCACGTGGTCCTGCAGCGGGATCTCTACGGCGGCACGCACCACCTGGCCGCCAAGGAGCTCCCCCGGCTGGGCGTTGAAACCACCTGGGTGCCTTCCCAGGATCCGAAGGACTTCGAGGCCGCCCTGGGCCCCACCACGCGGATTCTCTATCTGGAGACGCCGTCCAATCCGCTCATGAAGATCCTGGACCTGGAGGCCCTTGCCCGCGTGGCCCGGCGGCGAGGCGTTCTGACCGTGGTGGACAACACCTTCGCCACGCCCGTCAACCAGAACCCCTTGGCATTGGGAATCGACATCGTGGTCCACAGCGGGACCAAGTATCTGAACGGACACAGCGATCTCTGCTGCGGAGCCATCGTCACCCGGCGGGACCTCATGGAGCGGATCTACGGCGTGGTGGCCGCCTACGGGCCCAGCTTGAGCCCCTACGATTGCTATCTTCTGGAGCGGGGCATGAAGACCCTGGCGGTGCGCATGCGTCAGCACAATGAAAACGGGGCGAAGATCGCCGCCTTCCTGGATGCGCATCCCCGGGTCCGGCAGGTCCACTACCCGGGCCTTGCGAACCATCCCGGCCACCACATCGCCGCCCGCCAGATGCGCGCCTTTGGTGCCATGCTGTCCTTTGAACCGGACTGCGACACCGCGACGGCACAAGTCGTCATGGAACGGCTGAGATTTTTCAAACCGGCCGTGAGTCTGGGTGGGGTGGAATCCCTGGCGTGCTTTCCCGCGCAAACTTCCCACGCGCCTCTGAGCCCCGAGGAGCGCCTGGCCCTGGGCATCTCCGATTCCCTCATTCGCCTTTCGGTGGGAATCGAGGATCCCGAAGATCTCATGGAGGACTTGGATCAGGCCCTGGCCGCCATCGGCTGAAGAAGGACGGGGGAGCCCCTTGCGATCAAGCCCGGCCCGCCCACAAAAAGTTGCGCGATCCCAAGGGGATGGCCCGAAACAGGTGTAGGGGCGAAAAAGCTTTCGCCCCTACACTGTTGGAACGGTCATGCCTGGTTTCGCCAAGACGAGGAATGGGCGATCCATTGCCCTCTTTGTGGCCGCGGGACTTCAGCCCCCGCGGAAACCGTCCATCCACTAAATCTCCTGCAGGATCTCCACGTCCGCTTCCCGGCGCTGCTTGGAAAGCCATGCCTGCCAGAGCTGGTTCTGCTTGGTTTGCAGAAGCTGGGCGCGAACCATGTCCCGGCCTTCCTGCATCTTCTCCGGAGGCGGATCCCGGCGATCCAGAAGCCGGCAGACCAGGAACTTGCCCTGCCAGGAAACGGGCTCCGTCGTGAGCGGCTTTTCCTTGGTGAGCTGGAACACGGCCTCGGCCGCTTCCCCCCAGAGCATCAGGTCCTTGTCGGGCTCGCTTCGGGAAAACCAGCCGCTCTTGGAAACGGAAAGTCCCTTTTCTTGAGCCGCTTTTTCCAGATCGTCCATTCCAGCGGCGGCTTGAGCGAAGTCCTTGGCCGCCTTTTCCGCTTCCCGGCGCGCCGCATCGGCCTTGAAATCCAAAAGGACCCGCTCCCGAACCTGCTCGAACGGCGGCACCTGGGGCGGCTGGATCCCCTTCACCTGCCCTACCAGATAGCCGTTTCGGTATTCGAGGACGTTGCTGATCTGATCCCGGCTCAGGGCGAAGAATTCCTCCATGGCTTCGGGCACCCGGCCCACCTTGGGAAGGGTCTCCGTGACGGTGAACCACTTTTCCGGCGCCTCCGCGGAAAGCTTCATCCGTTGGGCGGCTTGGACCACGTCTCCGTCCGCAAAGGCCGCATCCGCAAAGTCCCTGGCCCTCTCGTAGGCGATATCCTTGGCCTTTTCACGCTTGAGCTTCAGCTCGATCTGCGCCCGTGCCTTTTCGAAGGGGAGCGTCTCCTCGGGCCGCACATCCTCGGACTTGATGATGTGGTAGCCGAATCGGGTCCTCACCAGGTCGCTGATCTCCCCCGGTTTCAGAGCGAAGGCGGCGTCGGCGAAGGCCGGTATCATCTGGTCCTTTTTGAAGTAGCCCAGATCCCCGCCTTCCGGGGCGCCGGGACCCTGGGAATACTTCTTGGCCAGTTGGGCGAAGTCTTCCCCCTTGCGGGCCTTGGCCAGCACGTCCCGGGCTTCCGCCTCCACCTTCTTCACTTCCTCCTCGGGAGCGTCCTCATCCAGCCGAAAGAGGATATGCCGGGCGCGGACCTGTTTTTCCGTGTGGAATTCCGCGGGGTGGTCTTCGTAATAGGCCTTGAGTTCCTCTTCGCTTACGGTCACATCCTTGGTGTAGTCGTCCAGAGGAAACGCCACCCAGGCCAGCTGCCGCTTTTCGGGCTCCTTGTAGGTTTCCTTGTTCTTTTCGAAGTATTCCTTGAGAGCCGCCTCATCGACCGGAACGTCCTTCTCGAACGTCTGGGGGTCAAAGGCCACATAAGCCACCTGGATCTGGGAATGGGCGTGGCGCAAAACCGCTTCCACCTCTTGATCGCTCACCACCGCCTGCCTTTTCACAAAGGCTTCCACCTTGCGGAGCATGAGATCCTGGGCCAACTGGCTCTCGAAGATCTCCGGCGTCATGCGGTTTTGCTGGAGCACCCGCACATAGAGCTGCTGATCGAAGCGGCCGTCCCGTTGGAAGACGGGATAGCTCAAGACTTCCCGCTGCAGTTCCTCGGCCGTGGTCTCCAGGCCCAGCTTGCGGGCGGCCTGGGCGATGAGGATCCGGTCGATGAGCAGATCCATGGCCTGCTTCTTCACATCCAATCGGTTCAGAAGATCCTGGTTCAGCTGGTTTCCGAAGCGCTGCCGATAGATGTTGAGAAGTTGGTCGTAGGCCCGGTTGTAATCCGCATAGGTGATGAAGACGTCCCCCACGCGGGCAAGACGCGCGGCCTTTCGGGACTGGTAGGAATACCCGCCCCAGAAGATGAAGACGATGACGATGGCGAAAAGAGCGACCTTGATGAGCCAACTGGTTGCGTGTTGACGGAAGACTGTGAGCATGTAGTTAATTCCTCCAGGTTTTTTTCTCTTGCTGGCACTCCGAACGTCACCGAGCACGCTTACATGACGGGCGGTGGATCCGTCAAGGCCGGTTCTCCCCGTCGGTTTCCGAGTCGGGGGCAACGGGCGGACCGCCCCATTCGGGGGCCAACACCGTGTGGCGCCGCTCGATCAGAAAGTAGAGGAGCGCGCCCACGCAGGGAAACGTGGCCGCCACGGCGAACCAGACGATCTTGCGGCGCCGCGTGCGAAACCGGCGTCTGGGAATTTCCTGGATGGCCCAGAACGTGGGAACCAGGGGCAGGACGAAGATGACGGTCAAAACGAGAATCTTGAGCGGCATGCTCTCCTGGGATCCTTCCTTGGTGTTCCTATTTGTGTCTGTTGTCCATTTGCTCCGACAGCCCGGGATCAGGTCGACGATCATGGCGAAATTCGACATCCCGCAGGGATGCCTGCGCCGGCCCGGGGGAACTGTCCGCCGGTAAGAGCGCCACAAGGCGCGACCATCGAGGGGCGGCCATGCAGCGAGTGGAGGGCCGGGTACGCTTTTCGCGGCTTTCCGCGCTCCCGCCTTCCACCGATTTCCATTGGCGTCTATTCGCGCTCATGGGCGGTTTTCTTTCCCATCAGTCCTCGCCGCAAAATTCACCGCCCGGCCCGCGTTTCCGTCAGGAGCGACTCCACCCGGGCAAGGCGTTTTTCCACGTCCTCGCGCCAGCCGCCGATGGCCGCTTCCACCAGACGCCACTGATCCGCCCACCCCTCTTCCAGGACGCGTTGGAGCGAATCTATAATCCGTTGGGCCCGGGCCCGCAAGAACTTCCTGTATCCTTTGTAGAATCGAAGGCCCGAAAGAAGCTGGAGAAGGGCGTAGCTACCCAGGGCGGCAAGCCCCCGGGGACTGAAAAGAGCGTTCACCACGGCCACCACCACCCCCACGCCGGCGGCCGGCCCGGGGTCCTGGAGAAACGTCCGCCAGGCCGCTTCCCCGCCCAAGGCGAACAAAAGGAAAACCGTCCAGAGCAGGCTCACCGCCTTCTGTTTGAACCGAAAGGCGCGCGCCCCCACGGGAGGTCCTTCCGGCGGGAATCCCTCGCGGAGTCGGACCACAGCCCGGGCGCAGTCCTCTCCCGAACTCATGCGGTTCACCCATTGGGAACATTCCGAACGAAGAGCGCCCGCCAGGCCCGCGCCGGCTATCCGATTGAGGAGGTGATCCCCGATCCATCGCCACTGCTCCCGACACCGGTCTTCCGCACGCCGGATCAGGTCCTCCACATCCGGACCGCCTCCCGGCTGCGGCGAACCGCCGTAGGCTCCCACCCGGCGGGCGACCCAGGCGGCCAAGGCGGCCGGCCCCGTGAGGTCCTCGGGATTTTCCAGCGTCCCGGCCACGGATTCCACCACCCGGGGCGAAATCCAGGACCGCCACAGGGTCCGGCAGGAGCGCCGCCAGGTCTCCTGGAGCCCGGCCAGTTCCTTTTCCAGGTCGGTGACGACCCGGTGGAGGCGACGGAGTTCCTCCACACCCTTGAGGAGCCGTTCCAGAACGGACTCGGCCTCGGCGTCCAGGTTGGATTCCTTGATGGCGCGAATCTCCTTGGCATCCCGCTGCTGGAAGACGGACTTCTTGAGGAAGGGAAACTGGTTCCAGGAAGAAGGATCGGCTCCGTCCAGGACCTCCCGGGCCGACACGGCATAGACCACCGGGTCCCCGGCGCCGGTGGCCTGCCGGACCAGATCCCGAAAGGAACGAAAGACCCGCTCCAGGTTTTCATGGCCCTCCCCCGGATCGGCTCCGGCGAAGAAGGTATCCGCCTTGTTCAAAATGAAGGCATAGTTTTCCTTCGCCTTGGGAACCTCCCGGAGAAAGTCGTAGAACCGCTTGTCCGCATATTTTTCCGGCGTGGTGACCCAGAGCACCAGATCCAGGTGCTCGAGAAAATCGCGAACACGCTCCCGGTGCTCCCCCACCAGGCTGTCAAAGTCCGGCAGATCGCACATGACCACGTGCCGGACGGCGTCCTCCCGGTGGGTCACCTCCCCGATCGGCACCTTCGCTTCTCGGATCCTCCGGGGCGGTGGGCATGCCTCGTGCCGGTAGAGGAGAACCCGGTCCGTGTGGGGGCGCCGGTGGCTGACGGAGGCAATGGGAGCACCGGCCAGGGCGTTCATGAGGCTGGACTTGCCCACTCCCGTCCCCCCCAACAAGCCGATGAAAAGGATCCGGTCTTCCAGATTTTTCAGGCGGCTTTCGAGGGACTCCAAGCGCGCGGCCAGTTCCTCGCGGTCCCCTGCGGCAAGGGGCATGAGCCCTTCCAACCGCAGCAGAGCCTGCGCCTCCGCCAACATCCGCTCCAACTGTTCCGCTCGACTCACCGCATTTCCTTTCCCGAGCTTTCAGAAAAATGCCTCAGGCGAAAGGCTTTTGAAGACTGCCTCCCTTCAGGAAATCCTCCCTTCCGAGGAAGTCCCACCGGTCGTTTCCATTTGCGTCTATACGCGTTCATTCGCAGTCCTCTTTCACATCAGCCCCCATCACGGGGCCCGTGACAACGAAGGATGAAACCCACCTTTGGGACGCAGGTCCCTGTAGGGGCGAATGATCATTCGCCCCTACAGCTCGCGCGCACGGTCAGAACAAGGGCGCGTTTCACCTAAACGGCTTCTTCATGCCGTCCGAGCAGCGGAAAAGTCCCACCCCTCATGGAGTTTACCCGAAGGGATGCTCCGCCAAGATTTCCCGCAGCTCCGGGTCGGGGCTCACTTCTTCCAGGCAGGCCAGGAAGCGGCGGTGCTGTTCGTCGATTACGGCCGTCAGGCCGGCGCGGTAGCGTTCGGCCAGTTCCCGGGCGATCTTTTGAATCTCGCGATAGGCGAAGAGCTCCACGGCCCCCTGGGTCACGTAGGGGGCGATGGCCGCATCCAGCACGGCGTCCACCATGGTGAACCCTCCCCCGAGGACCGTTTCCAGGCTGACGATCAGAACACCCCACAAGACGGAGGTGGAATAGATCCCCCACTCCTTGCCCTTGGGAAGCCCCTCGGCCAGATCGGAAAAGACCGACTGGAGCCAATCGATGAGCTTTTCCTGCTCCCGGTCCACGAACTCCACCACCTCCTGGGGCTGCAGGACGGCGTTTCCTTCCAGGATGGCACGATAGAGGCGACTCTGTTCTTTCCCCTGCAGGGACTCCTCCAGAACCCGGCGGGAAAATCGCTGAACCGCCGCCTGGATGCCCTCCACGTGGATCCGTCCCTTGACCCGTTCCAGCGACTCGCGCCTTCCCGGATAGGGCGAGCCCTTGAGGATTCCCAGCAGGCGCAGGGGAACCGCCAGGGTCTTGGAAATCCATCGCCGGGGTTTGGCCAGCGGATCGTATCTGGAAAAGAGCGAACGGATTTCCGCCTGGAGATACGCGCGGGTTTCCGCCGTGAAATGTTTTTCCTGCCCGGCGAGGACGTCCTCCACGGCCTGCCGCCGGTATTGTTCAAGGGTTTCCTTCCACCGCTCCGCCTCCCGGGCCTCTTCCGCCAGAATCTCCCCGAGCTCTTTCAGCTCCCGGGACAGCACATGTCGAAGACGGGCCAGGGAGCGTTGGCGAAGGGCGACTCCCGCCTCTTCCCGCACCCTTTCCACGAGGCGGGAACGGAACTCGCGGAAAGAAGCTTCTTCGGGAAGGCGGCCCACGGGATCTCCCGCCAGGAACGGCAAGAGGGTCACGCGATCCAACGACGGCACCACCCCGTCCCCCCGGAAAACCTCCAGGACATCCCGGGGGCCCAGGTCCCGCCCCGCCTTGTTGCAGACCAAAAAGACCTCCGCTCCTTCCCGAAGGGCCCCTTTGAGAAACCGGGACGGCACATCGTCGGCGTATTTTTCGGGACTGGTCACGAAGACGACGGCATCCGCCAGGTGGAAGAAGTTTTCCGCCAACAGGCGGTTGGCTTCCTCCACGCTGTCCAGATCGGGCGTATCCACCAGGACGACCTCCGCCCATTGGTTCTTTTCGTGCAGGCGCACGTGGAAGACGCCGGGCTCTCCGGCAAGAGGCGCGCCGATGCTTTGCGACCCGGGATGGCGGACCACCCGCACCTCCGGGAAAGGAAGATCCAGGTCCGATGCCGCCCCATGATGGGCATAGCCCACCGCTCCGCACGTCTTGGGACGTTCCACCCCCGTCTCGCTCACCCGCTCCCCGCAGACGGCATCGAAAAGGGTGGATTTTCCCGTTCCCGTACCTCCCATGAAGAGGATCCACAGGAGGCCGTGAGCGGACTTATAAGCGAGAACGGCCGCGCGGAGGGCCGCCTGACGGCACACCGAAGGGAGCGCCTCCCGCCCCCTGGAGGTGAACCCGGGCACCTGAAGTCGGCGGATTCTTTCCTCCAGGGAGAGGGTGGAGTCCGCCCGGAAGAATTCTTCAGCTGCCGGCAAGCTGGAGCTTCTCGTTCCGTTCATGCGCTTCGATCCATTGGGTGGGAAGGGTTTCCGCATCCCTTCGGTAAAAGGAAAGGATCCAGGTTTCGCC
The DNA here is from genome assembly GCA_014359885.1 of Desulfacinum sp. Taxonomy (GTDB): domain Bacteria; phylum Desulfobacterota; class Syntrophobacteria; order Syntrophobacterales; family DSM-9756; genus Desulfacinum. The sequence continues at coordinate 16,329 of JACIYN010000010.1, forward strand.
GGTCCCCTTGATCACCAGCTTGCTCAGGAGCCTTCCGGGGTAGAGGCGCACCCGATGCAGGTCCTTCCTCCCCATCGCCTTGCTTTGCCACCGGAAGAATCGCCGATAGTAGAGCCGGACGCCTTCGGAGGTGAGCACCGCGTGGGCGCGGGAAGCCCGCGGGACGCCGGGAACCCGGGACGCATAGGCGGGCCCCGCCCAGATCACCTCTTCTCCCGACGCCGCTTCCGCGGCATGGAGGCGATCGATGTGATAGGGGAGACGAACGGGATCGAAGCCCGCCCCTCCGGCTCCGAACGCGGAAAAGATGCGATGGAACAAGGCCTTCACCAGCATGGCCAGGTTTCGGGCCAGTATGGGAAAGAAGATCACGAAGAGCACCAGGAGGGCGATGGTGCTGAAGAACGTCCAGCGCGGATGGGTGAGACTCACGTAGGCGTAACCCACGGCGAAGATGTCTTCCCCCACACTCAGGGCCATGTTGGAAAAGGGCTCGGGACTCGACTGCACCAGCAACCGCGTTCCGGCCTTGGTCACATGAGCCGCCGACGCGAGGCTGGCGCCCAGCAGGAACACGATCACTTCCAGGGCGGGAGACGCCTCCCCCACCTGCATGAGGGCCAGCATGGCGCCGCCCAGCGGCCGTATGATGGTGTGCAGGGTGTCCCAGAGGGTGTCCAGGCCGGGGATCTTATCCACCACAAATTCGATGACGTACAGGAACAGGGCGACGAAGATGACCGCATCGTTGGCCAGCACGTGCAATTCCGGCGGGAGTCCCTGGACCAGGCCGTGCTTGAGGCAGAGGCCCACCACGGCCACGGTGGCGTAGAGATTCACACCGCTGATGAAAGACAGGCCCAGCAGTGATCCAAGTTGCGCAATGATTTCCATGGCATGCGTCCTTTCCTCGAAAAACGGCGGCGCTGCGGTTCGGGCGATCTTCCCACCATCCTAGTCACTTGCCGTGGCGGAGGCAATTGTCATGCACGTGAGTCGTAAGTCGTGAGTCGTAAGTCGTGAGTCGTAAGTCGTGAGTCGTGAGTCGTGAGTCGTGAGGCGTGAGGCGTGAGGCGTGAGGCGTGAGGCGTGAGGCGTGAGGCGTGAGTCGTGAGACGGATGTGGTATGGACATGGCGTACGGGGTCGATGCAACCCCGCGCCACCCATCACCCATCACTCATCACTCGTCACTCATCACTCATCACCCATCACTCATCACCCATCACTCATCACCCATCACTCATCACCCATCACTCATCACCCATCACTCATCACCCATCACTCGTCACCCATCACTCGTCACTCATCACTCGTCACCCATCCCCGAAACCTTTCTTCCCAATTCCCGGCGACTTCTGTAGTATGCCCCCGGAACCGGCATGAAACAATGATTCCGTTTCCCAACAAAAATGTCGTGGAAAGAGGAAGAAAAGGGCAGGCAGACGATACCATGGAAACCACCCAGACCCCGCCGAACGGAAAGAAGGAGCGGATCTTCATCGCCGATCTCCAGCCCCATCAGGACATTGTCGGGACCTTCGCCGTGGCCGCCAAGGAGCTTCGCATCGCCAAGAACGGCACCCCGTTTCTCACCCTGACCCTGCAGGACAAGACCGGACGGGTCATCGGGCGGATCTGGAACGGGGCCGAGGAGGCCGCTTCCCGGCTTCCGTCCAAGTGCGTGGTGGAAGTCCAAGGGCGCACGGAAACCTTTCGGGATGAGCTCCAGATCAACATCCAGAAGCTGGAGACGCTGCCGCCGGACCCCATCGATCCGGAAGACTTCCTGCCGGCCTATCCCGGGGACGCCGCGGCCCTGTGGCAGAGGTTCGTGGCCAAGCTGGCGACCGTGCAGCGCAAGCCTCTCAAAGAATTGGTTCGCCACTTCCTGGCGGACGGGGCCCTGATGGACGCCTTTCGGAAGGCGCCCGCCGCCAAGAATTTCCACCACGCCTACCTGGGCGGACTCTTGGAGCACACGGTTTCCGTCATGGAACTGGTGACCCTGCTGGCTGGCCGCTACCCCACCCTGGATCGCGAGTTGCTCCTGCTGGGGGCCTTTCTTCACGACATCGGCAAGGTGGAAGAGTTCTATTGGGATGTGGCCATTGACTATTCGGACGTGGGACGGTTGGTGGGTCACATGGTGCTGGGGGTGGAAATCCTGGAAAAGAAGCTGTTTCTCTGCAAGGACTTTCCCCAGGAGACCGCCGTACTTTTGAAGCACCTCATCCTGAGCCATCACGGGCAGGCGGCCTACGGCGCCGTGCAGCCCCCCATGACCCGGGAGGCGTTCGTGCTGCACCTGGCGGACGACCTGGACGCCAAGATGAACAACCTGGACCGGCTCCTGGAACAGCCTTCCGGGGACGATTCCCGCTGGACACCCTACCAGCCCCCCTATGAGCGCTATTTCTACAAGGGAAGCAGTTGTGAGGGGGATCCATCGCCTTCGGCTTCGGAGGCTCCCGACGGCCGCCGGTGCCGCCAGCTGAACCTCTTTTCCATGGTGGCCGAAAAGAAGGGCGAGGGGCGTTGAGGAGAGAACCGTCCTTCAGCGCGAAAGGACCTCCATGGCAACGGGACGAAAACGTCCCGTAGGGGCGAATGATCATTCGCCCCACGGTGATTGAGGGCGAGCGGTGTGGGAGCGGTTCGCGAACCGCCCTGCAACGCCGCAACTTTTGTGCATGCGGCGACGGAGCGGGAAAAGGCTTCGATCGCTCATGAGGGAAAACGGGTTGTGGACAGGCCCTTGTTTCTAAGCGTGGAAGGGATCGACGGATCGGGAAAGACCACCGTGGTGGATTTTCTGGTCCGCCGGCTGAAAGAGCACCGCATCCCCTGCCTGCGCGTGCGGGAACCCGGCACCACCCGGGTGGGGGAGAGCCTGCGCTCCATCCTGTTGGATTCCCGCTTGGAAGGAATCCATCCCTGGACGGAGGTGCTTCTCTACCTGGCCAGCCAGAACCAGCAGGTGCAGGAGGTGATCCGTCCGGCCCTGGAGAAGGGAACGTGGGTGGTGGCGGATCGGTTCGCCGACGCCACCCTGGCCTACCAGGGGTGGGGCCGCGGCCTGGACCTTCGGGCCATCGAAGCGGTCCAGCGGGAGGTGCTTCAGGGCGTCCGGCCCCACAAGACCCTGCTCCTGGACTGCCCCGTGGACCTGGCCCTGCAGCGCCGCTCCGGTCGGACGGGAGGGCCGGACCGCTTGGAATCCGAATCCGCGGACTTCCATGAACGGGTGCGGCAGGGCTACCTAAACCTGGCCCGCCGGGAACCCCAGCGGTTCGTGGTCGTAGACGCTTCCGAGCCGTTGGAACGGGTCCTCCGGCAGGTGGAACACCTGCTGGAAAGCACCGGAATGGGACGAACGGCATGAGTCTGGAAACCATCACCGGGCAAGCTCGGGCCAAGAAGTTCCTCGCCCATCTACTGAAAACCGGGAACCTTCCCCATGCCCTGCTCCTGAGCGGCATGGAGGGGATCGGAAAGGGCCGACTGGCCCTGGAACTGGCCAAGGCCCTCCATTGCCTCACCCCGCCGGACCCGGGCACGGGCGCCATCGCCTGCGGCACCTGCGAAGCGTGTCGAAAGATCGACCGACGCGTCCACCCCGACCTTCTTTGGGTGGAAAAGGAAGGGACCTCCATCAAACTGGCCCGGATCAAGGAAGTGCGGGAACGGTGCCGGGTTCGCCCCTTCGAGGGCGCCTTCCGGGTCACCGTCGTCCAGGACGCCCAGGCGCTCACCGAAGAGGCCGGCAACGCCCTCTTGAAGATCCTGGAAGAGCCGCCGCCGCGAAACGTCTTCATCCTGCTGGCCCTGGACGCCCAGATGCTTCTGCCCACGCTGGTATCCCGATGCTGCCACGTGCGATGCCAGCCCCTGGACGACCAGCAGGTGCGGGATCTGGTCGCGGAGCGATGGAATCTTTCGCCATCCCGGGCGGCCCAGGTGGCCAGACTGTCCTTCGGCAGCCTGGAAAGGGCCCGGACGTGGGCCGAAGGCGACCGGGTGGAAAGGTGCCGGCAGGTGGTTCATCGGCTGTTGGAGGCGGCCCGCGGCCCGGTGCTGGACCTCTTTTTGGACACCGCCCAATGGGTCAAGGAAAGTGAAGACTTGGAACAGGACCTGGAATGTATTAAGTTCTGGGTGCGCGGAAACCTGATGCAGTGCTTGGGAATGACTGAAGAAACGGTCTTCGACGCCACGGACGCCCACGGAGGGCGCCTCGCCAGGGACCCCGACACGCTGCTCAGGATGTATGAAGTGGTGGAAAACGCCGTGCAGCACCTCCGGGCCCACGCCAACAAGCAGCTGGTCCTGGAGGGTGTCTGCCTGAAGATAAAGGAATGGGTGGATGGAAAAGGTCATCGGTATTCGTTTCCGGGATGGAGGCAAGATCTATCACTTTGATCCGGGTCCCTTCCAGGTCCGGAAGGGCGACTATGTGGTGGTGAACACGGAACAGGGCAAGGGTTTGGGCGAGGTGGTGGAAGGCCCCTTTCCCAAGAACCCGGACGTTCACCCGAAGGAAGTGAAACCCATCGAACGGCCGGCGGAACCGGCGGAGATCGAAAAGCATTTCGAAAACCTGCGGTTCGAGGAGGAAGCCGAAGCCTTCTGTCTGGAACGCATCCAGGCCCTGGGGCTCCCCATGAACCTGGTGGACGTGGAGTGCTTCTACGACCGGTCCAAGATCATCTTCTATTTCACCGCCGACGGAAGGGTGGACTTTCGGGAGCTGGTGAAGGACCTGGTGCGCCGGCTTCGCATGCGCGTGGAGCTGCGCCAGATCGGCGTGCGCAACCAGGCCAAGATGGTGGGGGGACTCGGCACCTGCGGGCGTCCCCTTTGCTGCGCCACGTTTCTTCGCAACTTCCATCCCGTCTCCATCAAGATGGCCAAGGAACAGAACCTGAGCCTCAATCCCGGCAAGATCTCAGGCGCCTGCGGGCGCCTCATGTGCTGCCTGCAGTACGAATACGACACCTACAAGTACTACAAGCAGGGCATGCCCAAGCTGGGAAAGAAGGTGGAGACCCCCCAGGGGCGCGGTAAAGTCATCCGCCAGAACGTGATCGACCGTGTGGTCACGGTTCTTCTGGAAAACGGTCAGGAGATCGACATCGACTACGGCCCGGTGTCGGCCCAAGGCGCCCCCCGCCCGTGCCAGGCGAAGGCGCCCGCACCCCGAGAGGCCGACGTCCCGTCCCAGGAGGGTGAGGCACGGCCGCAGGCCCAGCCGGAGGCATCCCGGCCGGACGGTCCGCAACAGAAACCCAGGAAGAAGAAGAGCCGGAGCGGCAGGTCCAAGAAGAAAAAGAAGCGAGCGGAGTGAGAAAGGACAGCGCGGCATGGACAAACGGTTCTACATCACCACCCCCATCTACTACGTCAACGCGGAACCCCACATCGGACACGCCTACACCACCATCGTGGCGGATGTGATGAATCGCTTCCACCGCCTCATGGGCTTCGAAACCTATTTCCTCACAGGCACCGACGAGCACGGGGACAAGATCGTCCAGGCCGCCGAAGCCGCCGGAACGGACCCCAAGACCTACGCGGACCGCATCAGCCGGATGTTCCGCGAGACCTGGCCCAAGCTCAACATCAGCAACGACCACTTCATCCGCACCACCGACCCCGCCCACATGAAGGTGGTCCAGGACATCCTCCAAAAGGTCTACGACGCCGGGGACATCTACTTCGACACCTACAAGGGGCTTTACTGCATCGGTTGCGAGCGCTTCTACACGGAAAAGGAACTGGTGGACGGCAAATGCCCCGACCACGACAAGCCCCCGGTGGAACGCGAAGAGGCCAACTACTTCTTCCGGATGAGCAGGTACCAGGGCTGGCTCATCGAGCACATCGAAAAGCACCCCGACTTCATCCGCCCGGAGCGGTACCGCAACGAGGTCTTGGCCTTTCTGAGGGAGCCCCTGGAGGACCTTTGCATCTCCCGGCCCAAGGAACGACTGAGCTGGGGCGTGCCTCTGCCCTTCGACGACCGGTATGTGACCTACGTCTGGTTCGATGCGCTCATCAACTACGTGTCCGCCCTGGGATACCCGGACGGAGAGCTTTTCAGGAAATTCTGGCCCGCGGCTCAGCATCTCATTGCCAAGGACATCCTGAAGCCCCACGGCATCTACTGGCCCACCATGCTGAAGGCGGCCGGCATCGAACCCTACCGACACCTGAACGTGCACGGCTACTGGAAGATCAACGAAGGCAAGATGAGCAAGAGCCGGGGCACGGTGGTCCGTCCTCTGGACCTGGCCCCGGTCTACGGCGTGGACGCCTTCCGCTACTTTCTCCTGCGGGAAATGGTCTTCGGCCTGGACGCCAATTTCAGCGAGGAGGCCCTGATCCAGCGGCTCAACTCCGACCTGGCCAACGACCTGGGGAACCTCTTCAGCCGTACCCTGGCCATGACGGCCAAATACTTCGGCGGCACGGTGCCCCCCTTCGGGGATCCGCCCCAGCCGGAAGACGAGGCCCTGGAACGGCAGGTCCAAGAGACCGTTTCCGTCTATGCGGAAGAAATCCCCAAGTGGGCCTTCCACAAGGCCCTCATGGCCGTTTGGGAGATGATCAACGCCGCCAACAAGTACATCGACCAGACCGGCCCGTGGGAGCTGGCCAAGGATCCGTCCCAAAGGGGCCGGCTGCAACGGGTGATGCGCACGCTGCTGGAGGTGAACAAGACCGTGGCCGTCCTCGTCGCCCCCTTCATGCCCGAGACGGCGGAAAAGATGCTGGAGCGGCTGGGGATGCCCATGAAGGCCCTGGACCTTCGTCTGGAACGGGACGCCCGCTGGGGCAGCCTGGTGGAAGGTGAAAAGGTGCAAAAGGGCGCCGCCCTCTTTCCCCGGGTGGATCTCAAGAAGTGGCAGCAGGAAAAGGACGCCAAGGAAAGGAAACAGGACGTGGAAAAAGCGGAAGAAAAGCGGGATGCGGCGGATCTTATCTCCTTCCAGGATTTCCAGCGGCTGGATCTCCGGGCCGGCGTGGTCCTGGAAGCGGAGCGGATCCCCAAGTCCAAGAAGCTTTTGAAGCTCAAGGTGGACATCGGCGAAGAACGCCAGGTGGTGGCGGGCATCGCCGAACACTACGCCCCGGAAGACCTGCTGGGAAAGCAGGTGGTGGTGGTGGCCAACCTCCAGCCGGCCAAGCTCATGGGCGTGGAATCCCAGGGCATGATCCTGGCCGCCCACGACGGGGACGCCCTGAAGCTGGTGACCACGGATGCGCCCGTGGCCCCCGGCGGCAAGGTTTCGTAACGCGCCGGACGCCGGGATCTTGTCCCGTTCTTTGCAGCTCGACCCTTACAGCCCAAGTTGCCGGCGGCTGCAACGGGGGAAGGAAGTCTATCGCTTACAGGAAATGTTGGATTCCCGCTTTCGCGGGGATGACGGCGTGACCGGCAGAAGTGCTGAACCGCCCGTTTTTGAATAGAGGACCCGCTTCCACCCTGCAGGCACTCGCTTCATGGGCAAATCATGAAGCAGGCAACATCCCGCTTGGGGCGAAGAGTCTTCAGTCCCCAAGAACCAAAACGAAGGGGCTGCAAAATGTTTCAGATCTCTTTGCATTTGCCTGCTTGAAAATCTGCAATCGCTCGATCCCCGAATCTTGCCAACTTCCCCGCGTTCACATCTTCTTCCAACTGCCTGTCCCAAAGCGCGGCATCGAATTCTTGGAACCATTCACGAAAAAGGATCAGCTCTTCTCTGGAGAGCCGCGTGACCGCTGATTGAATCTCCTGCAGGGTCTGCATAGTAGACTCCTCGAAGTGGTTGTGTACGGGTCCTTACCTCTGCACAGAACATTTCCAGGCTGACACAATGAATTTTACCCGGCAAATCATAGGGCATCAGCGGAACGGATTATCCCGCCTTTTCAATGGCGGTTGATGGGCTGCCGGCCGGGATCACCCGTGACCGGAAGGATGAGGAGCCGGGCGAGGTTGAGCCGGGTCGGGTCCCGATACTGGCTGAGGCCGATGGTCATACCCAGGTGCCCCTTTTCCGGCTGGTCCTTGTAGGTCCCCAAAAGCCGATCCCACCAGGAGAGACAAAAGCCGAAGTTGCTGTGGGTTTCGCGGATGATCACCGAATGGTGGACCCGGTGCATGTCCGGGGTGACCAGGAAGAGGCGCACCGCCCGGTCCAACGAAACGGGCAGCTTCAGGTTGGCGTGGTTGAAAAGAGCCGTGCCGTTGAGAAGGACTTCGAAGAGAATCACCGCCCCGGCGGGAGGCCCCAGGGCCGCCGCCACGGCGGTCTTGAGTCCCGCCGAGAGGAGGATTTCCACCGGGTGAAAGCGCACCCCCGTGGTGCAGTCGATATCCAGGTCCGCATGGTGCACCATGTGGAGGCGCCACAGGGTGGGCACGGCGTGGGTGAGCACGTGCTGCAGGTAGATGACTCCGTCCAGCACCATGACGGAAACCACCCAGGCGGCAGCGGAAGGGATCTCCAGGTTATTCAGAAGCCCCCAGCCCTTCTTTCCCGCCAGCGCGGCCGCCTCCACGGGCAACGCCGGCAGCAGCCCCCGCGCGAGAACCGCTCCCACCAGGACCATGGCCAGGTTGGCCGGCCACCGTTCCGACCGTGGGCGATTCCGGGGCCGCCGCGGAAAGGCGGCCTCCAGGGCCGCCATTAAAAGGAGCACTCCGACAAAGCAGACCAGCCGTACCAGTCCCTCTTGGGAAACGTCCATGATCCCCTCTAGTCCTGTCCGAAAGCCGCCCGGGAATCGGACGACATTTCAACGCCAATGCACCCCGGATCACCCGGCTCGCAGCATCGCGGCTTCCTCCCCGCTGAAAACCCTCTTGCACAGGTTGAACACTGGGAACCAGGAAAGACGCTGCACTCCCAGGAAGCGCCCCTTCGGCCCGCCGGCAAGGCGGGCGAGACGCCCGAGCTCCCAGGATAACGGTCCTTCCCGGACTTACCAGCCCGGGGAATTTTCGCCCTCCTCGTAGCCGCGGGGCTTCAGCCCCGCGGAAAGGGTCACCGTAACTCCATGAAGCGACAGGAAAGACGCGATGCCTTATCCGGCGGCCGGGGGGTTCTCCGCAGCCCTAAAGGGCTGCGCTACGGGAAAGGCGCTCTTTGGCGCCGTTTTCGCACGGCAGCCTCCCGGGAGGCTGTCCGAGAACTCCGCAAACCGTCACTCCCGCGCAAGCGGGAGTCCACAGGTTCCCGGAAATCCTGGATCCCCGCTTTCGCGGGGATGACGGATGGAGACAAAACGAGGCAAAGAGCCCATTGTCAGACAGCCTCCTAGGAG
>JACIYN010000100.1 GCA_014359885.1 Desulfacinum sp.
CGGGTGGTGGCCGTGCGCCATCCCATGCCCTACGGGGACATCCGCCGCCAGGAGGTGCAACGGTTCTCTTCCTACGACGATTTCGACCGGCACCGGTGCACCATCGAGGAACGCGAGGAGTACGAACCCCTGGTGGACCAGGGCATCGTAGTCTATGCGGGCGTGGACTACGAAAAGATCCTTCGCCGGGCGGAAGCAGAAGCGGACGTGATCGTCTGGGACGGCGGAAACAACGACACCCCCTTCTACTTTCCGGACGTGCACATCGTGCTCCTGGATCCCCACCGGCCCGGCCATGAACTCACCTACTATCCCGGCGAAACGAACCTGCGGATGGCCCATATCGCCGTGATCAACAAGGTGGACACGGCCCCGGAGGTGGGGATTCGGCAGGTGAGGGAAAACATCGAGCGGATCGCCCCGCAGGCGGAGATCCTCCTGGCCGAATCCCCCGTGCTCGTTTCGGACCCGGAGAAAATCCGGGGACGGAGGGTGGCCGTGGTGGAGGACGGACCGACCCTCACCCACGGCGAGATGCCTACGGGAGCCGGCATGATCGCGGCCCAAACCTTCGGCGCCGCCCAGGTGGTGGATCCCAAGCCCTATGCGGCGGGAAGCCTTCGGGAGACCTACCAACGCTATCCGCACATGGGTCCCGTGGTTCCGGCCATGGGCTACAGCCCGCGCCAGATCGCGGACCTGGAAAAGACCCTGAACGCCGTTCCCTGCGACCTGGTGCTTTTCGCCACGCCCATCCAGCTCACCCGCATTGTCACCCTGAAACATCCCACCGTTCGGGTGCGCTACGAATACCGCGATCACGGAAGTCCCACGCTGGAAGAGGCCCTGAAGCGCCGACTGCCCTCCCTTTTGGGATTGGAGGTCGATGCATGAGCCCGCCCACACCTCCCAAGCCCGTCCTGCTGGTGGCCCTGGGCGGAAACGCCCTCATCCGAAAGGGCCAGGAAGGGACCATCGACGAGCAATTCGAAAACCTCCGGGTGCCCATGCGCCAGATCGCCCGGCTGTGCGAAACCCACCGGATCGTCATCACCCACGGCAACGGCCCCCAGGTGGGAAATCTCCTGCTCCAGCAGGAATGCTGCCCCCACGTGCCCCGGCTTCCCCTGGAAATCCTGGTGGCCCAGACCCAGGGA
>JACIYN010000101.1 GCA_014359885.1 Desulfacinum sp.
CACTTCCTGCCCACCTTGCCCGAGGTGGAAGCCGTCGATTCCTGATCCCGCTGTCGGCGAAGACGACGCGAAGATCTTATCCGGAGAGGAGAACCCCCTGATGAAAGCACGCGAGATCCGAAAGACATTTCTGGAATACTTCCAGGAACACGGACACACCGTGGTCAAGAGCTCCTCGCTCATCCCCCACGACGACCCCACCCTTCTTTTCACCAACGCGGGCATGAACCAGTTCAAGAGGTGCTTTCTCGGGGAGGAGAAACGGCCCTACACCCGGGCCACCACCAGCCAGAAGTGCATGCGCGCCGGAGGCAAACACAACGACCTGGAAAACGTGGGATACACCGCGCGCCACCACACCTTCTTCGAAATGCTCGGCAACTTTTCCTTCGGCGACTATTTCAAGGAAGAAGCCATTCAATTCGCCTGGGAATTCCTGACCGAGCACATGGGGCTGCCCAAGGACAAGCTCTACGCCACGATCCACGAAGGCGACGCGGCCATGCAGCTGGGTCCCGACCAGGAGGCGGAAGGTTTCTGGAAAAAGGTCCTGCCGGAGGAACGAATCCTGAAATTTTCCACCAAGGACAACTTCTGGGCCATGGGAGACACGGGCCCCTGCGGTCCCTGTTCCGAAATCCTCATCGACCAGGGCGAGGCCATGGGCTGCGGCCGGCCCGACTGCCGCCCCGGATGCGACTGCGACCGGTACCTGGAGCTGTGGAACCTGGTCTTCATGCAGTTCAACCGAACCGAGGACGGCGTGCTGCACCCGCTGCCCAAGCCCAGCATCGACACCGGCATGGGCCTGGAACGGATCGCCGCCGTGATCCAGAAGGTCCCGTCCAACTACGACACGGACCTGTTCGCCCCCATGATGGAAGCCATCGGCGCCCTTTCAGGACTCACTTACGGCACCGATCCCGAAAAGGACGCCTCCTTCCGGGTGATCGCGGATCACGGCCGCGCGGCCGCCTTCCTGATCGGCGACGGCGTGCTGCCCAGCAACGAGGGGCGAGGCTACGTCCTGAGGCGCGTGATCCGGCGGGCTCTTCGCCACGGGCGTTTTCTCGGTCTCAACCGTCCGTTCCTCCACCAGGTGGTGGTGGCGGTGATGGAATCCATGGCCGACACCTATCCGGAACTTTTGGAAAACAGAAGTTACATCACCAAGGTGATCCTGCACGAGGAGGAGCGTTTCAGCGAGACCCTGGACCACGGCCTCCGGCTGCTCCAAAACGAGATGAACCGCCTCCGGGACGAAGGAACGCAGACCGTCCCGGGTGACCTCATCTTCAAACTCTACGACACCTACGGATTTCCCATCGACATCGTCACGGACATGGCCCGGAAGATGGGCATGGGGGTGGACGAGGCCGGGTTCGAAGAACGGATGGAAAAACAGCGGGAACAGTCCCGCAAGCACTGGAAGGGTAGCGGAGAAAGGGAAATCAGCGAAGCCTACCGGAGCCTGTCCTCCCAGGGCGTTCGGACGGAATTCGTGGGCTACCAACAGCTGGAAGCCCAGGGCCGGATCGTGGCACTCGTCCGGGACGGAAATATGGTGGACGCCGCTTTGAGCGGATCGACCGTTGAGGTGGTGACGGACCGGACTCCCTTCTACGGGGAAGCCGGAGGACAGGTGGGTGACAAGGGCCGGATCGTGGGACCCGAAGGCGAAGCCGTGGTCACCGATACGCTGCGGCTTCCGGGCGACATCTGGGTGCATGTGGCCCGGGTGGAAAAGGGCTCCCTGCGGCCGCGAGAAACCGTGACTCTTTGCGTGGACGCCCAGAGCCGCAAGGATACGGCCCTCAACCACACCGCCACCCACATCCTGCACCGGGTGCTCCGGGACGTGCTGGGCGACCACGTGAAGCAGTCGGGTTCGCTGGTGGCCCCGGAACGCTTCCGCTTCGACTTCACCCACTTTGCGGCCTTGACGGAAGAGGAACTGAGGGAAATCGAGACCCGGGTCAACGAAGCCATCCGGGAAAACAGGCCGCTTCAGGTGCGGGTCATGGGCTTCGAGGAGGCCCTCCGGGCGGGCGCGGTGGCCCTGTTCGAAGAAAAGTACGGGGACACGGTGCGGCTCGTGGAAATCCTGGACTTCAGCAAGGAACTTTGCGGAGGCACCCACACGGAGCGCACCGGGGATATCGGCACGTTCGTGATCGTTCAGGAAACCAGCGTGGCGGCCGGGGTGCGCCGCATCGAAGCCATGACGGGCCGCCATGCCCTGGCGTATTGGCAGAACCAGCGAGAAACCCTCTCGGCTGCGGCCCGCCGCCTCAAATCCCTCCCGGAAGAAGTCCCCGAGAAGGTGGACCGGCTCCTGGCCCACAACAAGGATCTGGAAAAGCAGCTGGAAGCCCTCAAGGCCTCCCTGACGGCTCGGAAGTCGGCCGACCTGCTGGACCAGGCCCAGGAGATCGGGGGAGCCAAGGTCCTGGTGAGCCGGGTGGAAGCCGCCAGCCCCAAGGCGCTCCGGGAGATCAACGACCGGTTCAAGGAGCGCATTCCCAGCGGCGTGGTGGTGCTCGGCGCCGCCCACGACGGCAAGGTCTTCCTGCTGGTCGGCGTGACCAAGGACCTGACTTCGAAAGTGCACGCGGGGGATCTCATCAAGGAAGTGGCTCAGGTGGTGGGCGGAAGCGGCGGCGGCCGGCCCGACATGGCCCAGGCCGGGGGAAGCCGGCCGGA
>JACIYN010000102.1 GCA_014359885.1 Desulfacinum sp.
GCGAGCATCCGGGGGATGAAGAGGTCGGGGACCGCGTCGCCTTCCACGATCCCACGCACGGTTCGTCCGCTGAGGAGGGTGTTCATGTCGAGCGGGGCCCTGGTGCCGGGGGAAGCCATGCCCACCAGCCCGCACACGCCCAGCGGTCGGATCGCTTCCACCGCCTGGCGGAGCACTTCCGGATGGCCCACGCATTCCAGGCTGTAGCCCACCCCGCCCCGGCAGATGGAGCGAATCGTTCGAACGGGATCCTCTTTTCCGGCCTGTACCGTGTGGGTCGCCCCCAGTTCCCGGGCCATCTCCAGCCGTTCCGGGACCAGATCCACGGCAATGATCGGTTCGCACCCCGAAAGGGCCGCCGCCATGACGGCGCTCAAACCCACCGCGCCGGCTCCGAAAACAGCCAGGGAATTTCCAGGTTCTGCGCGCAAGGCATTCACCACGGCGCCCGCTCCGGTCATGACGCCGCAGCCCAGAGGTCCCAGCTTTTCCAGGGGAAGATGCGACGGCACGGGCACCACATTCCTTTCATCGGCCACCGCATGGGAAGCCCAGCTTGACTGGCCGAAGAAGGCCCCCGAGACTTCCCCGACTCCGCCGCTAAGCGGCGTGCTGCCGTCCGGTCGGCGTCCGGTGAAATTGTATTGGAAAAAACGGTCGCAGTAGGCGGAACGCCCCCTTCGGCAGGGACCGCACGCTCCACAAGATCCCCAGGTGAGGACCACGGAATCGCCAGCGCGGACGCGGGTAACCCGTGAGCCCGTGCGCTCCACCACGCCCGCCCCTTCGTGCCCCAGGACGGCGGGAAACACCACCGGAAGAAATCCTCTTGCAGCCGCCAGGTCCGTATGGCACACCCCCGTTCCCGCCACCCGGACCAGGACTTCCGTTTCCCGCGGTTCTTCCAGTTCCAGGTCGCGCACCTGGAAAACGCCGCCCGCTTCATCGATCACAGCCGCTCGAATCCTCACGGCCCCCTCCTCCTTCATGATCCGGAATCTTCCGGCACCTCCGGCTGAAGACCGAGAACAGGCCCGGCATAGCCGGTAAGTTCCACATACCCCAGGCCGGTGACTTCTCTACTGGTCGGCCCGGCCCGGCCCCGCACGGCCACGCTCCCTTCCCAGTAATCGATTCCATCGGCACCCTCTCCGACCATCTCCTGATCCTCCATGCGCGGGGTCACCGTCACGTCCAGGCCCAGCCTGGGAACGCGGATGCGCCAGCCCGAGGGATACACGGCCCCGCTGTGCGGGCTGGTCCAAGAACCCAGGACCCGGACTTCAAAATCAGTCCGCACCAGATCTTCTTTGGTTCCGTCGGAACGGACAAACGTCCCCTGGGATACCGGGTGTATCGAACCGTCTGCTTTTCGCAGTTCATAGAGCATGAGTTCCGTTCCATCGGAAAGCTGAAGACTGAACCAATCCCACCCCACCACGCCCGCTTCCAGCGGCGCGGTGGAATATTCGTGATCCATCCAGGCGGAACCTCGGACCGTCACCCACTGTCCACCCACTCTCAGCCTTCCTCGGACGGCCAAGCGCGGAAAGGAATAGTAACAGCTGGCCCGGTCCGGCGCATGCCCCTTTTTGCTGTAGCCCTCCCGGCCGTGGAAAACCGCTTCCTTTTCGGGAACCAGCCGGAGGTCCAGGCCCAGCACGTCCCCGAACCCCGTCAGCCGGTGTTCGGCTCCCTGGATGATGAGCTCGCTCTTCTTGAGAAAGACGTCCACCCGCCCGTCGATAAAAGCCGCCCCGGCGATCCCCGGCACCGCCCGGGCGGCGTCGCGATGATGGACGAAGCGTTTTTGCCAAATGTCCGATACGGCCATGTGAAGAAGGATGAGCGTATCGCTTCGCCACCGGGACCAGCGGCCAGGCCAACTGCGCCGGGCCCCATCGGAAAGCAATCGGTTTCGAAA
>JACIYN010000103.1 GCA_014359885.1 Desulfacinum sp.
TCTCAGCCGCGGGATCCCAGCCGAAGCCCCCCGTGGATGAAGTAGACGTCCCCCGCCAGCGCCTCGTTCCGATAGAGTTCGCCCACCAGCGAGGCCACCTCTTCCGGTTCGATCAGACGCCCGATGGGCACCTCGTTCAGGATCTTTTCCAAGGCCTTCTGGTTCATGCCCCGCACCATGGGGGTTCCCACGTAGCCGGGAGCCACGGCCACGCAGCGGATCCGGTCCGCGATGCCGCGCCGGAAGAACTCCGCCGTAATCACCTTGGGAAAGACGGACATGGCCGCCTTGGTGGACGAGTAGTTGATCTGGCCCGCCGTGCCCAGGGATCCGGTGGAAGAGACGAGGCAGATGAGGCCCCGGCAGCCGTGGTTGATCATGCGTTCGGCGCATTCGCGGACGGTGAGAAAGACTCCGGTGAGATTGATGTCCACCACCTTCCGGAACTGTTCCAGGCTCATCTTCCGGGTGACCTTGCCGGTCTCCCGGTCCGGGGCCAGCAGAAGCCCGTCGGCGATGATCCCGGCAAAGGGAGCCACCAGGTTGATGGCGCCGAAGGCTTCCATGGCCGTATCCGCCAGCCGGGCGTTGTCCTCTTCCGAGGTGACGTTGCAGACCACCGTGACCACCTCTCCGCCGGCATCCCGCAGCTCCCGCGCCGTCTTCTCCAGGGCGTCCTCGGCGATGTCCGCCAGCACCACCCTGCCGCCGTTTCCGATCCAGTATTGGGCCAGGGCCTTGCCGATGCCGCCGCTTCCTCCCGTGATCACAGCCACCGCATTCGCGATTTCCAACATGAACGTCCGTCTCCTCTCTCGCTTTTCCTGTCCCCCCTACCCCCTACCCCCTATCCCTTACCCCTCTAATCCTTATCCCTCTAATCCTTCAATCCTTATACGCTTCCGCCACCGCTTCCCCCATGTGGCAGACCCGCACGCGGCCGCCCCGCTTGTCCATGCCGCCGCGAAGCTGCAGGACGCAGCCCGGGCAGTCGGTGACGAGAAGGTCCGCCCCCGAGGCTTCCACGTGGTCCAGCTTGCGCTTGAGAAGTTCGGCGGAGATTTCCGGGAATTCCAGGGAGTACGATCCGCCGAACCCGCAGCACACGTCCTCGTCCGGGGAGGGAACGTATTGGAGCCCGGCGATCTCCAGGAGCTTTCTGGGCTCTTCCACCACCTTGAGGCCCCGGCACAGGTGGCAGGGGGCATGGTAGGCCGCCTTGGCGCCGGTCCCGCGGAAGTCTTCGGCCCGGACCTTCAGAACGTGCACGAGGAAGGAACTGAGGTCGATCACCTTCCCGGTGAAGGATTTCAGGCGTTCCTTCCATGCCGGGGCGTCCCCCAGGAGCTTGGGGTAGTTTTCCTTGAGATGGGATCCGCAGGAGGCGCACAGGGTGAGGATCCAGTCGGCGCCGGAATCCTCGAAGGCCCGGATGTTCTGGACGGCCACGTCCCGGGCGGTCTCCTTTTCGGCGGCCATGAGGGCCGGAAGGCCGCAGCAGGTCTGGTCCAAGGGGTAGTCCACGGCCACCCGTTCTTTTTTCAGGATCGGCAGGACGGCTTCCGCCTGCTCGGGATAGACGAAATCCACCAGGCAGCCGCCGAAAAGGGCCACCCGCATCCGGGGCGCCTTCACGTCCGGGCGGACCCGGTCCCAGCGGTCCCGAAGGGGACGGGGACTCACCACGGGGAGGCTCCGGAACCCGTGGGCCTTGTCAAAAAAGAGCGGCAGGTGCCGCAGCATGGTCTCCCCGCCCGCCAGGGGCTTTTGGGCCAGGTAGGCCTTCCGGAGCAGGAAGTGGAAGAGCTTGCGGTCCTTGAGGACGGGCCTGAGGAGCACGTTCTTCAGGGGGCGCCGGCCTTCCCGATCCAGCACGTGGCGGGTGGCGTTCTTGATGAGATGCGGCAGGTCGATGCCCGCCGGGCAGACCGCCTTGCAGGCCTGGCAGTTGAGGCAGTTCAGGACCAGGGCCCGGGCGTTTTCCACGCCGTGGTAGAAGGCGGTGAGAATGAGCCCGATGGCGCCGATGTACACGTGGCCGTAGTTGTGGCCGCCCACCAGCCGGTAGATGGGGCACACATTGGCGCAGGCGCCGCAGCGGACGCACCGAAGGGCCTGGGAAAAGAGCGGGTTCTTCGCCAGGGCGCGCCGGCCGTTGTCCAGAAAGACGATGTGCAGTTCCTTCCGGCCCGAAGGGGCTGCGGCGCACTCCACGGCTCCCGTGATCCAGGTGACGTAGGTGGAGATGGCCTGCCCCGTGGCGTTTCGCGGAAGAGCCTTCAGGATGGTGAGAGCCGTCTCCAGATCGGGCACCAGCTTGTCCAGGCCCACCAGGGCCACGTGGATCCGCGGGAGCGTGGTCACCAGCCGGGCGTTTCCCTCGTTGGTCACCAGCCCCAGGGTGCCCGAATCGGCGATGGCGAAGTTGGCCCCGGAAACGCCCATGTCCGCTTCCAGGTAGGCCCGGCGGAGGGTGCGCCGGGCCACCTTCACCATCTTTTCGATGTCGTCGGGCTCCATGGGCTCTTCCGTCACCCGGGTGAAGAGCTCGGCCACCTGGTGGCGGGAAAGGTGGATGGCGGGCATGACCATGTGGGACGGGCCTTCGCGCCGGAGCTGAATGATCCACTCGCCCAGGTCCGTTTCGGTCACCTGGAGCCCCTCCCGTTCCAGATGGTCGTTCAGGAAGGTCTCTTCGGCCGTCATGGACTTGGACTTGATGACCTTTCGAACGTCCCCTTCCCGGGCGATGCGGGCGATGATCTCGTTGGCTTCCTGCGCCGTGGCGGCTTCATGGATCACGGCGCCCGCGGATTCCGCGTTCCTCTTGAATTCCGCCAGAAGCTCGTCCAGCCGGGGAAGGGCGGAATCCTTTCGGGAGGCGATGTCGGCGATGAGTCCTTCCAGGTCCATGCCTTCGAAGGCCTTGGCGCGGGATTCCCGATAGGCCGCCGCGAAATTGTCCAGGGTCTGTCGGAGGAAGGTGTTCTGCAGGGCTTCCCGCAGTTCCTTCCGGTAGGTCTTCACGTCGCCGGGAGTTCGAATCATGACGCATCCTCCTCCAGGATGAGGACGTGCAGTTCCTGGGGACCGTGGACCCCGATGGTGAGTACCCGCTCGATGTCGGCCGTGCGGCTGGCTCCGGAGATGAAGGCCACGTAGCGGGGTCCGTTCTTTTGGAGCGTGGCGATTTCTCCCTTGAGTTCCAGCGAGTCCGCGCGGATGCGGCTTGCGGGAAGAACGGCCACGTGCACCTCGGAGAGCATGGTGGCGATGCGAAGGTCTTCGGAGGTGGAATCCAGCACCAAAGTGCCCGTTTCGGCGATGGCCCAGTCGGCCGGGGTGAGTCCCGTATGGATGCCTTCCAGGTGGTTTCGAAGGGGCGGATCCAGGATCCGCACCGTGCCGGATGCCGTCGCTTCCTCCAGGGACCTGGACGCCTCCGGAGGGAGGTTCATGGGGGCCAGGGTTCGGCCGCCCCGCTCGGTCGTCAGGTCCACGGCGTAACGAACCGCTTCCCGCCAGTGGGACACCCGGCGCACCACGGTTTGAACGGCCTGGGCCTTTTCCTCGAACTGCCGAAGAAGCTCTGTGGGATGCATGGCTTCGTCCTGGGTGAGGGCTTCAAGGGATGGAAAGACACTGAAATTCCGAATGCCTGAACGGAAAGCGATATTCACCTTCCCGTTTAACAGTCATGACTCCCCTCGCGGCCCCCGCATGGATGAAAGAGCGGGCCGGAGCAAGGGCATTTGTCGGAACGCCGCAATATGCCATTCTCTAGGGGTCACTGCGCGCCCCTTGCATGGCCGGGCACCCGCATTGCGGCCTTCGCAGTTCCTACAACCAAAAAGATTTGCGTCTATTGGCGTTCATTCGCGGTTCTCTTTCACATTACCCGATGGAGCTCGTGGATGGCGCGGGGGCTGTAGGGGCGAAACATCTTTCGCCCCTACGGAGCGCCCGCGGCCAAAGCCTATTTACATCTATTTGCGTTCATTCGCGGTTTGCTTCCACCTCAGCTCCCGAAGAAGAGGGACGGCAGCCACGTGATGGTCTGCGGAAAGAGCGCCATGAGGGTGAGCCCGATGAGCTGCAGCAGCACGAACGGGACGATGCCCCGGTAGATGACCATCATATCGTAGCCCTTCGGGGCCACGCCGGCAAAGTAGAAGAGGGCGTAGCCGAAGGGCGGCGTGAGGAACGAGGTCTGCAGATTCACGCACATGAGCATGGAAAACCACAGCGGATCCACGTCCAGTTCCAGAACGATGGGCATAAAGATGGGCACGGTGACGAGCAGGATGGCGGCCCAGTCCACGAACATGCCCATGATGAAGACGATGAGCATCATGATGGCGATGACGGCCCAGGTGGAGAGGCCCGACCCGATGAGAAGATCGGCCACCACGTCGCCGCCGCCCATGCTAAGAAAGACGCTGCTGAAAAATTTTCCGCCGATGAAGAGCATCATGACCATGGCGGTGGTCCGCAGGGTGGCGTAGCTGGCTTCCTTCAGGACCTGCCAGGTGAGCTGGCGGTTGGCCAGGGCCAGGATGAAGGCCCCCAGCGCGCCCAAGCCCGCCGCTTCCGTGGGCGTGGCCACGCCGCCCAGGATGGTTCCCATGACCATGAAGATGAGGGCCAGGGGGGGGACCAGGGATTTCAGAGTCATGGCCCACTTCTGGGCCGCGGTCCACTTGCGGGCTTCTTCCTTGCTGATGGGAGGCCCGGCCTTGGGATTGATGGTGCAGCGGACGAGGATGTAGAGAAAGTAAAGGCCGGAAAGGATCAGGCCCGGAATGACGGCGCCGGCGAAGAGGTTCCCCACCGACGTTTCCTTGAGGCCCGTGAGACCGCCGTAGACCACCATCATGATGCTGGGGGGAATGAGGATCCCCAGGGTGCCGGCGGCGCAGATGATGCCGCTGGTCAATCCCTTATCATAACCCTTGTCCAGGAGGGCCGGGGTGGCCAGAAGGCCCATGGCCACCACGGAGGCGCCGATGATGCCCGTGGTGGCGGCAAAGACGGTACACACCACCACCACCGCCAGGCCCAGGCCGCCCTTCAGGCTTCCCAGCACGATGTAGAGGGATTCGAAGAGCTTTTCCGCCACCTTGGAACGGTCCAGGAGCTGGGCCATGAAGATGAAAAGCGGGATGGCCACCAGCACGTAGTTGTCCATGACGCCCCAGCAGTTGTTGGCGAACATGTTGAACAGCATGGGGACGTTGAAGCCGTTGTCGATCAGGCCGAAGAGGGTGGCCACGCCGGCCAGGGTGTAGGCCAGGGGATGTCCAAGGGCCACGGCCACGATCAGGGTGCCGAACATGGCCACGGTGAGGAATTCGGGACTCATGGGGCTTCACCTCGAAAGTCTTAATCCATGGATTGGAGGGATCGGATGTCGTGGACCAGTTTGGAGATTCCCTGCAAAAGCAGGAAAAGGAAGCTCACGGCCATGATGATCTTGATGGGCCAGATGGGCGGGGCCCAACTGGTGGGATTCTTTTCCATCTGCAACGTGGAATCCCACGCGAAACGGCCGGTCCAATAAGTGAGAAGGGTCATGACGGGAAGAAAGATGACGCAGTTGGTGACGATGGCAAGGATCGCGGCCGTTTTCTTCTTGATGCGGGCCGTGACGATGTCCACCTTCACGTGTCCGTTGTGCAGTTCCGTGTAGGCCAGGCCCAGCATGTAGTGAATGCCGTAAAGAAAGGTGGTGGCTTCGAAGCCCCAGGTGGTGGGGGCGTTGAAGAGGTAGCGCATGAAGACTTCGTAGATGACCACGAGGCACAGGGGCAGGATGAGCAGGGCGCAGAGCCGCCCCTGGCGGTCGATGAAGCCGTCGATCAGCGATGTCAGACTGTTGGCCATGGTGGTGTCTCCCGAAACGGGGTGCACGGGCCGGCGGCTCGATGCACCGGGCCCCGGCCGAAGCCGGGGCGCCTTGGGTCCTGATGTTTCGTCTCCAGGTTTTTTTTATTCCGTGATTCTTCCGGAGATGTAAGTCTCGTAGGGCCACGGGGTCACGCCGCTTCGGGCATCACGCCACACGGCGTATTCCTCGATGAAGGCTTCCTGGGAATCCAGCACCTTCTTCACGTCCGGATACTTTTCCTTGAGCGAATCCAGGTACTGCTTGGTGGTCTTGCGGAACTCGATGAGCGTTTCCGTATCCATCCTTACCAGTTCGATCTTCTTCTTGAAGAGCTCGATGGCCTTGGCGTTCAGGGCGTTGATCCAGTTGTAGCTCCACAGTTGGGTTTCCTTGGCGGCGATCCGGACGATCCACTTGAGGTCTTCCGGGAGCTCGTCCCAGGCCTTCTTGTTGAAGAAGATGGCGCACTGGCAGGCGGGCTGGTGCACGCCGGGCTGGATGGAGTACTTGGTCACTTCGTCGAAGCCCATGGGGTAGTTGATGGCGGGGGAAGAGAATTCCGCCGCGTCGATCACGCCGCGCTCCAGGGCCAGATAGACTTCACCGCCGGGCAGGGGGCTCACGGAAGCGCCCAGCATGTTCATGATGTCCATGTACCAACCGGGGGTGCGCACGCGAAGGCCCTTGAAGTCCTCCATCTTGGTGGCGCGCTTGTTGGAAAAAAGGCCCATTTCCTGGCCCACCTGGCCGCAGGGAAGGGCATGGAGGCCGAACTGGCCGTAGAGTTCCTGCATCATCTCCAGGCCGCCCTTTTCGTAGAGCCAGATGTTGTAGCCTTCCGCGTCCAGGCCGAAGGGGACGGAGGCGAAGGCCACGAAGGCTTCGTTCTTGCCCTTCCAGTAGCCGGGCCAGTCGTGGCCCACTTCCGCCGTTCCCTGGGCCA
>JACIYN010000104.1 GCA_014359885.1 Desulfacinum sp.
ACAAGTCTATCCGAAAAGGTGCTTCGGTCTCACGGCCCTTCCAGTTGGCGGATGGTGGGAGGAACGGCAACTCCGACAGCCTGAAAAACCTTGCCGCATGTGCCACGGCATTCCGTGCGGACGGCGAAGCGCTTGCCGCCCTCTTCAATGGTGATCTGTTGCAGCGCCTTGAGATCCTGTTTGATATCGGCCCATTCGAAACCGTGCCCTGCCGCCTCCAGCCTCCGGTAGAGTTCTTTTTTGAGCACCAGGGCGAGGAAACTGCAAAACACGTGTCCCCGGATCGTTTCGTCCAACCGATGAAAGATGGGACGGGTGCCAAGGAGCGACTTCGTGTCCCGAAAAACCTGCTCCACTTGCCAGAGCTCCTTGTACCTGAGGGCCACCTGTTCGGCCGGCAATGCCGTGTTGGTCGTCAGTACCCACTTGCCGTCGAAGCGCTCTTCTCGGCGGGCTTTGTCGTAATCGATGGTGAAGGCGCCGCGCTCCGATTTGACGTACCGTCGGTAGCCCCTGTTGCCCACAAGGGTCTTGGCGCCCTTTTGCAGCTGTTCTTCGAGGGAGCGCAAGATTTCCTCCCGCTCAGCCTTGTCTTTTCGAGCCTGCTTGGGGTTCAGGCACACAATGTAGCGCCTTCCGTTCACATGGACTTCCTTAACCTTGAGAGGAGAGGCCTCTTTCGAAGAGCTTCCTTCCCCTCGGACTTCCCGATAACGGCCCGCACGGGACAAGACCTCCTCTCGGACTTCTTTGAAGCTGCGCATGCGCACACCGAGGATGTAGTCCAAACCCGTGTTCTTGTCCTCGAGTTTTTGGAGGGTTCGGCGGCTGATCATGCCCCGATCCGCCACCAGGCAGAAACGGGCCACTTGGAACCGGCGCCGGATCCTTTCGGCCACCGGAAGCAGGGTCTTCACATCCGGGGTGTTTCCCGGCCACATCTCGCAGCAGATCGGGCGGCCCTTCCCATCCAAGACGGCCCCGACGACCATCTGGTGGAGATCCGGCCTGTGGTCCTTACTGAACCCTCTTTGACCCAAAGACGAACCCCCTTGACCTTCAAAGTAGATGGAGGTGGTGTCGAAAAAGACCAAGTCCAGTCCGGTAAACAGGTGTCGCTGTCCCCGGAAGAAACTTTCCTCGATCAGATCCTTCGTGCACCGAGGACTGAAAGGGGTGGCGTCCTTCTGATCCTCGGTCTCTTCGCCGAGGAAGGCCATGGCTCTGTAGAGATGATGGAGCTGGAGATCTTCCGTCCCCGGAATCGCATAGTCCCGCAACCACTTGCTGCACGACCTGTCGGACCCACTCGTCATGAGCCGATGAAGGACCGTGGTGAAAATGGCCCGTTCCACATCGAAGCCGAACAGGCGATGCCGAAGCAAGTCTTGGAGGACTTGCCGAAATCCAAGCTGATCCCACAAGCGTCCGAAGATCAAGGCAGGGCCGATGGTCCTTCCCTCGGCTCGAAGTTGGGTTTGGGCCGAAAGAACGAGCACCGCCTGTTCCGAGAAGCGGGCAAGGGATCGCGCCAGCTTTTCAAGTTCTCCAGAGGCATTGAGCTTATCCAACCGTCCGACGGTGGCGATGACGCGTTGACGAACCTTGGGGCCCTCTCGCCGGCTCTCGACGAGCTGAACGTATTGATAGGGTCCTGATTTTTTAATGCGAGCAAACATGGGCGCCTCCACTACAAGGTGTAGCCCCCATGTTACAGAACATGCAATCTACTATCAAGGATAGAACGACCCTTTTTGGCACTACATTTTCGGCCGCTCGAAATCAGCCTCCTAGATTTCATGCGGGTTTGCGGGCGCAAAAAGCCGATTTTGGCCAAATCACTGTAAAAGAAAAGTTTGGCATCATCCGCCTTGGGCCAGCATGCGCCGGAGGGCTTCCCGCCAATGGACGGGATCCTCGGGCCACAGCCGCCACGTCTCTTCCTTGTCCAGGACGCTGTAACCGGGACGTTTCGCCGGCGTGGGATAGGCCGAACTGGGAATGGGGCGCACCCGCACCCGGCGCCCTCTCGCCCCACGGGTTTCCTCTTCCACGGCCACGGCCAGATCGTACCAGGACGCCACCCCGGCATCGGTGAAGTGAAGGATGGGCGGCGGCGCATCTTCCCGGGCGGCCAGGTGCAGGAGAAAGCGCGCCAAGTGGTGGGCCCAGGTGGGCGTTCCCACCTGATCGCAGACGACGGAAACCTCCTCCCGCTGGGAAAAAAGCCGCAGCATGGTTTTCACGAAGTTGGCACCATGGGCGGAATAGAGCCACGCGGTGCGCACAATGGCACCTCCGTGAGGATGGAGTTCCAGCACCGCCTCCTCCCCGGCCCGCTTGCTGCGACCGTAAACGCCCAGGGGATTGGCCGGATCATCGGGCTTGTAGGGGCGCCCCCGCGTTCCGTCGAAGACGAAATCCGTGGAAACGTGAAGCAGCCGAATGTCCCGCCGACGGCATTCCTCGGCCAGAAGGGCCGCGGCATCCCGGTTGATCAAAAAGGCCGCCTCCGGCTCCGATTCCGCGCGATCCACCGCCGTGTAGGCCGCCGCGTTGATCACCACCCGGGGCCGGACCTGATCCAGAACCCGACGCACTTCGGCCGGCCGGGTTACATCCAGATCCTTTCGGGCAAGCGCCGCCAACCGGAGCTCCGGCCTGTCGCAGCGCTGCAGCTCCCAGCCCAGTTGACCTCCGGCGCCTGTTACGAGAACCGTTGGCAAGTCGACCGCTCCTTTCTTTGAGGCACGGCCTCGGAGGCTGTCCGAGAACGCCGCGGACGACCTCTTTTCTCGTAGCGCAGCCCTTTAGGGCTGCGGAAAAACCCCCGAACGTTGGATGGGCCATCGCGCATTTCTTGTTGCTTCATGGGCTTACGAAGGCCCTTTCCCGGGGGGCTGAAGCCCCGCGGCTACGAAAAGAGGGGCCATAGCTCGGGCTCTTAACTCGGAGAGCCATTGTCGGACAGGCTCTTAGGGAAAAAGATCCGCTTGCTCCACCGGGACTCCCGCCGCGTCCTTGGGAGACACGGTGGGCTGCATGCCCTCCTGCAGGGGCCACCGGATGCGGAGCTTGGGATCGTCCCAGCGGATGCACCGCTCATGCCGGGGCGCATAGAAATCCGTTGTTTTGTAAAGCACTTCGGCCCAATCACTCAAGGTGAGAAATCCATGGGCGAATCCCACCGGGATATAGAGCTGGAGTTTGTTCTCCGCCGAGAGCTTCACTCCGTACCACTGCAGGAAGGTGGGGGAAGAGCGCCGCAGGTCCACGGCCACATCGAAGATCTCCCCGGCCACCACCCGAACCAGCTTCCCTTGCGCCTGCCGGATCTGGTAGTGCAGGCCCCGGAGAACCCCCCGGCGGGAGCGGGAATGATTGTCCTGGACGAACTCCTCCCGAATTCCGAGATCCGCCAGCGCCTTCTTGTTGTAGCTTTCGAAAAAAAAGCCCCGCTCGTCTTCAAAGACCCTGGGCTCCAGAAGCACCAGGTCCCGAATGGGAGTGGAAAGCCGCTTCACGATCCGCCCTCCTTTGGCCGGCTTTCGTTTCTTAAATCGCAAGCTTCTTTCTGATGGTGCGACCCCGAAGGGCGGGCATAAAGCCCGTCCCTACAAAAAGGTAGTGACGTTTCGGGTAGGGGCGGGGTTTATCCCCGCCCGCTCATCGCGTGGGAACATGTAAACCACCTGTAAAAATCGCTCGGCAAGGTGTTGATCAGAGAAACCGTCCCATGGGTTCCACGGCGATGCCCGCTTCTTCCAGTTCTTTTCGGATGATGCGCGCCAGCTCGGCCGCTCCCGGCGTGTCCCCGTGCACACACAGGGTGTCCGCCTCCAGGGAGATCTTCTCTCCTTCCAGGGAAAACAGCACTCCTTCCTCCAGCAGGCGCACCACCCGGTCGCGCACCGCTTGGGGGTCATGGATCACCGCCCCCGGCAGATTCCTGGGAGCCAGCCTTCCGTCGGCCAGATAGGCCCGGTCGGGAAAGACTTCCCGGGCGACTCGAAGCCCCTCCTTTTCCGCCATATGAGCGAGAACGGAACCGGGCTGGCAGACCAGAATCAGGTTGCCGTTCACGGCACGGACGGCCTCCACCACCTCCCGGGCCACGGCCTCATCGGCCGCCGCCATGTTGTAGAGGGCTCCGTGAGGCTTGACGTGCTGGAGGTTCACCCCGTGGGCCGTTGCAAAGGCCGCCAGAGCCCCGATCTGGTAGATGAGGTAGCGGGTGATTTCCCCCGGGAAGGTCTGGATCTTCCGCCTTCCGAAGCCCATGAGGTCGGGAAATCCCGGGTGCGCCCCCACGCCCACGCCGTTTTCCTTGGCCAGGCGGACGGTCCTGTCCATCACCAGAGGATCCCCTGCATGGAATCCACACGCGATGTTGGCCGAAGATATGGCGGCGATGATGGTCTCGTCGCTGCCGATGGTATAAGAGCCGAAACTTTCCCCCATGTCACAGTTGATGTCGATCGTTCTCATCTTTCCAACTCCAAGCGGTTGGGTCCTTTCTAACTCGATCACGTGAGGGTTTGACACAGGATCAAACGCGCCTTTTCATGTGAAAGAAAACCGCGAATGAACGCGAATAGACGCAAATGATTCTCTTCTATTAGCCGACGACGTCATGTTTCAAAGAAGCGCCTCACCCGGAACGCCCAC
>JACIYN010000105.1 GCA_014359885.1 Desulfacinum sp.
GCGGAGCAGCAGACGGGCATCTACCCCATCGAGAGTCCCGGGGGCTGGCAGATCATCGGGCGAACCCCCCTGAGGCTTTTCGATCCCGATCGGACGCCGGCGTTCCTGGTAGAAGCGGGCGACACCGTGATCTTTCGATCCATAGGGAGGGAGGAATTTGAACGGCTTGCGCATTGAAGATCCCGGACCGCTGGCCACGGTCCAGGATGCGGGACGGCTGGGATACCAGGACCGGGGGGTGCCGGCGTGCGGAGCCATGGACCCCGCGGCCCTTGCCCTGGGAAATCTTCTCGTGGGCAACCCCCCGGGCGAGGCGGGGGTGGAGATTTCCGTGGGAGGATTCCGGGCCGTTTTTATGGGGGCTTGCCGTTTTGCCGTCACGGGAGCCGATCCCGTGCTTTTCCTGAACGGAACACCCCTGGAAGCGTGGAGACTGCATTTCGCCCGGAACGCGGATGTGCTGGAAGTGAGCATGGGGGCTTTCGGGGCGCGTCAATACCTGTGCCTGGGCGGAGGAATCGACGTGCCGCGGGTGCTGGGCAGCAAATCCACCTACCTGAGAGGCCGTTTCGGCGGAGTGGAGGGCCGCGCGCTCAGAAGGGGGGACGTGCTTCGCATCGGTGGAGCCGGCGGCCCAACGTTCATGGACCATGTCCCGGAAGGGCTTCGCCCGGCCTATGCCCGGAGCCCCCGGGTGCGGGTGGTCCTCGGTCCCCAGGCGGAACGCATCACCCCGGAGACGCTGGCGGACTTCCTTTCGGGAACGTATGCGGTGACGGCCCGCTCCGACCGCATGGGCATCATGCTGGAAGGCCCCCGGCTCGCTCACACGCGCGGAGCGGATATCATCTCGGACGGCATCGCTCCGGGATCCATCCAGGTGCCCGGAGAAGGGCTCCCGTTCATCCTCATGGCGGACCGGCCCACCACGGGAGGATACGTCAAGGCCGCCACGGTGATTTCCACGGACATTCCCCTGGTGGCCCAGCTCCTGCCGGGCGATTCCCTCCAGTTTGAGCGGGTTTCCATGGAGGAGGCGCGGGATGCCCGCCTCCGGTGGGCGTTCCGGGTGAGGCGCTTCTTTGAAACATGACGTCGTCGGCTAATAGAAGAGAATCATTTGCGTCTATTCGCGTTCATTCGCGGTTTTCTTTCACATGAAAAGGCGCGTTTGATCCTGT
>JACIYN010000106.1 GCA_014359885.1 Desulfacinum sp.
CAGGAAAAGTACCTGTCCTCGTGGGAAATGGGGACGTAGCGACAGGTCTCACGCCCCCTGCAGATCCGTTCGGCCGCGGGGCTGGGCCCCGCGGCCGAACGGAAGAATCTCGTCTAGTCGCGGGCCACGAGGGTGGCCATGCCCATGCCGCCGCCCACGCACAGGGTGGCGAGCCCCACGGACAGATCCCGGCGGGCCATCTCGTAGGCCAGGGACACCACGATTCGAAGCCCCGTGCATCCCACCGGGTGACCCAGGCCGATGCCGCTTCCGTTCACGTTGGCGATGGCCCGGTCGAAGCCGATTCCCCGTTCGCAGGCGATGTATTGGGCCGCGAAGGCTTCGTTGAGTTCAATCAGCTGGATGTCCTTCAGGGTCATGCCCGCCTTCTTGAGCACCTTTTCCGTGGCCGGCACCGGACCGTAGCCCATGTATTCCGGTTTCACGCCGGCGGCCGCCGTGGCCACGATCCGCGCCAGCGGCTCCAGGCCCATCTCCTTGGCCTTGGCCCGGGTCATGACCAGCGCCGCGGCGGCCCCGTCGTTCAGTCCGGAGGAGTTCCCGGCCGTCACCGTCCCGTCCTTCTTGAAGACCGGCTTGAGCTTGGCCAGATCCTCCAGGGTGAGGCCGAACCGGGGGTGTTCGTCTTGTTCAAAGACGGTGGTCTTTCCCTTGGGGCCGGGGATCTCCACGGGAACGATTTCGTCCTTGAAGCGGCCTTCCTTGATGGCCGCCTCGGCGTTGTGATGGCTCCGCAGGGCCACCTCGTCCTGTTCCCGGCGGCTGATTCCGTACTTATCCGCCAGGTTTTCCGCCGTCTGACCCATGATCATGGGACTGCCCAGCAGCCGGCTTCCCGAATGGAGCATCTCCCAGACCGAATCCACCACCTCGTGGTTCATGAGGCGCATGCCCCACCGGGCATTGGGAAGGTAGTAAGGGGCCGAACTCATGGATTCCACACCGCCCACTAGGACCACGTCCGCATCGCCGGCCTTGATCATCTGGGCGGCGGCCGCCAGGGCCTGCATGCTGGACGCGCACTGCCTCTGGATGGTGTGGGCCGGTATCTCCACGGGAAAACCCGCCTTGAGCATGGCCGTGCGCGCCGTGTTGGCCTCGTCGAAACACTGGGCGCAGTCGCCCGTGACCACCTCGTCCAGAATGGAGGGATCCGGGTTGCCGGCCCTCTTGAGCACCTCCTTCATCACCAGGGCCAGCAGGCTGGAAGCCCGTACGTCCTTGAGGCTTCCGCCGAACTTGCCGATGGGCGTCCTCGCCGCCGATACGATCACCACATCCCGGTCATGGCTCATCACTCACCCCTCCTCGTTTTCTTCAAAGTCTGATCCCTCAACGGAGCGCTCTTTTCATCCGGTCTTTCCGACACCTCGCGCTCAGCAGGCGGGGATAAACCCCGCCCCTATCCATGAGGTAAAGTCGTTCAGGTTATCATTTGCCATAGTCGTAGAAGCCCTTGCCGCTCTTCCGGCCCAGGTAGCCGGCCCGAACCATCTTGCGAAGCAAGGGCGCCGGCCGGTACTTGTCTTCCCCCAGCTCCTTGTGGAGGCCCTCCAGCACGAAGAGCAGCGTATCCAGCCCCACCATGTCGGCCAGGGCCAGCGGGCCGATGGGGTGGTTGGCCCCCAGGGTCATGGCCCGGTCGATGTCTTCGGCCGACGCGATGCCTTCCGCGTAGACAAAGATCGCCTCGTTGATCATGGGGCACAGGATGCGGTTTACGGCAAACCCCGGCGCTTCCTTGACCTCCACGGGGGTCTTCCCGATGCGCTCCACCAGCGCCTTGGTGGCCTCAAAGGTGGCATCGTCGGTCACAAAGCCGCGGATGATCTCCACAAGCTTCATGACCGGGACGGGATTGAAAAAGTGCATGCCGATGACCTTGTGAGGACGGGCCGTCACCGACGCCATCTCGGTGATGGAAAGGCCCGAGGTGTTGGACGCCAGGATGGCTTCCGGCTTGCACAGGCCGTCCAACTCCTTGAAGACCTGCTTCTTGATGTCCATGTTTTCGATGACGGCCTCGATCACGAAGTCGGCGTCCGAGGCGGCTTCCTTCATGTCCGTGGTTCCGCGGATGCGGCCGAGGACGGCGTCCGCTTCGCCCTGATCCATCTTCCCCTTGGAGACGGCGCGCTCCAGGTTCTTCTTGATGCCCGAAAGGCCCTTTTCCACGAAACGATCCTCGATGTCCCGAAGGGCCACCTGGTACCCGGCCTGGGCCAGCACCTGGGCGATCCCGGAACCCATGATCCCCGCTCCCAAAACGCAGACCTTCTGAATCTCCATGTCCCCTCTCCTTTCTTTTACGACCTCATGCGGTTCACCGATTCTCCGAACCCCTGCCTGATGGGAAAAGCGCCGATACGCGTCAACAGCCCCGCCGCGGAAGTCGTTGCCAACGACCGATGAAAGGTGTCCTTCAGAGCGCGGAACCTAAGGGGCGAATAATCATTCGTCCCTACAAGGGCGGCTTACTAAAGGTGCGTTTCATTCTTCGCTGTCACGGCCTCCCCGTGATGAGGGTTTATGGAACTTGCAGAATCTTTGTACAAGCCTGAGCCGAGCGATTCTCTCATGGGGTTTGTCTATCGCCGCACGCTGAGCGGGCGGGGGTAAACCCCGCCCTTACCCGCCTTGGGAAAGAACCGTCCGGTTTGGGACAAACCGAGCGCCGGCCGGATTACCCTGCCGTCCCGTGGTGTCCGGCGCCCGGCGGATCGCTCCTGAACCGGGCTTTGAGCGCCCCCACCGTGGCCTTGTAGTCGTCCCCCCGGAAGACGGCCGATCCCGCCACGAACACATCCACGCCCGCCTCCACCAGTTCGTCCACGGTGTCCGTATTGACCCCCCCGTCCACCTGCAGGAGCACCGGAAGATCCCGTTCGTCGATCCACTGCCGGAGGGCGCGCACCTTGTCCAGGACGGACCGGATGAACTTCTGTCCGCCGAAGCCGGGATTGACCGTCATGAGGAGCACCATGTCCACGTCTTCCAGGATGGGCTCCACCCGGCAAAGGGGAGTGGCGGGGTTGAGGGAGACGCTCGCTTTTTTCCCCAGCTCCCGGATGCGCTGCACGGTGCGATGCAGGTGCACGCAGGCCTCCACGTGCACCCCCAGCCAGTCGGCTCCGGCCTCGGCGAAATCCTGCAGGTACCGGTCGGGTTCCGCAATCATGAGATGCACGTCCAGGGGGAGACCGGTGGCCCGGCGCACGGCTCGGACCACGTCGGGCCCGATGGTGATGTTGGGAACGAAGTGCCCGTCCATCACGTCCACATGAATCCAGTCCGTTCCGGCCGCCTCCACGGCCCGGACCTCCTCGGCGAGCCGGCCGAAGTCCGCCGAAAGAATGGATGCCGAAAGCAGCCGCCTTCCGTTTCCTTTCACAATCTTCCTTTCCTGCGATTCATCGCACCCTCGGAGGGTGTCCGGCAACGGCTCTCCGGCTCATGATGCGGGAGATTTGAGTTACGTTCGTAGCCGCGGGGCTTCCGCCCCGCGGAAAGGGGTCATCGTACCCCCATGAAGTCATAGAAAATACCCGAAAGTCCGTCCGAAGTTCGCAGATTCCTCCGCAACCCTCAAGGGCTGCGCTACGAAAAAAGCGGTCATCCCCGGAGCCCTCATACAGGCTCCCGGAAGGAAACGCCCCGGCCGTCGAAGACAATCCCCCTTCGAAAAAAGGGAAATACCCATCACTCATCACTCATCACTCGTCACTTTGCGAAGCCGGGCGATGAAAAAGCCGTCCGTTCCGTGCCGGTGCGGCCAGGTCTGCAGGTAGGGTCCGTCGGCCATGTCCCGGCACGTTTCGGGAAGGTGCCGAACCACCGGTTCCGCTTCCCACCCGGGATGGTCCCTCAGGAAGGCCTCCGCCACGTTCCGATTTTCGTCTTCAAACAGGGTGCAGGTGGCATAGACCAGGACCCCGCCCCTTCTAACAAACCGGGCGGCATGGCGCAACAATGCCGACTGGGTGCGGGACGCCCGGA
Organism: Desulfacinum sp.; assembly: GCA_014359885.1. Classification (GTDB taxonomy): domain Bacteria; phylum Desulfobacterota; class Syntrophobacteria; order Syntrophobacterales; family DSM-9756; genus Desulfacinum. Next base: position 4,018 of record JACIYN010000106.1, read on the forward strand.
AGGGCGCCTTCACGGACCGGCGCCACTTGATGTCGGGATGACGCCTCAGCACGCCGAACCCGGTGCAGGGCGCGTCCACCAGAACCCGATGGAAAAGCCCCAGACGGTCGGGGTCCAGGGAGAGGGCATCGGCGGCATGGGTCCGGATGCAGGTCAATCCCTGGCGTGCGGCGTTTTCCTGGAGAGCTTCCAGCTTCCAGGCCGCCTGGTCCACCGCCGTGATCTCCCCCTGATCCTCCATGAGGTCGGCCAGGTGGGTGGTTTTTCCGCCGAAGCCGGCGCACAGGTCCAGCACTCGCTCTCCGGGCCGGGGCGCCAGGGCCAGGGACACCAGCTGGGACGCCTCGTCCTGCACCTGGATCCAGCCTTCCCGAAAGGGTACGAGGCGGCTCACGTCCATTCGAAGGGACGGAAGGCGCAGGGCCTGGTCCAGCACCGGCGAAGGCATCACGGGAATGTTCTGTTTTTCGAACCAGGCCTGAACTTGCTCGGGAGAGGCTTTCCGGGTGTTGACGCGGACCGTGATGCCGGCGGGCCGGTTGTTGGCTTCCAGGACCCGGCGGGCCTCATCGATGCCCCAGCGCCTGAGGGCGTATTCGGCAAACCAGTCGGGATGGGACGTTTCCACGGCCAGGGCCTGCACGGGCTGGGAGGCGGGATCCGGCCAGGGCCAGTCGTTTCCGCGCCGCACGGCCTGGCGCAGCACCCCGTTGACGAACCCCACGATGTGCTTGGGATGGGAAGTCTTGGCCAGCTCCACCGTCTCGTGGACGGCCGCATGGGCGGGCACCTTGGTGAGGAAAAGGATCTGGTAGAGGCCCAGGCGCAGCAGGATTCGAACCTGGGGATCCACCTTCTTTCCGCCCACCAGTACGTCCACGTGCCAGTCCAGCCGCCGGCGCCAGCGGAGCACCCCGTAGACCAGTTCGGTGAGCAGTGCCCGGTCGCGATCGTCCCCGGCCGGCTGGCGCTCCATGGCCGTTCGAAGGAGCCGGTCCGGATGGGCCGGCCGGAGCTCCATCTGCAAGAGGATCCGATAGGCCGTTGCACGGATGTTATCCATGGGAACCCTTTCGGTTCAGCACCTGTTCCAGGACGTCACGCACCCGGTCCAGGGGCACCAGGGTGTTGAAGCAGGGCCCGTTGGGACGTTGGTTGAACAGGCCGTAGACGGGAAGGGGCAGCGTGTCCTGGATGCCGCTCACCAGATCCCGCTCACAGGCCACGGCCACGATCAGTTCCGGCCGGGTCTGCACCACGATCCGGCGGGCGATGGTTCCCCCGGTGGCCACCGCCAGATCCACCCCGTAGGATTCGCTCAGCTCCAGAAGGCCTGCGATGGGGCACCGGCCGCACCGCTTGCAGTTGGAAATGTCATAGGTGATGCGGACGGCGCAGTCGGCCCTTTGCAGACAGTGGGACATGAGCAGGAGGACTCTCCGGGGCGGCTTTCCCGACCGGCAGCGGGCCATGACCAGCTCGTTGTTGAAGGCCACGAAGGCATGCTGGACCTGTTTCTTGGAAATGCCCGCCAGTCGGCCCACGAAGACCAGGAGGGGAAGCAGGCCCTTGGCGGTGAAATTCCGAAGGGGAGCGGAAAAGGGCACATCGCGGCCCAAAAAGGCGGCGGTGGCCAGCAGGGCGACGGTTGCCAACTGAGCCGCGGCAAGACCTCCGAAAAGGAGCCCGGCAAACAGGGGAAGTTTGGGATGGATGCGGGCGAACCCGTAGTAGGGAACGGCGAAGAGGAGCGCCAGCACCGCACAGATGAGAGCACTGGCTCCCAACAGCAAAACGATGAGAAGGGCCTTGTCCGATAGGGCGCGCGCCATGCGGGGAAACCTCATGGGAATCAGTGGAGAACGTCCCCTGCGGGAACAGCATGGCCGCGCAGGAAGTCGTGGGCGTCCAGGGCTTTTTTCCCTTCCAGCTGAAGGCGCCCGATGCAGACCGCTCGTCCGTCTCCCGCCGCCACCAAAAGGCCGTCTTCACAATGGCCCAAGACCTCGCCGGGACGGCCGGAAAGGTTCAATCGGGACGGGCGGGCCCGAAAGAGCTTGAGGCGCTTTCCTTGGTGGACGGTATAGGCGCCGGGCCAGGGATCCAGAGCGCGAATGCGGTTGGCCACCTCCAGGGCCGGCCGGCTCCAGTCCACCCGGGTCTCTTCCTTTCGGATGGGCGGGGCCATGGAGGCCGAGGCGTCGTCCTGGGGGACGGGGCGGCAGCGTCCCGCCTTCCATTGGACCAGGGTGCGGCACATGAGATCCGCTCCCAGCACCGACAATTTTTCGTGAAGGGTTCCGGCGGTGTCCTCGGGTCCGATGGGCACCTTTTCCACGGCCAGCACGGGTCCCGTATCCATGCCTTCGTCCATGAGCATGATCGAGACCCCCGTTTCCTCGTCCCCGTTCATGAGAGCCCTTTGGATGGGCGCCGCACCGCGGTACTTGGGAAGAAGGGAGGGATGCACGTTGAGGGCTCCCAGGGGAAAGCCTTCCAGAAGGACTTGGGGAAGGAGCTGCCCATAGGCCACCAGCACCAGGCATTCGGCTCCGGAAGAAAGCAGGCGCTCCACCACCTCCGGATGACGGATCCTTTCCGGCTGATAGACGGGCACGCCCAGCCTTTGGGCCGCCGCCTTCACGGGCGGAGGCGCCGGTTTCTTTCCCCGCCCCTTGGGGCGGTCCGGCTGGGTCACCACCAGAGCGACGTCCGCGCCCCGCTTGGCCAGTTCTTCCAGGGTGGGAACCGCGAAATCGGGAGTACCCAGAAACACAAGGCGGGGAAAAGGCCCTGTCAGGCCGTCTGGGCTTCTTTGATCCGCTTTTTCCATTTCCGCTTGAAGATGTCCCGCTTGATGGGATTGAGATGATCGATGAAGAGCCGCCCCTCCAGATGGTCGATTTCGTGCTGCAACGCCACCGCCAGGAGGCCGTCGGCCCGGATTTCCACCGGCTTTTCGTCGGCGTCGAGCCCTCGAACCACCACGGACTCATGGCGCTTCACATTGGAAAAGAAGTCGGGGACGCTCAGACACCCCTCCTCCCACACAATCTCCCCGGACGCCTCCACAATCTCCGGATTCACCAGGACGATCAGTCCGTGCTCGTCGTCCTCTCGCTGGAGATCCACCACGATGAGCCGAAGGGGCCGGCCCACCTGATTGGCCGCCAGACCGATGCCCGGAGCGTCGTACATGGTTTCGACCATGTCGTCCATGAGTTTTCGGATGCCGGCATCCACCTTCGTAATGGGCTCAGCCTTCTGCCTCAGCACCGGGTCCGGATACACACAGATATTCAGTATCGCCATCACATGCCTCGCTTTCCTTGGATGGCCGCACGGGTTCGCTGCCCGCACCCGCCGACCTCCTGACTCTAAACATGTCGGGGCGGAATTTCAAGGCGAACCGGGAAGAGGCGAAAGGGGAAAGGGGAAAGGGCAAAGGTAAAAGGCGAAAGGGGGAAGGGGAAAGGGGAAAGGGCAAAGGTAAAAGGCGAAAGGGCAAAGGTCAAAGTTTAAAGGGGAAGGGGACAAAATAGAGCGACAAGGAGCAAACCGACGCTCATGGTGAGGCTCGCCTCTGAGTATGGATGGAAGACATTGCCATAAGAGGGTCTTTCCTCCAAGGCGCAGGGGTCGTGCAACGAAAGACAAAAGGCGCCTTTAGGAAGCAGAACCCTGGGGGGTTACCGCCCAAATCCGCCCCTATCTCCCTCCCTTTCACCTTTATCCTTTAGCCTTTAGCCTTTCACCTTCCCTCTCACAGACTCGACATGGGATCCCGGTCCACCGCCACGTGGACGGTGCGGGGAAATTTCCGGTGCGCGACCCAAGCCGTCAGGGCTTCCAGGAAAGGCTGCAGGTGGGCATGGCTCCACGCCTTGATGTAGAGGTTCCAGCGGTAGCGGCCCTTGAGCTTGTGGATCGGAGCCGGAGCAGGTCCCATGAGGGCCACCGGGCGGTCGTCGGCCGCGAAGGCTGCTTTCAATTCCTCCGCCGTGCCGGCACATTCCCCTGCGACCCGTTTCGCCGCTTCCGGATCCGGCGCGGTCACCAGCAGGCGGGCGAGCCGGGTGAAGGGCGGGTATTGGAGGGCTTGGCGGGAGGTCAGTTCCGCTTCGCAGAAACGCAGATAATCCATGTGCACGGCGGCCTGGATGGCATGGTGCTGGGGATTGTAGGTCTGGATGAGAACCCGCCCGGGGGCGTCGCCCCGGCCAGCACGCCCCGCCACCTGCAAGAGCAGCTGCACCGTGGTCTCACCCGATCGAAAGTCGGCAATCTGGAGGGACGTGTCGGCATTGATGACGCCCACCAGGGTCACCTGGGGAAAATCATGGCCCTTGGCCACCATTTGGGTGCCGATGAGCACCCGGGCCTTCCCGGAGCGAAACGCGTTGAGATGCTCCACCAGCTGCCCGGGACGGCTCACCGCGTCCCGGTCGATACGGACCGTTTCCACATGGGGAAAGGATCGTTTGAACTCTTCTTCCACCCGCTCGGTCCCGAACCCGAAGGGGATGAGGGCATGCTTTCCGCACACGGGGCAAGCCCCGGGGACCTGCGCTTCCCAGCCGCAGTAATGGCATTGGAGGCGATCGCTACTCTGGTGGTAGGTGGCGCTCACGGCGCAATGGGGACATTGCAGGACGTAGCCGCAGGTACGGCATAGGAAGAAGGTGGCGAACCCCCGTCGGTTGAGAAAGAGGATCGCCTGGTAGCCTTGTTCCAAGGTCTCCCGCAAGGCTTCCTGCAGCTCCGGGGACAACACGCGAAAGGGCCCCCGGTGGCGGCGCATGTCCACGACGGCCACCTGCGGAAGCGGCCGTTCCTCCACCCGCTTTTCCAACCGGAGCAGTTCGTAGCGTCCCAGGCGCCAGTTGTGGATGGACTGGAGGGAGGGTGTCGCCGATCCGAGCACCACCGGAACGCCCACCAGGCGGGCCCGCATGACCGCCGCATCCCGCGCATGGTAGCGAAGGCGATCCTCCTGCTTGTAGGATCCGTCGTGCTCCTCGTCCACCACGATGAGCCCCAGATTCGGGAGGGGGCTGAAAACCGCCGAGCGCACCCCCAGCACCACGGGGCTTTCGCCCCGAACAATCTTTTTCCACTGATCGTCGCGAACCCCGGGGGAAAGCCCACTGTGCCAGACGGCCAGGCCGGATCCGAAACGGGACCGAAAGAGGGCCTCCAGTTGGGTGCTCAGTGCGATCTCCGGAACCAGCACCAGAGCCGTCCTGCCCGCAGCCAGCACCCGCTCGATCAGCGCCAGGTACACCTCCGTCTTGCCGCTTCCCGTCACCCCGTAAAGGACCAAGGGGTGGAAACCGCCGGAATCGAGAACCTCGCCGACCCGTCTCACCACCTGGTCTTGCTCCGGCGTCAGGCTCGCGGGGGCCGACGGCGGCATCTCCTGCGCCAGGGGTGATTCCCGGAGCACCTCCCGATCCTGGACCCGCAGGAAACCTTCTTCCGTAAGCTTTTGCACCCAGTAGTGGACGTTGGGCACCCGGGCGCGGATACGGGCGAGGGGGCAGGAACCGCCCGCTTCCAGAAGGACCTCCACGAAGCCCCGCAGATGGCGGCTTCGCGTCAGCCTTTCCGGCGGGGGCTCCCGAACCAGCTGGACGATCCGGATCACCTTTTGGGTCGGCTGGGTGGAGGGCCAGGCGAACTCTTTGCGAATCCAGCCTTTCTCTTCCAGCCTGTGGGCGTGGGCCTTCCATCCCCTGGGAAGGTCACGGAGTTCGCAAGCACCGAGCTCACCGGAGGCCGCCAGGGCTTCCTCCAGGGCGCGAGCCCCAGCAGATGGGGCGGCGGATCCGAGCAAGGCTCTCCTTCCCTCGTCGGTCAGCCGGTAGCGAATCGCGGGTTTTGCGGTAAGGCCCGGCGGAAGAGCCGTCTCCAGGACGGCCGGGAGGGGATGCAGATAGTAGGTCGCCATCCATCGGCACAACCGCAGAAGGTCTTCGGGCAGGACCGGCCGTTCATCCAGGACCGCCGCCAGATCCTTCAGGCCCTTTTCCAGGGACGGGTCGGGGAGGGTTGGCGTTGTATCGACAACGATTCCCAGGGCTTCCCGGCGCCCCAAGGGGACGAGCACGCGAACCCCCGGCCGGGCGGTCGGCTCCCGGAGTTGGGGAATGCGGTAGTGGAGCGGTTCGGCGGGGCCGTTGAGAACGGCGACTTGGGCGTAGGAGACGGCATCATCGGGCTTCATGGGCTGGCGGCGGAGGGCCGGTCCACACGGGCAACGGCGGGCCCTTGCAGCTTGGCCCAATATCGCTCGCGGGCGGCCTGGAAGTCGGCCATGAGCTTCTTGGGAACGGACCGGGTATGGGGAAAGGTGGTCTTTAGAAAGTCGACGGGTTTTCCGTTCTTATAGAACCGGAAGTCCAGGTGCGGTCCCGTGGCCAGCCCGGAAGACCCCACGTAGCCGATCACGTCCCCCTGCCTCACCTGATCCCCCACCTTCAAGCCTTTGGCAAACCGGGAAAGGTGCCCGTAAGTGGTCTTGTAGGTGGCGTTGTGCTTGATCTCCACATAGCGGCCGAACCCGCCCTTCCATCCCTTGAAGACCACCTTCCCGTCTCCCAGGGCGCTCACCGGCGTGCCCGTGGGAGCGGCATAGTCGATCCCCAAGTGCGGTCGGTAAATCTTCAACACGGGATGGAACCGCCGGTACGTGAAGGTGGAACTGATCCGACGGTAGCTTAAAGGGGCCTTGAGAAACATCTTGCGAAGGGATTGTCCCTTTTCGTCAAAGTAATCCCGGTATCCGTCCGGCAATTCGTAATAGTAGGCCTGGTAGGTCCGGCCGGAGACCTGCATGACGGCCGCCAGGATGGGGCCGGCCTTGACGAGCCGCCCGTCGCTCACCGTTTGCTCAAAGTAGACGGAAAACGTGTCTCCGACCCGGAGGTCGGAAGTGAAGTCGATGTCGAAGGCGAAAAGGTCCGCCAGTTCCATGATGAGCGAAGAAGGCAGTCCCGCGCGAAGGCAGGATTCGTAGAGGGTGTCGGTGATGGTTCCGGAAGCCCATTCCTGAAGGACGAAGGAGCCGGC
>JACIYN010000107.1 GCA_014359885.1 Desulfacinum sp.
TAGAATCCCGCCGACGACTCCACCACTTGACTCACGCCGCCCACTTCCAATTCCCGCGTGACGCGTTCCAGGGGGCCCGCCAGGTCTTTGGCCTTGATGTAGCCGATGTCGCCTCCCTGGTCCGCTCCGGGCCCCTGCGAATAGGCCCGGGCCAGGCCGGCAAAGTCCGCACCGTCCCGGATCTTGGCCAGGATCTCTTCCGCCTTCTGGCGGGCCGCCGCCCGTTGGGTCGCGTCCGCTCCAGCCGGGAGGAAGATCACGGCCAGACGCCTCTTTTCCTCCGGATCGTTTCGCTGCTCCCTCAGGTAGGCGTCCACCTGCTCTTCGGTGATGACGGTCTTGGATTTCAGAACCCGCTCAATGAGCCGGGCCCGTTCCATATCTTCTCGAATCTTTGCTTTGAGCTGCTCCAGTGTCCGCCCCTCCCGTCGGAGCATTTCGGCCAGTTGCGCGTCATCGAGCCCGTTGGCCTCCTTGATGCGCTCCAAGGCCCCTTCCACCTCCCGCTCGCTCACGGAGATCTTGAGCCGGGCCACTTCCTGGGCCGTGAGCTTCTCGCGGATCATCTGTCGAAGAACTTCCGATTTGAGAAGATCCATCTGGGCGGCGGCGACGGAAGCCAGACTCTGTCCCGACATCTGCGCGATGGCCTTGACCCGCTCTTCCAGCTCGCTGTTGAGAATGATGTCGTCATTGACGACCGCCACGATCCAGTCCACCGGTTTGGCGCCGACTTTGGGCACCAAACCCAGGCAGCAAAACAGCACCAGCGCAGAGGCCAGCCCTTGTGGAAGAAGCCGCTTTTTCATCTTTGAGAAGGTCCTTTCTCAAGGTCGGGTGGATTTCCCGGCGGAAGCAGGACAAGACCGGGCAAGTTTTTAAAATCACTCACTAACCTGCTTGTCAGACCTGATGTCCCTACCATGTTCCACCAATACTTGCAAGATCCTTTTCAGCTTGGCCGCGGTGGCCAGACCTCCCCGTGCCGCCATTTCGACCACCAGCTTGCGATCCCCCTCCAGATGCGCGAAGCACTTGAGTTCATTCAGTTGCCCCTGAACAGGCGCGATGTTTACCGGGTCCGCAAAGGTGAACCGGAAGACCTCCGGGTCGCCGTCCAGCCGCGCCACCCGCAGCTGCTGCATCATGAGGCGCATGCGGGCGAGCAGCAGCAGGGTCTTGGCTTCGTCGGGCAGAGGGCCGTAGCGGTCCCGCCATTCCCGCGCGGTGTCGTCGATGTCTTCCTGGGTCCTGGAGCTGGAAAGGCGCTTGTAGGCCACCAGCCTCTGGTCCGCGTCGGGAATGTAGGCGGTGGGCAGGTAGGCCGCCACGGGAATGTTGATTTCCGGGTCCAAGGGGGCCTCTTCGGGTTCTTCGCCCTTGAGGCGCCGCACCGTCTCTTCCAGGAGTTCCAGGTAGAGCTCGTAGCCCACGGCACTGATGTGCCCCGACTGGGCGGACCCCAGGATCGCACCGCCGCCTCGGATCTGCAGGTCGTTCAGGGCAATCTTGAATCCCGAGCCCAGCTCGCTGAAATCCATGAGGGCCCGCAGCCGCTTCTGAGCGTCCCGGGTGACCAGATGTTCCCCGGGAATGAGCAGGTAGGCGTAGGCCTGTTCGGAAGACCGGCCCACCCGGCCCCGGAGCTGGTAGATTTGGGCCAGGCCCATCTTGTCCGCCCGGTTGATGATGATGGTGTTGGCGGCGGGAATGTCCAGCCCGGACTCGATGATGGTGGTGCACACCAGCACGTCCACCTTCCGGTTGACGAAGTCCATCATCACCTTTTCCAGCTCCCGCTCCCGCATCTGGCCGTGGGCCACTCCCACGCGGGCTTCCGGAACCAGTGCGCGGATCCGGGCCGCCATCTTCAGGATGGACTGGACATGGTTGTGGACGAAGAAGACCTGGCCGCCTCTGCGCAGCTCCCGATGAATGGCTTCCCGAATGGTGAATTCGTCGTACTTGCACACCGACGTCTCCACGGCCTTCCGGTCCTGGGGCGGAGTTTCGATGGTGCTCAGATCCCGAATGCCGGAAAGGGCCATGTGCAAGGTGCGGGGAATGGGCGTGGCCGTGAGGGTGAGCACATCCACGGAAACCCTCAGTTCCTTGAGCCGCTCTTTGTGGCGGACGCCGAACCGCTGCTCTTCGTCCACGATGAGCAGACCCAGGTCCTTGAATTCCACGTCTTTTTGGAGGAGCCGGTGGGTACCGATCACGATGTCCAACGCGCCGGAGCGCAGCCGTTCCAGGATCTCTTTTTGCTGGGCCGGCGTTCGGAAACGGCTGAGCACATCCACCGTGACCGGGAAATCCTGGAGCCGTTCCGAGAAGGTGGCGTAGTGCTGTTCCGCCAAGACCGTGGTGGGCACCAGCATGGCCACCTGTTTGCCGTCCAGGACGGCCTTGAAGGCGGCCCGCAGCGCCACCTCCGTCTTGCCGTACCCCACGTCCCCGCAGATCAGGCGGTCCATGGGCCAGGGGGAACACATGTCCTGGAGCACATCCTCGATGGCCCGCATCTGGTCGGGTGTCTCGTCGTAGGCGAAACGGGCTTCGAATTCCCGGTAGTAGTTGTCCGGCGGGCTGAAGGCGGTGCCCTCCCGGACATGGCGGAGGGCATAGATCCTGAGCAGTTCCCGGGCCACCTTCTCGGCCGACTCCCGGGCCTTTTTCTTGGCGTTTTCCCAGGACTTTCCGCCCAGCTTGTCCACCCGGGGTTCCTGGCCTTCCACCCCCAGGTATTTCTGGACCTTGTGGAGCTTGTCCACGGGCACGTAGAGACGGTCCCCGTCCTGGTACTCCAGGTGCAGGAAGTCGCTTTCCATGCCCCCGGCCTTCAAATGGACCAAGCCTTGATACACCCCGATGCCGTGGTCCACATGGACCACGAGATCCCCCACATGGAGATCCTGGAAGGAGCTGATGAAAACCCCGGCCAGGGGCTTGGCGTCCCGACGCCGCCAGGGCCTCTTGCCGAACACTTCCGATTCGGCCACAAGGGCCAGGCGTTGGGCCGGCCAGACGAAGCCCGCCCGAAGGGGGCCGACGGAAAGGTGGAGTTCCCGGCCTTCCGGATCCGCGCCTTGTCCCACGTCCGAACCCCGCAGGGCCCCTTTCACGTCCAGCCCGTAGTTGGCCAGAAGGTCCCTGAGGCGCAGCGCCCGTTCCTTGGCATCGCAAACCACCACCGTCGAAAGCCCCTCCTCCTGCCATTGGAGCAGGCGCCGAGCCAGCGGTTCCAGAAGCCGCTCGCGTTTGGGGTGGCTCTGAATGGCCAGCTTCAGGTCCTCTTGGCCGTGCACCCCCACGTTCAAGTGGACCGCCGCCGAGTCCCGCTCCGTCACCGCGTTGACCCAAACGTTCTGGAACCTGCCGCTCCCCCGCTCCACCTCGTCCGGTTCCAGGAAGAGCTCCGGAGCTGGTCGGCGCCATTGGTCGAGATCTTCCCGGGATTCCCACTCCCAGATCATCCGGCTGTGGGTCTCATGGAGGCTCTTGCGGATCTCGCCCAGATCGGACCAGATCACCAGGGCATTGGAAGGAAGGTAGTCGAAAAAGGAAACCAGCTCGTCGTAGAAGGCGGAAAGGACCGGCTCGAAGGCCGCCAGTTGATGGCCTTCTTCCAGCTTTTCCATCCACATGTTGGCCACGGAGGGGCTCAGGCGTCCGGAGCTGATTTCGCCGAGGAGGACTTCCCGGGCGCGGGCCTTGGCCCCGGCATCCAAGATGATTTCGCTGGCCGGCAGCAGGAGCACCTCTTCCAGCGCCGCCAAAGACCGCTGGGTGCCGGGATGGAAGATCCGAACGGCATCCAGTTCCGAGCCGAAAAATTCCAGCCGCAGAGGCCACGGATAGAGCGGAGCGTACACGTCCACCACGTCGCCGCGCCGGCTGAAATCCCCGTATTCCTCCACCATGGGAACGGGATAATAGCCGCGGACGACCAGACGGCGACACAGGGCGTCCACATCGATCTCTTCCCGGAGCACCCGGTATTCGATTTCCCGGTCCAGGACCTGCGCCGGCATGAGTCTTTCCAGAACCGCCAGGGCCGAAGCCACCACGATGGGAGGGTCACCTGCATGGCGAAGCGCCCAAAGGGTCTCCAGGCGTCGGGCCACTCCTTCCATCTTTCCCAACACCTGGGCCCGGTGGCCGGAGCGGGACGGAAAGACGCGCACCCGCTGGGAGAAGGGGTCCCCGGGCCGGATCTTGTCCCCCCGGAAGTAGCGGATCTCTTCGGCCAGCGCCTCCGCTTCCTTGTCGCTGACGGTGAGCACCACCACGGGCCGTCGGATCTGATCCGGAAGGCGGGCCGCCCACAGGGCCAAGGCTTGCAGCGGCAGGCCGGCCAGGGATACGGGTGAGCGCCCTTCGGCGAGGATTTCCCGGAGCCGGGGGATCGTGACGGAACTTTCCGCACCGAATGAGGAAACCGGCAAGGGATTGCCTGCGTTGTTCCATTGCAAAGTGTCGTGCCACCTCCTGCCTCAAATGTCCCGTGCACCTTAATCCCGAATCCATCTCAGGGCAAGATGCGCGGCGCCCGGGTGCTGGACTTCCCGAAGACGTGGACTATAATGGCCGGGTTCTCAAAACGACACGGGGAAAGGCGGACCATGGAATCGACCGGCAGGGCAGGCAAGCAGGACCTTCTGAGACAGCTTCCCAGCGTGGATGAAATCCTGAAGCAACCTTCGATTGCGGAAGCACTGGAACGGATTCCGCGCAAGCTCGTACTGGAAAGCATCCGGGAAACGGTGGACGCCCGGAGGCGCCGCATTCTGGCCGACCAGGCAGGGGAGGAGGAATCCTTTTCCCTGGACGTCCGGTGGTTGGCCTCGGAAGCCGTACGGTTGGCCGAAAAGAAGAACGAGTTCACGCTCCGCCCGGTGGTGAACGCCACGGGCATCGTGGTGCACACGAACCTGGGCCGATCCCTGCTGGCCTCGGAAGCCCTGGATAGACTCCAGGAGGTGTGCCGCGCCTACAACAACCTGGAATACGACCTGGCCGCCGGCCGAAGAGGCTCCCGCTACGTGCACGCCGAAGCCGTCCTGCGGGAGATCACCGGGGCCGAAGCCGCCCTGGTGGTGAACAACAACGCGGCGGCCGTCTTTTTGGTGCTCAACACCCTGGCCCAGGGCCGCGAAGTCATCGTCTCCCGGGGCCAGCTGGTGGAAATCGGAGGATCCTTTCGGATCCCCGATGTGATGGCCGCCAGCGGGGCCGTCCTGCGCGAGGTGGGATGCACCAACCGAACCCATCTGCGCGACTATGAGCAGGCCATCACGGAGCAGACCGCCCTGCTCATGAAGGTGCATTGCAGCAACTACCGGGTCATCGGCTTCACGGCGGAAGTGCCGTTGGAGGACATGGCCCGGCTGGCCCACAGCCGGGGCCTGTTGGCCGTAGAAGACCTGGGAAGCGGCTCCCTGGTGGACGTCTCCCCCTTCGGGCTGCCGGAAGAACCCACGGCCCAGCAGGCGCTCAAGGCCGGGGCCGACGTGGTGACCTTCAGCGGCGACAAGCTCCTGGGAGGCCCCCAGGCGGGCATCATCCTGGGGCGCCGGGACGTCATCGACCGTTGTAAGAAAAATCCGCTCACCCGGGCCCTTCGCGTGGACAAGATGACCCTGGCGGCCCTGGAAGCCACGCTGCGTCTTTACCGGGACGAGCGCCGGGCCTTCGCAGCCGTCCCGACGCTGCAGATGATCGCCACGCCCCTGGAAACGCTCCGGGAAAGGGCGGAAGAGCTGGCCCGGTTGATCCGAACCTGCCCCGGCGCCCAAAGGCTTTCCGTCCAGGTGGAAAGAAACGTTTCCCAGGTGGGCGGCGGATCGCTTCCGGAAAGGGATCTTCCCACCTACGTGGTCTCCGTCCGTTCCGACCGCTGGAGCGCCGCCCGCCTGGAACAGGCCCTTCGCCATCACACGGTCCCCGTCATCGGACGGATCGAATCGGACCGCTACCTGCTGGATGTTCGCACCCTGCAGCCGGGAGACACCCGGATCATCGCCGAGGCTTTTCAAGCCCTTCTGGCCGATACGAAGAGTTAGGAGCCTGTCCGAAAACTCCGCCACCCGTCACTCCCGCGCAAGCGGGAGTCCATAGGTTCCCGGAAATCCTGGATCCCCGCTCCCCGTTCAAGCCGGGGACAAGCTTCGCGGGGATGACGGATGGACGTTGAACGACGCAACTCTATCGTTCTCGGACAACCTCCTTGGGGACGCTCACACCACGAGATCCAAGTCGGCTTCCCACCGTGCCCGGTCCCGAAACAACCCTGGCGGCGCATCATGCCCCGCCCCTCCAATCCCCGTCTTTTCATATGAAAGCGACCTCGTTCCGTTCGCGCGCGGCCTGTAGGGGCGAATAATCATTCGCCCCTACAGGGAGCTGCTTCCCAAAAGCGCGTTTCATCCTTCATTGTCACGGAGCCGCCGTGATGGGGGTTGATGTGAGAGAAAACGTTTAGGACATGCGAACGGCCGGCCACGGGCCTGAACGGTTTGTGGGAGGGGACAAAGCCACGAGACGGGTAGCCAGCCATGCCATGGCGGTGTGGTCCCCCCAGATCATGGCGCCTCAAGGCCCACCCACAAAACGCCTTTGCCCGGCCCGCCCTATCATGGCTGCTCGGCGGGCGCCTGCCTGGGAAGGCCCCATAGAGCCAAGAGAGCCAGAGCGATGAAGAGGAGCCCTGTTGCCAGGAACGTGGCGCGCAGGCCGAACCCGTAGGCCACCGCCGCCCCCAGCAGCGGGGCCAGCGCCCGGGACCCGGAAATCACGGAACTGTCCAGGCCGTAGACGGAACCTTCTTCGCCCGGGAGGGTGTAACCGGCCAGAAGGGCGCTCAAGGCCGGCAGGGTCCCGCCCAGGGCCGCGCCGCACGCGGCCTGAAGGAGCAGCAGCTGCCAGGCGTTTTGCACCAGACTCTGCGGCAGATAGAAGAGGCCTGTTCCGAGGGCGCACGAAACGAGAACCCGCCCGTGCCCGATCCGATCCCCCAGCCGGCCGAAGGATATGGCGGTCAAGGCTCCCATGAGCGAGGCGCTGGCGAAGACGAGGCCCGTGAAGGTGTTCACCTGGCCCCCTTTTTCCAGGAGATTTTGAATGAAGAAGGGGGCCACGGGAACGATCATCATCCGCCCCAGGTAGGTCATGAACCGCAGCACATAGGCCATGGAAACCCCGGGCCGGGCCAGCACCCGGCGCCAGCCGTTCCAAAGCTCCTCCCCCAGTCCCAGGCGGGTCTTTTCTTCGGGCGGGCGGAAAACCTCCCGAACCCCCAGGGCGACCAACATGCCGGCCGCAGCCAGCAAGGCGGCGGTGACCTTGAAGGCCGCCCGGTATCCCCACAGGTCCGCCAGGATACCTCCCAGAAGGGGCCCCACGGCAATCCCTGCGGTGAGCCCCACCTGGAGCACTCCCATGGCATAGCCGATGCGGCGGCGCGGAACCGACGCGGCCACCAACGCATTGGCGGCGGAGATGGTGCCCGTGATCATTCCCTGCACCGCGCGAAGAGCCACCAGCTCCTCTGCGGAACGCACATAGGCCATGGCCAAGAGCACCAGGGCTCCGCCGAAAAGGGATCGCTGGACCATGAGCTTGCGGCCGAACCGGTCCGCCAACCCGCCCCACACGGGAGAGGCCACCATCATGGTGAGGGCTTGGGCGGAAAAGACGAGCCCGGCCAGCCAGTTGCGATTCACCCCCCAGACGGAACCCAATTCCTGGACATAGAGCGGGAGAAAGGGAAAAATGACCGAGAAGCCCACCGCCGAGAGCAGCTGGGCCACGAACATGATCCACAGAGTCCGCCGCCACTGGATGTCTTCACTCTGATCGGTCAATGGAACCCGGCCCCTTTCTAATCGGCGAGAAGCGATTGAAAAAACCTCCCAGACCCTTCCGCCCGCCTTGCGTCAGCTGGCACGAGCAGTCTACCCACTTTGGGCGGCGAGGCAAGGCCCCCGTGGCCGAGACCCGAGCGTGGCGTTCGAAACTTCACGTGCGTCGTGGTCGCCTTCGCTTGACAGCGGGCCCGTTTGTGACTAAATGCAGGGGAAATTGCAAAATTGAAAGAGAGGAGCGCCTGATGGTTCAAATCACCCCAAAAGCTGAAGAGGTCCTGAAGCAGTATTTTCAGGACAAGGAAGTGAGTCCGATTCGGATTTTCCTGCAACAGGGAGGATGAAGCGGTCCGTCGCTGGCAATGGTTCTGGATGAACCTACGGAAGCGGACGAGGTTTTCAAGGTCAACGGTTTTACCATGGTGGTCAACAAGTCCCTGCTGGACCTGACCAAGGCTCTGACGGTGGATTTCGTGGATCAGGGCATTGTGTCCGGCTTCAGAGTCTTGTCCGAAGTGCCCATCGGCGGGGGCGGTTGCGGAACCTCCTGCAGTTGCTGATCCGGCTCATCGCCTCGAAAATGCCCGGGCGGAATCCCCCATGGGGGTTCCGCCCTTTTCTTTTGGAACCCTTGCTGAACACCCACGTCTTCCATGGGAGGCTGGCCGAGAATGTTTTTCGGGTTTAGAAGATCGGAAGCCCCCCTCTCATCGTAGCCGCGGGGCTTCAGCCCCGCGGAAAGTGCCATCGTAACCCCTTGGAATCGCAGGACGTATACGATGGCCCATCCGACGGCCGGGGATTCCTCCGCAGCCCTAAAGGGCTGCGCTACGAGAAAAGAGGTCGTCCGTAGCGTTCTCAGACACGATCTAAGGGGGTTGCGTCTCGAAAAAGTTCAGAGGCAGGACCTCAGTACCGGCGGGAACGCAGGATGGTGAAGACCAGCCAGAGCCCCAGAACGCCGGAGACCAGGTACCCGATGATCCCCAAGGCGGGATAACCGAACAGGAAGGGCTTGACCCCCGTCGTGATGATCATGGAAGAGCCGATGATCATGGCGGCGATGATGAGAGCCAAGGTCAGCCGGTTGGACATGTTGTCCAGCGTGCGGCGCAGATCCCCCAGATTTTCATGGCGAAAGCGGACCTCCAGGTCCCCCCGCTGGATCTTGTCGAGTATCCGCAGAAAGCGCGGCGGCACGTCCCGCTGCATCTGGGCCACGTGACGGAGACTTCGGCGCACGCCGCGAAGCAGCTCCGCGGGTTTCCATCGTTCGGCGGCCAGCCGTTTCACCTGCCCTTCGGCCTCCTTCACCACGTTCAGATCGGGGGCCAGCTCCCTGGCCGTACCCTCCGCGGTGATGAGGGAGCGAATCATCATGGCCAGATCCGATGGGAGGTAGAGACGGTAGTCCCGCAACAGGTTGGCCATGTCCATGAGAAGAGAGCCCAGGTCGAACTGGCGCAGGGGCACGCCGTGGTAGGCATCCAGCAGGTCCAGCAACTCCCGGTGGATGAGCTCGGAAGTTTCGTCGTGGCCGCCGCGGGCGAACGCCATGAGGATCTCCAGGACCCGCTCGCTGTCCTTTCCCACGATGGCGTGGATCAGATCGATCAGCTCGTGGCGCACGGGACGCGTCAACCGCCCCACCATGCCCCAGTCCAGGAAGCAGAGGCGTCCGTCTTCGGTCACCAGGATGTTGCCCGGATGCGGATCGGCGTGAAAGAAACCGTCTTCCAGGATCTGCTTGATCATGGCCTGAAGGCCCCTGCGCGCCAGTTCCTCGCGCACTTCCAGGCCGTCTGCGCCAATCACCTCCGCCAGGCGCCGCCCCCGGATCAGCTCCATGGTGAGCATCTGCCGGGTGCAGTAGGCATCCACTACGGCCGGAGCGAAGACTTCCGGCTGGTGCTGAAAGTTGGTTCGGAAAATGCGGATGTTCCGGGCCTCCAGCGTGAAGTCCAATTCCCTCAACATGGATCGACGCAGCTCCTGCGCCAGCTTCGGAAGCTCATAGACCTGGAAATCCTCCATGCGTGAGTGAATCTCGTTGGCGATGACCTCCAGAATATAGAGATCCTTCTTGATCACCTGACGAATGCCCGGCCTCTGGACCTTGACGGCAACGGGAAGGCGCTCCTCCCGCAAGACGGCCCGGTGCACCTGGGCCATGGATGCGGAAGCCAAGGGCTGCTCCTCGAACTGGACAAAGACCTCTTCCAGAGGCCTCTCCAGCCCCCTTTCCACAACGGTTTTCACGTGCGAAAAAGGTACCGGGGCCACCTCGTCGCGGAGCTTTCGGAGTTCCTGGATCAGGGAATAGGGAATGAGGTCCGGACGCAGACTCATCATCTGCCCGAACTTGATGAAGGTGGGGCCCAGATCCTCCAAGGCGTGCCGAATCCGCTCCCAGGTGGTCATGGCCGCCTTGGCGGGATCGCGCGGGCCCAGCAGACGCTGGGCGGGGAAGCCCAGCCGGTCCAGGATGTCGTCGAAACCGTAACGGATCAGGATGACGGCAATGTCCTTGAACCGCCCCAGATGGGTGATGGCCCTGAATTCCACCGGCTTCTCTCCCCGGCATTACGACGGGTTTTCGGACGACATCCGTTCTTCCAGCATGGCCAAGCGGGCTTCCAGATTCTCCAGACGGTCCTTCAGGGCTTCCACTTCGTGGCGCCGAGCCAGGTCCAGGCGATCCACCGCCTTCTTGACGGCTTCGGAGAGCGAACCCTGGATCTCCTCCCAGTGCTTCTCGCCGCTTTCGATGAGTTCTTCCGCCAGTTTTTCCGCCTCTTCCCGGGAAAGCTTCCCTTCCTCCACTAGGGCGCGGGTGGCCTTTTCCACACGTTCCTTGGTGACCACCGCAGCCCCCAGGCTGGCCATGAGGCTCTTCTTGATCAATTCCAGCATGACGATCCTCCTTGTCCGTTCCTTCCAGCGGAAGCCGTCCACGAAAAATGAAGGCTTGGTCCCGAAAAAGCATCCCTCTTTTCGGACAAGTCCCTTGGAGGCTGTCCGACAATGGCTCTCCGACTTACAAGGCCGAGGAATTTGGGTCCTCCTCGTAGCCGCGGGGCTTCAGCCCCGCGGAAAGGCTCATCGCAACTCCGTGAAGTGACGTGAAATACGCGATGGCCTATCCGACGGCCGGGGGTTCCTACGCAGCCCTAAAGGGCTGCGCTACGAGGAAAAAGGTCGTCCGCGCCGTTCAACGCCCCTTCGTCATCCCCGCGAAGCTTGTCCCCGGCTTGAACGGGGAGCGGGGATCCAGAATTTCCAGTAAGTTATGGACTCCCGGTTGCGCGGGAGTGACGGCTGGCGGAGTTTTCGGGCAGCCTCCTAGCTTTCGAGGCGCACCTCCAGGTAGGCATCCCCTCGGGCGCCTCCGCCATTTTCACCCAGCGGCCGCCCCATGTTCTTCAGGCGAAGGCGCGTTCCGCTGGTCACCCCGGCGGGGATTCGGACCGACACCCGCCGGTTGTCCAGGTGGGGAAAGGTCAACTCCACCACCGTTCCCTGCAGAGCGTCCCGGGGGTCCAAGGTGAGCCGGTAGACCACGTCCGCGTCCGGCCCGGACCGCGACGCCCCCGTGGAGGACGGACCACTCACCAACTGCAGTGCCTTGCGAAGCAGTTTCTTTCCGGCCCTCTTGCCCGCCTGCCAGAGCAGGGACGCTCCGGCCTTCAAAAGGGGCTTCACGAGAGAGGGAGGCTGCACGGGATCCGCCCCCTGGGGACGAGCCGCATGGCCTCCCGGGTGCCCGCCCATGCCGGGGTATTCATACACACGGAACCCGCCCGGGCCGCCTCGAAAGACAAAGGTCTTCCCCCCGAAGAAGAAGTTATTGAGAAAACTCTCGTCAAAGCGGAATCCCATGCGCTCGAATTCGCGCTGCATCTCCTGGAAGATCTCCTGAGCTTGCCGGCTCATGAAAAAATCCCGAAAGATGTCCTCCTGAGTGTAGGAAAACCCGGAACCGTGCATCCCCAGGCTTCCCCCCGCGTGAAATCCCATGCGCCGGTACTGGTTGTATTCGGCCCGCTTCCGGGGGTCGGATAGCACCCCGTAGGCTTCGTTGATCTTCTTGAAGCGCTCTTCCGCCTCCTTGTTCCCCGGGTTGCGGTCCGGATGGGTCTGCAGGGCCAGCTTCCGATAGGCCCGCTTGATCTCCTCGTCGGAGGCGTCCGGTGAAACCCCCAGGATGGCGTAGTAGTCGTTGGACGTCATGGATCCTTCCTTCCAGAACAGTGAAAGAATGTGTCATCTCAATTGGCTACATTAGGCATTCCCGAGGCGATTGGCAATGTTTGCTTGGGATGTCCAACCGCAAGCACACTCGATTTTAGCTTGTGGAAAGGATCCCCACAGGCTAATTTTCCCACGGGGTTTTTCGAAATGTCACCCGCCCGGCCCCTCGCCCGGGCATTCCATCCACAAGGAGGACATCCCCTGACCATGATTCGAAAAGCAGAGGGAAGCCGGCACGGGCGCCGGCAGATCGTTCCGTCTGGGGAGTTTGCCGTTCGACGGGCCGGGGAGGGCGTCCTGGAGGCCTACCTGGGTACCTGTGTGGGCGTGGCCATATGGGACGAACAGGCCCAAGTGGGCGGAATCTATCACGCCCTGTTGGGCGAACCTCTGAGCCCGGGCATGGAGTCTCACAACCCATGCCGTTACGCCGTCTCCGGGCTTCCCCTTTTCATGGAAACCCTGCTGGAAAACGGGGCTGATCAGAGGAATCTTAAAGCCGCGGTGGCCGGGGGAGCCATTGTAGGCCCGTCGGACGAAGTCCGCATCGATCTGCAGATAGGATCCAAGACCCTGGAAAAAGTCACTTCCTATCTCTCGGCGACCCACATCCCCGTGGTTCTTTCCGAGACCGGCGGGACCTTCACCTGCGCCCTGTGCCTCGACTGCCGAACCTGGCAACCGGACATCCAGCCCATCGGAACCCATTTTGCCCCCCCATCTTCCCAGCGGCCGTCCGCCCCGTTGGAAAAGGAAGCCCTGCCCGATCTGCTGGAGCAGGTGCGCCCCATCCCCCAGACCGCCTTCAAGATCCTCAATCTGCTTCGTACCGACACCTACGACATCAGCGAAGTGAGTCGGGAGATCGGCCGGGACCAGGTTCTGGCAGCCAGGCTTCTCGGCCTATGCAATTCACCCCTTTTCGGTACTTCCGGAAAGGTCACTTCTCTGGACCGCGCCGTCGTCCTCTTGGGGGAAAAACGCATTCTCCAGATCGCCTTTTCCGTTTTTCTTTCCTCCGTGTTCCCATCGGGTCCCGGTGGCTACTCCCTTTGCAAAGGAGGGCTCTTCCAGCACTCGGTGGGAACCGCCCTGATCGCCGAGTTCCTGACCAGGACCACGGGGGGATCGCCCGGAAAGGCCTATACGAACGGGCTACTCCACGACATCGGGAAGGTGGTTCTGGACCAGGCGGTGGTTACCCAGGCTCCCTTGTTCTATCGAAAAGCGATGAGTGCCGAAGGATCGCTCGTTTCTGTGGAACGGGAAGTCTTCGGCACGGATCACACCCAGGCCGGTGGCGCCTTGGCCCTGCACTGGGGCCTGCCGGCTGGAACCATCCAAGCCGTGAGCCGCCATCACGATGAGGCTTTCGCCCATTCGGGCGATACCGATGCGGCCGTCCTCGTTCTGGCCGATTTCATCGCCAACAGGTTTCTGAGCGGCACGCAGCTGGAGCGGATGGATCCGGAGCTGGTGGTTTTGAGTCTGAAAAGGTTGGGCATCGGTGCCGGCGAGTTGGAGCGGATCGTGGAAGCCCTCCCGCTGGAAGCCATCCGGAGCCATGCGGCGGGGTTCTAACCGCGCTGGATCTCGCAATGGAAAACGGGGGCGCGGGAGCGCCCCCGTTCACCGCTTCCCCCGAGACATCTACGGGACGAAAGGGGAGTGCGGACCGCTATTGGGCCTGGGAAGGGGGCGCCGCGGGACCGTAGAAGCCGGGACCGAACCCCATGCCCTTGTGCCGCCCATGCCGCCCGCCCGCACCATAGCCGCACGGGACCCCGGCTTTCTGGGCCTTTTCCCAAATCTGGAGGCGGAGCTGGTGCATCTCGCGGGCCACCCGGCCCACTTCCGCCGGGTCCGCGTCCGGATTGCTCAGCAACTGACGATAGGTCAATTGCTTCTGGTAGAGCTCGTTCCGGAGCGGGGCGACCTCCTGAGCGTAGGCTTGGACTTGGGGATCCGAAGCCGTCCAGCACGGCCCCCAACCGCCCCCTTGGCCGCGCCACGCCCAGGCCGACGAAACCGTAAGACCCACCAAGACCACCAAAACGATACCCACCATTTTCCTCATGACTGTACTCCTTTCGATTCACGTGTGAACTGTCCTTACCCTCGTTGTTTCCGGTGGAGCGCTCCGTACGCCTTGCAATAGGGCAATCCGTGTGCCATCCGGAAATCGGCTGGAGCCACTCTCACCTTCATGAGGTAAATACAAGCACTTAGACCGCACCCTTCCGCCTCGGAACCCCCCTTTCCTCGCGGCCTGAGGGTGGGTAAAAGGAATGCAGGAGCCGGCCTCGTTCCCACCCCCCTGGATCAAAAAGACCCATGTTGCGGAGGCCTTCCGCGCTCAAGCAAACGGCCGGATCAACCGATACTCTCTGTTAGGAGATTGCCTCTCCGTCCCTGATCTCTCTATGGGAGGAATCAGCCATGGAAGCGGTGGATCGGACAAGAGAATCTTCACAGCCGGCGGGCCCCTTGCCCCGCTTGGACGGATGCCGTATGCTTCTGGTGGACGACGAACCCAACCTGCTGGAGGTGGGCGAGCGGCTGTTGAGCCTCCAGGGAATCCGGACGCTCACGGCTTCCAGCGGCGAAGAGGCCCTGGAGATCCTAAAGAGCACCCGGCCTCTCCCCGATTGCGTCATCTTGGACCTCAACATGCCGGGAATGGGCGGTGCCGGATGTCTTCAGCAGATGACCCGCAGCTGGCCCCATCTTCCCGTGATCGTCTCCACGGGTTATCTGGAAACGGAAAAGCGCTCCCGGCTTCTGGCCATGGGGGCCTTCGATTGTGTGGAAAAACCCTACCGATTCGAAACCATTCTGGATATGGCTCGCCGGGCCCTTTGGGTCAAACAAGGGAGCCGATAAGAAACGCCACGCCAGGGAACGGAAAGGAGCAGGCATGTTGATTCTGGGCATCAGTGGAAGCCCCCGCAAGGAGAAGGTTTCGGGCACTTACCGGCTGGTCCGAAGGGTCCTGCAAGCCACCGGGTTGGAGTATGAACTCATCAGCCTTCGCAAGAAGGACATTCGAGGCTGCATCGCCTGCCTAGGGTGCGCCAAGGACAACGTGTGCAAGGTGGAAGACGACTTGGCACCTCTTCGGGAAAAGATCGTGGCTGCAGATGCTTTCGTCATCGGGGCTCCCAACTACTATTCGGGCATCAACGCCCTCACCCACGCCTTCCTGGAGCGCTGGTTCCAGTTCCGGCACCAGGAGGGAAACCTGCTTTGGGGCAAGCTGGCCGTGGCCGTGGGCGTGGGCGGCACCAAGGGACACTTCCCCGCCGACGACCTGGAAAGATTCCTGGCCTACAACTTCATCGAAACGGTGGCCAAGGTTTCGGCCCGGGGAGCCGCATCCTGTTATACCTGCGGCTATGGAGACTCCTGCAAGGTGGGGATCCCCTACTTGCTGGGAGGCGAAGAAGGTCAGAAATTCACCGAAGAGACCATCCCCGACGTGGAAAAGGATCCCGCGTGCCTTCAGGCCGCGGACGAGGCGGGAAGACTCCTGGCCAAGCGCCTCACTCAGGGTCACGACCGCAACGCCGTCACGCTCAAGATGCAACAGGCCATGATGGCCAAGTTCTCCGAAACGGCCTAGCCCACTCCAAACAACATCCTCTCACGCCGAAATCAGCCTTCCAGAAACCCATCTCGCGGTAGGGGCGAAAAATCTTTCGCCCCTACCCTTCAACCTGTTCCCATGACCCAATGGGACCTAGGAGGCTGTCTGACAATGGGCTCTTTGCCTCGTTTTGTCTCCATCCGTCATCCCCGCGAAAGCGGGGATCCAGAATTTCCAGTAAGTTATGGACTCCCGCTTGCGCGGGAGTGACGGTTTGCGGAGTTCTCGGACAGCCTCCTAGAGATCCTTCTGCATGATGTAGAAGCTGGTGTCGTCCGAATTGATGGTGACCATGCGCTGGATGCGGAACCCGAATTTTTCGTAGAGTTTCACCGCTCCGGAAGAGATGATCTTCACATCCAGGTCCACGTTCCGGATACCCTTTTCCCGGAATTGATCCAGGGCTCCTTGCACCAGGGCGGAAGCCACGCCCCGGCCTCTCGCTTCCGGGTGCACGGCCACCTTGAGGATGGTGGCCTTCCGGTCCTTTTCCTTGCAGGTGGCGGCCAGGTATCCCCGAACCGCGCCGTCATCGTAGACGAGAAAAAAATCCGACAAGGCGTTTTCCAAATAATAGCGCGTCCAGGGGTTGGGAAAGGACAGGGTTTCGATTTCCAGCACCCTGTCCACATCGGTTTCCCGGGCGTGGCGAACCATGGAAACATCCTTTCGCGTTCATGGGCCGACTGGGCCCCGAAAGAAATCCTCCAGGGGCCGTACGGCGTGCCTCAGGGCGCTGGAATCGACCAGCTCCATAAAGGCCTCCGCCATCTCCATGGATCTTCGCAGGACCGCCCGCCAGAAGGCCAGCCGTTCCGAATCCTTTCCCGCGAAGGTCCAAAAATCCCGGCGGTCCGGAATGCGCCCATAGGGAAGGCTTTCCACAAACCGCCGGGAAGGAACCACCAGGAAGAGGTTTTTCGTTCCCTGAGAATCCGGGCGCCGCAGGGGGAAGCGCTTGTCGAACCAGCCGGGTACCAGCCGACGGGCGTAGTGGGGGTAAAAAACGATCTCATCCGGCCCAACCCGGACGGGCACCGTCACATGGTAGTCCAACACCCCTCCGTCCCAGTAGGGGCCCGGGGGAGCGCCGGGGATGCGGCGCACCCCCTCCATGAGAAGCGGGATGGAACCGGAAGCGAGCAGGGCCGAACGCGTGTTGAGAGGATTCAAGGGAACCGTGTGGACGGGAAAAGCGCCGTTGTCAAGGGCTTGGGAAAATTCACTTTTCGGATGGCAAAAGTAAACCCGCTCGAAGAACCTCAGAAGAGCTTTTCGATGCAGGGCGTTGGCCCCGTAGGCGATTCCCAGCCCCAGGGAGAGGGCCGGTCGTTTGGCTGCGGCCAGCAAGCCGCGTCCCCGGGCCGTGGCCACATGCAGCCGGACCACGGGATGTTCCACGATCTCCCGGGCCGCCTCATCCGGAACCAGGCGGGAGAGCACTCCCCCCAGCACCCGGCTCACCTCCCGGGCCGTGGGACCGGAGCTGTAGCTTTGGGCCAGATAGGCCTCCAGGAAGGAATCCAGGGCTTCCCCGGGATTTCGGCGGCTATAGGCGGCGAAACGCCACAACCCGATGGATGATCCCACCAGGTTCAGGGGCGTCCCCCGTCCGGGCAGCCATTCCCGGCAGACGACCCGGTCCAGGCCGTAGAGCACCAGCCACTTGGGCCCGCCGGCGGCCCCCAACATCCACCGAACCTTGTGGAAAGAAAAACCCGCGTCGCGGATTGCGGGCAGGATTGCCGGCCCTGCATAGCATTCCACCATCCCGTGCATCAAGCCATCCTTTCCATCACATCGACAGGTCTTGTGAAAAAGAGTATAACACGGAGGATCTGAAAACCCAGCCCTGACGGGACAACAGGAACCGGGATCTCCCGCCACCCCGGAAACGGCCCGGGAAGACCGTCCGCCAGGTCCAGATATGGCCTCGAAGGGCTACGGGGCGGAGCGCCGCGAGGCACGACAAGTCCTCATGGCGGTTTGTTCCGCTCCCCAATGAAGGCAAAACGGCTACTCTTTCGCCCTGAGCTCCTCGAGAGAACCAGGAAAAGACAGCATGACCCACACAGCCCTCCAAACCGTCACCGTGGCCGTCGTCTTCGGCGTGGCCGCCACCCTGCTGGGGCGTCGGCTGCGCATTCCCCCCATTCTCTTCTTTCTGGTGCTAGGGGTTCTTCTGGGTCCCCTGGGGCTCGGCTGGATTAGGCCGGAATCGCTGGGAAACGGTCTGGTGGTGCTGGTGGAAATCATGGTGGCCGTGATCCTCTTCGAGGGTGGACTCAGCTTGTCCACCCACAGCTTCCGCAAGGCCGGGGCCGCCATCCGGAGAATGCTGCTCATCAGCATCCCTCTCACCGGTTTGGGGGCCGCCGCCCTGGGCCACGCCGTCCTGGACCTTCCCTGGCCCAAGGCCCTCTTTTTCGGGGCTCTCATCGTGGTGACCGGCCCCACGGTGGTGGGATCCCTTCTCAAGGCCGTGTCCCTGAACGCACCCTTGCGGAGTCTTCTCAACTGGGAGTCCATTTGGGGGGACGTGCTGGGAGTGCTTCTCAGCGCGGTGGCCCTGAAATGGATCCTTCCGGGGCCGGCTCACGGGCCGGAAAGGATCGGATTGCTGTTCGCCGAACGCCTCTTTCTGGGGGCCTTTGTGGGTGTGCTGGGCGGCGAGGTCTTGCGTCGATGGATCTTTCCGTTTGTCACGCGCTTGAAGGATCCGGCCCTGCCCGGCGTGACGGCGTTTGCCGCCGCGCTGGGCGTCTTCTATCTGTCGAACCGGCTGGCGGAAAACTCCGGCCCCTTGGCGGCGGCCATGGCCGGTCTGGTTTTGTCGGTCAGAAAGGCGCCGGCCATCGAGGACATTCGGCATTTCAAGGAACAGATCTCCATCGTCTT
Source organism: Desulfacinum sp. (assembly GCA_014359885.1). Taxonomy (GTDB): domain Bacteria; phylum Desulfobacterota; class Syntrophobacteria; order Syntrophobacterales; family DSM-9756; genus Desulfacinum. Next base: position 18,661 of record JACIYN010000107.1, read on the forward strand.
GATCGGAAGCATCTTTGTGATGCTTTCCTC
>JACIYN010000108.1 GCA_014359885.1 Desulfacinum sp.
GTGGGAAAGACCCTGCGGGAGCTGGACCTCATCAACCGCTTCGAGACGCAGGTCCTGGCGGTCCGGGACGGCCGGAGCCAAGAGGTCATCTTCATTCCCAAGGCGGACTTCACCATCCGCCAGGGGGACATTCTCATCCTGCTCGGATCCAACCAGGCGATCCAACAACTGGGCAAATTGGAGTGACCCCATCCCACCGGCGAACACCCCATCCCCATATCAAGCGGAGGAAAGGAACAGACGACATGATCGAACGCTACACCCGACCCGAGATGGGCCGCATCTGGACCCAGGAAAACAAGTACCGCAAGTGGCTGGACGTGGAGCTGGCGGTCTGCGAAGCCCGGGCCGAAAGGGGGGAGATCCCGGCCGAGGCCATGGAGGAGATCCGGCGCAAGGCGGCCTTCACGGTGGAAAGGATCGATGAGATCGAACGGGAAACCCAGCACGATGTGATCGCCTTTCTCACCTGCGTGGCGGAACACGTGGGACCGGCCAGCCGATTCATCCACGAGGGACTCACCTCTTCGGACGTCTTGGACACGGCCAATGCCCTCCTTTTCAAGGAAGCCGCGCAACTGCTCCTGGAAGACATGGACCGCCTGCTGGATGTCCTCAAGCGCCGCGCCTTCGAATTCAAGGACACGGTCATGATGGGCCGCTCCCACGGCATCCACGCCGAACCCGTGACCTTCGGCCTCAAGTGGGCCCTGTGGTACGCCGAGATGCGGCGCAACCGCGCCCGGCTGGAACGGGCGGCGGAGACCATGCGGGTGGGCAAGATCTCGGGGGCCGTGGGCACCTACGCCAACATCGACCCCGACATCGAAAAGCGGGTCTGCCGCCGGCTGGGCCTGGAACCGGCGCCCATCAGCACCCAGGTGATCCAAAGGGATCGGTACGCGGAGTTCTTCTCCACGCTGGCCATCATCGGAGCGAGCATCGAAAAGATCGCCGTGGAAATCCGCCACCTCCAGCGAACGGAAGTGCGGGAAGCGGAAGAGTACTTCGCCCCCGGCCAGAAGGGCTCTTCGGCCATGCCCCACAAGCGCAATCCCATCGCATCGGAAAACCTTTCGGGGCTCGCCCGTGTTCTGAGAGGAAACGCCTTGGCGGCCCTGGAGAACGTGGCCCTGTGGCACGAAAGGGACATCAGCCATTCGTCGGTGGAACGGATCATCGCACCGGACTCCACCATTCTCCTGGACTACATGCTCAACCGGCTCACGCGGGTCCTGGACAAGCTGGTGGCCTACCCGGACAATATGCGCCGGAACATGGAAATTACCGGAGGCCTCCTCTACTCCCAACGGGTCCTGCTGGCCCTGGTAGGCAAAGGCCTCACGCGGGAAGACGCCTACCGGCTGGTGCAGCGAAACGCCATGGCCGTCTGGAACGAAGGCGGCCACCTCAAGGACCGGCTGAAGGCGGACCCGGAGGTCACGGCCCATCTGAGCGAGAGCGAGCTGGAAGAACTTTTCGACCTGGGCTACCACCTGAAGCATGTGGATACCATCTTCCGGCAGGTCTTCGGGGAGTGAGCCCGTGCTCTTTTCGGCCACGCCCCGGTCGAAAGGACGGTTCCCAGACCGCCCGTTCGCCTCGGAGCCTGTCCGACAATGGCCCTCCGAGTTAAGAGCCCGGGCTATGGCCCCTCTTTTCGTAGCCGCGGGGCTTCAGCCCCGCGGAAAGGGTCATCGTAACTCCATGAAGCGACAGGAAATAGGCGATGGCCTATTGGACGTCCGGGGGTTCCTCCGCAGCCCTAAAGGGCTGCGCTACGAGAAAAGAGGTCGCCCGCGCGTTCTCCGACGGGCTCCTCGGATCCGCTCCTTCCTGTGGGAACACCGCAAGGTGCAATGGGGAAAGTGGTCTGACGGCAAAGGCGTCGGCGTAAGACAGCCGGTGTTTTGCCTTGATCTTGGCCGCAGCCAGGATGTCCGCCTTGGAGGGCACGTGAAGGGTCAAGGGAAGCATTTGGATGTCTTTCAAGACCTCGTCGGCCGCGTTCGTGCCCTTTTTCCGGCCCAACATGTAGTAGACCTCTCCCAGGTTGATCCATGACATGTGAACATGGGGTCTGGAAGCACCCTCGTTTTCGAAGATCTCCTTCACCGTGCTCGCCGCCGGTTCCTCCCCGAACACCAGGGCCAGCAAAGCCCAGGCATCAAGCACGATTTTCTCCGGAGATCTCGTTGGCATGTTCCTTCTCCAGTTCCTCCAGGATGCCTTCCCCCGCGTATCGATGGTACAGCCGCTCCAGGGGAGTCGCCTTCAGGGGGCTCAGGATGATCTCGTCCTTTTCGATGCGGACACGGAAACAGGTGCCGGGGTCGATCTTCAGCCGCTCCCGGACTTCCTTGGGGATCACGATCTGCCCCTTGGACGAGATTTTGGCCGTAAGCATCTCTTTACTCCCCACCTGTTGGACTCAGGTTGAGCCGAAATAAAACCGATGGTGCCCCTTGGCTTACCTTTCATTCCAATCTTACTTGTGTCTATCGTAAGCCGTGCGGGACGTCAACGCAAGGAGAGGAGCTCTCGCGGAGGTGCTGGGAGGATCCGGGGGAAGTTGATGACATGGAGAGATTTTACCTGGCACCTTGGCGCGAGGTGAAAAAGCCTCGCACCAGGACGCCAGGACTTGAATAGGCTCCTCATTCAGCGGTTATAGGACGCGGCGGGGGCGGGTTGGCGCAGGGGCCTTCCGGGGCCGCCGCCGTCCGGGCGCCTTCGGGCCCGCTTTCTCGCTCTTCGGGCCAGAAGGTTGTCCAGCCAGTCCGGATCCATCTCGGGGACCGAAGAAAGCAGAAGCTCCGTATATTCATGATGGGGTGGCGAGAGCACCTCTTCCTTGACCCCCTGCTCCACGATGCGCCCCTGCCACATGACCACGATTTCGTCGGCAATGGCCTTCACCGTAGCCAGGTCGTGGGTGATGAAGAGATACGACATTCCCAGTTTGTCCTGGAGGCTTTGGAGCAGTTTGAGGACGCCCTCGGCCACCAGTTGGTCCAGGGCAGAGGTCACCTCGTCGCAGATGATGAGGTCCGGCTTGGCGGCCAGGGCCCGAGCGATGCACACCCGCTGCTTTTCCCCGCCGGAAAGCTCCGTGGGATACCGGTCGATGTACTCGGCGGGCAGTTCCACCATCTCCAGGAGCTCCACAATCCGCTCGGTCTGCTCCTTTCCCTTCATGCCGAAGTAGAACTCCAGCGGACGGCCGAGGACCGTGCGCAGCTTCTGCCGGGGATTCAGGGCCGTGTCCGGCATCTGGTAGATCATTTGCAAGCGCCTGAGACTTTCCCGATCCCGGGCCTTGAGGTCCGCCGGCAGCTCCTCGCCGTCGAAGACGATGCGGCCCTGCAGCGGGGGCAGAAGACCCGTAATGACACGGGCCAGGGTGCTCTTGCCGCTTCCCGATTCCCCCACCACCGCCACGGTGGTCTTGCGTTTGACCTTGAGGTGGATGTCCTTGAGTACTTCGACGCCGTTGCCGTAGCTGGCTGAAACCCCCTTCACCTCCAAAAGGGTTTGCTCTTCCCTCACGCTGGGGCTGGACGGCTTTTTCCGCCTGCGAACCGAAAGGAGTGCCCGTGTATATTCTTCCTTGGGATTGGCCAGCATCTCGCGGGTCTCTCCCTCCTCCACCAGCTCCCCGTCGCGCAGCACCATGATCCGGTCGGCCAACTGGGCCACCACCGCCAAATCATGGGAGATGTAGATGGCGGCCGTTCGGAACTGGCGGGTGATCTCCTTGATGGCGGTGAGCACCTCGATCTGGGTGGTTACGTCCAGGGCCGTGGTGGGCTCGT
>JACIYN010000109.1 GCA_014359885.1 Desulfacinum sp.
GGCTGGACGGCGGTCTTCTTCCTCACGGCCCTCTTCTACCGAAGCGCCTGGAAATATCGGGACCGCGCCTACCGCTATTGCCTGTTGGATACGGGACATCTGGTGGAAAACGTGGCCCTGGCGGCTGTCGCGGAAGGTGCGGCGCCCCGGGTCTTCGATCGCTTCGATGACGAACGGGTCAACCGCTTTCTGGGGGTCGACCCGGACCGGGAAGCCTGCCTGGCGGCGGTGGCCGTGGGCTCGCCCGGTGTCTTGAATGAACGCCGAATCCCGGAGGTCTTCACGGATTTCCGGGCGGCTCTGGATGGAACGGCGCTGGATCCCGTCCAGCCCGAGGCCTCCGTCATGAGTCCTTCGGAGCGGGTGCCGCCAGCTATCCTCCAGGTGCACAAGGAAACGGCCTCCTGGCGGGATGAGCCTCCGGGCCCTGGCGAGACGCCCCCCGGCGATGCGGCGGGCCGCAAGAGTGTGCGCATTTCCGAACCTTCCCACGGGGAGGAAGACCCACCCTTCGCTCAGGTGGTGTGGCGTCGCCGTTCGCACCGGAACTTCACGGACCGGGGCCTTTCCACGGAAGCGTTTTCTGTTCTGGCCCACAGCCTGGCACACGGGACGGATGGCTTTTCGGGCGTGGCCGCCTGGTTTCTGGGAGCGGGGGTGGAAAGCCTGGAGGCGGGCGTTTATCTTTGGGACGAGGCAACGTCCCGGGCGATCCTTTGGAAGCCGGGGGATCATCGGACGGCGCTGGCATCCGCCTGCCTGGATCAGCGGTGGATCCGAAACGCGGCGGCGATTTGGGCCTTTGCGGCGGATCTGGAGGGCTCGGAAAAGGTCTTTGGGCCGCGGGCCTATCGCCGGGCCATGATCCAGGCCGGACGCCTGGGCCAGCGCCTCTATCTGGCCGCCACGGCCCTGGATCTCGGCGCCTGCGGCATCGGGGCCTATTACGACGACGAGGCCCGCTCCGTTCTGGGCTTGCCGGAATCCCGGGATGTGCTTTATGTGGTGGCTACGGGCCCGGTGAAAAAGATGCGCCATGGGTAGGAGGCTGCCTAAAAGGCGGGGGATGACCGCCTTTCTGGTAGCGCAGCCCTTTAGGGCTGCGGAGAAATCCCCGGACATCGGAGGGACTATCGGGGATTTCCAGCTACTTCATGGAGTTGCGATGGCTCTTTTCCGCGGGGCTGAAGCCCCGCGGCTACGAAAGTGGTCGGGTTCCTTGTGGGTCCATTAAGGGGAGCTGTTCTCGCAGAGTCGTGTAGGGGCGGGTCATGCCCGCCCTTGGGAACCGCGCCATCAGGAAAAATCGGCGGACTTGGGGCTGGAGTTGGTGTGGAGCAGTGAAAGGAACCAGCGGAGGAACGGGTTCGAGATGGAACGCTACGAATACGCCATTACGAGACATCCGGCCGAAAGTTTCAAGCAGGTGGCCTATTTCTGTGCCGACGACGGCACCTGCGCCCTGGAAGACGTGCCGGTGGATCAGGTCTCAGTCCTGGAAAGGATCCTCAATGAGCGGGGCCGGGACGGCTGGGAGCTGGTCCAGGTAGCCTTCGGAAAGGACGGGCTCCTGGCCTTCTGGAAGCGCCCGCTGGGATGAAAGAACCAGCACCGGGTTCATGCCCATGGACGCCCATGCGTATTCAATGGGCGTTCTTTCACATGAACGGGACGGTTTTTCAGCGGGTTTTTCCTGCAGCGGGGGTGCGGGGGCGGGGATGAATCCCGCCCCTGCAGAACGATTCGTTCGCCTTCGTGGGGGCGGATTTTTGTATTTATGCTTGTAGGGGCGAAGGATCATTCGCTCCCACCGTTTTGTGCTATTTCGTGACGCATCGTATCAAGCGGTCGGGAAGTTGCGCAGGAGATATCTGTAACCAGATGGAACGTGGAGGAACAACGGTATGGAAACATTCAAGGTGAAGGGCATGTCGTGCGGTCATTGTGTGAAGGCGGTGGAGAAGGCTCTGGGCGAGATCCCGGGGGTGACCGGCGTTCGGGTGGACCTGGCGTCGGGACAGGTTTCCGTGGAGGCTTCCGGGCCGGTGGATAGGACCATGATCAAGGAAAAGATCGAAAAGGCGGGATACGAGCTTGGCTAGTCTTTCCAAGGAGACCCTGGCGATCCAGGGCATGAGTTGCGCGGCGTGCGTGCGCCGGGTGGAAAAGGGCCTGGAAGCCGTGGAAGGCGTGCGCTCCGCATCTGTCAATCTTGCCACGGGGAAGGCCACGGTGGAGTTCGATCCGGCGGTGGTGGATCCGGAAACCCTGCGCAGGACCGTGCGGGAACTGGGCTACGAAACACCGGAGCCCGCCTCCGACTCCCTAGCGGTCACGACCATCCTTTCCGTGGGGGGGATGACGTGCGCGGCGTGCGTGCGCCGGGTGGAAAACACGCTGAAGGCCCTGGAAGGCGTCCAGGATGTGTCGGTCAACCTGGCGTCCGGAAAGGCGGTGGTGTCCCACGCCGACGGGGCGGTTACCCCGAACGACTTTCGGCGGGTTCTGGAAGAGGCCGGTTACGAATTTTGGGGCCTGGCCGAGGACCGTCCCCGCGAGGATCCGCTGGAAGCGGCGCGCGCGGCGGAGATTTCCAGCCTCAAGCGGCGGGTGGCCGTCGGGGCGGTTCTGAGCGTCGTCGTCATGGTCCTTTCCATGGCGCCGACTCTTGTCGGCGCCGGAGGGCTCGGCGTCTTTGCCCGGAATCTGTTGCTCATGGTGCTCACGGCTCCCGCCGTCTTCTGGGTGGGGAGTCGTTTTTTTGCCGGCGCCTGGAAGGCCTTGAAACAGAAGACGTCGGACATGAACACCCTGGTGGCCCTGGGGGCCGCGTCCGCTTACTTCTATTCTTCGGCGGCCACCCTGGCGCCTTCCTTTTTCGCTCCTCCGGGAACGTTTCCCCACGTCTACTTTGACGGCGCGGCCATGATCGTCACGCTGGTGCTCCTGGGCCGGCTGCTGGAAGCGCGCGCCCGGGGAAAAACTTCCCAGGCCATTCGGCGCCTCATGGATCTTCGGCCCACCATGGCCCGGGTGATCCGGGACGGGCGGGAAGTGAAACTTCCCGTGGAACAGGTGGTGCCGGGGGACCGGGTGGTGGTTCGGCCCGGCGAGAGGATCCCCGTGGACGGCGAGGTGATCGAAGGCCGAACCAGCGTGGACGAATCCATGCTGACGGGGGAA
>JACIYN010000011.1 GCA_014359885.1 Desulfacinum sp.
CCTTCAAAGAAGGACGGCTTCCGGAAGAGGCTTCTGAAGTGTTCCCGTGGCAATGAAAAGTTCGTGGCGGTTTCCCGGGGTGTGGCGGACGAGCTGGTCCGGGGATTGGGGATTCCGGAGGACCGCGTCCAGGTGGTCCCTAACCCGGTGATCCGCCGGGACATCCCGGGACTGGCCGCGCAAGCGGTCCACCATCCTTTCTTCGAAGAAAGGGTCCCCGTGCTCATCACAGCCGGGCGCATGACCGAACAGAAGGACTTTCCAACCCTCTTCAAAGCCTTTCGCCGCATCCTCGATCGCATGGACTGCCGGCTGCTGGTGCTGGGAGATCACGGAAAGCACTACCACGCCCTCCGGAACCTGGCCGAGGATTTGGGCATCGCCCGTGCCTTGGATTTGACGGGCTTCAAGGCCAACCCCTACAAGTACCTGGCCCGCGCCGACGTGTTCGTGCTCTCTTCCAGGTGGGAAGGATTCGGCAACGTGCTCGTGGAGGCCCTGGCGGTGGGAACACCCGTTGTTTCCACCGACTGCCCCGTGGGGCCGCGGGAGATTCTGGAAAACGGACGATGGGGCAGACTGGTTCCGGTGGGCGATCCCGACAGACTGGCCGCCGCCGTCGAAGAAACGCTGGCGAATCCGCCCCGGGGTGAAACCCTCATGCGGGCGGCCGCGACATTCACGGTCGAAAAGAGCACCGATGGTTATCTGGAAGCCTTGGGACTCGGATAAACGGAGCGTACGATGCACCTGTTTCGGCGACCCTCTCAGGATAACCCGCACATCTGCTTTTTCCTGGCTCGCCTGGGGGCCGGGGGCATAGGCAAGATGCGTCTCCACCTGACCAGGGCCTTGATCCGGCGTGGGTACCGGGTGGATCTGGTGCTGGGGGACCTTTCGGGTCCCTACGTGGGGCAACTGGACAAGGGGGTGCGGGTCCATCCCGTCCACTCCTCCCATGGCGTACTCGGCATCCCCCTTTTTGCCTCCTACCTGAGGCGAAGAAGGCCCCGGGTGGTGGTCTGCGAGAAGCTGCGGGTGAACGTGGTGGCCCACAGGGCCAGGAGATTGGCCGGCGTTTCCTGCCGCATCTACGCCAGCGTGCACGGCCTGTTGACCCACAAGCTCTATCAGGAAGGCCTGGACCGGCGCAAAGTCCGAAAGAAGGAACGGCTCATCCAGCGATGGTATGGGGAAAACGACGGTTTCCTGGCAGTGTCCAAGGGCATTGCCGTCGATCTGCACGAAAATTTCCAGGTGCCTGGAGACAAGATCCACGTGGTGCACAATCCCGTCGTCACACGGGAGGTGATGGGTCTTTCCCGACACGAGGCGAATCATCCCTGGTTGAAGGACAAGACCGCCCCGGTTGTGCTTTCCGCGGGAAGACTCGACAGGCAGAAAGGATTCGACACCCTCCTGGAAGCCTTCGCCGGAGTGGTCCGGAATGGAAATGGCCGCCTCATCATCCTCGGCGAAGGCCCCCAAAGGCCGGAACTGGAGCTGCTCATCGACCGGTTGGGTCTTCGAGAGTCCGTTTCCATGCCCGGATTTGTTGACAATCCCTATCCGTTCATGCGCCATGCAGATGCTTTCGTTCTGAGCAGCCGGTGGGAGGGATTCGGCAACGTGCTCGTGGAAGCCATGGCCTTCGGGACGCCCGTGGTTTCCACGGATTGCCCCGTCGGCCCCAGGGAAATCCTGGAAGGCGGGCGTCTGGGACGGCTGGTGCCCGTGGACGACGTCCCGGCCATGACGGAGGCCATCCTGGAAACCCTCCGGAGCAAGCCGTCCCCCGAACCCCTGATTCGAGCGGCGGGACGATACACGGACGAGCAAGCCGCGCAAGGCTACCTGAAAGCACTGGGTTTTGAATAGGACCCCTTTCCAGGCGGAGGACCTCCCGACCGTGAATCCGGTCTTCCTCCCCGCAGGCATGGAGAGGATCGTCATCCCGGGTCCAAGACAAACGGATGGTCCATGAGCAAGCTCAAACCGAACCACGGCCCCGTCGCCTTCATGGGATTCCGTGGAGGTCCGGGGGGAATCAGCCACGTCATGATCCACCTCATGAACGGTTTCGCCCGGATGGGCCTGGAGACGGAGATCCTTCTCAACAAGGAGGACATTCCGGAACTGTCCCTGCTGGACCCCCGCATCGTCCGGCGTCCTCTGAAGGCCAAGCCGGGACTGGCCAGCATCCCCCCCCTGGCGGCCTACATGAAAGCAAGGAAACCGCAGGTGATCCTGGCCAACAGGGAACCCGCGGTTCGCGCCCTCATTCTGGCCAAACAGTGGACCCGGACCTCCACCCGTACGGCCGTGCGGGTGGGCATGCCCATCTCCGTGGCGTTGGGAAGACGGTCCTGGCTCAAAAGATGGATCCGCCGCGGGTTCATCCGTTATTGTTACCGAAGGGCCGACACCATCATCGCCAACTCCGGGGACGTGGCGAAAGACATCGTGGATGAAACGGGCCTCCACCCCGGAAGGATCGCCCTCTTGCCCAATCCCACGGTGGACGACGCGATCTATTCCCGTGCCCGCCTGCCGGTTTCCCACCCCTGGCTCGCGGACAAGGAGGTTCCCGTGATCACGGCCGTCGGGCGCCTGGCTCCCCAGAAAGACTTTCTCACCCTGCTGCGGGCCTTCGCGCTGCTGAGGCGGGAACGGACCTGCCGGCTCCTGATCCTCGGCGAGGGCAAGCAGCGGACCGCGCTCGCCCAGGAGGCCGAACGCCTTGGAATCACCAAGGAACTCTCCATGCCGGGTTTTGTCGACAATCCCTTCGCCTATCTGGTCCGATCGGATCTCTTCGTCCTTTCCTCCGCATGGGAAGGCTCACCCAACGTCCTCATCGAAGCTTTGGCGCTGGGCGTTCCTTCCGTTGCGGCCGATTGCGGCTCCGGACCCAGGGAGATTCTGGCCGACGGCCGTTACGGCCCCCTGGTGCCCGTGGGCGATGCGCAGGCCATGGCCCGGGCGATGGCCCAGGTGCTTGAGTCTCCCCTGCCCCGGGAACTACTCAAGGAAGCCGTGGAACCGTTCCGCACGCAGAAGGCCGTGCGGCGCTATGTGGAGACACTGGGACTCGCGGAAGGAGCCGTCCCGTGAAAACCCCCGACCGTTCCTGGCGCCTTGCCCTCTTCCTGGCCACATCGGGGCACAGCGGCGTGGACCGCATCATGAAAAACCTGGTGGGCGAACTGGGACGGCGCTCCATCGCGGTGGATCTCCTGCAGGTGGAAGGCCACGGCCCGCACTTCGACCGGCTGCCCCCATCCGTTCGGCGGATTCCGTTGGGAGCAAAGCACGTGAATTCCTGCATTCCGCGCCTGGCATGGTACCTCCGGACCCGGAAGCCGTCGGCCCTCCTCTGCGACAAGGACCGGGTCAACCGGGCCGCCGTTGTGGCGTCCCGATTGGCCGGCTATCAGGGCAGGCTGGTCCTGCGCGTGGGCACGACGGTTTCCAAGAACCTGGAACGGCGCGGCCTCCTGCACCGACAGGCCCAGGTTTTTTCCATCCGGCGTCTCTATTCCAGGGCCCATGCCGTCATCGTTCCGTCTGAGGGCGCAGCGGCCGATTTGGTGAGAATCGGAGGGTTCCGCGACGGCTTCGTCCGCACCGTTCCCAGCCCGGTGGTCTCCCCCGAGCTGGATGCCCTGGCCGGAGCCCCCGTGGACCACCCGTGGTTCTCGGACCCGTCGAGCCCCATCGTTCTGGGGGCGGGGGAATTGTGCGCCCGCAAGGATTTCGCCACGCTGATCCGGGCATTTGCGGAGGTGAGAAAGGATCGCGAGTGCCGGCTGGTCATCCTGGGGAAGGGCAGGAAAAGGGACGAGCTCCTCGGTCTGGCCGAGGATTTGAGAGTGAGCGAACACGTGTGGCTGCCGGGATTCGTGGGTAACCCCTACGCCTACATGGCCAGGGCGTCGGTCTTTGTGCTCTCTTCGGTATGCGAAGGATCCCCCGTGGTTCTCATGGAAGCGCTCTCGCTGGGAACGCCTGTGGTGTCGGCCGACTGTCCCAGCGGCCCGCGTGAGATCCTGCAGGCGGGGCGGCTGGGGCCCCTGGTTCCCGTGGGAGCCCATCAAGCCATGGCCGAAGCCATCCTGCGGGTCTTGGACTCGCCGCCCCCCCGAAAGGCCCTGCAGGAGGCCGCCTTGCAGTTCCACGTGAGTCGCGCCGCCGATGCCTATCTGCATCTGCTGGGCTATCCGGGGTGCTCGATGGGCGGCGACCGGGAGAACCCTGCATGAGGATGGATCGGGGATGTTCGAAGGAGCGGCGTCCCATTGCGCTCTTTGTGTCCTTTTCCGGACACGGAGGCGTGGAACGCATGATGCTGAACCTGGCCAACGCCTTGTCCCGCATCTACGGGCCCGTGGATCTGGTCACCGTCAAGACCCGAAGCTCTTTTTTGTCGTGCCTGGAAGACGGAGTCCGCCATGTGCCCCTTCGCGCATCCCACACCTTCCAAAGCCTTCCGGAACTGGTGGACTATCTCAAGGCCAGACGTCCGGCCGCCCTGTTGGCCGCCAAGGACAGAGCCAACCAGACGGCGGTACTGGCACGCACAATCGCCCGGGTTCCCACGCGCGTCGTCCTTCGCATGGGCACCACCACCTCGGCCGCCCTTGAAGGCACTTCCACATTGCGCCGAGCCGCCTGGTTCTACCCCATGCGCCTGCTCTATCCGCGGGCCGACGCCGTCATCGCCGTTTCGACCGGCGTGGCCGAAGACCTGGCGGAAGCGGCCGGCGTCCCGGAGCACAAACTGCACACCGTCCCCAACCCCGTGGTCACCGACACGATCCACCCCCAGGCCGCCGCGCCCTTGACCCACCCTTGGTTCGGCACCACCCGGCCGCCCGTCATCGTGGGCATGGGACGGCTCACACGCCAGAAGGATTTTCCCACGCTTCTCCGCGCGTTTCGCATTGTGAGCTCGCAGCGCCCGTCACGTCTCGTCATCCTGGGGGAGGGGCGGGATCGGGCGAGCCTGGAGTCCTTGGCCTCCCAATTGGGCATCCGGCGGAGTGTGGATTTCGCCGGTTTCACGCCCAATCCCTACCCGTATCTCCAGAGGGCCGCCGTGTTCGTGCTGTCGTCCATCTGGGAGGGATCTCCCAACGCCCTCACCGAGGCCCTGGCCCTGGGGACCCCGGTGGTGGCCACGGATTGTCCCAGCGGCCCCAGGGAGATCCTCCGGGGAGGAGCCGTGGCCCCTCTCGTTCCCATGCGGGACCCCGACGCCATGGCTCAAGCCATTCTTGACATGTTGGATCATCCGCCGGATAAGGAGCGGTTGCGACGGGCCGCGGCGCCCTACACGGTGGAAAACAGCGCCCGGCGCTACCTGGAGGTGCTTCTCGGAAAGGCCTTTTGACCACGCCGGGCGATCCGGTGCCGCCGCTTCCATGCCGACCGGGTCATGGGGCCGGCGTGGAATGCCTCTTCAGGGGATTTTTATCATCGCGCCTTTGGCGGACTGGGACAAACCTCGCCCCTACCCAAGCGGCCGATCCGTTTTGGATGTGGGGGCGGCCTTTCTGCCCGCCCGTCGGGACCTGAGTAGAAAGATAAAATCGTGCGGTTCAGGAAGATGAACCGTAGAAGACGGTGATTCCGAAAGGATCTTAACGGTGTTGCTTTCTCCCAAATACAAGTTTCTCTTCGTGCATATCCCCAAGACGGGGGGAACCAGCGTTCGGGTGGCCCTGCGGGGCTACAAGTGGAAGGATCCCTGGCGAATCCCGCTCTTCGTTTGCAGCCGCCTCAGCTCCCTGTCCGGGCACCGACTGGCGTGCAAACTCCCCCGGCATGCCAAGGTGATCGCCGCCCAGGAGATGCTGCCGCGCGATTTCTTCCAAAGCCTTTTCAAGTTCGCCTTCGTCCGCAACCCCTGGGACCTGCAGGTCAGCTCCTTTCACCACATCCGCCGGGAACGCCCTCACTTGATGAAAGGGTTGGAGACCTTCCAGGACTTTCTCAAATACAAGCTCGACCCCGAACGGCCCTACGTCTTCCACTTCGATGTCTCCATCGAGCGCCAGTCGGACTACCTGGTGGATCTGGACGGAAGACTGATCGTGGATTTCGTGGGACGCTACGAAAGGCTGGAAGAGGATTTCAACGAAGCCTGCCGGAGGATCGGAATCCGGGCGCCGGCCCTTCCCCACAAGAGGAAGGCCGTGGACCGCAGGGACTATCGGAGCTACTACACGGATGAGACGGCCGAACTCGTAGCCCGTCACTTCCGGAGGGACATCGAACTGTTCGGCTACCGGTTCGATGAGGTCTGACGGACCCAGGCGGCCACATATCGAGAAAAGAGATGGAAATCCTCTAGGCGGCTTCGAAAGATCCCGAAGACGATTCCCGGATCGACCTTTTCGTAGGCGTGCACCAGCACGCTGCGAAAGGAAGCCATGTCCTGAAAACGGGCCAAATCCGAAGCCGGAAGAACCCCGTTTTCGACCAGTACCTGAAAGACGTCCCAGTAGCTGACGGGTTCCCGCCAACGGTTGGCGGAGATCAGGTGATGGGCCACGTCCAAGACTTCCTCAATGGCCAAATGGAGGTACCGTTCCACGAAGGCCCGACTGCGGATGTCCCGGCAAAACGTTTCCCAATCGATGTCATCCGATCGGCCCAGGGCGTCCACGTACTCCTGGATACGGGACAGCTTGCGGGAAATCACTTCCGGCGTCATCCCCATCCCCCTTCGTTGAAACCGGGTCCCGCCGGCAGGCGGATGGTCTTGGGAAGCCGCCGTTCGTCGAGGTAGCGGCGGCGGGCCAGGACTTCCTGGCGGATGCGCTCGTCCGGATCGGCTTCATAAACCAACACGCCGGTACGGAGGACTTCGTGTTGGAGCAGGCTGGAGGCCCGGGCGAAGATCACCAGATCCACGTCGGCGTTCAGGGCCACGGAAAGCTCCCTCTCCATCTCGATGCGGTCCCACGGGTCCCCGGGCTCCCGCAGGAAGATCGCCACGTCCACGTCGCCGCCCTTCTTCCGGTCCCCCGTTGCCGTGGAACCGAAGACGTAGGCCGCCGCCACCCCCGGGTACCGGGTGAGTACGTCGCGAATCTTTTCAGCCAATTTGACCAGATGCTCATTCTGAACCACGGCAGGACCCCAAAAAGAACCGCGAATGAACGCGAATAAACGCAAATGACGGGTCTTTTCCTTTGCAGGGAGCGCCGCAGGGCTCGATCAGCCGCGGTCGGCCCCACCGCCATGGAATGGCCGGCCATCCATTTGGCGGCTTTCGCCGCTCCCCCAGGTGATGGTGCTCCTACAGGAGTTGATTGGAACTCCCCATATTCCTGCAGGATGCTGAAAGCAAAGTTATTCCACACAAAGCCGAGCGACCTTCTTGTCGGGTTTTTGGGGCACCGCGCGGTTCGCGGGCGGGGATAAACCCCGCCCCTACCCGAAGGTTTCGCCAGCTTTCGATAGGGCCGGGACCTACGTTCGCCCGTCAGGAGTGCATGGTGCCCTTACCTGGTCATGGCTTCCAGTTCCTCCCACACCGCATCGGCCAGGCCGATGGAATGGGTGGCCTCGAAAAGCCGCACGGCCTCCTCGTAGGCGTGGGCCGAGATCCGTTCCTTGTACTCCGCGCCGATGGCGTTGAGCTTGCCCGCGAAGGGCAGGTTGGCCTTCTTGATGTTGCCGCCCACGTTACCCGTCTCCACGGCCCAGGCCCACATCTCCTGCCACAGCTCGTCGGGGATGCCCCGGTAGGGCCGCTTCACGTATCCCTTCTCCGGGGTGGTGATGGCGTTGCCGTTCTGGTTCATGGCAAACCCGAAGGCCACGTTCTGCCACAGGGTGCCCACGTTGCCCTTGCGGATTCCGTAGTTGATAAAGGACGTGATCTTGTCCAGCGACGTCCCCGTGATGCCGTGCTGGGCGATGTCCACGTCCCACGGCTGAATCGCCTTCCAGATCTCCAGGGTGAGGTCCAGCTGGATCCCTTCCTGGGCCGTCCCGAAGTAGGTGCCGTGGATGGAGCCGTTGTTGATGGCCAGGAGATCCGGATGAACGCCCTTTTCCACCAGGTTCCGGATGAACCATTCCGCCTCGTCGGGCTGGGTGAACCCCTCGGCGCTGCCGCTCTTGGCCCCGATCTCGCCCAGTTCCACCTCCAGGCTCAGGCCCGCTGCCACGATGGGCCGGGCCAACTCGGCCGTGGCCGCCAGGTTGAGCTCGTTTTCCATGTGGGACGCATCGATGGCAAAGGAGGTGTAGCCGGCTTCCATCTCTTCGGCGATGAGCGCCGCCACCGATTCCTTTTCCTCCGGCTTTTTCACCGTGATGTGGTCCCCGTGGACGGCGAAGGGCACCCGGGTGTTCCCCAGCCGCTCGTTTTCCTTCACGATGAAATCCACGAAGGAAGCCGGGGTGAATTCCGTGTAGGTCAGTTCCGACTTGGCGATCTCATACATCACCGGGGCCCCCGTGGCCATGGACGCCCGGACGATCCCTTCCACGGGCAGCCGGCACCGGATGTTGGTGGCCATGATCATGGCCTTGTGTTTCTTGGCGGCTTGCAGCAGCGCCTTGCCGTTCACCAGGGGCACCACGCTGTCGGGAAAGCGCTTCTTGACGTTTTCTGGCCGATGGTCTTTACGGGTCATCTTTTCATCCCTCCCCGGTTCTCCAATGGAGTTCAGGTCCTTCGATGCATCTGCCAAGATACGGCTGGACATTCCAGCGATCTTTTGATCTATAGAGAATCCTTTGCAAAACTTCAAGGCGGCGTGCCGCCCCAGGAACCCGAGGTCCCATGGACGATACCACGATCGCGCGACAAAAAGAACGGATACGCGAAGAGCTGCTGCAAACGGAGGCCTTCACGGACAACCCCCCGCCCCGATGGGGAAAGGCGGCGGAAAGGCTCCGTCGTCTGGCCTGCTATCGGACCGCCCAATGCATCCTGATCCCTCCGGTCCAGGCCTTTCGCCAGATGGCCCTGAACGCCCTCACGGACGGCAAGCGTCTCCTCCTGGCGACCCCCCGGCTCCAGAACGGGTTCTACCTGGTGGATCCCGCCGCGGTGCCCCCCCGCAGACGTCCCCAGGCCGTCGTTGCACACCGGTCCAACCCCTTCGCTCGACGCGTCGAATACGGTTTGCCGCGAGGCCCCCGCGTGGATCTCATCCTCACCCCGAGCCTGGCCGCGGCCCGCGACGGAAGCCGTCTGGGAGACGGCGAGGGCCACCTGGACATCCAGGCCGCCTGCCTGGCGGAACTGGGCTGGCTGCAGAAAGGGACACGGGTCGTCACGGTCGTGGCGCCCTTCCAGATCGTACCCCCTCTTCCCATGAAGAGCACGGACGTGGGGCTCCACTGGGTTCTGACCGAAGAGGAAGCGATCCGGACCGGCTGGAACCGCCCTGTCCAGGTGCCCCTTTTGTGGCCCCGCCTGGACAGGAAGACGGTGCGCCGAAACGACGTCCTCTTCTACCTGTCGGGGAAAAGGAGGCAGCAAAAACCCGCGCGATCCCACGGGAACCGGCACCGCGACGCATAATTCATTTTTCGTTGTCACGGCCCCCGCAATGGGGGTTCAGGGAACGCGCCATTTGACCACCGACGAAAGACGCTGGGAGCGCAGATTGCCACGGAAACGGAGCAGAGGACGCATGACGGCGAAAAGAACGGCGGGCGGCCCGGCAGCCGCCTTTTTCACGGTCCTTCTCACATGCCTTGCGGCGTGGATCCCTTCGGCGGCGGAAAAACAACCTCCTTCCGTCGCCATTGTGAAATATCCCTACGACCTGGAGACCCTCACCGTGGTGGGGGCTCCCCGCTGGCACCAGGTGCGCCCCAAGGAGACCTTGCTGGACATCGCCCGCCTGTACGGGTTGGGCTACAACGAGATGGTGCTCCTCTATCCCAGGCTGGACCCGTGGCTGCCGCCCAAGCAAAAAAGCCTCATGATCCCCACCCTGTGGGTGCTCCCCCCGACCGAGCACGAAGAGCTGGTGATCAACCTGCCGGAGCTTCGCCTCTACTTTTTCAACAAGAAGGAAAAGACCGTTCAGACCTATCCCATCGGGATCGGGGACGAAGGCTGGGAGACTCCCCTGGGGGTTTGTCGCATATCGGAAAAACGAGCCAATCCCACCTGGTACATCCCCGAATCGCTCCAGGAAAAGTACGGCCGGAAGACCATGCCCCCGGGCCCGGAGAACCCCCTGGGGGAATACATCCTGAAGCTTTCCCTGGGCCCCTACGGCATCCACGGGACCCACATGCCCTGGGGCGTGGGTCGTCTCATCAGCCACGGCTGCATCCGCTGCTACCCGGAACACATCGCCGTGCTCTTTCCCCAGGTGCCCGTGGGCACCCGGCTGGAAATCATCTACGAACCCATCAAGCTGGGAGTGAAAGACGGGGCGGTCTACGTGGAGGCCCACCCCGACGTGTACCGCAGAATCGAAGATTACGAGCAATACGCGGCGGAAAAACTCAAATCCTTTCCTTTTGCGGAAAAGATAGACCGGGAACGATACTTTCTCGCCGCAAAACTTCAAAACGGAGTACCCACCAACGTCTCAAAACCGGCCGATGCGCTCCCCACAAGCCTGGTGCAATCCCACGCCGGCCCATAAATGCCCCTTGATTCCCCCCTATTTCTTGGATATCATCCCACGCTCACAAGGGGTAAGTGGTATTGGGGTGAAACAGTCAACCGAAATAGGAGGAAAGGGTTATGAAGAGGGTTTTGGCGGTGTTCTTCGTAGTGGCTCTTTGTGCGTCCATGCTGGGCGGCTGCGCCAGCCAGAGCACGGTGAAGCAGCTCCAGGCCAACCAGGATCAGATCATGCAGCGCCTGGACAGCCTGGAAAAGTCCCAGATGGACAAGACTCAAGCCTGTGAGGACGCGGCCCGCCGCGCGGAAGCCGCTGCCGACCGCGCCGAGGCCATGGCCAACAAGTGCGAGTCCATTTTCATGAAGCACATGAAGAAGTAGTTTCCTCTCCAACGCTCCAAACGAAAAGGCCGGCGTCCCCTGGGGGCGCCGGCCTTTTTTTCCGTCTCCGGGAATCCTCCGTCGTCTACTTCTTTTCCCCGATCTGGCCGAAGACGTATTTTCCCAGGAGATCCTCCACATCCAGGGGCGGCTGGGTATCCATGATCCATCCCCCCGGTTCGATGTACACGTCCGATCCTCCGGCGGTAATGGAGATGTACTTGTCCCCGATGATGCCCATGGTCTTGATGGAGGCAATGACGTCTTCTTCCAGTTTGACGTCTTTTTGGATCCTCAAGGTCACCACCGCCTCGCCGCCTTCCAAGCGGATGTTTTCCACCTGCCCGATTTCCACGCCCGCCATGGTCACCGCGGCCTTCTTCTTCAGGCCCGAAACGTTGGAAAACCGGGCGTGGACCACGTAATCGGAGCTTCCCCACAGGCGCACGTCCCCCAGGTTCAGCGACAGATAGGCCACGCAGGCGAGACCGATCACGATGAAGAGTCCCACTCCGGCTTCCAACCCCCACGAATTCCGATTCATCGGCTTGATTCCTCCAAGTGTCTGCGGTTCTCGGTCGAAGGCCCGCGGCCTCCGCTACCCCTCCCCCACGACCTCAAAGCAAAATGGATGTGGCCACGTAGTCGCTCACCAGAATGGCCACCGACGAGACCACCACGGCATCCGTGGTGGCCCGGCCCACGTCTTCCGGCCCGAAGCTTCCCCGGTCCACGCCGGCGTAATAGCCCTTGTAGGTGCAGATCCAGACGAAGAGCACGGCGAACAGGAAGGACTTGACGATGCCCATGTAGACGTCCAGCCATTCCACGCTCTTTTGCATGCCGTCCAGATAGGCGCCCGGATTCACCCCCAGAAGCGACACCCCCACCAGGTAGCCTCCCACGATGCCCACCACGTCGAAGAAGGCCGTCAGGAGCGGCACGGCCACCAGGGAGGCCACCAGCCGGGGGGTGATCAGGTAGGCATGGGGATCGATGGCCATGCATTCCAGGGCGTCGATCTGCTCCTCGATCCGCATGATGCCGATCTCGGCGCAAATGGCCGAGCCCGCGCGCCCCGTGACCATGAGCGCCGACAGCACCGGGCCCAGCTCCCGGATGAGACTCAAGGCCACGGCGGCCCCCAAAAGGCCTTCCGAGCCGAACTTGGAAAGCGTGTAGTAGCCTTGAAGCCCCAGCACCATGCCCGTGAAGGCGGCGGTAAAGCCGATCACGAAAAAGGACTTGGTGCCGATGAAATGAACGTGGCGAAGGACGCTGTGGAATTTCCCGGGCCGTCGAACAAGGCCCCGAACGGCATAGATGAGAAAAATGCCGGCCCGCCCGGTCCCCCGCACCTGCTCCAGGGCCCACCGCCCCAGTCTTCTCAAAAGCTCCACCAAGGGTCCCTCCGTCGCCTGAACCCGGTACGCCTTCCGCGTCCGGGATGTCATGAACGATCACGGCCTCCCGCCGCGGCCAGGAGCTCCGCCAGGTACCCGTCCTGGTCCCGGGCCCTTTCGTCGGCCCGCCGGCTCAGGAACTGGACCACCCGCTCGTCCCGGCTTTCCCGGATGGACTCCGGCGGTCCGACGGCCAGCACCCGGCCCTGGTCCAGCACGATGAGCTGATCCGCAATGCGAAAGGCGCTTTCCAGTTCGTGGGTCACCACGATGAGCGTCATGCCCATGGCTTCCCGCAGTTCCAAAATAAGGTCGTCCAGGCCGGCGGCGGTGATGGGATCCAGCCCCGAAGAGGGTTCGTCCACAAAGAGGATCTCCGGGTCCATGGCCAGCGCCCGTGCGAGCCCGGCCCTCTTTCGCATCCCTCCGCTCAGCTGGGACGGCATGTAATCGGCGAACCGGGTGAGGCCCACCTGGTGGAGCTTGATCCGCACCATGATGGAGATGGTGGGTTCCGCAAGGCGCGTGTGCACCCTGAGCGGCACGGCGATATTGTCCCGCACGGTCATGGAATTGAAGAGGGCTCCGGCCTGGAAGAGCACGCCGATCCGCTTTCGGTAGGCTTCCATCTCCCGGGAATCGAAAGCGGCCAGATCCTTCCCGTCCACGAAAATCTGTGCGGGATCCGTGGGCTTGAGGCCGATCAGGTGGCGAAGCAGCGTGCTCTTGCCGCAGCCGCTCACCCCCATGATGACGGTCACCTTCCCCGCCGGCACCCGAAAGGAGATGTCTTCGAGAACCTGCCTGCGGCCGTAGAAGCTGTTGAGGTTTCTGACTTCCAGGATTGAGCGCGCATCATCCGCGGCCATGGTTCGCTCCCGCATCGGCCAGAACATCCAACCGGGCCAGTTCCAGCATTTTCATGACGGCATCGCTCGCCTTCTCCAGGCGCCAGGCGCCCCCCTTGCCCGTCACCAGATTCCGCAGTTCCACCAGGAGCGCCACGCCCGCCGTGTCCATGCGTTCGATCCCCGCCAGGTCCACCACAACCTCCGTGGGGCGCCGCTTCTTGAAGGCCTTCAGGAGACCTTTTCGGATACCGGGAACCGTTTCCAGGTCCAGCCGGCCCTGGATGGCAATGGATACCGCGCCGTCCTCGTTCCAGTCCACTCGAATTGCCATGAAACAACCCTTGTCCGTTAGGCGTGAGGCGTCAGGCGTGAGGCGTTAGGCGTGAGGCGTTAGGGGTTAGGGGCGGCCCTTGGGGATGGCGTCTTCCGCGTCCTTCTCCCCCATTTTCCAAAGGGGGGCCGGGGGGATTCCCCCCTATCCCATACCCCTCTATCCCCTAATCCTTAATCCTCTAATCCTTTAATCCTTCAGCCCTTCAGCCCACGCCCGGGCAACGCCCCGTAGGATCCACCCACCCCTCACTCGTCACTCGTCACTCGTCACTCGTCACTCGTCACCCGTCACCCGTCACCCGTCACCCGTCACTCACCACTCACCACTCACCACTCGTCCGCCCTTCCTTGACCCCCGTCGTGCCTTACGAATATACTCGGCTGACTTACGTTTGGCCATAAATTCCATGCGACCGACAAGCACCCCAAGGAGTGGTCATGAGCGAAGTCCAAGACAGGCCGGCCGTGCTGCAGGCCATTTACGAACGGAGGAGCGTCCGCCATTTCCAGGACGCTCCGGTGGATCGGGACCAGGTGATGGAGGCCCTGCGGGCGGCTTCCTGGGCCCCGTCGGGCCTCAACAACCAGCCGTGGCGCTTCGCCCTGGTCTGGGATGCGGAACTCAAGAACACCCTGGCGGGCCTGACCCGGTATGCCTCCACCCTGAAGGCCGCGGCCGTTCTGATCCCCGTCTTCCTCGACAAGGAAAGCTCCTACGACTACGTGAAGGACTGCCAGGCCGTGGGCGCGGCCCTCCAGAATCTCCTTCTGGCCTGCCACGCCCAGGGGCTCGGCGCCGTCTGGATCGGCGAGATCCTCAAGAACAAGGAAAAGGTGCGGGAAGCCCTGGGACTTCCGGAACGGCTGGAGCTCATGGCCGTGGTGGCCGTGGGCCATCCGGCGCACACCAAGCAGTCGTCGCACCGTCGCCCCCTGGAAGAACTGATCGTCTTCGAACGATAACCCTCCAACTCGAAGGACGCGCAATGATCCTGGAACACTACGTGGTGGGCATGCTCCAGACCAACTGCTACCTGGTCGCCGACGAGGAAACCCGGCAGGCGGTGGTCATCGACCCGGGCAGCGATGCGGACCGGATCGCCGGAAGGATTCGCCAACTGGGCCTGGACCTGGTGGCGATCCTGAACACCCACGGCCACTTCGACCACGTCATGGATGCCTGGACCTTGAAGGAAGAGCTGGGCGGCCTCATCTTTCTGCACCCCAAGGACGAACCGCTCCTTTCCGACCACAAGGTGGGTTTGGGGGCCCTCTTTGCGTCCCTGGCCAAATCGCCCCGCGGCAAGGTGGACGAATGGCTGGAGGAAGGAGAGGAACTCACCTTCGGATCCATTCGCATGACGGTCCTGGAAACCCCGGGGCACACCCCCGGCCACGTGGCTTTCTATCTACCCGACGCCGGAGTCCTCTTCGTGGGCGACACCCTCTTTGCGGGGTCCATCGGCCGGACCGATTTTCCCGGCGGGTCCTACAACCAGCTCATCCGGTCCGTGGAGGAAAAGATCTTCACCCTGGACGGCCGGACGAAGGTCTACCCCGGCCACGGCCCCCACACCACGGTGGAGCGGGAGCGCCGAACCAATCCGTTTTTCAACTGAAAAAGAGAGGAAGAGGAGGGGACCATGAACCGCCGACTTGGAACCGTCGTGATGGTGACCGCGCTTTTGAGTCTCTCCCTGGGGGGGTGCGCCTGGTTTCAGCGGGAAACCCCGGCCGGAACCGAACAGGCGCCGCAGCCCACCGCCGCATCGGCGCCCATGTTCTACGACTTCCAGGACATCCCCGTTCCCAGCGAGCTGAGTCTCCAGTCCGACCAATCCACCGTGTTCCAGGGGGGCGGCGTCAAAACGGGCCTGCTGGTCTTCAAGGGCCGTGTGGACCCCGGTTCGGTCATCAATTTCTTCCAGGTGTCTCTGGCCCGGGAAAAATGGCGGATGAAGGGCAGCATCCGTTACCGCAAGTCCCTGCTCCTTTTTGAAAAGGACGACCGATTCTGCATCATCAACGTCCATGAGGGGCATCTGTACACCTACGTGGAGATCTACGTGGTGCCCACGATGTAGGAGCAAGGGGAAAGGGGAAAGGGAAAAGGTTAAAGGTTAAAGGGAAAAGGTTAAAGGTTAAAGGGAAAAGGGGAAAGGGGAGAGGCGGGACAGACGTGCCCTACTCCTCACTCCTCACTCCTCACTCCTCACTCCTTACTCCTTACCCCTTACTCCTTACCCCTTACTCCCCACTCCTAACGACTGACGGATCACGGATCACGGATTACGGATTACGACTCACGACTTACGACTCACGACTTACGACTTACGACTTACGACTCACGACTCACGACTCACGACTCACGACTCACGGATTACGGATCACGAAAAATGCTTCGGGGAAAATCGATCCTTCTCGGCGTGACGGGCGGCATTGCGGCCTACAAGGCGGCGGAACTGGTCCGGCTGCTGGACAAGCAGGGGGCCGTGGTCCAGGTGGTCATGACCGCCGCGGCCCGGCAGTTCATCACTCCCCTCACCCTCCAGGCCCTCTCGGGCCGACCGGTCCTCACGGATCTGTTCGATCTGGGGATGGAATCCCGGATCGGCCACATCCAGGCCGCCCGGGAAGCCGATCTCATCCTGGTGGCGCCCGCCACGGCCAACGTGCTGGCCAAGATGGCCCACGGCCTGGCGGACGACTACCTCACCACGGTCCTTCTGGCCGCCACGGCACCGGTGATCGTCTGCCCGGCCATGAACCATGTAATGTACGCGCACCCGGCGACCCGGGAGAACCTGGCACGCCTCCAGGAGCGGGGTGTCCACGTGGTGGAGCCCCAGGCCGGGGAACTGGCCTGCGGCGAGGAAGGCAAAGGGCGCTTGGCGGAACTTTCCCTCATCGTGGAAACCGCCGTTCGGGTCCTCACCCCCAAGGACCTCCAGGGAAAGCGGGTGCTCGTCACGGCCGGCCCCACCTGGGAACCCTTCGATCCGGTGCGTTTCATCACCAATCCCTCGTCGGGCAAGATGGGCTTCGCCCTGGCCGTGGAGGCGTCGCGCCGCGGCGCCCATGTGGATCTGGTGACCGGCCCGACCCACCTTCCGGATCCGCCCTTTCTCACCACGCACCGGGTGAAGACCGCACGGGAGATGGACACGGCGGTTTGCGGCCTGGCGGCCGCGGCGGACGTGATCGTCATGTCCGCCGCCGTGAGCGACTACCGGCCCGAAGAAGAGGCTCCCCAGAAGCTGAAGAAGTCCGACCGGGACCTCACCATCCGGCTGGTTCGAACCCCCGACATTCTGGCCGGCGTGGGCGCCGCCAAGAAGCCAGGGCAGGTGGTGGTGGGCTTCGCCGCCGAAACGGAAAACCTCCTGGAAAACGCTTCGGAAAAACTCCGAAAGAAGAATCTGGACTTCATCGTGGCCAACGACCTCACCCAGCCCGGATCGGGCTTTCGGTGCGACACCAACCAGGTGAAGATCCTGGACCGGGCCGGAAACGTGGAGGCCCTTCCCTGCCTGAGCAAGGAGGAAGTGGCCCGGCGGATCCTGGATCGCATCGCGACTCTCATGAAGAAGGCGGATCATGAATGAGGCGGAACTTCGGCGTCTGGCCGAAAGCATCCGGGGGACGGTGGCCGGTCTTCGGCGTGCCGGCCTGAGGGAGATCCTGCGGGCGGAGCCCCGCCCGGCTGCGCCCCCGGCGCACCAGCCCGGGAAACCGGGACGCTCCCAGGCGGCGCTCGCCGCGGAAACGGAACACCCTTCAGCGGAGCGATTTTCAACGGAAACGGGGACCTCGCCGGTGGAGCAAGAGGAGAAAGCGGAACGGCTTCTGGCCGTGCGAAACGAGCTGGGCGACTGCCGCCGGTGCCGGCTCCATGAGACCCGGACCCACCTGGTCTTCGGGGAGGGCGACCCGGCGGCGCGCCTCGTCTTCGTGGGCGAAGGCCCCGGGGCGGATGAAGACCGGCAGGGCCGCCCCTTCGTGGGCCGAGCCGGAAGGCTCCTGGACAAGATGATCCAGTCCATCGGGCTTGAGCGCGGGCAGGTCTACATCTGCAACGTGGTGAAATGCCGCCCGCCCGGAAACCGCACGCCGGCTCCGGAAGAAATCGAGCCCTGCTCGCCTTTTCTCACCAAACAGTTGGAAGTCATCCAGCCGAAGGTTATTTGTACCTTGGGAGCCTGCGCCACCCAGACGCTCCTGCAGACCAGGAAGTTCATCTCCGAACTCCGTTCGGGCGTGCGCCTGTGGCGGGGGATTCCGGTGGTGCCCACCTACCACCCGGCCTATCTGCTGCGAAACCCCGCCAAGAAGGCCGACGTGTGGAAGGATCTCCTCCGGGTGCTCCAGATCCTGGAAGGGTGAACGATGAGCGGGCGGGGATAAACCCCGCCCCTACTCAACAGGTCCATCTGCCTTCGTAGGGGCGGACTTTACGCCCACCCTTCAGGACCTGTCCATGAGAAAGGATCGCCCGATTTGATATGAAACGCGACCTCGTTTCGTTCGTGCGGGCTGTAGGGGCGAATAATCATTCGCCCCTACAGGGGCCTGCCTTCCAAAGGTGCGTTTCATCCTTCGTTGTCACGGGCTCTCCGTGTTGGGGGTTGATGTGAAAGAGAACCGCGAATGGACGCAAATGGCGGGGATGCGACGTAAAGGAGGCACCATGCAGCGCCGGCGTGCCGGGTCGACCGCACTGTTTCTCGTCCTTGTGGCGATTTGCCTGCTGATTGCGGGCGCCCGCGAAGCAGGCCACGCCCAGGATCGGCACATCAACGTGATCCGCGTCCACGACACCATCAATCCCGGCCTTCAGGACTTCATCCAGTACGCCATCGACCGGTCCGAAGAGGAAAGCACGGAATGCCTCATCCTGGAGCTGGACACGCCGGGAGGCCTCATGACGGCCATGCGCGGCATCGTGAAGGCCCTTATGAACGCCAAGATCCCCGTGGTGGTCTTCGTGGCCCCCAGCGGCGCCCAGGCGGCGTCCGCGGGCGTGCTCATCACGGCGGCGGCCGATGTGGCGGCCATGGCTCCGGGCACCAACATCGGAGCGGCCCATCCGGTGACGGCCACGGGCGGGGACGTGCCGGAAACCATGAACGAGAAGGTGGTGAACGACATGGTGGCGTTCGCCAAGAGCATCGCGGAAGAGCGGGGCCGGAACGCCCAGTGGCTGGAAGACGCCATCCGGAAAAGCGTTTCCATCACGGCCGAAGAGGCCTTTTCGCTCAACGTCATCGACCTGGTGGCCCGGGACCTGGGGGATCTTCTGGAAAAACTGGACGGCTGGGAGGTGCAGCGAAAGGGCTACTCGCGGACCCTCACCACCAGGGGGGCGGAAATCCGCCACATCGAGCCGGGCTGGCGCCACAAGGTCCTCCGCGCCATCAGCAACCCCAACATCGCCTACATCCTGCTCATGATCGGACTGGCGGGCCTCTATTTCGAGCTTTCCCAGCCGGGCGTGGTGCTTCCGGGGGTGATCGGGGCCATCGCCCTGGTGCTGGCCTTCTACGCCATGCAGACCATCCCGGTGAACTACGCCGGCTTCATCCTGATCGCCCTGGCCGTGGTCTTCTTCATCCTGGAGATCAAGGTGGCGAGCTACGGCATGCTGAGCCTGGCCGGGATCACCTGCCTCGTCCTGGGATCCCTCATGCTCTTCCACGTGCCCGGCCAACCCTTCCGCCTGGCGATGCCCGTCTTCATCCCCACGGTGCTCACGGTTTCCGCCTTCTTCGTCGGGGTCGCCACCCTGGCCTTCCGCGCCCAGATGCGGCGCCCGCAAACCGGCGTGGAGGCCCTGGTGGGGACGACCGGGGTGGTGACGCGGCCCATCGGCCCGGACCGGGAGGGAAAGGTCTTCGTGGAGGGGGAGCTTTGGAATGCGGAAAGCGATGAAACCATCCCGGAAGGAGCCCGGGTGGAAGTGGTGTCGGTCCGGAATTTGAAGTTGCAAGTCAAGAGGATAGATGATAAATAGGCTCAGTCTTTTCCGGGCATCAACTCGATTTTCCTTGAGATTACGGAGGCCCCCATGTCCCTCTACGGGCTCATCACCGTCGCTGTGCTCGTGGTCCTCTTTCTGGCCAACGCCATTCGTGTTCTCAACGAATACGAACGGGGCGTGGTCTTCCGACTGGGACGTGTCATCGCCGCCAAGGGCCCGGGGCTCATCATCCTGATCCCGCTCATCGATCGGATGCAGAAGGTGAGCCTTCGGCTCATCGCCTCCGACGTGCCGCCCCAGGACGTGATCACCCGGGACAACGTGTCGGTGAAGGTCAACGCGGTGATCTACTTTAGGGTGGTGGACCCGGTGAAGGCGGTCATTTCCGTGGAGAATTATCTCTTCGCCACGAGCCAGCTGGCCCAGACCACCCTTCGGAGCGTGTGCGGCCAGGCGGAGCTGGACGAGCTGCTTTCCGAGCGCGAAAAGATCAACGCGCAGCTCCAGGACATCCTGGACCGCCACACGGACCCCTGGGGCATCAAGGTCACCGTGGTGGAGCTCAAGCACATCGACCTGCCCCAGGAGATGCAGCGGGCCATGGCCCGCCAGGCGGAAGCGGAGCGGGAGCGGCGCGCCAAGGTGATCCACGCGGAAGGGGAATTCCAGGCCGCCGACCGCCTGAGGGAAGCCGCCCAGATCATCCAGGAAAACCCCATGGCCATGCAGCTTCGCTACCTGCAGACCCTGCGGGAAATCGCCGCGGAGAACAACTCCACCACCATCTTTCCGGTCCCCATTGATCTCATCAAGCCGTTTCTCGTCGATACGGTGACAAAGACAACGGAAGCGAAAAAGGAGTCGCAGGATGGGTAAGAAGAAGGAAAAGGAAGCCAAGGAAAAACCGCTGGAGAAAATGACCGCCAAGGAATTGCGGGAAGTGGCCCTGGGCCTGGAAGGCATCGTGGGGGTCCACGCCATGAACAAGGCGGAACTCATCGCGGTCATCAAGGAAGCCAAGGGCATCGTGGAAGAGGTCACCAGGAAGAAGGCGGTGGATGTGCGCGCCCTCAAGGCCAAGATCCGCGAGCTTCGCGCCCGCCGCGAAGAAGCCAAGGCGGCCGGAAACAACAAGCTGGCCGACGCCCTGAGACGCCGGATCAGCAATCTCAAGAAAAAGACACGCCGCGCGGCCTAGCCTCCATGGGGCGGGGCGGCGCCCGGGGGCGCCTCCCCGCTTCCTTTTATCTGCCGCCGCGGGCGTCACATCCCTTTCCCCCAATCCACACGTACTCTCTCCATCCCACGGCGTGACGAGGTGCAACCCATGACCCGAGAGGATGCCCTGAACCTCCTGAATCAACACATCCACGCGGACAACCTGAAAAAACACTGCCTGGCCACGGAAGCCATCATGCGGGAGCTGGCCCGGCATTTCGGTGAAGACGAAGAGGCGTGGGCCGTGGCCGGCCTGCTCCATGATCTGGATTTCGAAGAGACCCGGGACGACCCGGCTTCCCACGGAAAACGCACCCTGGAACTCCTGGACGGAACGGACCTGAGCGAGGAGGTGCGCCGGGCCATCGCCCGTCACAACGCGGAAGCCCTGGGCCTCACCCGGGAAACCCGCCTGGATTTCGCTCTCACCTGCGCCGAGACCATCACGGGGCTCATCGTGGCGGCGGCCCTGGTCCATCCGGACAAGAAGATCGCCTCGGTCAAGGTCAAGTCGATCCGAAAGAGGATGAAGAGCAAGGATTTCGCCCGGAACGTCAACCGGGACCACATCGCCTTGTGCGAAGAGATCGGCCTTCCCCTCAATGATTTCATCGAGATGAGCCTCCGGGCCATGACCGCCATCGGCGACCGGCTCGGGCTTTAGGACCGGGAAAACCCTAGCGGCAGCGGAAGCGACAGCGGAAGAGCAACGGGATCCATGGAATCGGGACGCACAAGGAGGAGGTATCGCCTATGAATGTCCACCCCAAGATCGTGGCGGCCATCACGGCGGCCGTCGCCCTGTACATGCAGGCCCACCAGCAGGTGGTTCAGGAAGGGGCGCCCCCGGAGGTGAAGCGGGAGACGCCGCCTGCGCCTGCGGTGACTTTCAGCCCCTGGACCCTGTCCGGGCGTCAATCCATGATGGACATGCGGCGCATGCTCCAGATGCGCCTGGTTCGATAACACCCTTCCAGGCAGGAAGATTTCGGAATCAAAAGGAGAAACACCATGGCGGAACAGCACGGCGTGTTGACGGCAGGCCTTGTGGATGAACCCATCGAAGTGACCCATCCCGTGAAGATCCAGGACCTCACGTTCCGTGACGGCCACCAGTCGCTGTTTGCCACGCGGGGACGGACGGAAGACTTCATCCCCATCGCCGAGGACATGGACAAGGTGGGATTCTACTCCATGGAAGTCTGGGGCGGAGCCACCTTCGACACCATGCACCGCTTTCTGGGCGAAGACCCCTGGGAACGGATCCGGACCCTGAAAAAATACATCAAGAACACCCCCTTTTCCATGCTGCTGCGCGGCCAGAACCTGGTGGGCTACCGCAACTACCCGGACGATGTGGCCGAGGCCTTCGTGGAACGGGCCTGCGAAAACGGCATGGACATCTTCCGGGTGTTCGACGCGCTCAACGACTTTCGCAACTTCGAAACGGCCGTGAAGGTCATCAAGAAGTGCGGCAAGCACTTCCAGGGCGCCATCTGCTATTCGCTCACCGAGCCGCGCATGGGCGGCGAGGTCTACAACCTGGACTACTACGTCCAGAAGGCCAAGCAGCTGGAAGACATGGGCGCGGACACCATCTGCATCAAGGACATGGCCGGCCTCATCGCCCCCTACGACGCCTATATCCTCATCAAGACCCTGAAGGAAAACGTGAAGGTGCCCATCCACCTGCACAGCCACTTCACCTCCGGCATGGCCGACATGTCGCTCCTGAAGGCCATCGAGGCAGGCGTGGACATCGTGGATACGTGCCTTTCCCCCTGGGCCTACCGCACGTCCCACCCGGCCGTGGAACCCCTGGTGGTGGCCCTGCAGGGAACCAACCGCGACACTGGGCTGGATCTGAAGCTCTTGGCCAAGTGCAGCGAGTACATGGAAAAGATCTCGCCCAAGTACCGGCACCTTCTGGACGACCGCATGTCCATCATCGACATCAACGTGCTGCTCCACCAGACCCCGGGCGGCATGCTGTCCAACCTGGTGAACCAGCTCCGGGAAATGGACGCCCTGGACAAGCTGGACGAGGTGTTCCGGCAGCTTCCCATCGTGCGCCGCGAACTGGGCCAGGTGCCCCTGGTCACGCCCACCAGCCAGATCGTGGGGATCCAGACGGTGAACAACGTGCTCTTCGACACGCCGGAAGAGCGCTACAAGATGATCACGGCCCAGGTGAAAGACCTGTGCTACGGCCTCTACGGCAAGACCCCCGTTCCCATCGACCCGGAAGTCCAGAAGAAGGCCCTCAAGGGCTATCCGCGCGGCGAAACCCCCATCACGGTGCGGCCCGCCGACGTGCTGGAACCCGAGCTGGAAAAGGCCAAGAAGGACGTGGAAGGCCTGGCCAAAGACCTGGACGATGTGCTCATCTACGCCCTCTACCCCACCACGGGCAAGCGGTTCCTGCGCTGGAAGTACGGCCACGAGCCCATCCCAGACGAGGTCAAGCCCAGGACCCTGGAGCAGGTGAAGGCGGAAGAGGAACTGGTCAAGAAGGCCAAGGCGGGCCTCCTGGTGGAAAAGCCCCAGAAGGAAGCCCCTCCCAAGGGCCCGGGCCTGGCCACCTTCAACGTGTTCGTGGACGGGGAGTACTTCGAGGTGGAAGTGGAGCAGGTGGGCGGGGTCCCCGTGGTGACCCAGATCACGTCGGTGGCGGCTCCCGCGGCCGCACCCCAGCCAGCGGCCCCGCAACCCGTCGGCCCCCAGCCCATGGTGCCTCCGCCGCCTCCCCGACCGGCGCCCGCCGCGGCTCCGGCCGCCCAACCCGCCGCCGCCCCGGCGCCTCCCAAGCCGGCCGCTCCGGCCGTCTCCGGCGGAACGCCCATCGAAGCCCCCATGCCGGGCATGGTGATCCGCTACGAAGTGAAGGAAGGCGACACGGTAAACGAAGGCGACGTGGTGCTGATCCTGGAAGCCATGAAGATGGAAAACTCCATCACCTCGCCCGTTTCCGGCACGGTCCTCAAGATCAACTACAAGGACGGCGACAGCGTGCAGAAGGGCGACGTGCTGGCCCTCATCGGGTGAGGAAGGATTAGAGGATTAAGGATTAAGGATTAGAGGGATAGGTGTGGCGGAAGGGGCCCCAGGAAGTGCTCTTCCTGCTCCGCCCCCTTCTCCATTTACGATTTCACGATTCACGATTTACGATTTCACGATTTACGATTTACGACTTCACGACTTCACGACTTCACGACTTCACGACTTCACGACTTCACGACTTCACGACTTCACGAACACGGAGTGACCCTATGAGCCTCAAGCGCAAGAAGATCACGGTGGTGGGAGCGGGCTTTGTCGGTGCCACGGCGGCCCACTGGGCGGCGGCCAAGGAACTGGGCGACGTGTGCCTCATCGACATCGTGGAAGGCATGCCCCAGGGAAAGGCCCTGGACCTCATGGAAGCCTCCCCCGTGGAAGGCTTCGACGCCCACATCATCGGAACCAACGACTACGCGGATACGGCCGATTCGGACATCGTCATCATCACGGCGGGCCTCCCGAGAAAGCCCGGCATGAGCCGCGACGACCTGCTGGCCAAGAACACGGAGATCGTCAAGTCCGTGACGGAGCAGGTGGCCAAGTATTCGCCCAACGCCTTTCTCATCATCGTCTCCAACCCGCTGGACGCCATGGTCTACGTGGCCCACAAGGTGAGCGGCTTTCCCACCAATCGGGTCATGGGCATGGCGGGCGTCCTGGACGCGGCCCGGTTCCGCACCTTCATCGCCATGGAACTGAACGTGTCCGTGGAGGACGTGACGGCCTTCGTGCTGGGCGGCCACGGAGACTCCATGGTGCCCCTGCCCCGCTACTCCACGGTGGCCGGCATCCCCCTTCCGGACCTCCTGCCCCCTGAAAAGATCGAGGCTCTGGTGGAGCGGACCCGGAACGGCGGCGCCGAGATCGTCAACCTCCTGAAGACCGGAAGCGCCTTCTTCGCCCCGTCCGCTTCCGCCGTCCAGATGGCCGAATCGATCCTCAAGGACAAGAAGCGGATCCTCCCCTGCGCGGCCTACTGCGACAAGGAATACGGCGTGGGAGGTTACTTCGTGGGCGTGCCGGTGAAGCTGGGCGCGGGCGGCGTGGAACAGGTGATCGAAATCAAGCTGCTTCCGGAGGAAAAGGAGGCCTTCCAGAAGTCCGTGGACGCCGTGAAAAACCTGGTGAAGAAGATCAACGTGTAACTCAGTCGGAGCGTCATGGAAATTCCCTGTAGGAGCCGGCTCGCCGGCGATTCGGATCGCGGCCAAGGCCGCTCCTACACCCAAGAGGCTGTCCGAGAACGCCGCGGGCGGCCTCTTTTCTCGTAGCGCAGCCCTTTAGGGCTGCGGAAGAACCCCCGGCCGCCGGATAAGCCATCGCGTCTTTCCTGCCGCTTTATGGAGTTACGATGACCCTTTCCGCGGGGCTGAAGCCCCGCGGCTACGAAAAGAGGGACCATAGCCCGGGCTCTTAGCTCGGAGAGCCATTGTCAGACAGCCTCCTAGCCCGGAAGTTCGTTCTGAGCTCTCCTCCTCTGCTGGTCGCGGGGTTCCACCCTGCGACCAGCAGAGGAAGATCTGCGCCGGTACGTAGCGGGGTCCGCCCTTCAGGCCAGCCACTCCTTTTTCTTCACCGCTTCCGCCTTGAGCCGGTTGACCGTCTCTTCCAGCACGGGAAAGACGTTTTCCCGGATGTCCCCCGCCACCACCACGAGAAGCACGTCGTCGCCCACCTGGCGCCGGCCCGTGAAAAGGTGCGCCTCCACGGCCGCAATCCCCGGCCGGGACCGCACGTCCCGAAGCACCCGTTCCCAGGCGTCCCGGTCGCAGTCGATGTCCAGGGCCCGGGCGGGCTTGCCGTCCCGGCTGGTGGCCCGCACCACCCCGTTGTGGCAGGCGAACATGCCCACCTTCGCCGGATCCACCGTGGCCTTCAGCCGCTCGATCATCTCCTGGATGTTGGGCATCTTTTCTCCTTTCGTGAAGTCGTGAAGTCGTGAAATCGTGAAGTCGTGAAATCGTGAAGTCGTGAAGTCGTGAAGTCGTGAAGTCGTAAATGGTGAGTGGGGAAAGGGTATCCGGAACTGCGAGCGGCACCCCGGCCTACTCACGCCCCTCTCCCTCTAATCCCTAATCCTCTAATCCTTAATCCTTTAATCCTCTAATCCTTCAACCCGCTTGATCCCGCCGGCCATCGCTGCTATAAGCGTAGAGGCTTCATCCGCTGCGGCCCGACCGCACCCTATCAGAACCTATCCGGCACGATCTCGACCCGAAGGTACCCGCTGCACGCTGTTGACGACGCATCCGGCAGAGGTGCTGTTTCCCTTTCCACCCTTCCAGCAGACGGAACGATCGACGTGCCAGCCCGAAATTTCCGCACATTCCGCACATCGCCGTTTTCGGGGACTTTCGCCCCTATCCCCATCCTCCGGATTTGTCAAGATTGCATCGCCCGGGTCCGCCCGCCGCGACGGTGCAGGCCGTCGCCCGAGGGCGCGGTACCGGGCGTTTCCCTGGGCCATAGGAAAGAGTGAGGAGGGACACCATGTACGATGACAAGGAACTGGAACGGATTCGAGCCGGAAAGGAAAAGTGGGAAAGGACCACGCTGGGAAAGGCCCTGAGCCGATTCCCGGAACGCAAGCCGGTCTTCACCAGCATCTCCGGCATGCCCGTGGAGCGGCTCTACACGCCGCTGGACACCGCCGATCTCGACTACGAAAAGGACCTGGGCTACCCGGGCCAGTACCCCTTCACCCGGGGGGTGCAGCCCACCATGTACCGCGGCCGCTTCTGGACCATGCGCCAGTACGCGGGCTTCGGCAACGCCCGCGAAAGCAACGCCCGCTACCGGTACCTTCTGGAACAGGGCCAGACGGGTCTCAGCGTGGCCTTCGACCTTCCCACCCAGGCGGGCTACGACAGCGACCATCCCCTGTCCATGGGCGAAGTGGGCAAGGTCGGGGTGGCCATCGACAGCCTGGACGACATGAAGATCCTCTTCGACGGCATCCCCCTGGACCAGGTCACCACCTCCATGACCATCAACGCCCCGGCCACGGTGCTCCTGGCCATGTACCTGGCCATCGCCGAAGAACAGGGGGTTCCCTTCGACAAGGTGGGCGGCACGGTCCAGAACGACATCCTCAAGGAGATCATCTGCCGCGGCCAGTACATCTTCCCGCCCAAGCCCAGCATGCGCCTCACGGTGGATCTCATCGACTACTGCTTCAAGCACGTGCCGCGCTGGAACACCATCTCCATCAGCGGCTACCACATCCGGGAAGCCGGCTCCACGGCGGCCCAGGAGATGGCCTTCACCATCGCGGACGGCATCGCCTACGTGCAGGCCTGCGTGGACCGCGGCCTGGCCGTGGACAGCTTCGCGCCGCGCCTGAGCTTCTTCTTCAACGCTTTTACCAACGTGCTGGAGGAGGTGGCCAAGTTCCGGGCGGGCCGCCGGGTCTGGGCCCGCATCATGAAGGAGCGCTTCGGCGCTTCCGATCCGCGGTCCATGATGATGCGCTACCACGTGCAGACCGGCGGCGTGACCCTCACGGCCCAGCAGCCCCTGAACAACATCGTCCGGGTGGCCCTCCAGGCCTACGCGGCGGCCCTGGGCGGCTGCCAGTCGCTCCACACCAATTCCTACGACGAAGCCCTGTGCCTGCCCACCCAGGAAGCGGTCACCGTGGCCCTGCGCACCCAGCAGATCGTGGCGGAAGAAAGCGGCGCCACGGACACCATCGACCCCCTGGCGGGTTCCTACTTCGTGGAAGCCATGACGGACAAGATTGAGGCGGAAATCGAGGAATACATCAAGAAGATCGACGCCATGGGCGGAACCCTGGCCGCCATCGAACAGGGCTACATCCAGAAGGAGATCCAGGACAGCGCCTACCGGTTCCAGAAGGAGATCGAATCGGGAGAGCGGGTCTACGTGGGGATCAACAAGTACACCATGGAGGAGCCCGAACCCACGAACCTTCTCAAGGTGGACATGAAGGTGGGAGAGATCGAAGCGGAAAAGCTCAAAAAACTCCGCGCCGAACGGGACCAGGCCCAGTGGAAGGCGGCCCTGGACAGGCTCCGGGAAGTGTCCCAATCGGACGAGAACGTCATGCCGGCCGTGATTGAGGCGGTGAAGGCCCGGGCCACCATCGGAGAGATCTGCGACGTGTGGCGGGATGTTTTCGGCGAATACCGGCCCAAGGAATTCGTGTAGGGAAGGGTTCACCGCAGAGGCGCAGAGATCCCAGAGAAAAGCCTTTTGGGGCGCGGCGCGGAGACGCCGCCGAGCGTCCGAAACGCGCGCTTCGCGAAGCGCCGAGTCGTTTCGCGCCAAGAGAGTGGAGGAGCGACAGCCATGACGGAACAAAGAAAGATCAAGATCATCGTGGCGAAACCCGGCCTGGACGGCCACGACCGCGGGGCCAAGCTGCTGGCCCGCATCTTCGCCGAGGCGGGCATGGAGGTGGTCTACACGGGCCTTCGGCAGACTCCGGAGATGATCGTGGAAACGGCTCTCCAGGAAGATGCGGACGTGGTGGGGCTTTCCAGCCTTTCGGGGGTGCACATGTACTTCTTCCCCCGCGTGGTGGAACTCTTGCGGGAAAAGGGCCTGGACGACGTGCTGGTGGTGGGCGGCGGCATCATCCCCAAGGATGACATCCCGGAACTCAAAAAGGCCGGGGTGGCGGAGATCTTCGGGCCCGGTACGCCCACGGCCGAGATCGTGGAGTTCATCCGAAAGAACGTTCGCACGCGCGACTAGCGGAAGATCCATGCGAGACTACGCCAAGGAAGTGCTGGAAGGGTCGCCCCGGGCGGCGGCCCGCCTCATCAGCTGGCTGGAAGACGAGGACCCGCGCGCCCTGGAACATATGGAGCGGCTCCATCCGCACACGGGCCGGGCCTACGTGGTGGGGATCACGGGTTCCCCCGGAGCGGGCAAGAGCACCCTTACGGACAAGTTCACCTTCGCCCTGAGAAAGAAGGGCCTCACGGTGGGGATCGTGGCCGTGGACCCCAGCAGTCCCTTCACGGGCGGGGCAGTGCTGGGGGACCGGGTGCGCATGAGCCGCCTGGCGGTGGATCCGGGGGTTTTTATCCGCAGCATGGCCACCCGGGGATTCCTGGGGGGGCTGGCCAAGGCCACGGCCGATGTGGTCAAGGTGCTGGACGCCTTCGGAAAGGACGTGATCCTCATCGAGACCGTAGGGGTGGGCCAGGACGAGGTGGACATCATCGGGCTGGCGGACACCACGTGCCTCGTGCTGGTCCCGGGCCTTGGGGACACCATCCAGAGCATGAAGGCCGGGGTGATGGAGATCGCCGACGTGTTCGTGATCAACAAGGCGGACCGTCCCGGGGCGGACCAGCTCTATGCGGAAGTGACCACCCGGGTGGAGCAGGACGCCCACATCCGGGAGCGGGCCTGGACGCCCCCGGTGGTGAAGACCGTGGCCGTGGAGGACGAAGGGATCGACGACCTGGTGCAGGCCGTGGAGGCGCACCGAACGTTCCTGGAAGAATCCGGGAGGCTGGCCGAAAAGCGGCGGCGGCGCGCCCGGGAGGAAACCCTGCGGATGATCCACGGGGAGCTCTTCCGGCGCATCCGGGAGCGGCTCACGGCAAACGGAGAACTGGACGCGCTGGTGGAGGCCATCG
This sequence comes from Desulfacinum sp., assembly GCA_014359885.1. Taxonomy (GTDB): domain Bacteria; phylum Desulfobacterota; class Syntrophobacteria; order Syntrophobacterales; family DSM-9756; genus Desulfacinum. The sequence goes on from JACIYN010000011.1 coordinate 29,454, forward strand.
TGGAAAAGCGCGAGAGCCCCTACCGGGCCATGCAGGACGTGGTGGCGCGGTGGCTTCGGGAGTGAATTTCACCGCAGAGGCGCAGAGATCGCAGAGGTCCGGGGCGCACGGCCCGTGCGCCCGGAGCTTCGGGGCGCGGCGCGGAGACGCCGCCGCGCCCCGAAAGGGCCCGCGCTTCGCGCGAACTGTCCATCGGCGGGGCCGTCATGGAAGTCAACGAGATCACCTCGGCGATCATCGGGGCGGCCATCGAGGTGCATCGGCACTTGGGGCCGGGACTTCTGGAATCCACCTACGAAGAGTGCCTGGCCCATGAATTGAGCCTGCGGGGTATCTCGTTCAGGCGCCAGCACCCGCTGCCCCTGGCCTACAAGGGCCGCACCCTGGACTGCGGCTACCGCCTGGACTTTCTGGTGGAAGACCAGGTCATCGTGGAGCTGAAGGCGTGCGAAAAGATCGAGCCCATCCACAAGGCTCAGGTGCTCACGTACCTCCGGCTCACGGGCTGCCCCGTGGGGCTCCTGATCAACTTCAACACCGCCGTCCTGAAAGACGGCATTCACCGCATCGTCCTTTCCCCCACCCGGGGCTAGGACGCGCCGAAGGCGCCGGCGTGTGGGCTGTGGCGGCGTCTCAGCGCCACAGCACACGCGGTGTCGCACGAACCCGTGCGACACCGCCTCTGCGCCCTCTGCGTCTCTGCGGTGCATTCTTCTCTTTTGCTTTCGCGTGCGGATCCAACGAACAGGGCAACCACCTTTACCAACCCCCGCAACCACAACCCAATCCCCAAGGAGGACGTCCCATGAAGGTGCTCAAAGTGGACCACATCGGCATCGCGGTTAAATCCATCGACGAAGCCCAAAAGCTCTACCACGAGCTCCTGGGCCTGCCCGACCACGGCCGCGAAACCGTGGCCGAACAAAAGGTCACCACGGCCTTCTTCCCCGTGGGCGACACGGAAGTGGAACTCCTGGAAGCCACCTCCCCCGACGGCCCGGTGGCCAAGTTCATTGAAAAAAAGGGAGAAGGGGTGCATCATATCGCCTTTCGGGTGGACGACATCGACGCGGCCCTGGAGGAACTGAAGGCCCGGGGCGTCCAGCTCATCGACCAGACCCCGCGCCAGGGGGCCGGCGGGGCCCGGATCGCCTTCCTCCACCCCAAGTCCACCCACGGCGTGCTGGTGGAGCTGTGCGAACGCAAAGATGATTAACTAATTCGCCTTACAGGCAGATTCCGAACAAGACACGAAAACCCATGACAGCAGATCCAAAGGAAACGGCACGAACCTTTCCCTTCTCGGCCCTGGTGGGCCAGGACCTCATGAAGCGGGCCCTGCTCCTGAACGTGGTGGACCCCACCCTGGGCGGGGTGCTCATCAAGGGCGAACGGGGCACGGCCAAGTCCACGGGCGTGCGGGCCCTGGCCGATCTTCTACCCCACATCCGGGTGGTGGAAAACTGCCCCTTCCGGTGCGATCCCGATGCGCCCGACGAGTGGTGTCCGTCGTGCCGCCAGCGGGCCGCATCCGGCGAGACCCTTCCCGTGGTGGAACGCAAGGTGCGCCTGGTGAACCTTCCCATCGGCACCACGGAAGACCGCCTGCTGGGAACCATCGACATCGAAAAGGCCCTGAAGACCGGCACCAAGGCCTTCGAGCCCGGGCTGCTGGCCGACGCCCACCGGGGCATCCTCTACGTGGACGAAGTGAACCTGTTGAACGACCAGATCGTGGACCTCTTCCTGGACGCCGCCGCCTCGGGCCGCAACGTGGTGGAACGGGAAGGGATCAGCTTCAGCCACGCCAGCCGCTTCATCCTGGTGGGGACCATGAACCCGGAGGAAGGCGACCTGCGCCCGCAGCTCCTGGACCGGTTCGGGTTGTCGGTCACCATCCAAGGGATCGACGCCGTGGAGGAGCGCGTGGAGATCGTGAAGCGCCGGCTGGAATTCGAAGCGGACCCGGAGGGGTTCCGGGCCCGCTGGGCCGAAGCGGACCGGGATCTGGCCCGGAGGATCGTCTCGGCCCGGTCGCGGCTGCACGCCACGGCCTTCACGGAAGAGCTGCTCAGGTTGGCGTCCCGGATCGCCGTGGCCATGGGTACCGACGGGCACCGGGCCGACATCGCCATGATGAAGGCGGCCCGGGCCAACGCGGCCCTGGAGGGCCGGGACGCCGTAACCGCCGACGATCTGCACCTGGCCGCCCGGCTGGTGCTGCCGCACCGGGTGAAGAAGACCCCGCTGGAAAAGGCGGAACTGGACGAGGGGAAGCTCCGGGAGCTGCTGCAGGCGGAAACGGCCCAGGCGGCGGGGGACGCCCGGGAATGGGTGCCCGTGCACCAGAACGCCCCCAAGCATTCGTCCAGGGCCCGATCCTACAAGGCCCCCACGGAATGCGTGACCCATCTTTGCCCCACGGCCAAGACCCTCGCCGTCACCGTTCCCTGGCACCGGATCCTTCCGGGAAACCATCCGGGGCGCCGCTTCGTATTGCCCCTGGCCCGAAAATCCGGCGCGGTGCACGGAAGCCGCCTTCCCCGCCCGGACGACGATCTGGGGGACCTTTCCCTGGTCGGCACCCTGCGGGCGGCGGCCCCCTTCCAGGAAAGCCGCCGGAACGGAAACGGCGGCGCAAACGGCCGGCCGGTCCTTTTGCCCCGGGACGTGCGCCTGCGGAAGCGGTCCCGGAAGACGGGCCTTTCCCTGGTGATGATCGTGGATTCCAGCGCCAGCATGCGCACCAACGACCGCATGGCCGTGACCAAGGGCGTGGTGGACGCGCTCCTCCAGGATCTCTACCTTCGGCGGGACAAGCTGGGGATCATCACGTTCCGGCACACGGGAGCGGAGGTGCTTTTGCCGCTCACCCACAACATCCGGGACGCGGCGGCGGCCGTGGACGCCCTTCCCGTGGGAGGCCGAACGCCGCTGGCGTCCGGGCTGGACCTGGGCCTCCGGCTGTTGCGCCAGGAAATGCGGAAGAACCCGGAAACCGTGCCGGTCATGCTCCTCTTTTCCGACGGGCGGCCGAACGTGAGCTGCTTCGGGGCGGACCCGGTGGACGAGACCTTCCACTATGCCCGGGAGGTCCGGCGCCACGGCATCCAGGCCGTCTTCGTGGACACCGAGATGAACCCCATGGCCATGGGATGCGGCTACGAGATCGCCCGGCGCATGGGCGCCGTCTACCTTCCCGTGGACCGCCTCTTCCGCGACCGGTGATCCCTTGCTGTACCTTGTCCGCCCCGTTCCCCTGTGATAGAGAAGTCGGAGAAACCCTGGAAGGAGACGGCCATGAAGGAGCGACACATCCTATCGGTTCTGGTTTTCGCGGTGATCCTATGGGGACTTTGGGCTGCGCCGCCCGCGGCATGGGCGGAAGAGACGGGCTTCACCCGGCAGGACCGGGATCTTCTCATCGAGCTGCGCACCCGCATGCTCGAAATCGACAAGCGCTTTGAGCAAATAGACAAACGTTTTGAACAGCTGGAAAAGCGCTTCGAGCAGATCGACAAACGCTTCGAAGACGTGGACAAGCGGTTCGAGCAGGTGGACAAGCGCTTTGAGCAGCTCATGGATTTTCTCTACATCCTGGCGGGGATCTTCACGTCCCTGGTGATCGCGGTCATCGGGTTTGCCTACTGGGACCGGCGGACCATCATTTCGCAGGCCAAGAAGGAAACCCGCGAAGACCTGGAACGGGAGGGCCGCCTGCGGGACGTGATCCTGGCCCTTCGCGAATACGCCGCCAAGAACGAAGACCTGGCGGCCATCCTCAAGAGCTTCCATCTCCTTTAGCGGAATCCCCCTTCCGCCTCCCTCACACTCCCCAACCCCGATCCGCCGCGCAAGGAGAAGCCCCCTTTGCCCGACGAAGCCAAAGGAACGTTGCTTGCCGGCTCCTTGTGAGAGCGTGCCGGGAGCTTGTGGGAAAACGGCGCGGATGCCCTCTTTTCTCGTAGCGCGGCCCTTCAGGGCCGCGGAAGATGCCCCGGTCGCCGGGTGGGTTCCCGGGCACAGTGTCTGCCATGTCATAGTGTATGACGGCCCTTCTTCGCAGGGCTGAAGCCCCGCGGCTACGAGGAGGCCCCAAACTCCCCGGCCATGTGAGCCGGAAATCCAATCTCGAACACGCTCCTTGCCCGACCCGTATCTCCCCCGAAGGGGGGCGGGGTTCGGACCGGGGCGGCGTCTCAGCGCCCCGGCCCGAAACAGAAACGGGGCGCACCCTCTCCGTGCGCCCCGCCTCTGCGCCCTCCGCGTCTCTGCGGTGATTTTTCCGCCAGGCACCCGCGCGCCCAAGCCACTTTCGGGCACCCCCTCCACCGCCCCCTTCGGCGGCCCCGCTATGCTCCGCTGGCAGGCCCATGCTTTCCCCTCTGCCCGCTAGCCTCCCCGCGGCATGCGGTACCCGAACTCGCCCAGCACCCGCCTGTCGCGCCGCCAGTTCTTCTGCACCCGCACGAACAGCCCGAGATACACCCGGCAGCCCAGGAACCTCTCCAGCTCCTCCCGGGCCTGGCGGCCGATCTCCTTGAGCATCCGGCCGCCCTTTCCGATCACGATGCCCTTCTGGGAATCGCGCTCCACGTGGATGGCGGCCTCAATCCGCACCAGGTTCCGTTCGGGCTCCTCCTTGAACCGGTCGATGGTGACCGCCACGGCGTAGGGGACCTCCTGTTCCGTCAGATGAAAAACCTTTTCGCGGATGATCTCCGCGGCGAAGAACCGTTCCGGCTGGTCCGTGATGTAGTCTTCCGGGTAGTAGCGCGGCCCTTGGGGAAGAAGCCGCACCGTCTCCTCCACGAACTCCGGTACCCCCTCGCCGGTGAGGGCCGAAAGGGGCACCACGGCGGCGAAGTCCCGAAGCGCCCGGTAGCGTTCCATGACGGGAAGCAGCGCGCTCTTGTCCTTGACCAGGTCCACCTTGTTGAGCACCAGCACCACCGGGGTGGACACCTTCTCCATGCACTCCAGCACGAACCGGTCCAGGTCGGAGCTTCGCGCCGTCACGTCCACGAGGAAGGCCGCCACGTCCACCTCTTGCAGGGTCGCCAGGGCCGTCTCCACCAGGATCTTGTTGAAGGTGTCCCGGGCCCGGTGGATCCCCGGCGTGTCCACGAAGATCATCTGGCAGTCCGGCCGGTTGTAGATGCCCAGTATGCGGTTGCGGGTGGTCTGGGGCTTGGGGCAGGTGATGGAGATCTTCTCCTGGAGCACCTGGTTCATGAGGGTGGACTTTCCCACGTTGGGCGCCCCCAGAAGCGCCACGAACCCCGAGCGGATCGACTCAGTCGCTGCCATGCCCCCGTCCTTTCCCATCCTTATGCCGCCCGCGCAGTCGGTTCCTGAACCGTCGCCTGGATGCGAGCGGGGAGGAGTTACAAGTCACGCGTTTTGCGCACATCAATCACGATGCCTGAACCCCCTGGCCGGATCGTATTCCGGCACCATCCGTCGCAAAGCCCGAACGATGCCCTCCCGGTCATGGTTTTCCGCAGCCCGGCAAAGTGCCTCCAGCGGCCCTGCCAGGTTCCGGCGCAATTCGGCCGGGTCGATCCCGTTGCATTGGAGGACCATGATCTCCTCATGGGGGGTGGCCACCACGTCTTCCCCGTCGGTGATGAGCTCCTCGGTGAGTTTTTCCCCTTCCCGAAGGCCGGTGAAGACGATCCGGACGTCCCGGTCCGGCTCCTTTCCCGACAGGCGGATGAGGTCCCGGGCCATGTCGGCGATGCGCACGGGCGTTCCCATCTTGAGGATGAAAATCTCTCCGCCCCGCCCCATGGCGGCGGCCTGCAGGATGAGCTGGGCCGCCTCGGGAATGGTCATGAAGTAGCGGGTGGCGTCCGGGTGGGTCACGGTGACGGGCCCTCCGCGCTCGATCTGACGCCGGAAGAGCGGCACCACGGACCCGGAGGATCCCACCACGTTGCCGAACCGCACGGCCATGAAGCGGGTTCCGTTTCCCTGCAGGGACTGCATGAGCAGTTCCGCCGCCCGCTTGCTGGCCCCCATCACGTTGGCGGGCCGCACGGCCTTGTCCGTGGAAACGAGCACGAACCGCTCGACCCCGAACCCAACGGCCGTCTCCATGACCACCCGGCTGCCGAGCACGTTGTTGAAGACCGCCTCCCAGGGATGGCGCTCCATGAGGGGCACGTGCTTGCAGGCGGCCGCGTGGAAGACGATCTGGGGGCGATGCCTTCGAAAGATCTCCTCCACCAACACCCGATCCTGCACCCGGCCCAGGTAACCCGCAGTGGAACAACTTTTCACCCCGTGGGCCAGTTCGGTTTCGATTCGGAAAAGGTTGGCTTCCGAGGCGTCCAGGAGGATCAACTCCGAGGGATCGAATCGGACGATCTGCCGGCAAAGTTCCGATCCGATGGACCCTCCCGCGCCTGTGACCAGCACCCGTTTTCCCGCCAGAACCTCCCGCACGACCGACGTTTCCAGTTTCACGGGGGGACGTCCCAGCAGGTCCTCGTAGCTCACGTTCCGGAGCACCTGCACGCTCACGTGGCCGGTCATGAGCTGGCCGATGCCGGGAAGGGTCTTGTAGGGGATTCCCGACGCCTCGCAGGCCCGGGTGATCCGGCGCATGGCGTCGCCGGAAGCGGACGGAACGGCGATGAAGATCTCATGGATCCTTTTCTTCCGGACCACGTGGGGCAGGTCGTCCACACCGCCCAGCACCGGAATCCCGTGCAGGCGGCGCCCCCATTTGTGGGGATCGTCGTCCAGGAAGGCTGCAATCCGGTAGGGCAGGCCCGGGTTGTCCTGGACTTCCCGCACCAGCTTCTCCCCCGCACTTCCGGCCCCGATGACCAGCACTCGCCCCAGGGGCCTCTTGGGCCTTTCCGGCACGCCGCCCGGGGTCGAGGGGCGTGCCGCCCACCGATATCCGAAGCGGCTGTACCCCCAGCGGATGGCCAGCCGAACGCCTCCGGTGAACAAGAAGGCGAGCATCCCCTGGAGCACGAAGACGGACCGGGGATAGCCCGCAAACCGGTTGGCATAGAGCACCACGGTGACCGCCGCCAGGACGGAGGCCGTCGTCGCCTGGATCAGGCGGATCACGTCTTCGGTGCTGGTGTAGCGCCACATGCCGCGGTACAAGCCGAAGGCGAAAAAGAGGGCCGACTGCAGAGGAACCAGCCAGAGGCACAGCCGAAGGCACTGGCGCTGGTAGTACGGGCTGAGCACCGATTCGAACCGGATGAGGTACGCCCCATAGAGGGCCAGGGCGAAGCAGGCGGCGTCCGCCAGGACCATGAAGTAGAACTTGGGGTTCCTCAGTTGTCTCGACATCACGATACCACCTCGGGGCCGGGCAACCGGTCTCCGGGCACCCCCGCATCGAGACGCCACGCCAGCACGAGCAGCGGCGCATACGCCGCCGCCGCCGCGAACGGCCCCAGGTCGGGACGCCTGCACCCCAGGGCGGCCAGAGGGAAGAGCCAGCCCAGGTTCACCAGCAGGACCGCCGCCGAGACCTTCCCGTGGCTTCCGGCACGGCGGGCCGCATGCTGGTAGGCGTGGGACCTGTGGGGCCGCATCCAGGCTTCTCCGCGCGCCATCCTCCGCAACAGCGTCAGGGTGGCGTCCGTGGTGAAAACGGCCGGAAGAATCAGCCAGCTCCACAGGGACAGGGCGCCCGAAGCCACCGACCACCATCCCACGGCCCCGAAGCAGAACCCCAGGAAGCCGCTGCCCACGTCGCCCATGAAAATCCGCGCGGGCGGGAGGTTCCAAAAGAGAAACCCCGCGGCTGCAGCCGCCGCCGTCGCCGCGGCCCAACCGGGTCCCCCGTGCCCTCCGAGCAGGCACAACACGGCGATCCCCCCCATCACGCACACCGCCTCCACCCCGGCGATGGCATCGATCCCGTCCATGAAATTGGTCAAGTTGATGAGCCAGACCAGCCCGACCCAAAGAACCGCCGCCCCCGACGACGAAACCCAGTGGGGAAGGGCCCCCGCAAGAGCCTCCCATCCGCCCGTCACGCTCACGCACCCGGCCGCCGCCGCCCCGTGGCAGACCAGGCGAACCACGGGGGACAGCCCTGCCCGGTCGTCCCACAAGCCCACCGCCGCCACCAAGAATCCGCCGCCCGCCAGGGCCCCGAAGATCTGGGCGGGAATCCACCCAGCCTGCCAGAGCCACGTCCAGCCGCCCAGACACGCCGCCGCCAGGGCCGCCCCCCCTCCCCGCGGCGTGGGCCGTTCATGGGAACTCCTGGGGTTGGGCACATCCAGCAGGCCCCAACGGACGGCCGCGGCCTTCATGACCCCCGTGCCCGCCCAGGCCGCGAATCCCACCAGCCCGGCAAGCGCCCATTGTTCAAGCGTCATGACGCCTCCACCGTCAGAAACCGTTTTCCGCGAACCACCTGCCGGTGGCTTCCAGCCCCCGGCGTACGTCCACGCGGGGCGTCCAATGGAGGATTCGCCGGATCCGTTCCGTGGAAAAATCGCAGGATCCCAAAAGCCTCGCCGCCTCCTGCGCCCGACCCGCCCAGGCCGCCGCCGCCCGGAGCACCGCCGGGGGACACGGCACCAGAAAGGGGCGCCTGCCCAGACCCCGCGCCAGAAAGCGCACCAACTCCGCCGTGGAGACGCTCCGGTCGTCGCCCGCCAGAAACGTCCGACCGGCAGCGTCCGGATGAACCAGCGCCAGCCCGATGACATCCAGGGCGTTTTCCAGGTACAGCATCCGTCTTCGGTTTTCGACCGCCCCGAAGGGAAGAGGCCGTCTCTTGGCGATCCAGGCCGCCAGCCGGGCCAGGTTTCCCTTCGCTGCGGGTCCGTACACCAGGGGAAACCGAAGGATCACCGTCTCCAGGCCGCTGCCGGCCGCCTCGGCCATCACCGCCCGTTCCGCCTCCAGCTTGCTTTGCCCGTAGATCCCTTCCGGAGCGGGCGGGTCCTCGTCCCGGAAGAATTCCCGCCCGCCTCCGGTCATCACCTTCACCGAACTCAAGAAGACCAGACGGCCCACGCCGCCTTCCACGCACGCGCGGACCACCCGCCGGGTGCCTTCCACGTTGACCCGCCGCACCCGGTCCCGGTCCGCCGGGCCGCATCCGGCCGGAGGTTCCTGGCACGCCGCGGCGTGCACCACCCCGCGGGCCCCGCCCACGACCCGCTCCCAACGGCCGGGGCGGCATATATCCGCCTCCCGGGACCCCAGGGCTTCCACGCTCCATCCGGCACCTTCCAGGAATCGGCACAGGGAGCGGCCGATGAAACCGCCCGCCCCGGTCACCACAACCGTCTTCATGGCGCCGTTTCTCCGCCGGCCCGCCCGCCCGAAACCCTCAGAAGCCTTTCATAAAGCCGTGCGTAGCCCCGTCCCATGGCTTCCGAAGAAAGACGGGCCTTGAAACGGGCTCTCGCCCCCCTTCCGAGCCGCTCGGCCAGTTCCCGGTCCCCGTGCAGCGCCCGCAAGGCATGGCGCAGCGCCGCCGCATCCGCGGGCGGCACCACCAGGCCCGTTTCGCCATGACGGTTCACGAAGGTGGTTCCCGTGCCCAGCTGGCAGCACACCAGGGGCTTTCCCACCATGGCCCCCTCCACCAGGCTGATGCCGAAGGCTTCCGCGCGAAGATGCGAGGGCATCACCACCGCCCGGCATCGGTCCAACAAGGCCATCTTCATCTCGTCCGACACCCGGCCCGCGAAAGCCACGTTGTCCAGGCCCAGGGCGGCGCTCTTTCGCCGCAGGCGTTCCCCCTCGGGGCCGTCCCCGGCGATCACCACCCGAAACGCCTCCCCTTTCGCCGCTTCCAGCAGGAAATCGAGTCCCTTGTAGTAGCGCAGAACGCCCACGAACAGAAAGAAACCCTTCCCATAGAGGCGCTCCACGTCCTCCAGGGCGCTTCGACCCGGAACCGGGTAGGAGGCTGGATCCAGCCCATAGGGCACCGTCACCACCTTGCCTTCCACCCGGCGAAGCACCGGACTGGACCGGGCCATGGCGGGCGAGGTGGCCACCACCGCCCCCATCTTGTTGAGGAACGACTGCAGCAAGGGCGCGTAGAAGCGAAGCCAGCCTTCAGGCCGGACGATATCCGCATGATAGGTCACGAGGCACGGTTTCCGGACCCGGTGGAGATGGTGCAGGGCGTCCATGTACGGCCAAGGGAAATGATAATGGACGATGTGGCAGCGGCGCACCTCTTTTCCGAAGGACAGGAGCCCGCCCAGGGAGATCGGACACGAGGCGGGCCCGAGCCCCCCCCGCACCCGCACCACCTCGGCCTCCGGCAGCCGGATCCTGGACGGGCTCCAACGGCGCGTGACCGTGAAGACCGTGTGCCGGAAGCCGTGCGGAGCCGTGGCCCTGCAGATCTGGCGGATGGCCTCCTCCAGCCCCCCCTGGGTTTCGGGAAAATAGGTCTTGAACACGTGGAGCACCCGGATCCAGGTCATCTCCGCCCACCCCGGCCGGACCGGCCCTGGAAATCCGAGATTTTCAGCCGAGGTTTCCTGCCCGCCCGCACCTGCCTGAGCCTCACGCTCCCACCCCCCTTTCCCTCAGCACCTCCTCATAAACCCGAACAGTTCCCTCCACGCACGACGCCCAGCTGAACCGCCGGGCCCTCTCCAATCCCCGTTCCACGGCCTGCGCCCGCCACGCCTCGTCGGTGAGAACCCGCTCCAGCCCCCGGGCCATGGCTTCCACGTCATGGGGATCCGCCTGCCAGGCGGCGTCGCCCGTCACTTCCGCCAAGGCTTCGGCGGTGGAGACCAACACGGGCACGCCGCTGGCCATGGCTTCCAGGGGCGGCAGGCCGAATCCTTCGTAGAAGGATGCGTAGGCGAAGGCCCGGGCCCCGGCATACAGAAGCTTCAGGTCCTCCCAGGGCACGTAGCCCAACCGTCGGACCCGCCCCGGGACGCCCGTCGCTTCCATGCGGCGGTCCAATTCGGCCGACTTCCAGCCCGTGGGTCCCACAAGGACCAGAGGGTAGCGTTTCTGCAAATCCGCGGGCAGCCGCCCATGGGCGGCGACCAGACCGGGCAGGTTCTTGCGGGGTTCCAGCGTGGCCACCGTCAGCAGGTACCCCCCCGGACGCAGGCCGTACGCCTCCTCCAAGCGCCGCAACGCTTCTTCCGGCCGGGGATGAAAGCCTTCGTCCACCCCCAGGGGAATGGCCGCCACCTTGCGCTCCGGGACGTGGTAGTTTTCCACGATTTCCCGCTTGGAAAAGGCCGAGATGGTCAGCACCCGGTCGGCTCGGGCCAGCGAGCGCGCCAGATGCCTGTCCAGATGCCGAACCCGCTCCGCCGGGTGACAGTCCGGATATCTCAGGTGGGACAGGTCGAAGACGGTGACCACCGAAGGTCCCGCGTAGGGCTTGAGCACGTAGTTGGGCTCGTGATAGACGCAGCCCTCCAGGTTCCGGACCGCCCGGGCGAAGAAACACCGCCCGGCCGCCGCCCGCAGCCGATAGGCCCCGGGGATCCCCCTCACCAGTCGCCGGACCTTCGCCCCGCGTTCCGCCTGCTCCCTTTCCCCATCACCCGGCGCCTCCCCCGCAAGCACCGACGCTGCATCGCGCAGCCCAAGGCCCACAAAACAATGGATCGCACCGATGCGGGGATGGCGCTCCAGGCCCTTCAACACCTCCAGGGCATAGCGCCCCACCCCGGTCACGGGAAGCCGAACGAATTCCATGTCCAAGATCACGTCCATGCACCGACCGCTCCGCTGCCGTTTCTCACTCTCCCGCCCGCTCCGTCAGGCGATCACCTGCACCGCATCCAGCTCCAGTCCGGTCACGCCCACCAATTCCAGCCGGGTGCCGTCTTCGCCCACCAGGGCCACCCCGGCCTCCGTGACACTCAGAACGTAGTCGTCCCCCGATCCCCGCCATCGCACGAAATCCTCCTCCACACGAAAGTCCAACACCACATCCCGACCGCCGCCGGGCTCGACGGCGAAGAAGTCCGAACCGGCTCCCCCCTCCAAGGCATCGTCTCCGGGCCCGCCCCACAGGTAGTCCCGTCCGTCCCCGCCCGCAAGGCGATCCGGGCCCCCGTCCCCGTAGATGAAATCGTCGCCGTCGGTTCCCGGAAGCGTTTCCCCTTCGCCGCTTCCGTAGCTCTCCAGGGAAAAGGCCTCCACGGCGCTGTGGAAGAAGCGGTAAGCGTCCAACGCCGTCCGCCGGCCGTATTCGGCGGACGTGAGAAAGCCGGTGATCACCAGGTCCGCCGGCGCCCCCTCCTCCAGGAGTCCGACCCAGTAGGCCGCCCCCGGCGGGTCCGGATCCCGTCCCAGAAGCACCCGGTAGAGCGACTCCACGATCTTTTCAGGCTCCCCGGACGTGCGCAACCGGGGCGACCCGCCATACTCGGCGGAAGCCAGAAAGGCAGCCGTCAGATCCCGAGGTCCTGCGCCTTCCGCCAGGCGATCCGCCCAGTAGAAAAAGCCTTCCGGATCGGGATCCCGATCCAGCAGACCACGGTAAAGGCCCGTCACAAAGGCGGCCCGCTCATAGGGAATCCCCGCATGGCGCGCCGGAAAGGTCCACTCCCCGTCGTCCTCACGGATCCATTCCCGGAGCATCTCCAGGGATGCCGGGGAAAGGGTCACCGCGGCGTTGCCCCGGGGAAAGGCCCTCTCGTGGGAGATGACGGCCACCACCGCACCCCGGACATCCAGCACCGGGCTGCCACTCTGACCCGGCGCGGCGTCCAGGTCGTCGGAAAAATAGAGGAGCGAGCCCGAGACCCAATCCGGAGTTCCGGCGCTGGAAACCATCCGGTCCCCGCCCCAGTCCCCGGGATAACCCAGGCTCACCAGGGGCTCCCCCACGCGGGCCGACGGATCGGGGCTGTCCGCCACCGGCAGCCATCCTGTAAAAAAACCCACGGGCCGAGTCAAGGCCACGTGGCCGTAGTCGAAGGCGTACGACCCGTCCAGCCAGCCCGGGGGAACCCGCACCTGCTCGCCCCAGGCGACGCCGTAGGGCTTCACATCCCCGCTTCGGGCGGGCGTCACCAGAACGTTCCGGGCCCAGGCACCCGTATCCGGATCGTAGAGCATGTGCGCGGCGGTGAGCACGTCGTCGACCCCCACCAGCACCCCGCTGCCCTGGTAGACGGATCCGTCCTGGAACCAGGAAAGAACCTGCACCACCGACGCATAGGGGGCCCGGCGCCCGGCGCCCTCCACCGCCGTCCGATCGTCCAATCCGAGAACCGCCATGCGGGTCTCCTCCCATCCCTTTCGCCCGGTCGCCCCCGGCGCGGCCGTTTTCCGTCGTGCCTGCTTTATCTCACGGGACGCCCCGCGAAGGAAGGCCTCTTTTTCCAGGCGGCGCCCGGCGCCTTTGGCTGGAAAGAACCTTTCCTGGTCCGATCCAGCCAGACCGCCGGCCCGATGGCCGCGGGCCGCCGTCTTGACCGCGGCTCCCGGGAGGCGGCAAAGTTTTTGCACCGACGATCTGCAATCCCGTTTCCGGAGGCGACCCCATGAAGAGGAAAAGAACCTTGTTGGCGGCGGCGACCCTTCTTTTTTGGTTGGCCGCCCTTTTGCCCGCTCGGGCCGAGTTGGCCGGGGCGGCCCCGGAAGATCTTTACCTGTGGCGCCTCATCAACGAAGCGCGGGTGCATCCCCTTCAAACCCTGGCCCGGTTCGGAATCGACCCGGCCGAGGCCCGGCAGGCGCTGGGCGAAGATGCCTGGATCCTGGACCAAGGCCTGCCGCCCCTGGCCTGGAACGGCTCCCTGTACGCCGCCGCCGCCGCCCACCGGGCCGACATGGCCGCCCGGTCCTATTACGGCCACTGGAGCCCGGAGGGGATCGGGCCCGAAGACCGCGCCGCGGCAGCCGGTTACGACCCGCTGGAAATGGGTGAGACGCTCGGCTTTCTGGCCCTCTTCCATTTCCTGGACGCGCGCGACGGGGCGGCGGCCGTTTTCGCCCAGTGGCTGAGGGACGAACTGACGCCCGCCCCTCGGGAACCCCGCAAGATCTTTAGCCCCTTCTTGACGGAGGCGGCCGTTTCCTTCGGCGCCGCCCGCATGCGTCTGGGTTCGGGACCGGCCGTGAACGCCTACGTGGCCGTGGCCCTGGCGGCCGCCCCCGCGGAACCGAACCCGCCCTTCGTCCTGGGAAACGTCACGACCGCCGGGCCCTGGCTCCCCGCGGATCCCTTGGGCACGCCCGGGGAGCTGATCGTCTACTATCACGACATCCCCAACGGCCTTCACTTCCAGCAGCCGGTGGGCCCCGCGGGCGCCTACCAGTTCCCCGTCACCGGGCCGCTGGTGGGCCTGGAGGTGGTGGAGGCGGCCACCGGCCGGATCCTGATCCGCCGACTGGTGGAGGATTTCGGGGAAAACCAACTGCTGGACCTGGCCGTATCCCCCGGTCCGTGAGCGGGGATCCCGCTCCGTTCGCCGTGCCCGCCTTCCTTCTTGACAAGCCCCCGGTTTGTGCTATTTTTCCCGTTACGTTCCCTGCCTGATCCTGCGCGTCCTCACTTTCCCCAAGCAGCAACCCCACGCACGCGCCGCCAGGGATTCGGCCTTGTGGTGCGCGGTACGCCGCCGGGCGTGCCCCCCTGTTCCCCCCCACCCCAGCTTTCGGAGGCGAAAACATGAAAAGATTGGTCCACTTGCTGGCAGCGTGCGTCCTTCTCGGCACCGGACTCCTCACCCCGTTCGGCGGCACCGCGCCGGCCCACGCCGCCTCCCTGGAAAGCCAGATCTCGGAAATCTACGTGGCCACCTTCGGGCGAGCTCCGGACTACGACGGGCTCATGTACTGGGTGGGGGAGGTGCAGGCCGGACGACTTTCCGTGGGCGACGTGGCCAGCAACTTCTTCTTCCAGCCCGAAACCCAGCAGATGTACCCGGAAGGGACCAGCGACGCCTCCTTTATCACCAGCATCTACAACAACATGTTCAACCGGCAGCCCGACGCGGAGGGCCTCGCCTACTGGGTGGGCGAACTGGAGGCGCAGCGCATGCGCCGCGACCAGGCCATCATGTATCTCATCGGCGGGGCCAAGGCGGAAACGGGAAGCCCCGTGGATGCGGCCCTCTTAACCAACAAGACGGAAGTGGCCCTCTACTTCGCCCAGTCGGCCGCCGGACGCAACGCCAACCTGAGCGTGCTGAGGAGCCAGGCCACGGAAGTCATCTCCATGGTCACCGACGACTTGCAAACCGTGGCGACCGCCAAGGCCCGGGTGGACTATTTCGTCAGCCTTCTGCAGCAGGGGGCGCCCGGGCCCGAGGAGGGCGTCACGGCCACGCTGGGCAGTGAAGTGGCGGTTTCCACCGCCCCGGTGGACAGCTCGGGCGCCACGGTGACCCTGGATCAAGGCGATGCGGCGGGCGTCACCATCCGGTTTCAGGAAGGCACCCTGGACCAGGCCGCCACCGTGCGCATCCGCCAGCTCAGCGCCTCCCTCACACCCCGCAGCGGCACTTTCTCCGGCATCGTTCTGGACGTGGACACGGGAGACCAGGACAACTTCCAGATCCCCATGGAGATCACCATCCCCTTCGATCCCGCCCGTGAGTTTCCGGTGCCCTACTACGTCCACGAAGACGGCACCCTGGAGCCCTGCCAGATCACACGGGTGGACATGAACGCCGGGACCCTCTCCTTCCATTCCTTCCACACCTCGCCGTTCACCTGGATCCTGGAAGCTGTGGACAACGCCATCGATGCCATCATTGCCGCCATCGGCAGCACCCAGCTGACGGCCTTTCAGCCCGGAACCGACGGCTTTTACATCACCAACACCGGGACCCCGCCCGTTTCCACGGGCGGCAACTGCTTCGGCATGTCCATGTGGGCCCGCTGGTATTACAAGAACAAGGGCTCGGGTTTCTACAGCAAGTATCGGGATCCGGTGTCGGGATGCAGCAATCAGGTGATCGGACAGGAAATCATCGCTCCCCGCGCCCACCTTTCCGTGGCCCGGGTCTGGAATAGCTACGTTCCGGAACTGAACGACTGGCAGAGCGCCAGCGCCCAATGGCGCATGCTCTATCTGGCCAGCGTCCTCGCCAATACGGCGGTCCCCGTGCCCATCTACCTGGCCAACGCCCAATACGCCCATGCGGTCCTGGCCTACAGCGCCACGGCCACCTCCCTATCCATCTACGACCCCAACTATCCCGGCTCGGAAAGGACCATCACCTACGATCCGGCCAACAACCGCTTCCTGCCCTACGGCTCCTACACGACCATCGCCCCCTTGGGAACAGGTACCTTCTACTATCGGGAATCCTTCGACGACATCTATGCGGACGCCGAAGCCGGCTTCGCCAGCCCCGACGCCACCATCACGATCACCTCCCATACGGCCGGGGAGCATGTGAGCGACCGCAACATCGTCCTGGAGGGCTACGTGACCTGGGGCATCGCCCCCGTGGAAAAGCTGGAGGTCACCATCGGCACCAACACCTTCTCCACGTCCGTGGATGAGTTCACGGGCTACTTCAGCCTGCCCGTGACCCTGGATCCCGGGGAAAACCTGCTCCAGTTCGTGACCAAGGCCCGCCGGGCCACCTCCAACAGCCTGGTGGCCGTCTCCAACGACCGCCAGTGCAACGATTTCACCCTCTACGCCGATTCGGAGGCCGCCGTCATCCTGGTGACCCTCACCTGGGACAAGAACGACACGGACGTGGACCTCTACGTGATCGATCCCACGGGCGATTATTCCGCCTATTACCACATGACCACCTTGGACGGGGGCGTCCTGGACTATGACGATGTGGACGGATACGGGCCCGAACATTGGACCCTCACCTATTCGGACACGGTGCGCTGGGATCAGGACTACCGGATCCGGCTCCACTACTACTCGGACCACGGAAACGGGGGCACGTCCTACCAGGTGAGCATCAAGATGTACGAAGGAACGGACCGGGAGACCGTTTCCTACTACAGCGGTTACCTTTCCGCTTCCAATCCCGATAACGACGGGCCCACGGACACCGGCCCCGACTGGGTGGACATCGCCGTGGTCCGGCCCACCCAGACCCAGGCCCTCACGGCACCGCTTGCGGCCGCAGCTCCGGTGAGCCTCACCACGCCGGTGCCTTCGGCCGAAGAACGCCGGGCCGCCAAGGAAGCCGCCTTGCCGCGCTAGGAGGCTGTCCGACAATGGTTCTGCGACTTACAAGGCCGAGGGATTTGGGTCCTCCCCGTAGCCGCGGGGCTTTGGCCCCGCGGCAAGGGGGTCCCGGCAGCCCCATGAACGGTCACGGCGAGCTCGCCACCCCGCAGGGATGAACGAGCGGGCCGGAGCAAGGGCACTTGTCGGAACGCCGCAATATGCCATTCTCTAGGAGTCACCGGGCGCCCATTGCATGGCCGGGCACCCTCACAGCGGCCTTCGCAGTTCCTACAACTAAAAAGATTTGCGTTCATTCGCGGTTCTCTTTCACATTCCTTGACAGGTGGTACCCGGCGGCTTAGGGGATGGGCGTTGGGTCTTCCCCAGCTCCCGGAAAAGCAGAAAGGATTCAGCGAGGATGGAACCCTTCACCACCCTGCTTGCCGTCGCCTGCGCCGTCGTCACGGCCTGTACGTGCTCCGCAGGACCGAACGCCCCTCCCGGCGCCGCCCGCTATCGGTTCGGCGAGACCGTCCACGTGGCGACCCTTCCCGTGGGGGCCGCCGGAGCCCGTCACGAGATCGCCGGGACCGGCACTCCTCTGGACGGCGTGCGCATCCACGTGCCCGCCGGGGCCCTCCCCGAAGGCGACGGCGTGCTCCACATCTCCCTCAACAGGGGCACCCTCGAGCTGCGCTCCGGCGTGCCGGCCGGGATCGCCCTCGTTGTGGAAGTGCCGGGCGTGGACCAGTTCCGAAAGCCCGTGGAGATCTCCGTTCCCGTACGCCCCCGGCCCGGTGAGCCCCCGCCCATGATGGTCATCGGCTACCGCATCCTGGAAGACGGCTCCCTGGAAGCCCTGCAGCCCGCCTCCTTCACCCCCTTTGCCCCGGAGGCCGTCTTCCACACCTTCGTCCCGCTCACCCTGACCTGGTCCTACGTGAGCGCGCCGGCCCCACCCCGGTAGGCGCCCCCCTCCCCGTCGGGTTACGGCGGGCGAAAACCCATCAAGGATTTCGCGGGCCGGCCGGGTCAATCCTCAGGCAGTCGCTCATCCCGGCCGGTCCGGCGGCGGCGCCCCTCACGGGGAAAGGGGCAGGGTATCCAGGTTCTTCAGAAGCGACTCCAGGTCCTGGTCCTGGGAGGGCCGCGGGGCGGAGGCCACCCTTCGCGCCAGCTCCAGCAACGCGCCCATGCGCGGCAGGGAAAAGAGCTGCCCGTAGGCGGCTCCCAGCGCGCCCGCCCGCCTCAACTCTAGAAACACCCGATCCTCCACTTCCTGCAACGCCGCCTCGTCCACCCGGAAAAGCCCTTCCACGGGGACCTCTCCCTCCGCGAGCCGCACCTGAACGGCCCACGGCCGAAGCACCCCCGCCTCCTTCAGCGCCCCGACGGCCCGGGCCGTGGCCTCCAGCTCCGCATCCAGGCGCGTCAGGGCCTTGGCCACCGCCAGCACCTTTTCCGACGGCTCGCCCGACCCGTCGAAGAAGGGCTCGCCTTCCCCGCCCACCAGGCCGCTTTCCACGTCCACGGCCAGCGCCTTCTGCGGCGATCCTTCCAGCGCCGCCAACCGGAAGGGATAAAAGCGCAACAGCGCCGGAACCGCCCCCGGCGCGAGCCACCGCCCGCCGGAGTCCACCAGGAGGTTTCCCGTGGGCGGAAATCCCAGGACCGCCACCAACCGGGCGGATGCGCCCTCGTCCACCACCCCCAGCGGCAAGGCCGCCCCAAGATGGGCCATCTCGCCGATGGAGACCGGAACGACGATCAGACCGGCCGCGAAACGGAAATCCGCCGGCCCCTTCCACCGTTTGTCCGCAAACGCCTCTCGACTCACCACAACCCAACGTGCCATGCGTTCTTCCCTTCTCCTTTCTTCTTCAGCCGCCACCAACCTACCGGCCCGCTTCTACCATTACCTGCCCGATCACACCTTCACCCTGGTCTACGACCCTGCCGCACATCCCAGCTGGTCCCGCAGCGGATTCACGACCCTCACCGTGAGCGCCATGCCCGACGAAATGTACCAGCACGGCACCTCCTGGTGGGTCTTCTGGATCATCGAGATGAACCACCTGTTCATCCGGGAAAAGAACCTGGAAAATTTCGATGATCTCAACCGGTTCCGGCCGCTGGAATACATCTCTCAGGGCATGGTTCTGCCCTTTTTCTGGACCGCGGTCAACACCGCTGCGGAAGACTTCCCCGAACTGTCCTACGACGACGGCATCGGGTACCGCTACGCCCGCCTCTACGAAACCATCCGGGACCGCAGCGACTGGTACGACGTGCTGGCGAGCTTGAAACACTCCACACTTTTCAACACCCAGGCCAACTATCGCATGAATTCCATGGCCTGCGACGCGGCCGCCTTCCTGTACGCCAAGCTCTATGATCTGAACAACGACTTCTTCGCCAACCTGGTGCGGATCGCGCAGGACACCGCCTGGCACGGGGAAGAAGACTACCTGGACATCCTGGTGGAGGCCGTGGGAGAGGACAAGGCGGTCTTCCACAACGAAACGGGCCAATGGATCCCGGTGCGCGACTGGCTGGAAAACCATCCCCAGTTCACGGCGTGGAAGGATGCCGTCCCCGGGGCCTTCATCGACATCTATCCCCTGGGCCGGGTGGAAGGCGCCCTCTATCTCCGCCACAACGGACAACTGACGGGGCGGATTTGGGCCTACGCAGTGATCGGGGTCAATGCCCTCGATCCGGTGGAAAACGGCCGAAACCCGTGGGACCGACCCCTGGACACGGAATTCTACGGCAACACCCCGGTCCACGTGCAGGTCGCCGACGAACGGGGAAACATCGTGCTCAGCGACCGCACCGCCATCCTCCCGGACCTGGACAACGGAGGCTTTCGAACCCTGGCCCTTCCCCCGGGGGTCTACACCGTTCAGGCCCAGGCCGACTTCCGGGGGCATGTGCTGACCGACACCGTGACCCTGGAAGTTCGGGAGGAAGGCGACTGAGCCGCCTTCCGGCCCTCACGCCGCCTGCAGGGCCAGCAGCACCGGCAGGCGCTTTCGCTCGAATTCCTCGGCCTGGCGCGTGAGCTCGGCCAGGTTTTCCTCCGGCGACTCCAGGGCCGTGCCCTCCTTCACCAGCCGCTGGCCCTGGGCGGCCAGCAACTCCCAGGCGAAGCCCGCCCATTCCCGGGGCGTCTTGCGCCCGTGCCTTCGGGCCAGGAGGAAGAGCTGGTGGAAGCGCGGCACGGCGATCCCGCCCCCCGTGACCGGGCTGGCCAGAAAGGCGATGTCCCCGCTCAGCCTGGCCTTTTCCATGAGAGACCGGTTGAGGCGTTCCACCGCCTTGGCCGACCGGGCCGCCGCCTTGTCGTCCTGGACCGCCTGCACATGGCCGGATCCCAACAGCACCACCACCGCCTGCTGCAGCCGCGGCCAGTCCACCCCCCGGCCCGCCAGGGCCTGCTCCAAACGCCCCAGGGACCAGGGCCGGTGATCGGACAGGGCCTCCAGAACCGGCCCGTACACCCCTTCCTGCAGCGTGGCTTCCCCCAACGCCCCGTTCACCTTGAGCGGCACGTCCGCCGCAGGGGTCACCAGCACCACCCGCAGACCTCGAAAGAGCTCGGCGCGCTCCAGGGGCGCCAGGCGCCTGAGCCCCTTCACCCAGTAGTCGCGGCGGAATTGCTGGTTCACCAGAAAATCCCGCACGCTCTCCCGAAAGATCCCCGCGGGGATCCGGGCCAGGAGCCCCTGCTGGGCCTCGGTCAGGTTCACCGCGTCCACATGATCCAGAAAGTGGGCCGAACAGGCGTAGGTGAGCTTGGCTTCCGAAAGCATCCGGTCCAGGTCCGCCACGGCCATGGGGTGCCAGTCCAGGTTGAAGTATTCGTGGGCCAGGTAGTGGCGGTTCTGTTCCTTGATCTTCTTGAACCGTTCGGCCACCAGGGGATGGGCCTTGGCGTAGAGCGGCTGGGCGGCCAGGAGATTTTCCGCGAACTCCAGGGCCGCCTCGATCCGGGCCACGCGTCCCAACCCGGGGGCCGCCATGGTTTCCGCATGGTGGGTGAGAAGCCGCCGGAACGGCACCATGGGAGCCCAGCCGGGCAGCGTGTTGTAGCTGATGTAGAGCACCCCGCCCACAGCCAGCTTGCGCCGCACGAACTCCACGATGATCTCCTGGTTTTCCCTGGAAATCCAGCTCCAGATGCCGTGCAGCCCGATGAAGTCGAAATCCGGCAGGTCCGTGCGGCGGCAGAACTCGCCGAAGGGCTCGTCGTACAGGTGCACCATCGCCCCCGACCGGTCCGCCAGCTCCTTGGCGAAGGCCGCCTGGGCCGGATTGAAGTCGGTCCCCCACCATTCCACGGCGGACGCCGCCGCGTGCATCACCACGGACAGCCCCTGGCCGAAGCCCAGCTCGCAGGCGCGGCGCACCTTGGGAAAGACAAGGCCCGCGTTCACCAGGGCCGGCTCCAGGCGCACCGGGTTCAGTTCGGCGTAGTAGCCGTAGGTGTATCCCACATCCGTCACGTATCCGTCCGTCCAGTCCATCCCGCCTCCGTTTTCGCCCTTCGTCCAGAGAATCTCCCGCGGTATCGCCCGCCTTCCGTTCCCTCCTCTTTACCGCCTTGCGCCCGTTTCCGCAAGCCGCGCACGCAACGACCCGTCGAGGCGACCGGAAGGCGCTCGCAAGGCCTTCCACGAAAGCGCAATCCCCGTTTCGAAGCCCGCGCCCCACAACGCGTCGCCATGGACGAGCGCTTCCCGGCCCCGGACAGCGGTTCACCGACCTTCGCCATGACCGGTCCTGTCAATGAACAGCCCTCACGCCACCTCTCCCCCTTCCCCGCTCCCCTTCCCCCTTTCACCTTCCCCCTTTCACCTTCCCCCTTTTACCTTTTCCCTTTTACCTTCCCCCTTTCACCTTCCCCCTTTTACCTTTTCCCTTTCACCTTCCCCCTTTCACCTTTCCCCTTTTACCTTTCCCCTTTTACCTTCCCCGCTCCCCTTCCCCCTTTCACCTTCCCCCGCTCCCCTTTCCCCTTTCACCTTCCCCCTTTTACCTTTTCCCTTTTACCTTCCCCCTTTCACCTTTCCCCTTTTACCTTTCCCCTTTTACCTTTCCCCTTTTACCTTTCCCCTTTCCCCTTTCACCTTTCCCCTTCCCCCTTCCCCCACCTTGCCGGATCCGCCCCCCCATGGTATAGGCTGAAGCACGGGGTCACCTGTCGGGTGAAGCCCCTCCGGAGAAGGAGGAAGAGACCATGAGCGCCTCCCACCAGCCCATGGACGACAACGCCCTGGAACAGAAGATTGCCGCCGTCGTAGAGCAGATCCTGCGCCGGGAAGTGGACGGCCTCCTGGCGGAAAGGATCGCGGCCTTCGTCGAGCAAAACGAACGCCGGGCCAAAGAACTCTCCCTCATGGAACGGGTCGTCCGCGTGGAAGATGAGCTCAAGGCCCTGCGAGAGATCGAGGCGGCCCGCTTCGAGGCCGCCGAAAGGCGATTTGAGGCCCTCCAGCGCGAGATGAGCGCCCGCTTCGAGGCCGCCGAAAAGCGCTTCGAGGCCCTCCAACGCGAGATGAACGCCTGCTTCGAAGCCATGGACAAGCGCTTCGAAGTTATGGAGCAGCGCTTTCAGGCCATGGACCAGCGCTTTGAGGCCATCCATCAACGATTTGAAACCATGGACAAGCGCTTCGAGGCCCTCCAGCGCGAGATAAACGCCCGGTTCGAGGCCACCGACAAGCGCTTTGAGGCCATCCAACGCGAGATGAACGCCCGCTTCGAAGCCATGGACAAGCGCTTCACCACGCTCCAGTGGACCATGGGCCTGGGTTTTTCGTCTCTGCTCGTCTTCATGAGCTTATTGAAATGGTGGCTTTAGGCGATGGGCCCGCCGCTCCCGCTTGCCGATGCACTCGGAAAACCGAGCACACATCTCCTGCACGAACCCCTTGGGCCCCAGCACCAGGCTGTCGCTGAAAAACCGCACCCGGTGCCGCCAAAGATCCACCGCACCGGGAACCGCTCCCGGCTCCATGCGGCCCTTCTCCCGGCCCCGACCGTCCGTTCTCCCCTCCTTCCCCACCTCCGTCACCACGGCCCAATACCACGCGGCATCCTGTCCCTGCAGCACTTCGCCCAAGAGGAAATCATCCTTTCCCGCCAGCCGAAAACTCAGGCTGCTCCACCGGTACTTTTCCGGCCGGTCCGTGATCCGCGCCCGCACCGGGTTCAGTTCGATGTAGGCCAGACACTGCAAAACCGCGCGGCCGCCTTCCAGCACCACGCTCTTGAACCGGTCCCCCCAGAAGTAGCCCCGGCGGTTCCGTTTCCGGTCGTACCAGCGGGAAAAGTCCACCTTGACGGCCTTCACGTATTCGGAAAGGTCGAAAAGCCGCCGGCGCCACCGGCCGAGGTCCTGCGCCGCCGCCACCTTCAAAGTTTCTCCCTGTTCGCTCGCCGCCCCCCCCACTCTCAGGATGCACCATCCCGTCAAAGTTGAAAGGATCCCTTGTGGGAGCGGCGAAAGCCGCGCCGGGGATGGCCGGTTATCCCCGGCGGTGCGGCCGGCGCCTCCGCGCCTTGCGGCGCTCCCGGTTCCTTAATCCACGCGACGTCCTCCGGGTCTCCATCGCCTTGTCGGATCGGCCGGGCCATGGTATAGGTTTTGTGCAGTAGGATCGTTACTCGGCAAATCTCCTTTGGGAAGGAAAGTCCATGGCCGTGTCCCATCACACGGAAGACGCCTTGTTGGAACAGAAGATCGCTCCCATCGTGCTGGAGATCCTCCGCCGGGAAGCCGACAAGCTCTTTCGGGAAATGGTTGTCCGCTTCGTCCGCGAAAACGAACAGTTCGCCAAGGACCTGTCCGCCATACAACGCCTTGACCGTGTGGAAAACGACCTGAAGACCATCATCAACACGGAGACGGTGCGGTTCGAAGCCACTGAAAAGCGCTTTGAAGCCGTTCTGCGGGAGATGGACAAACGCTTTGAAGCCATGGATAAGCGCTTTGAAGCTCTCCAGCGGGAAATGAATGCGCGCTTCGAAGCCATGGATAAGCGCTTTGAAGCTCTTCAGCGGGAGATGAATGCGCGCTTTGAAGCCATGGATAAGCGCTTCGAGGCCATGGATCAGCGCTTCGAGGCTCTCCAGCGGGAAATGAATGCGCGCTTCGAAGCCATGGATCAGCGCTTCGAAGCCATGGATCAGCGCTTCGAAGCCATGGACAAGCGGTTCACCACGCTCCAGTGGACCATGGGCCTGGGGTTCTCGTCGATTCTCATCTTCATGAGCCTGCTGAAATGGTGGGGCTGAAAGGCTCTCCGCAATCGTTACGAATGCCCGCTTTTCTCCTAGCGCAGCCCTTCAGGGCTGGGGATGTGTCCACCCGGTAGGCTCCATCCGCGTTCATTGGCGTTCATTCGTGGTTCTCTTTCATCACCTACCCCCTCGCCTTCTTGTGGGAGCGCCGAAAGGCGCGATTTCTCCGAACCCCGACCACGAACCCTACGCCCGGCCCCTCGCGGCCTCCCCCTATCCCCCAACCGCTCCGCCGGCCGCAAGCCGCCTCAGCCCGTACAGCCCCTCCAGACCGCCGGCGCGATGGGCCCGCCGCTCCCGCTTGCCGATGCACCCGGAAAACCGAGCATACATCTCCTGCACGAACCCCTTGGAACCCAGCACCAGGCTGTCGCTGAAAAA
Organism: Desulfacinum sp.; assembly: GCA_014359885.1. Lineage (GTDB taxonomy): Bacteria > Desulfobacterota > Syntrophobacteria > Syntrophobacterales > DSM-9756 > Desulfacinum. Next base: position 54,244 of record JACIYN010000011.1, read on the forward strand.
CCGCACCCGGTGCCGCCAAAGATCCACCGCACCGGGAACCACACCCGGCTCGATGCGGCCCTTCTCCCGGCCCCGACCGTCCGTTCTCCCCTCCTTTCCCACCTCCGTCACCACGGCCCAATACCATTGGGCATCCTCACCCTGCAAAACATCGCGCAACAAGAAATCATCCTTTCCCGCCAGGCGGAAACTCAGGCTGCTCCACCGGTACTTTTCCGGCCGGTCCGTGATCCGCGCCCGCACCGGGTTCAGTTCGATATAGGCCAGGCACTGCAAAACCGCGCGGCCGCCTTCCAGCACCACGCTCTTGAACCGGTCCCCCCAGAAGTAGCCCCGGCGGTTCCGTTTCCGGTTGTACCAGCGGGAAAAGTCCACCTTGACGGCCTTCACGTATTCGGAAAGGTCGAAAAGCCTCCGGCGCCACCGGCCGAGATCCTGCGCCGCCGCCACCTCCTCCGAAAGGCCGTAAAAGGCCGCCAGCCGTTCCACGATCTCCCGGTCCGAGTGCTCTTCGGGCCTCCGGGTGCGCACCACCAGATGGAAGTGATTGCTCATGACGCAAAAGCCCGCCAGGTCCACGAAAAAGAGCTTCCCCAGGCGCCGAAGCCCCTCCACGAACCGCTCCTTTTCCACGTCCCCCAAGTAGAATTCCCCGCCCACCGTGCGCGACACCACGTGGTAGTACACTTCCTCTCCGGCGGCCTTGATCCGCCGCGTCCGTGCCATGGCTTCACCTCCCTCTTCAAGGGCCCTTTCCGGCCTTGCGGCCCATGCAACGAACCCGACTCACTTTATACCAATGCGTCCCACATGGCGTGTATTATTTACCTGTCCCCTTTTCCTTGGTCTTGTCGCTGCCGTGCTGGGTGTAGCGCACGGAAATGACCACACGGCTGATGCAGGCCGCCCGACTGAAGAGGTGATCCTTGCCGAAGAGCGATTCGGCGACTTCCTCGATATCGTCATCGGCGGTGACCTTGAGGCTGGCGCGGTGTTTGTAGTTGTCCGGGCGGGCGTCAACCTCCACCACGGCGACGTGCTCGATGTCGAAGCCGTCCACCCTGGGTGGCGTCAGGCGCAAGGAGTCCAGAAAGCGCCCCATGTTGTATTGCTTGAGCGTGAGGGGCTTGCCGGAGAGATCCAGCTTGAGACCCGTCTCCGCAAAGCAGCCAGCCACCTGCTGGCGCACCGAGGGGCTGGCCGAGAACACCTCGATCACACCCTCGTCAGGTGAAAACAGCAAGGTCGCCTCGTTGAGCGGCCGGTAGTAGCGCTCCTGGCGGCTGCCATCGGCTTCCTGGTATTCGGCAACGCTGGACAGCGGCCCACCATGACGCACGATCAGCAGGTGTTGGGGAATTTCTTGGCCGGCGGCGTCTTTCTTGTCGACCTGCAGGTGCGTCACCGTGCATCGACCGGTGAGTTCGAGCCTCTCCTGGATCTGCTCCTCCAGCGCTGCCTTGACGGCATCGTCCCAGACGAAATCCACCTTGGCATTCGCATCCAGTTCGAAGGCCTCGTACATCCGCCCGAAGTTGCGGTAATGGTCGGCGTAGAAAAGGTTCTCGGCTTCGTCGAACAGCAGCGACTGGTGCTGATAGAGCCACAGGCTACGACCGAGATCATCGAGCTGGGCAGCAAAGGCGTCGATGTGGACTTGCTCGAATAGTTTGGCGGCAACCCGCGTGACGGTCTCAACACCACGCCCTTCGGCCAGCGTCAGGATGCGGTGGGCGTGGCGGTCGAGGGGAACGGCAGCGTCGGCAGCGAGCGCGTTGGCGATGGCGATGAGTTGAGCGCGAATGGCCTGGATGCTGGCTGCGTCAGTGGCCGACGCCCACTGCACATCGCTGAAAATCGCCGCGTACTGTCCTTTGTCGACAGTGGCAAGAAACCCTTCCAGCGCGGCCAGTGGAGACGCCTCGAGCAGCCGATGCAGGGAAACGCCGTTCTTGAATGACTTCGCCATGCTCCACAGCCTCCCTGTCTCATTTGGGATAATTTATTATCTCAGACACTTGAGATAGCGTGAACCCATGGTCATGGGCAGGACAGCAGGGTAGAGTTTCAGCTCAAACCGCTGCCAAGCGTGGGTACGGACTTCGGGCTGACCTTGCTGGTGGTGCCAGAGGCGGAGAGGCGCTGGCAGCGGCGGGGGGAGGAGGAGGGGCCGGTGGAGGATAACTACGATCGGTTCGTCTCCCGAGGGCAGAAGCCGTATTGATTCACCCCTGCCCAAACCGATCCGCCAACCACGGCTGCCGATCTCTCTTGGCGTCCCACCAGACCTTCCACCAGTGCGTGGTCTGGACGTAATGGCGAAAGTTGTCCGCCAATTCCAACAGTAGGCCTTCCAGCCCTTCGGTGGGGGCGAAGGTGCTGCTGCCGATGGTCAGTGGTGTGTCGTTGAGTTCGTCTAGCACATCCTCGGCATCGTGAACATCCTTGCACTTGCTCAGGCGCTGCATGGCTTGCTGGTAGCGCTCGGCAACGTGCACTGGCATGGTGTCGGCGGTGTGCCAGCTGACATCCCCGCCGCTACGGCTGATGCTGACGTTGTCGTCGTCCCGGTCGTCGGGTAGGTGACATTCAATGGCCGTAATTGCCGCATCGGTAATGTAGTCCGGCGTCTTCTCTGGGGCAACAACCAACTGGCAGTAGCCGAACTCGACATTAATCAGCAGCCACTCCCGCGCGTTGGCCAACGTTACCGGACACAGATACCACGAGAAACCGACGCGACGCTCGTAGGGCGTGACCGGTTTGTCGAGCTCGAACTGGCTGACGATATCCGGGTGGAGAATGAGTTGGTGCTTCAGGAGCGGCATGGAAGAAATCTACCACCCCACCAGCAGCACGTTCATCCCCGCCATCGAGGCATCCGGCACGCCAACGACAGTGATCACGACCTCTTCCTCCTCCGGCTTGCCCAGATGGAGGTAGGCGCCTTCGCCCAGCGGCAGCCAGCCGATGGACTCGGCTTCGATGGCGGCGAGATCGGCTTCCAGCTCATCCAAATCGATCAGCAAGTTCACTTCGCCAGCCCCTCCACCCACGCCAGTTGCCGCGGTAGGCACACCGTCTGCAGGTCGTAGTTCGCCTGCGCGAACTGCCGGGCATTCTGGCCCAGACGCTGCCGGGCGGCGGGGTCATCGAGCAGCGCACAGACCTCGTTGGCGAGTCCCGCCACATCGAAGAAATCCACCAGCCGTCCGGTCTCGTCGTGCTTGATCGCCTCGCGCAGTGGCTGGGTGTCGCTGGCGACGATGGCACAACCCACGCTCATCGCTTCCAAGAGGCTCCAGGAGAGCACAAAGGGGTAGGTGAGATAGACGTGAACGGTCGAGAGCTGCAGCAGCGCGATGAAATAGGGGTACGGGATGTTGCCGAGGAAATGGACCCGCGCCCAGTCGGCGTCGGGTATTTGCGGACGGACTTCGGCGGTGAAAATCTCACGCCAGGTCGTGCGCCCCCCGTAGCGTTGTGGGTCGGGTTGGGCGCCGTAGGAGACGCCGTTGCCGCCGACGATGAGCACATGCGCGGTGGGCCGACGCCGCAGAATCTCCGGCAGCGCACGCATGAAGACGTGATAGCCGCGATAGGGTTCGAGATTGCGGTTGACAAACGTGATCACCTCGTCGGCACGCGTCAATGTCAGGCGCGCGCCGCTTTGGGTGGTGAGGGTAAGCGACACTGCCGGGTTGGGCGTGACCGCCTGGGTGTCGATCCCATCATGCACCACGGTAATCTTGTTGCGGAAGCGTTCGGGAAAGGTACTCGCCTGCCAGTGGGTGGGGCTGATGCCGGCATCGGCCACCTCGAAGTGCAGCAGGTTGTTGAGGTTTTTGAGGCGCAGCCGGCAGGCATCACCTTCTGGGTCTGGCGCGGGAAACTCCGGGTCGAAGCCGACATCGGCCCCGTGCGGGTGGTAGAAGAACTCGCAGTAGATGCCGAGTTTGGCGTCGGGCCACACTTCCTTCAGGAACAGGCTCTCGCCCCAGCCGTGGTGGGCGATGATCACGTCCGGGTTGAAGCCCTGCGCCTTCATCTGCAGCGCCGCCCGAAAGCACGCCTCGCCGCGGATCGTTTTGGTCTCAAAGTCACTCACCCAGGGATGGACGTTCGGCGTGGTGCCGCGACTGGCGGTGTAGGGCACCAGCTTCACACCCTGCCATTCGCGGGCCTCGGTCTTCTGCATCGTCATCGCGACGACCGTGTGGCCGTGCTGCGCTAAGGCGGGGGCCAGGTGCTTGAACTGGCCGGGGAAGTTTTGGTGGATGAAGAGGATGTTCATGCAGTCACCGTTACTGCAAGCAGACGCCCCGCGGCAAGTCAACTCGGCAGGTCGAGCACCTCGCCGTTTATGCTGGGAAATGGGCGGCTGCGAGCTGCCGCATCTCGTCTTCCGTCCGCGCACTCTTGCTGGCGATGGCCCATAGGTCAAAGTGCGGTGCCGGGCGCGCACGGCTCGCGATCACGGCAAAGCCTGCGGCGCGTAAGGTGCCCACCAGCACCTTATGCGTAAAGCCGCAGCGGTGCGCCATGTAGAGGTTGCCGCGCGCCAGGCTCGCCCGGTGACCGTAGAGGATGTCAAGCGGCGCAATCGGCCCGGCCGGGGCGGTGTAGGCCGGCTCGGTGAGCTTGTCCTCGGCCACGAGCTTACACACCGACTGCAAATCCGGGCAGGTGACCACCAGAAAGCCGTCAGGCTTGAGTACGCGCAGGAATTCCTTGAGCGCCAACGGCACTTCGTGCGGATACAGGTGTTCGATGTTATGGCTGGAGAAGATGGCATCGACGGACTCGTCGGTCACCGCCGACATATCGGTCATCGTGCCGACCAGATCGGGCTTGACCGATTCGTCGATGTCGAAGCGTAGTTCTTGCCACTCGTCGGTATTGAAACCGCGCGTCGTCTGATCCTTGCGCTTCGGGCCGCAGCCGACGTGAAGAAAAACGCTCACCTCATATCACCCCCAAACGTTGCCACTGCGGGGCCGTCTTGGCGAGAAACGTTGAGGCCAGTTCTTCAGCGCGGGGCAGCATCGCCTCGCGAGTGGTCAGCGACTGGCCATCTTTCATAAGCCCGCGGCCCAACGCAAGCAGCCGCTGCGTCCACAGCGCCGCCAGCTGGGCTGCGCTGGCCTTGGGGTGCTGCATCAGCAGCCCCGCCAACATGATGTCGCCATCAGAGGCTGACAGAACCCAAGGAAGGTTGGGTGCCAGCAGGTTGCGGTACGGTGCCCCGTTGAGCACGGCGCTGGCGAGCGCCCGGTTGAGCGCTTTGGCCGGCTTATCCTGCGGCAACCCACGAGCCAGCGCCACATGTCCGGCATGCAACATCAATCCCAGCGCCTGAAGGGTATCGCCAAGAGAGCGCTGTGGCGCGCCTTCCGCGGCGACGGTTACCCCATCGGCGGGCGAACCCACGGGCACCTGTATCAGCTCACCCAAGGTCTTCGGCCCACTTTGCAGAGACTCATATAGCGGTGCGTAAATTTCTGGCTTGCCGCTGACCTCACCCAGGCTTGTCGTATATTTGTAAGGATTATCACCTTCCTCCTTCGGGCTGGGACGGCCGAGTAAAGCAAAGCGCACGCCCAGCAGCAACTCGCGCTGCTGGGCAGGCCACAGCGGTGTCGCGCCGCGCGCCCAGACATCGCGCCGGAAGGTCTGGTTGATCAATACATCGAGCATGGTCTCCTGCGCAACGGTCTCGGAACTCTCCGCCAGGAACGCCTTCCAAGGCGCAGGCAACATGCCCGCCAAAAACCAGTCACCCGCCGTAGCCGTCGTCAGGTAGGTGAGTTTGGCTGGCGCAAGCTCGGCAGCCATTTGGTCGAACCAACGAGGTTGCCAGTTATCGTGCAGATACTCTTGCGTCAGGTAAGCCCGATCGAGCGCTGGAAACTTCTCCAACCGTCCCTTAAGTGCGGGCAAGACCCGGGTCATGGCCGCATTGGCCTCCATGAGCGCCTGCAGCCGTTTGTGCCCGACGTCAATGGCTTTCAGACTCGGCAAGCCTTCCTGCTTCTGCCAGAAACGCAACAGATGCTGCACTGGCACCGTCGAAAGCCACCCCGGCATGGTGTTGTATGACAGATACACCAATGCGCCCGGGTGGGCGGCCGCATCCAGGCAGCGCACCAGGGCTGCGCAGACTTCCGGGGCGATCCACGTGTAGATGCCATGCGCCGTTAGATAGTGAAAGCGACCGAGCTCGCTTGGCCAATCCTCAGCCAACGCCACGAAGTTGCCCTCAACAAACCGCACATTAGCCAGCCCGGCCGCCTTGGCCAGCCCTTGTGCGTGGGCGATGTGCTGTGGGTTGAAGTCTATGCCCACAAACTCCATGTGCGGATGGCAGGCGGCAATCAGGCACAGATTGACGCCTTGTCCGCAACCCAGCTCGAGATAGCGCAGCTTGCCTTCGAAAAACAAGGATGGAGGTGCTACCCGCTTGATAAGCGCGCACAGATCCAGCCACGCAGGATCTTGCTCACGGTAGTAGCCGTAGGTATAGCCAAGGTCAACGTTGTAGCCGTGGTTCCAAGTCATGATGCCCCGCAACGAAAAAAAAGGGGCACCAGCCCCGATCTCTCGGCGGAAGTATACAGATTCGTCGTACGATGTCAACACCGTCTTGGAGCTCTCGCTCGATGGCCACCTGGCCACCGTCAGCAAAGACCGCACGGGGCTCTTCGATGGCAAAGACCCCGCGCCGCTCTCAGCCGAGACGGGCAGGATGCTCATCGAGTGGCTGCGCTCTGGGCAGCCGGCCTGGGATGCTGAATCGGCCCTTGCTCGCATCGCGCGCGCGGTCACGCTCGAAGAGCTCAAAGCCATCTGGCACGAGACGCCCAGCGAGCAGCGCGAGGCGATCAAGGCGGCTTTGACTGAGCGCAAGGCCGCGTTGCAGTCTGAAACCGTCACTGAGGAGGCCGCAGCATGAACATCTCGACGACCGATCAGGCCGCCGCCACCGTGGGGCTCGATCTGCTCAAGGCGCTCATCGACGAGATTCGCCTCTTGCCAAAGCCCTGGGCGGCGCTGTCGCAGGCGCAGCAGGACGAGGTGATCGACCGGCTGCGCCGGCGGGTGCTCACGCAGGCGCATGAGGCCGTCAAGGCCATTGCCGCCGATGGGCGCGTGGTGGTGGCAGGCGAGCTGGAGCAGATCACGATCAAGGACGGCGTCAAGGCCGTCATCCGGATGGCGCAGCACTCGCCCCACATCCATGAGCTCTACGGCAGCGCAGGCAGCACGGTGCTGGTGGTGGTGGCCGATGCCAAGCCTTACACGCAGGGGATGGATGAGGTCAAAGGCGAGCCCGATCAGAACGCCCTGGCCTTGCCCCATGAGGCAAGCCGCGCATGACATCCAAAGGGTCGGAATGGAATTCCGGCCCCTGCCCTTGACTTCGATTCACAAGGAGAGACCCGCATGAGCATTCCTAGCTACGCCTACAGCACCGAGCATCTGGAAGCCGCCGATGGCGGCGAGCGCTACATCGCCCACACCGGAGCCTACACCGGCACGATCGACTACGCCCGCGCCATCCAGTCCTCCAAGGGGGCCTGGGGGGTGGAGCTGGGCTTTGTCGCCGACGATGGCCGCAAGCCGAAGTATCCGCTGACGCTTTGGACGCTGTCGGCCGATGGCAAGCGCTACTTCGGGCATGACCTTCTGGATGCCTTGCTCGTCTGCGCGGGCGTGGAGTCCGGCCTCAAGCCCGGCAAGGTGCGCTACTGGCGCTGGGATCGGGAGCTCGGCGAGGAGGTGGAGGCCGTGGGGGATGGCTATCCGGCGCTCAAGGGCAAGCGCGTAGGGCTGCTGTTGCAGCGCGAGCTCTACACCACGGCGCAGGGCAAGGAAGCCTCGCGGCTCAACATCGTGGGGGTCTTTGATCCCACAACGCGCCAGACCGCCAGCGAGAAGGCCGCGGGGCTGGAGCCAAAGAAGCTCTCAGAGCGGCTCGCTAGCCTCAAGGACAAGGACAGCCGCAAGTCGAGCGATGAGGCGCTTTCCAGGACGCTTGGTGCTGCGGCGATGGCAGGCGGCAGTGGGTTTGATGATTTCGCAGATGCGCCGTTTTGAGGAGGTTGCATGAGCCTGCCCGCGCTTTATGAGCTTGCCGCCGACTACCGCCACGCGCTTGAGAAGCTCGCCGACCTCGATCTGCCCGAGGAGGTGGTGCAGGATACGCTGGAAGCCCTGAAGGGCGAGGTGGAGGTCAAAGCGACCAACGTCGCAGCCTTCATCCGCAATCTGGAGGCACTGGCCGAGCAGATCCGGCAGGCCGAGGCGAGGATGGCCGAAAGACGCAAGGCGATCGAATCACGCGCCGAGCGGGTGCGGCAGTATCTGCTTGCCAACATGCAGGCCTGCGGGATCACGAAGATCGAGAGTCCGTGGTTTGCGATCGCGATCAGGAAGAATTCGCCCTCCGTGGAGATCGTCGATGAAGCGGCCATTCCGCCGGAGCTGATGATTGCGCCGCCGCCACCGCCGCCCAAGCCCAACAAGGAGGCGATCAAGGCGTTGCTCAAGGCAGGGCAGGAAGTGCCGGGGGCGAGGTTGAGTCAGGGGGTGAGGGTGGAGATTCGGTAAAGGCTGGCAGGGCGGTGGGAACGGCAGGGAATTGGAAGAGGATACCGTGGCCTCTTATTCATTATTCGCCCAGCACACTGCGGATGATGTCATGGGCCAGCGAACAGCGACGCTGCCCTCGCTCTTGATCAGAACCGCCCACGCCTTCATCGATGACGTGCAGCCGCAGCCGTGGATTGCCACAGCGACCGAAATACGCCTCGATGTCCTTGATGTGCAGCTCCGCGTGCAAGTCCCACTTGTAGCGCAGCAGAAGCAGGTGGATTTCGTCGAAGAGCTGGAAAGCCGGGCTGCCAAGTATGCGGCACGCGTCGTTGGTGGTCTCCCGGCTGGGGCACAGCACGCTGATGAGGTCTTGCGCGTCCGGCGGCGCGGCGCTGACACGTCTGTTGATAAGGGTGATGTATCTGTCATCACCGACGTCGTCGTTGGAATGGGACTCGACCGTAAAGCGCCGCCCAACATCGGGCTGCAGCCGATAGCCGTAGCCCACAAGAAATCGTTGCTTGCGAAACAGGTCGTAGACGAGCGTCGTCTTGCCCCAGTTGTTGAAGCCGACGATCAGAAATGCGCGCCGCATCGAACCTCCTTTTTATCTTTTCCGTAAAAACCCTGCACCCGCAAGGTCCTTAAGGCAAAAACCCCGCCCCTCGTGAGAAGGGCAGGGCTCGTAGGCTTACACCTCAAGACCAAACTTTTTTCAATACGGCACATTGATCTGCCCACACGACCTCATCCCACCCTCGGTTCTTGGCTTCACTTACGAACCAGCTCTTGATCGCGTCTGTAAGGTTTTTAGCGCTTTCGTCGTGAGAACCTTGCCGATACAAGTCGATTACAGCCTCTCGTTCGAGCAATGTGTGAGGATTGTTGGGTGAGCGATCTTTCGGATCCGGCCACTCATATCTTCTACCCATCTCACAACCTCTTTTTCAGTGAGCGCGACATACAAATTTCACCGCAGCGCTCTCACGGAAAGCGCTCCGGAAAAAACCCGCCCCCGAGGGGGCGGGATAATGGTTTTAGGTGATGCAGTGGACGCAGGCGGGCGCCCACATTCTCCGTTTTTCACCTACTGTTAGACCACCGAGCTGATGGTGATCGTGTCAGCGCCATCGTTCAGCGTCACGCCATTGACCACCACGCCTACCAGCACCACGCCGCGGCCGTCGATGGTGCCATTGGCGGTATCCGCATCCCAGATAATCATCGTGTCGGAGCCAGTGGCCGAGGAGGTGAAGAAACCTCCCGAGACCGAGCCGCGCACGACGACCACTGCGTCATCGGCCGGGGCAAAGGTACCGCCGTTCGAGACAAAGGTCACCGCAAGCAAATCCGAGGCCGTGACCTTCAAGAGGTCGTTCACACCAGCGCCGATGATCTGATCGACCGAGCCCATGCCGATGCTCGATTGCGCGCTATTGGCAATCGATACGGCTTGGGCAGCAGCAGTACTAAAGTCGATCTGGTCAGTGCCGCCATTCCCAATGTTGATGATATCAACCCCATTGCCGGCCGAGATGGTGTCATTCCCTGTCGAGCCAGTGATGTTGAGGTTTTCACTCTGACTCTTGGTGAGGTTGGTGGTATCGATCGCCGCCGTCAGCACGATGTTCTCGACGTTGGTGAGGTCAACATCAGCCAACGCCGCAGCCGGCGCCGCGCCCACCTTCAGCGTGTCGGTGCCACCGCCGCCGTCGATGACGTCGCTGGTGGTCCAAGCGCCAGCCGCTGCCACCACGATGGTGTCGTTGCCATCGCCCGCAATCAGGGTGTCGTTGTCAGCACCCGCCCAGGTAACGTTGATGGTGAAGGCTTCGGTCTGGCCGGCCAGCTTGAGCTGGGTTGCGCCCGCCGCATCCGAATCCCAATTCACCACCTGCACGTTCTTGAGGTTGTTATCGTTCGTCGCCGTGGCGTTACCGGTGACGGTGAGGGTGTTGGTGCCCGCACCGCCGTCGACGGTGTCGGTAGCCACCAGGTCGCCGGAGGTGGCACCGGTGATGGTGTCGTTGAGCGGGCCACCCACGAGGTTGTCGTTGGGCGCGGAGGTCAGGTTAAGGCTCAGCGCCCCAGCGCCGGTAATAACACTGGTCGCCGCCAGGCTCGACACCCCCTGCATCACCACACGGAAGTCATTCGCATCCAGCGTGCCGTTGCCGTCCATGTCCACCCACAGGCGGTTTTCATCGGCCTGGAAGACCGCAGCCACCGTGCCGCCGCCGGGCAGCGCGCCCTGCGCCAGGGCAAAGCTCGCCTTGCTGCCGGCGTAAGCCGTCACGCCCAGGGCCGAGAGGTCCAGCACGTCGGTGCCGGAGACAAAGTCGGTGATGACGTCGGTGGCGGTGTTGCTCGACTGGTTGAGGTTGGAATACACCACCGTATCGGCGCCATCGCCCAGGGTGATGGTGTCAGCCCCTTGCGAGCCCAGCACGGTGTCGGCGCCCGCGCCCATCTGGATGGTGTCGGCCTTGTTGGAGCCTTGCACGCGGTCGGCGCCCGAGCCCATCTTGAAGGTGGTCGCTCCGCCCAGCACAACACCCGTAACGTCCACGCCGCCGGAGGACTGCTGCGCATCGATGGTCTGCACGACGCCGCCCGTGGTGGTGAGCGTCAGCGCCTCTGCGCCGCTGATGTTGAGCGTGTGGATGTTGGCCGTGCCGCCGATGATGTTGAGCGCGTTGCCGCCCGCGGCGTTGGCATCACCGTTGGAGATGACGTTGATCACCTCAATGGTGCCGGAGGCGAAGTTCACAGCAGCATTGGCCGCGGCGTTGACGCCCGTCTGCCCCACCGCGACGGTGAACTGGTCGTTGGTGGCAGCGGTGCCGCCGTCGTCGATTTGCAGACCGGCCCCAGGAGCTGCTTGCGCCAGGATGTCGACGCGCTGCTGCTGGGCGTTCAAGTTGTCGATGCGAGCACCAGCAGCCGCATAGCCAGCCGCGAGTTCAAAGGTGGTCGCCCCAGCGAACTTGGAGGCGTCCAGGTTGGCGGCGTTGTCCCCACCGACCACGCCGGTGAGCACGTCGCTGACGCGCACGATCTCGACGTTGCTGATCTTGGCTGCTGCCGCCATCAGGTCGGCCTGCGTGGCGATGATGCGGTCGGTGCCGGCGCCGCCATCGACGCTGTCGGCGGCCGAAAGCGTACCCGCCGCAAAGGTAATCTGGTCGCCACCCTTGCCGCCGAGGAAGGTGAGGCCCGTGGCTGCCTGGTTGGTGCTGACCGTCACGCCGCCTTCGTTACCGGAGGCGTCGATCTTGGTGAGCGTGGCTTCATCCATCACACCCGTGTTGTTGGTGACCTTCAGCGACCCAGTTCCGCCGATGGTCAGCGTGGTGATGGTGTTGCCCAGCTCCAGCGTTTGGATGGTGTTGGTGCCGGTGGCGGTGATCGTGGCCGTCGGGTTGCCAGCCACGCCACCCGCATCCACCCCCGTCTGGTTCACCGTCAGGTTGTTAATACCCCCACCTTTGAGCTCAATGGCCAGGTCACCCGTGCGCGCCGCTGCCGTATCCGCCGCGACGCGCGTGCTCCAGTTGCCATTGCCGCCCTCGACGACGAGCTTGGCCTTCTCTTGCAGGTTGGTGATGGTCACCGGGTTGGTGGAGTTGCGGTTGACGATCTCGGTCACGCCCTTGACGTTGATCATGTTGACGATCTCGTCAGCCGTCGCGTTGGTGCCCACGGCCTGCACGACCATGCGCTCCACCGCCTGCATGTTGGGCACCACGGTTTGCCCATCGGCCAGGCGGATTTCGATGGTGTCGGTGCCCGCACCGCCGTTGATGACGTCAGAGGAGCCCAGCGTGTGCACGCCGCCGGCCGTGCCTTCGCCAGCGATGATGGTGTCGTTGCCGCCGGTGCCGGTGATGTTGTCCACACTGGTAGTGAGCGTGAAGGTCTGGCCCACGTTGACCGTGCCGCTGATGAGGGAGTCCACTGCGTCGAAGGCCGCCTCCAGGTCGCTGGAGGCCGTGATGCCCGCGATGGCCGCCTGGGCGTCGTCCAGGTTCTCGGCGGCGCTCCAGTCCGCACCGGTTTCCACCACCTGGTCCGTGTAGTACTCGGCCACCTGGATCTTGGCCCACAGGTTGTTCCAGTCGTCGGCGCTGGCACCTTCCCGGCCCTCGTAGGCCGCGTTGATGATCTGGGCGATGAAGGCACCCGGGGAGCTGGCGCCCGATTCCAGCACGTCCAGCCAGTAGGCCAGGCCGTCGGCGTCCGGAGCCCGGTTGAACAGGTTCTGGTAGACTTCCGTCACGAAGGCTTCCCGCATGGAATCGGAAATCTCGTAGCCCGGATAGTTGAAATAGGCGTTGAAGTACGCGTAGGCGTCCGTGGCCTCTTCCTGCTGCGCGAAGTTTTCCGCAATGCCGGCGAAGTCGAACTGGCCCTGGTTGTACAGGTTCAGCCAGTAGCCCACACCCGCCGGATCCCCCGCGCGGCCGAAATACGCCACATAAATTCCCTCGATGAACTGCTTTGCCGTAAGAGCCATACTTTCCTCCTCCAAAAAATTAGCGAATCCATTCACACAACACACAGGCGCCGGGGCGCCCTTACCCCCACGAACTCACCGGACCGCGGCCATCCCCCCTTTCCTTCCCCACGTTGCCTCACCTTCCCGGGGCGGCACAGCCGCCTCCCTTCCCGCGACTCGGGTGCTCTTTATCACATGATCCCCTACCCGTCCCACGGGAAATTGTCAAGGAAAAATGCGCTCCGGCGGGCCGATCCCGCCGCGCCGAAATGGTTCAGAGCAAGTGTCGTGCCACACATCCCCCACCGGGCGGTCCCGAAGGGCGCTCTCGAGCCCCACGTCGGAAAACACCTGCCTGGGAACGTGTGCGAAAAGAGGCTTCCCTTTGGAACCGGTAAGGAATCTGACCTTTTTCGTAGCCGCGGGGCTTCGGCCCTGCGGAAAAGGGACCACACCAACCCAATGAACTGACAGGCAATACCCCATAGGTCATCCGACATTCAGGGATCTCTCCGCAGCCCTAAAGGGCTGCGCTACGAAAAAAAAGGACTGCGCTACGGGAAAAACGGCATCACTGGCGATTTCGGACAGTCTCCTGGGAGCTTGTCGGAAAATGGCTCATTCGCCCCTTCCAGCGCCCGTCCGTCATCCCCGCGAAGCTTGTCCCCGGCTTAAACGGGGAGCGGGGATCCAGAATTTCCAGTAAGTTATGGACTCCCCGTTGCGCGGGAGCGACGGGTGGCGCAGTTTTCGGACAACCTCCCAGGGCAACGGGCTGTTCCAAACGAACCAACGGCTGGTTCGTTTCGACCACCCGCGCCCCGCCGGCGCCCTCAGGCATCCTCCCGGTTCACCAGCACCGAACGGATCAGCCCCTCCAGCCGCTCGGCCGCGGCGGGCCAGCGGTGCGCCGCAAGCCACGCCTCCTGGGCCCGGGCCCGGGCGTGGAGCCGTTCCCGGTCCCCCAGGAGGGCCAGGATGCCCCGGGCCAGGTCCGCCGCCGACGTGCCGGGCAGCTCATGGACCACCTCCCGCACGTCCCGGAAGATGGGAAGGGGGGTGACCGCCACCGGGCGGCGGGCCGCCAGGCCGAAGCGCACGGCGGCGCTGGACGATTCCCGGGTGTGCTGGTAGGGAAAGACCACCAGGTCCGCCGCCTGGAGCAGGGCCAGGGCCGCCTCGTCGCTCAGGAAATCGGTGAGAAGGAGGCACCGGCGCTCCAGGCCCCCATGGCGCACCAGGCGCCGGCACTCCCGGGCCAGGGCCCGGGACGCCTCCGAAGGGTATTCCGCCGTGGCCAGGAGCAGAAAGAGGTCGGGGTCGGCCAGTTCCGGCATCCGAAAGGCGCGGATGAGCTCCCGGATTCCCTTGTGGGGCATGAGAAAACCGAAGGCCGCCACCACCCGCCGCCCCTTCAGGCCGAACCGGGCCTTGGCGGCCGCCGGGTCCACCGGATCGGCGTGGGGCACGCCGTGGGGAAAGAGGGCGGCGTTGCCGTCCAGCCCCGCGTCCTTGAGCAGGTTGAGATCCTCCACCGTGTGCACCAGGATCCGGTCGATCCGGCCATGGACACGGCGGCTCCGGGACAGTTCCTCCGCGCACAGCCGCGCGGCGTGGAGCACCAAAAAGACGGCCACGTTCCGGGAAAGGAGCCCTTCGGCCAGGCGGGTCAGCCGGCCCGGATCGAAAAAGGCCGGGTGGTACTGGATCACCGCCGCCCGGGCCCCGCACGCCTCCACGGCCCCAAGGATCGCCTCGGGCGCATCCCCCCGATCCCACACGCGGCGAACCCACGGCGGGTCCGCCCCCACGGGATCCTCCCACACGGGCGCCAGCACCGTCACCCGCAGCCCCCGCCCCCGGTGGGACAAGAGATACTGGGAATACCGGGCGATGCCGCACCGCCCGCCCCAGGTGCTCACCCACGCGACGGGCACCGGGGCCTCCCGCCATGGAGACGGCCTTCGGAAGGCCTCCAGGGCCTCCAGGGTCCGCCCGGCCCAGGCGTCCCAGGTAAACCGGGCGCGCACCCCATCGCGGGCCCGGCGGATCCGGGGCTCCCGCTCCTCCGGGTCCGCTTCATAGACCGCGCGCAGGAGCTGCGCCAGGTGGTCTGGGTCCGGCTCCAGCCACACGGACCCCGGCCCGCTCAGGTGCGATCGGGCCTCGGCGTAGCGGCTCCGGATGAGCCAGGCGGTCTCCGGCGTGCAGAAATCCGCCTGGCCGCTTCCTTCGGTGACGATCACGGGAAGCCCCCACAACATGGCCTCCGCCATGGGAAGCCCGAAGCCCTCGCCGCGGGTGGCGGAAACGAAGGCGTGGCAGCGCCGGTAGATGTCGGCCAGGACGGCGTCGGGAAGATCCCGGTCGATGAGGACCACGTGGGGACTGCCGGGACGCTTGCGGAATTGCTCCACCTGTTCCCGCACCCGGTTGTGGGGGTTGGGGAAGGTCTTGATCACCAGGCTCACGTCGTCTCCATGGGAAAAGGCCCGGGCGTAGGCCTCCAGGAGCACGTCCACGCCCTTTCGGGGAAAGCCGGAAGAAACATGCAGAAACCGGAAGGACCGGCCCAGATCCCCCCGGTAGGGTTGGGGCTCCGTTTGAAGCACGTGATCCGCCCCCAGGCCCGACACCCGGATGGGAAGGGGCAGGCCGGCGTCCGTCAGGATCTTTTTCACCGCCCGGGACATGACGGTCACCCCGTCCAGCCGGGCGGCGAACCGGCGCACGTAGTCGGCCGGATAGAGGGATTCCTCCCAGCCGTAGCTGTGGAGCACGCTCAGGGCCCCGGGCCGCGCGCCCACGTCCGGGGGGTAGGAATTCCAGAGAACCGCCTCCACCGGCCGGGTTTCCAGGGACCGGCGGGCCAGGGGCTTCAGGTCCGGATGGCGGCGGAAGCCTCCGGGAGTCACCCGCGGATGGCCCGGCGGGCGGGAAAGGAAGTCCACGGCCACCCGGCCGGGAAGGCGGCGCTCCAGGGCCCGGGCCGCCTCCCGGTTCACCAGGGCCAGGCTGTAGCTGGTATCGAACGGGCCGTCCACCAGGACGGCCAGGTCCGGGGGCGGCTCGGGAACCGCCTCCGGTCCGGGCCGCAGCGCCGCCCCGCAGCGCTCCAGGAAGGAAAAGAAGGGACCGGCCAGGGCGCGGGGGCGCAGACGGGCCAGCCGGGCGGCCTGGGCGCTTCGCAGACGGCGGAGCAGCCCGCGGTCCCGCAGGAGCACCCGCAGCAGAGCCGCCATCTCGGCCGGATCCGCTTCCGCCACGTAGAGCCCGGCATCCTCCAGCACCAGACGGGCCCCGGGCGTATCCGCCGCCGCCACGGGCACCCCGTGGGCCATGGCCTCCAGGATCAGCACCGGAAGATCCGGCCGGTCCTCCAGGGCCAGGAAGAGATGGGAAAAGCGAAAGACCGCCGCCCGGCGCGCGGGCGCCATCCCCGCGCAGCCCAGCTGGTGGGCGTCCCCCGGCCCCGCCGGCGACCCGGCGTCCACCAGGCCGAGAAGGCAGCGCTCCCGGCCCGGTCCGGCCAGGGACCGCACCGCGTCGGCCAGGGCCTGCGCCGTCCAGAGCGGGCCCCGGGGGGAGGGCGCCAGCACCACCACCGCGTCCAGAAGCTCCCGGGCCTGGCGGGGATCGTAGACGTCTCCGCGCAGGGCGTCCGGGTCCCCCCACAAGGGAATCCGCTCCACCACGGGAAGATCCCGGCCCAGCAGGCGCACCACGTCCGGATCCGCCGCCGCCGCACCGCGCACCCCCGCCTCGGCCAGCCGCCGCCCCAGGTCCGCCGCCGCCACCGGGCCGTGAACCAGGGCCGCCGCTCCCCTCGGAAAGGAACCCGGCCAGGCGGGGCCGCTCCCGTCCACGTGCACCAGGACCACGGCGTCTTGGGGCGCCTCGGCCGGACCGTTCCACCGGTCCAGGCGGCGGGCCTCCACGCCCGCCCCGGCCGCCAGGCGCTCCACCAAGGCCGCCGCGGCCGCCGGGCGGGGCCGGGAAAAGTCCCCCAGCTGCACCAGTTCCGGCCGCCTCATGCCTTCGCACCCGGCTTCCACGCCGCCACGGCGTAGTCGCGTTCACTCAGGAAGAGCTTCTTCAGCAAGGGCTCCGTCAGGCCTTCCGCCTCGGGAAGAGGGGGCGACGGGGGCCGGAGGATGCCCGGATCCCGAAAGCCGCGGGCCTCCACCAGAAAGACGGCCGTCTCGGGCGGGATGGGATGCTTGTGGGTGGGATCCAGATAGAAGGTGTAGCCGGAAACCAGAAGGTTTTCCGGGTTGGGGGTTTCCAGAAGCAGGAGCCCCCCCGGGGCCAGGCACCGGAAGGCCCCGTCCAGGAGCCGCACCAGGGCGTCCAGCGGCAGGTGCTCCACCAGCTGGAAGGCCGTGACGGCCGCCAGGGAACCCGGCCCGCACCGGTCCAGGTAGTCCAGGGCGTCCCCCTCCACCACGGCCAGGCCCCGTTCCCGGCACCGGTCCGCCATCACCCGGTTCAAATCCACCCCCACGCAGGAAATGCCGCGCTCGGAAAGGAGTTCCAGCCATTCGCCGCGGCCGCAACCCAGGTCCGCCACCGGGCGGGAAGGCGCCGCTTCCAGGGCCCTTTCCACCAGGGGCAGGTAGAATTCCAGCCGCTTCTTGATCTCCCCGCGCGTGCCTCGGAAGGCGTCCTCCAGGGTGGAATAGAGAGCGTCCAGCAGGTGGTCCCGCTCCCGGGCGGCCGTCCCGGAATCTCCGGCGCCGGCGGCCGGTTCGCCCGCTTGGGCCTCCCGGTCCAGCAGGCGCCACAGGCGCCGCTCCTGGTCCAGCAGGTCCCGGCGAAACCGGTCCAGGATCTCCCGGCGCTCCCGCGCCTCCTCCCGCAAGCGCCCAAGCTCCGCGGCCGCCTCCTCCAGGCGCCCTTCCATTGCGGGGAGCCGTTCTTCCACCAGCCCCTCCAGGCGGGACTCCCGGGAGGCCATCTCCTCCAGGCGCCCTTCCATTGCGGGGAGCCGTTCTTCCACCAGCCCCTCCAGGCCGGACTCCAGCGCCGCCACGCGGCCCCACAGGGCCGGCAACCGCACCAGGGCGCCCAGGGCCCGCCAGAGACGTCCCACGACGGGGATCCTTCCGGGAAGGGCCAGGAGCAGCGGGCCCCAAAGCCCCCGGAGGCGCACCCCGCAGGCCCGGCCCTCCCCACTCCAGCGCAGCCGGGCCAGAAGCTCCGCCTTGGAAAGGCGCCCCTCCCGCAGCCCGCGCCCGTAATGGGCCAGGGCCTCTTCGTCGGCGGGACGGCCCAGAACGGCCCGGTAGGCCGCCTCCACGAACCGCTCGCCGTCCCAAGAGGCCAGATCCCCGTAGGACACCTCCGCGGCCGGACCCAGCCCGTCCCCGGCGGCCTCGAAAGGGGGGCGCTCGCCGTCCGCGGCCGGAGGCTCCCACGGGGCGCCTTCGGTTTCGTCCACTGCGGGAGCCTGGCCCCCGGCCGCCTTTTCCTCCATCTCCCGGCGGACCCGGTCCGCCAGGGTCTCCACATCGATTTCCGCAATGGATGTCGTGATCTTCATGGACGTGCGGGTCTCCTCTCAGGGCGAAAGGGCCGGGGCTGCAAGAAAGCCATCGGCCGCGCCGCCACACGGACGCCCATCCGTAAGGTTCCCGGACAAAGGGAGCGATTCTTTCGGCGTATTCTTCTCATCTCCGCGCCATGTGCGGGCGGGGATAAACCCCGCCCCTACCCAAGAGATTCATGTGCCTCCGTAGGGGCGGGCTCTACCGTTTCTACTCATTTCTCCACGCCATGAGCGGGCCCAACTTCTTTCTCCGCGCCATGTGCGGGCGGGGATAAACCCCGCCCCTACCCAAGAGGTTCATGTGCCTCCGTAGGGGCGGGCTTTACGCCCGCCCGCCGGAACCTCGCCATGGCAAAGAACCGTTCCATTTATAGGAAACGCGCACCTTTTTTACTGGAGGAGCGGCCTTGGCCGCGATCCGGACCGCCGGCGGACCGGCTCCCACGGAAAAGGCTTCTCGGCTCCCCGGCGGGATCCACGGGCGCGCCACGGGCGGCACAAGCCCTCAGAAGTTCAGGGCCTGGAGTTCCCCCCGGGCCGCCCGGTCCATGTCGGCCCGCACCATCATCTCCACCAGCTCCTCGAAGCCCACCGTGGGGGCCCACCCCAGGCGGCTCCGGGCCTTGGACGCGTCGCCCAGCAGCAGATCCACCTCGGCGGGCCGGTAGAACCGCGGATTCACCCGCACCACCACCCGGCCCGATGTTTCGTCCACCCCCACGGCGTCCGCCCCCTCGCCTTCCCAGGCGAGCCGGAACCCGGCGCAGGCCGCGGCCCGTTCCGTGAATTCCCGCACCGAATGGGTTTCTCCCGTGGCCAGCACGTAATCGTCGCCCTGGGGCTGCTGGAGCATGAGCCACATGCCGCGCACGTAGTCGCCCGCATAGCCCCAGTCCCTCCGGGCCTCCAGGTTGCCCAGCTCCAGAACCTCCTGCTGGCCGTGGCGGATCTTGGCCAGGCCCGCCGTGATCTTGCGCGTGACGAACTCGCGGCCCCGAAGGGGCGACTCGTGATTGAAGAGGATCCCGGAGGAGGCGTGCAGCCCGTGGGCTTCGCGGTAATTGACCGTGATCCAGTGGCCGTAGAGCTTGGCCACGGCGTAGGGGCTGCGGGGATGGAACGGAGTCGTCTCCGACTGGGGCACCTCCCGGGCCTTGCCGAACATCTCCGAGGTGGACGCCTGGTAAAAGCGGATGGAAGGATTGAGGGTGCGCACCGCCTCCAGCAGGTAGCTCACCCCGATGGCGTTCACCTGGGTGGTGTAGACCGCCTGGTCGAAGGAGACCCCCACGAAGCTCTGGGCCGCCAGGTTGTAGATCTCGTCCGGGGCCACCGATTCCACCACCCGCAGGATGTTGGTGAGCTCCAGCAGATCCAGGGGCACCAGGTCGATGGCTTCCAGGACCCCCAGTTCGTGAAGCCGCCACATGTTGGAGGAGGCCGTCCTCCGGTAGGTTCCCGTCACCCGGTAGCCCTTTTCCAAGAGAAATTTGGCCAGGTAGGCCGCGTCCTGGCCCGTGATGCCCGTAATGAGTGCCCGTCGCTCCATGCGCTCTCCTCACGATTTTCGGTCGCTTGCCATCCGTTGGATCCTGAACATCCGCATCATCCCCCGTCACGGGGAGCCTGGGACAAGGAAGGATGAAACGCACCTTGGGGAGCAGGCCCCTGATGGGGGCGAAGGATGATTCGCCCCCACAGGCCGCGCGCACCCGCGGAACGAGGTCGCGTTTCATATAAAAATTCACTATTTAACGGGGAAGCGCCGCCGCCGTCAACCCCTTTTCCCCGAAGGTCCCGCTACCACCGGTAGCTCCACTCCACCCAGACGCGCAGCGGGGGCCGGTCCGCCGGGCCGTAGATCCCGGGCACCCTCCCCCCCTGGTCCAGCAGGTTGGAGGCCGCCAGGCGCAGCGTGCTCCCCGCCACGGGCACGTCCCGCCATTGCAGGGCGGCCCGAAGGAAGCGCTCCCCGTCGTAGGTTCCGACAAAGCGCCCCTTGTCGTAGGCGTAGGGAAGCTCGGACGTCCACAGGGCGTCCACGGACAGGGTGCAGCCGGGCCCAAGGGTCCAGGTGCCGCCCGCCGAGGCCATCACGTCGGGGCCCAGGTCGAAGGGCTTTTCCCACTCTTCGAAGACGGGCTCCACCGTGCCGTCGGGCCGCACGAACAGGGCCGCCAGGCTCCGGTAGCGCTCCGGATCGGCATCGTCCCCGAGCACGGTCAGGGAGGCCCGCAGGTCCAGGCGGGGATGGAGGCGCCAGCGCCCGTCCAGCTCCAGGCCCCACAACCGTTCCGTTTCCGGCATGGAAAGGCCCCCGTAGGGGTCCTCGGCCAGATGGTCCGTCAAGCGGCTGTAGAAGGCGGTCAGCTGCACCTGGTCGGCGGGCGAAGGGGTCCAGGCCACCTGGACCGCCCCGGTGCGGATCCCTTCGGGGTCGAAGGAGCGGTCGCCGTAGAGCTGGGCCGCGTAGGGGTTGCGGTAGGCACTGCCGTAGGAGGCCTTGATGCGCCACGCCTCGGCGGGCTCCCACTGGAGCCCCGCCGTCACGCTGATCGTGGACCGGTAGGCGTCGGAATCGTCCAGGCGCAGTCCGGCCCACAGATCCACCGGCCCCCACCGGCGGCGCACCTGGGCGAAGGCGGAAAGAAGGCGGTCGTCGAAACTCGCCTGGGTCACCTGGGGGACGAAGACGGACGAGGAGGGTTTCAGAAAATCCGGCAGGAACCCGTCGCGGACCACGGCGTCCTCGGCCCGGTTGTTCCGGTAGCCCGCCCCCAGGGTCAGGCCGCCTGCGGGATCCAGGGGCCGGTACCAGAGGACCTCCGCGGACCAGATGTGGTTTTCCTGGGATCGGGTGACGTCCACGTCGGTCACCTCCAGGGGCAGGTTTTCGTAGAAGGCGTTCACCGTCACATCGGAGATCCCCAGGCGGCGCGTGGCGGAGGCCTTGATGAAGCGGGCCGGCGCCCGCCTCCGCCCTTCCCAGCGGAGGGATTCCGGTCCCTGGAGGACGAACCGGTTGGTGTGATCGCTCCAGCGCGCCGTCATCCGGAGCCAGTCCCCCACCTCCAGGGTGGCCACCGCGTCCGCGAAGGAGGCGTCGTCCAGGCGGCCCGTTTCGGCCGCCCCCCCGGGACCGTCCCCCGGGAGCGCGAAGGTATCGGTCCAGTAGCGGTTTTTTTCCGCCGAAACGGAAAGGAACCCGGCCAGGTCCCGCCCCGCCCATCCCCAGGACAGGGCGGTGCCGCGGCGGTGATCCGTCCCGGCCCAGGCCTGCACCCGGGCTCCGGGCCGATCCTTGCCCGAATACGGCACGATGTTCACAATGCCCGCGTAGGCGTCCGGCCCCCACAGGACCGACCCCGGGCCCCGGATGATCTCGATGCGCTGCACCCCCGCCAGCGACAGGTCCTCGTCCAGGGGATGCACGCTCTTGGTCACGTTGGAGCCCAGGGGGACGCCGTCGTAGAGCAGAAGGATGCCCTGGCCCACCCCCCTCAGGTAGGGTGTGCTGCCCCGTTCGCCCGGGCGCACGTAGAAGCCGGGCTCCAGCATGAGCACGTCCGCCAGGGTGCGAAGGCCCCGGGCGCGGATCTCCTGGGCCGTCACCACCCGGGCCACGGCCGGGGCCCGGTCGGGCGATTCGGGCCGTCGCGACGCCAGGCTGAGCACCGAAAGGTCCTCGCCCACGAAGACGGCCAGGGTTTCGGAGTCGGCCCGGGCCGGGGAAGGCGCACCGGCCCCGCCCGCCAGCCACAGGGCGGCGCACACCAGCGCCAGGCACAGGGGCCGAAATTGCGGACCCACCCGTTTGTCCTCCCCCCTCGTCACGGATTCATGGGAAAGATCGGTCCATGCATCCACCGTCTCATTCTTCGCCGTCGCCTTCGTCCAGGTGCTTGAGCAGCGTGCGAAACCGCCCCCGGCTCAGGTTGAGAATCCGGGCCGCCCGGCTCTGGTTCCCCCCGGCCCGCTCCAGCGCCTGGGTCACCACCAGGCGCAGCAGGGCGTCGAAATCGATCCCCTCCGGCGGCAGCCGGAACAGGGATTCCAGGTCGGCGGGGCTCTTTTCCGGAAGCAGAAAGGTGAGGTCGTCCGTGGTGATGGGCAAAACGCCCCCCTTCAGGATGAGGGCCCGCTCCACCGCGTTGGCCAGCTCCCGGACGTTTCCCGGCCAGCCGTAGTCCTTGAGCACCCGCACGGCTCCGCCCGTGAGGGCCTCCTCCGGGCCGCACCGCCTTCCCGTGAAGCGCTCCACGAAGTGCAGCACCAGGGGCACCAGGTCCTCGGGGCGCTCCCGCAGGGGCGGCAGATGAATGGGAAAGACGGCGATCCGGTAGTAGAGATCCTGCCGGAAGCGCCCTTCGGCCACGCACTGTTTCAGGTCCCGGTTGGTGGCGCACACCACGCGCACGTCCACGGGAATGTCGTGGTTGCCGCCCACCCGCTGGATCCTGCGCTCCTGCAGGGCCCGAAGGAGCTTGGCCTGGGCCTCCGGGCTCAGGTCCCCCACTTCGTCCAGAAAGAGGGTGCCGCCCTGGGCGTACTCGAACTTGCCCTCGCGCCGGCGGTCCGCCCCCGTGAAGGCGCCCTTTTCGTGCCCGAAAAGCTCCGATTCCACCAGGTTCTGGGAAATGGCGGCGCAGTTGACCGCCACGAAGCGCTCCCTGGCCCGGGGGCCGGCCCCGTGGATGAGGCGCGCCACCACCTCCTTGCCGGTTCCCGACTCGCCGGTCAAGAGCACCGTGGCGTCGCTGGCGGCCACCCGCAGGGCCATCTCCCGCACCCGGCGCATGGCCGGGGAGACGAAGACCCCCTCCTCCGCGCCCCGCTCCTCCAGAGCCCGCCGCAGGCGCAGGTTCTCGTTCATCAGGCGGGCCACGCC
This sequence comes from Desulfacinum sp., assembly GCA_014359885.1. Lineage (GTDB taxonomy): Bacteria > Desulfobacterota > Syntrophobacteria > Syntrophobacterales > DSM-9756 > Desulfacinum. The sequence continues at coordinate 77,773 of JACIYN010000011.1, forward strand.
CAGGGCCCGCTCCACGGCCAGATGGATCTGGCGCTCATCGAAGGGCTTGACCAGGTAGTCGGCGGCCCCCAGCCGCAGGGCCTCCACGGCGGACTCCACCGTGGCATAGGCCGTGATGAAGATCACCGGACAGCCCAGGTCCCGCTCCTTCACGGCCTGGAGCAGCCCCAGCCCGTCCAGTCCCTCCATGCGGATGTCGGCGATCACCAGATCCACGGGCTCCCGGGCAAGCCGTTCCAAGGCGGCGGCGCCCTCGGGGGCTTCCACCACCTGGTGTCCCTTGCCCTCCAGAAGGAGCCGAAGCAGGGTTCTCACCTTGGGCTCGTCGTCCACCACGCAGATGCGCGCCATGCCTTCTCCCGTCCATTCCGATTCTTTCACCGCAAATCCCGCGCCCTTGCGGCCGCGTGCCAAGTTCATTCCCGGCGGGGGATGGAAACCACGAAGCGGGCCCCCCCGCCTTGGGCGGACTCCAGGCGGACCGTGCCGCCGTGGACTTCCACGATCCGCTGCACCATGGCCAGGCCCAGCCCGCTGCCCTTGGCCTTGGTGGTGAAGAAGGGCTCGAAGACCCGCTCCCGATGCTCCGGGGGCACCCCCGGGCCGTCGTCCTCCACCGTCAGAACCCACGCATGGCCGCGCGCGGCGGCCGCCACCCGCACGGCCCCGTGCCCGTCCACGGCGTCCAGGGCGTTTCGCACCAGGTGGCCCACCGCCCGCTCCATGAGCTCCGGGTCGCAGGCGCACCAGCACGGATCTTCCGCCACCCGCACGTGCAGGGCCTTCTCGGCGTCTTCGGCCATGAGGCGGATCTTTTCCAGGACTTGGGCCAGCCAACGGTTCATGTCCGTGCGGACCGGGGAGGCGTGGGCCGGCTTGGAAAAGAGCAGGAAATCTTCCACCAGCCGGTTGATGCGTGTCAACTCCTCCTCCATGAAGCCCCACAGGACGGGGGCGGAAGCCCCCCCGGGCCCCTCCCTCTTCAGCTGGTCCAGACTGCCCCGGATGATGGCCAGCGGGTTCTTGATCTCGTGGGCCACCATCATGGAAAAGCGCCCCACCTCCGCCAGGGCGTCCCGGCGGGCCATGCGGGCGTTGAGCCGCCTCAGATCCTGCTCCCTCTGTTCCAGGGCCGTCACCATCTCGTTGAAGGTTTCGGCCAGCACGTCCGTCTCCTTGAGCCCCTTGGGGCGGACCCGCACGTCCAGCCGCCCCGCCGACACCTGCCGGGCCGCCTCCACCAGATCCCGCAGCGGCGAGACGATACCGCGCGCCAACAACCCGTAAAGGCCCACGGAAGCCAAGGCCACCAGGACGCCCGCCAGGGTGAAGCGCACCACCAGGGAACGCAGCAGCGCCTCCAGGCCCTGGACGGCATAGACCAGGGTCACCCGGCCCGATTCCAGGCCGGAGCCGTTTTCCAGGGCCGGGTTGCTGCGATCCAGGGTGGGAGACCAGACGGGGGCCGTGACGGAGCGGGCCCGGCCCGGAATCTCCCTCCATGCCCGTGCCATCCGGCGCCCCCCGCCGTCCGTGATCACCACCTCCCGAACCGCCTCCAACGCCAGGAGCTCCTCGGCCAGGGCCTGGAGCATGGCCGGGTCGTTCAAGACCAGTCCCAGCTCCGCCCGGGACGCCGCGTAGTCGGCCAAAACGCGGAAATGCTCGTGGTAGCGGGCCTCCACGTACCCGGACGTGACCTGCCAGCCGAAAAAAGCCACCACAAAGGAACTGGCGGCAATCAGGGCCGTGCCCACCCCCACGAAACGACGGTAGACGGATCCGCCCCTCATGGACGCTCCTCCACACAGGAAGGAACCGGCTCTCCCAGCTCCATTCCCACCGCCTGCACCGTCTTCTTCTTGACCCACAGCCGGAACGGGGGCGTCACGGGCGGGCACGGGCGGCCGCGGAGCCGATGGTCCACCAGGGAGGCGGCCGCCTCTCCCGCGCGCCGGTAGTCCAGGACGAAGGAGGCCCCCGCCCCCGCCTCATGAAAGAAGCTATTATAGCCCACCGGCAGGATCTTGCGAACCACGCACTGGGTGATCACGTAGCGGATGACGGTCTTGGAAACCACGGCGGGGTCCGGCACGAAGAGCAGGGCGTCCACGTCGGGCCCGGGGCCCTCAAAGAGCCGGCTCGGCCCCCGGGATCCGTGCACGGGCAGGGGAACCACCTCCACCGGCCCGGCGGCGGAGGCGGCCCGGCACCGATCGAACCAGGACGGGTCCGAGCCGGGATCGAAGAGAACCCCCAGCCGTCGTAAGCCGGGGAAGGTCTCCCGCAAAAGCCCCGCCTGGGTCTCCAGAGGAATGCGCAGGGAGACGCCGCACGATCCCCCCGGGCCGGCCGGAAGGTCCAGGACCATGACGGCCACCACCGGGGGCGGATCCGCCGTCTGCTCCACCATCCGCACACTCTCCGGCCCCACCGCCACGCACACGGCCCCGGCCCGCACCGCCTCCTCCACCGCGCGCAGGGTGCGGCCCTGGGGCCCGTCCAGATAGACCCGGCGCACCGGGTAAGGCAGGGACGCCTCCAGCCCCTCCACCGCCAGAAGATAGGGTCGGATTTCCTGGGAGATGAGCGCCGTCACCACCGGTGGAGGCTGGGCCCGCACGTGGGGGCAAACCAGCAGCCAGGCGGCCAGCAGGCAGCAGACGATCCCCCCGATTCCCTGCACTCTCCGGGCTCTCAACCGCCTCCCCCCGGGAACTTGTCCGACAATGTCTTTCCGGCTCAAGCTCGGCCCACACGGATCACGGGCTCCAGCCGGGTGCTCCCCACAAAGGCCGGCCCCCGGTGTCCGGCCACCTCGAACGCCGCCGCCCCGTCGATCCAGTGGTAACACCCTTCGGCGTGGGCGGCCCCCCGGTGCACCGCCGCCGTCACGGTGTAGGCGCCCGGGCCCACGTTCAGATCCAGCTCGAAATCCACCCGCACGGGCGCCTCCGGAGCCACCCGCACCGGAACGCCGTGGTGGTACGTGTTGGTGCCGAACACGTCCATCCCGAACCGGTTGCGGAGGAGGATCCCCACGGTCACATCGTCCAGGACCTCGCGGGCGTGCACCCAAACGGACACGGTCACCCGTTCGCCGGAAAGAAAGACGTCGCCCCCGCCCGCCGATCCCCGAATCCGCACCGACTGGATGCGGACCCGCCCCGTGCCGTAATCGCCCCCCCCCTCGGACAGGCGCCGGGAACGGTCCCCGTCCGGTCCCAAGGTGGACAGCAGATAGTTGTAGGCGTTGATCACGCCTTCGGGCGACCCCTCTTCCACAATCCGGCCCCGGTGAAGCAAAAGGGCGCGGTCGCACAGGGCCGTCACGGCCGCCAGGTCGTGGGAGACGAAAAGGATGCCCCCGCCGTCCTGGCGGAACCGCCGGATGCGGCTCAGGCACTTCTGCTGGAAATAGGCGTCGCCCACCGACAGGGCCTCGTCCACCACGAAACAGAGGGGATCGGCATGGATGGCGATGGAAAAGGCCAGGCGCATGACCATGCCCGACGAATAGGTCTTGATGGGCTCCTCCGCAAAGGGCCCCAACTCGGCAAAATCCAGGATGGCCTCCAGCCTCCGGTCCAGCTCTTCGCGGCTCATGCCCAGCAGGAGACCGTTCATGTAGATGTTCTCCCGCCCGGTCATCTCGAAGTTGAAACCGGTCCCCAGTTCCAGCAGCCCCGTGATGCGCCCGTGGATGCGGATCTGCCCGGCATCGGGCAGAAGCACCCCCGCCAGGATCTTGAGCAGGGTGGACTTGCCCGCTCCGTTGGGCCCGATGACCGCCAGGGCTTCTCCGGCCCGCACCGAGAAGCTCACGTCCTCCAAGGCCCGGTGGATCCGGTGAAACGGCCGGCGCAGAACGATCTCCTTGAGACGGTCGGCCGGTTTTCGGTAGAGGCGGAACGATTTGCAAAGGCCGTGTACGTGCAGCATGGGTCACAAGATCTCTTGAGCCAACCAGAGAAGGGCCAGGAGACAGAGGGCGCTCAGGGCCAGCAAGGCAAGGCCGGCCTGCCGGGCCGGAAACCGCCCCGGCACCCGCCGGGCCGCCCCGAAAAAGACGACCCCCACCCCCGCCGCAGCCAGCAGAAAAAGAAGCGCCTCCTTCACAGGAAATCCCTCACGTCCTTTTCCAGCCGTTTGAACGCCATGTAGGCCGCCGCCGTGAGGCCGTGTCCCACCAGGACCATCACGTAGAGCCCCCCCATCTCCGGCACCCGCCCGTAGAGGAAGATCTGGTGGTAGGCGTCCACGAAGACGAAGGCGGGATTGAGATTCAGGAGGGCCTGGGCCGGCCGGGGCAGGATGTCGGACACGTAGACGATGGGGGTGAACCAGAACCAGAGCTGCAGCCCGATCTGAACCACTTCCTTGAGGTCCCGCAGGAAAACGTTGAGGATCCCCAGGAAGAATCCCAGCCCGTAGGCGAACACCTGCTGGACCGCATACACCACGGGAAGAAGCAGCAGGGCCCGGCCCAGGCCGAAACCCGAAACCAGGAGCACCCCGATGAACACGGCCAAGGTCATCGCGCAGGTGACGGACTCGGAGATCACCACGTAGAGCGGAAAGCGCGGCAGGGGCACGTGCATCTTGGTCAACACCGGCTTCTTGTCCAGAAAGACCGTGGTGATGCGCCCGATGGTGTTGGAAAAGGCCATCCAGGGCACCAGCCCGGAAACCAGATAGACGCTGTAGCTGTACACGGCGGAGGTCCCGGGCAGGCGGGCGCCCATGATCTTGGAAAAGACGAAGACGTAGATGAAGATGTGCACCACCGGCCAGATGAGAGACCACCACATGCCCAGGGCGGACCCCGAGTACCGCTCGGTGAAGTCCCTCTTGGCAAATTCCAGGATCAGGCCCAATCCCACGATCCCCCTCCTTGACCGGAAACGGCGAACCCTGCGGGATTATTGGGCCGCCATGCCCGCCGCCCGCTCCAGATCCGCCAGGGCAACCAGGAAATCCGCCCGGGCCGTGCTGAGCTGCACTTCCCCATCGGTCACGTCCGCCTGGGCGTTGAGCACGTCGGTGATGCTCCCCACCCCCGTGCGGTAGCGCACCTGGGCGCTGTCGTAGGTTTCCAGGGCCAGAGACAGGATCTTTCGGGCCGAGGCGATGCGGCCGTGGGCGTCCTGGAGCGCCAGAAAGCGGGTCCGGATCTCCCGTTCCACCTCGTTGACCAGGTTTTCCAGCTCCCGACGGTAGCGCTGGGACTGATGCCTTTGGGCGGCCAGGGAATGATAGACTTGCCCGCCCTGGAAAAGGGGCACCGTCACGTTCAGCGCCACGGTGTAGTAGCCCAGGTCGTCGTCGCGGAGTGCAGGTTCGTCGTAGTCCCGCTGGTACTGGATCCAGGAGCCCGTCAGATCGACCCGCGGCAGGGCCTGGCTCAGGGTGAGGCGCTCCTCCTTGCGCGACACCCGGTAGTTGATCTCCGCCTTTTTCACCTCGGGCCGGTCCCCGGACCGAGCCAGGTAGGGCTCCACGGAAATCGGCGGATCGTAAGAAAAGTCCTCCAGGTCCCCCCGGTAGGCGAAATTTACCTCACCGGAAACGCCCAGCAGCGTGTTCAGGCGGATCCGCGCGGTCTCCTCGGCGTTCCAGGCGGCCTCCAGCGCGCGCCGGGCCTTCTCCAGCTCCACCTCCACCTGCAGCACGTCCAACCGGGGCCTGAGCTGCAACCGTTCGTAGGCCTTCACCACCTCCAGCTGGCTCTCCAGCCGGGACACCTGGGACCGGGCGGCCTCCGCCCGAGCCCGGCTCCCCAGTAATTGGTAGAAGGCTCTCTTCACATCGGCCGTCAGGGTGAGTTCCGCCGCCTTGAGATCCTCCCGGCGAAAGGCCTTCACCAGGCGCGAGCGCTCCACGCGGGTCAGCGTGGCCCAGCCGTTGAAAAGGTTCTGCTGCACGCGCCATTGGATCACGGACCGCTCCTGATCCAGGTAGTCCGTGTCCAGGGTGAGGGTCCCGTCGTTTCGGATGGTGGTGCGGGAAATGTCCACGGCCGCGCTGGGCAGGAACCCCCCCACGGCGGCCCGCACCTCCGCCTCCGCACTGCGAACCAACTCCCGGTAGGCCTGGATCTGCGGGTTCCGCTCCAGGGCCGTCCGGATGCACCGGGCCAGGTCGTAGATCTGCGCCGCACCCCGGGAATCGCCGGGTCCGCCCGCCCGGGCGGCCCCCGCCGTCACCAGGACCCCCGCCATCAAAACTGCCAGAAACCTGATCTTGTGGATCGTCGGCACATCCTCTCCCCATGGTCTTATGGTGAACCGGTTGGAAATCCTTGAGCGCGCCTTCCGGCGGCCCGCCTCTTGTCTTTCATCGGCCTGGTTTTGTCAAGCACCCGTATTCGGGTGGCACATTTCGTGCCAAAAGGAGGCGGGCCGGACGGCGCCGACGGCCGCCCCGGAGGAGAAGGGGGGGGAAGGCGGCATCCGGCATAAATGTTGCTCCCGTGACAAGGGCGGTCTGCGGCCTTGACACCCGACAAGCCATGCACTATGGAAATCAGGTTTCGCAGGCGCCGCGCGCAAGCGCGGGCCGAATCGGTCGTCGGAAACGGCGACGGGACTCACCAGGGAGGCGGTGATGGAAGGTGTGTACCTGGCCGTGGGCATGGTGGCCATTTACGTCCTTTTCGGACCGCTGGTCCTCCTGGGTCTCTACATCTTCTTCGACCGGCTGGCGGAAAGCGGCCCGGAAGGGCCCGCCCCGGCAACCGGCGGGAACGGCCAAGAGCGGCGCAAGGATGCAAGCCTGTGGACGCAGGGGGACGCGGAACGTTATGTCCGGGACAGAGCCTCCGGAGCGAGCGCCTAGATGAAGGAATTTCTCCGAAAATGGAAGCGGCACTTCGTCTTCGCCGCATTTATCAGTCTTTTCATCAACTTCCTGGGCCTCACCTTCACCTTCTACATGTACACGATCTACGACGTGATCGTGACCAGCTACAGCATCGACTCGCTCACGGCCATCACCATCCTGGCCCTCTACGCCCTCGGCATGCTCTTCCTGTTCGATTTCGTACGCCACAAGATCCTGGCCCGCGCAGGGCTGGATCTGGACGCCACCCTTTCGGGCCCCATGCTTCACAAGACCCTCACCCTGTTGTCCGGCCCCCTGAAGAACGTCTACGCGCGGGGCATCCAGGACGTGCGCACGCTGCGGGACTTCTTTTCCACCCAGGGGATCTTCGCCCTCTTCGACGCCCCCTGGTGCCCTTTCTACCTCATCCTCGTCTTCTACATGCACCGCATGCTGGGCCTCATCTCCGTCGTTCTGGCCGTGGTCATCGTGCTGCTCACCCTGCTCCAGGAAAGGCTCTGCCAGAAGCTCATCCTGGATGCCAACCGGATCAACTTCGAAAATTCCCGGTTCCAGAACACCCTGTTCGCCAACGCCGACGTGCTGCTGGCCATGGGCATGGGCCGCGGGGCGGCGGCCCGCTGGCACGAAAGGGACCGGGACGTGCTGGACAAGCAGACCACGGCCAGCAACCGGGCCGGCCTCATCCAGGCCGTCTTCAAGGCCCTGCAGCTGCTCACCCAGATCGCCATCTACGGGGTGGGCGCCTACTACGTGATCCGCCACGAGATCACCCCGGGGCTCATGATCCTGGCCTCCATCCTGCAAGGACAGGCCACGCGCCCCATCATCCTCTTCATGCATTTTTACAAGACCAATGCGGCCGCCTGGGAGGCCTACCAGCGGCTCAGCGGTTTTCTGAACACGTGGGAACGCCTTCAGCCGAAAAGGGAGCGGCTGGCGCCCACCCGTCCCCGGGGGGCCCTGGAGGCCAGGAACGTCTTCTTCGTCCGGGAGGGGCGGCTCATCCTGGCGGACGTCTCCTGCCGGCTGGAGCCGGGCGGATTCCTGGGAGTCATCGGGCCCAGCGGCGCCGGCAAGACCACCCTGGCCAAGCTCCTGTGCGGGCTGTGGACGCCCGTTTTGGGCAGCGTTCAACTGGACGAGTACAACATGGCCTTCTGGGACAAGGAAGCCCTGGCCCGGCACGTGGGCTATCTCCCGCAGGACATCGACCTCTTCCCGGGCACCCTGGCCCAGAACATCGCCCACTTCGGCCCCCCGGACGAGGCCAGGTTGGAGGAAGTCCTTCGCATCACGGGGTTGTCGGACCTGGCGGCCTCCCTTCCCGACGGCATCCACAGCCCCGTGGGCCTGGAGGGAGGGGTGGTGCTCTCGGGAGGCCAGAAGCAGAGAGTGGCGTTCGCCCGGGCCATCTACCACGACCCGGTGCTCCTGGTCCTGGACGAGCCCAATTCCAACCTGGACGAGGAAGGCGAAGCGGCCCTCATCCGGTGCCTGGAAAGCATTCGCAAGACCCGCCGGACCACCTGCGTCCTCATTTCCCACACGCCCGGGCTGCTGTCCGTGGTGGACCACATCCTGGTGCTCCAGAACGGGCGGGCGGCGGACTTCGGTCCCAGGCAGGAGGTGCTCAACCGGCTCATGCGCAGCGCCTCGGCAGCCGGGGCCCGGCAGGCGGGCCCCGCCCAGGTCGGAAGTTCCGTGTGAGGCTCCCGGGAGGGAAGGACGCAAAGGAGACCATGTACGTGTTCCAGAAACGATTCGTGGACTGGTTCGACCGGCTGCTGCCCGCCCAGCAGGCGGCTCTGGCCCGGCTCTACTGGTTTCTTTGCACGGACGATCTCTCGGACCTGGCCCAGGCCGACGAACACCTGGTCCGCAAGTTCAGGGCGTACGCGGCGGCGGCCAACCCTCCGGTGCGGGCCTTGGCCCGGTTGCGGGGCATCGTTTCCATAGTGGACTTCATCCTTGAAAACGTGGATGCCCTGCTGCATATCCGGCACGCGGCCCTGGAACCCGGCGGCAAGGTGGTGCGCCTGGACCGCAGGCACTGGGAAAGGACCGTGTACGCGTGGAAGAAACGGAAGGCCGCCGAGTGGAGCGACGAGCACTTTTCCGGCTGGCTGCAGCACATTCTGTCCTCCCTGTGACGGGCCGGGACCCAAACGGACGGGAGGCCCGACCCCGGAGGAATCCGAAGGAGTTTTACATGCGAGATCATCTCAAGACCTGGATCCGAAAGTATTTTTTGCACGCAGGGATTTTCAGTTTCTTCGTCAACGTCTTCGGACTCACCTTTCCCATCTACATGCTGGCCATCTACGACAGGGTCCTGCAAAGCTTTTCCATCCCCACTCTGCTCACCATCTCCCTGGGGGCCCTGCTGGCCGTGGTGGTCATGGGCATCCTGGATGTGCTGCGCTCCAGGATCCTGGTTCTGGCGGGCGTGGAGATCCAGAACAGCCTGAGCGACACCGTGCTCACAGGCATGATCCGGAACCTTTCCCGCCTCGACGCTCCGCCCTACAAGGAAGGGTTGAGGGACCTGCAACTGCTTAGAAACTACCTGGGGGGCAGTGCCATCTTCTTCATCTTCGACTCCCCCTGGATGCCCATCTACCTGTTCGTCGTCTACCTCATCCACCCGTACCTGGCCGTGCTGGCCCTGGCGGGAGCCGGCGTTTCCCTCCTCCTCGGCTACTTCCAGGCCAAGTTCACCTCGCAACGCCTGGAGATGTCCCGGGCCCTGGAAGACAACATGAACCAATACCTCCATCTTCTTTTCTTCAACGCGGAAACCATCGCGGCCATGAACCTCTTCCCGGGCATCCTCAAACAATGGGACGCCAAAAACAGCGCCCAGATCCGCCTCCTGGACCAGTCCTCCAGCGCCCTGGGGCTTTTCGCCTCGGCCACCCGAACCTTCCGCACCCTCGTCCCCATCCTGGTCTACGGGCTGGGGGCCTACCTGGTCATCCGGTCGGAGGTAGCGGTGGGGGGCATCATCGCCGCCTCCATCATCACCCGCCAGTTCCTGGCTCCCGTGGACTCCATGGTGGCCACGTGGAAGCAGACCGTGGAAGCCCGGGCCGCCTACAAACGGCTGGGGCGTCTTCTGGAGGATTCCGCTTCGGAAAGCGTCCAGACCCGGCTGCCCACCCCGCAGGGGCGCGTAAGCGTCCAGCAGGTGGGACTCAGGATCGGCAGCCGGGAGATCCTCAAAGGGGTTTCCTTCCAGATGGATCCCGGTGAGGTGGTGGCGGTCATCGGCCCCTCCGGGGCGGGAAAATCCACCCTGTGCCGCGTTCTGCTGGGCATCTACCCGGCCACCTCCGGCAAGGTCACCCTGGACGGAGCGGACATCAACCAGTGGGACCGCGATCTGCTCGGGCCCCACGTGGGCTACCTGCCCCAGGACGTCCAGTTGTTCAACGGTACGGTGGCGGAAAACATCGCCCGGCTCGGCCCCGTGGATTCGGAAAAGGTCATCGAGACGGCCCGACTGGCCGGGATCCACGACATGGTTCTTTCCCTGCCTTCCGGCTACGATACGGACGTGGGCGAGCGAGGCAACCGTTTGTCGGGCGGCCAGAAACAGCGCATCGGTCTGGCCCGGGCCTTTTACGGGATTCCCAAGTTCGTGGTCCTGGACGAGCCCAACTCCAACCTGGACGACCAGGGAGAAAGGGCCCTGCTGGAGGCCGTCAAGAGCCTCAAGGAAAAAGGTTCGTCCGTGCTGCTCGTGAGCCACCGGCCGTCCATCCTGTCGGTGGCGGACAAGGTGCTGGTCCTCAAGGACGGGCAAACGGCCATGTTCGGCCCCACCAAGGAGGTGCTCGCCCACCTCATGGGCCAGCCCCAGGTGGCCCCTGCGGCGCGCCCCCAGGCGGGCACGCCCGGCTAGGAGCCTGTCCGACAATGGCTCTCCAAGACAAGAGCTTGGGCTCTGGCCCCTCTTTTCGTAGCCGCGGGGCTTCAGCCCCGCGGGAACGGGCCATCGTAGCTTCCTGAAGTGACAGGAAATACGCGATGGCCTATCCGACGGCCGGGGGTTCCTCCGCAGCCCTGAAGGGCTGCGCTACGAGAAGAACGGTGGTCCGTAACGGGCTCGGACAGGCTCCCGGGAGAATGGTCGAAAACAAATAAAGGCCCCATCGATTGCGGGCGGGAGTGTGAAGTCATGATCGATACCAACCCTAAACGCTACATCATCCTCGGCCTGGTCGTGATCTTCCTCTTTTTTGGAGGATTGCTGGCCTGGGCCGCCTTTCTGCCCTTCTACGGGGCCGTGATCGCCCCGGGCACCGCCACCGTGGTGGGAAACAAGAAGGTGGTGCAGCACCTGGAGGGCGGCATCGTGGATAAGGTCCTCGTCAAGGACGGGGACAAGGTGGAAGCGGGGCAACTCCTGATCCGACTCAAGAGCGAGAAGATCGTGGCCCAGATCGATCTGCTGGAGGGAGAACTCTTTTTCAAGCTCGCCGAACAGGCCCGGCTCAAGGCCGAAACCACCCTTCAGAACGCCCTTGCGTGGCCCCCCGAACTGCTGGAACGCCAAGACAATGAGAAGGTGGCCGCCGTCCTGCGCGAGGAGGAGGCCATCTTCCAGTCCCGCCGCAAGGATCTGCTCAACAAGGTGGAGCTGTACGAGAGCCAGATCGTGCAACTGGAGAAGCAGAAACTGGGGCTCCAGGCACAGATCGAAGCCCAGGACCGCATCCGCGCCGCCCTGCGCGATGAGCTGGCGGCCAAGGAAACCCTGCTGGAAAAGAAGTACATCGACAAACCCCACATCCTGGAACTGAGGCGCCGGCTGGCGGAAGTGGAAGGCCAGCGGGAAAGCCTGCGCCAGAGCATCGCCCAGGTGGAACAGAAGATACAGGAACTGAAGCTGCGCATCCTGGACCTGAACGACGCCTACAAAGCCGAAGCCCTGGCGCAGCTCCGGAAGGTCACCGACGAGATCTTCTCCTTGCGGGAACAGCTCCGCCCCCTGTGGGACGCCCGCACCCGGCTGGACATCACCGCACCCATCGCCGGCACCATCATCAACCTGGCGGTCCACTCGGAAGATTCCCGGGTGATCAAGCCCGGAGAGGCGCTCATGGAAATCGTGCCGGACAATTCCCAGCTGGTGGTGGAAGCCCACATCCGCCCGAACGAAATCACCAAGGTCTACGTGGGCCAGACGGCTCGGGTGCAGTTGAGCGCCTTCGACAGGCGCAGCGTCCCGCCCGTTCCGGGAACGGTCACCTATGTATCCGCGGACCAGCTGCGCGCCCAAACGGCCCAGGGCGTCTATTCCTATTACGTGGCCCACGTGCGGGTGGACGAGCGCGAACTGGAAAAGGCGGGAGCGTACCTCTACCCGGGCATGCCCGCCGTGTGCTACCTGACGACCAAGAAGCGCACCATCCTGGACTACATGCTGGAGCCGCTCCTGACCGTCACCGATCAGGCCCTGAGGGAAAGCTGAGAACGGATCGCGTTCCGCCTGGTTCTTATGCGCCGCGGTCGGCTCATTTCGACCAATGCCCGGGCTCCACGGGACGGGGCCACGCCCATGTCTTCCTCCGTGAAGGCATCAGTCGGGCGCCTGTGCCAAAACACGGCGGATGCCCGCTTTTGTCTTTGCCAAGCCGTTTAGGAGCCTGTCCGACAATGGCTCTCCGACTTGCCGGACCGAGGAATTTTGGTCCTCCTCGTTGCCGCGGGGCTTGAGCCCCGCGGGAAAGGGCCATCGTACCTCCATGAAGTGACAGGACATCCGCGATGGACTATCCGACGGCCGGGGGTTCCTCCGCAGCCCTAAAGGGCTGCGCTACGAGTAAACAGTTCCGGCGGGCGGGCGTAAAGCCCGCCCCTACGAAGGCCACGGACCTGTTGCGTGGGGGCGGGGCTATCCCCGCCCGCTCATCGCGCGGAGACAAGAAGAATACGGCGAAAACATCGCCCCATTTACTGTGATAGAGAACCGCGAATGAACGCGAACAGACGCAAATCTTTTTAGAGGGCGCTCCCCCCGCCCGGCTCAGGGCCCCACTCCGCCTTCCAGGAAAATCTGAAAGGCATGCGGCATGCCCGCCTCCGAGGCGATGGCGGAAACGACGTGGAAGCGGGTTTATTGGGCGGCTTCCCTCGGCCCGGAAAGAGGCGCAGGACTCTTGGGCGGGCGGGACTTCCGGCCCACGGCCTCCAGGAGTTTTCGGCGCACCTCGTCGGATACCCCGGGCAGCGCGTCCAGCACCTCCTCGGGGGTCTTCTCCCGGGCCGGCTCCGCCCCCTCAAGCGCAGGGGCCGTTGGGGCCGGTTCCTGCCCGACACCCGGCAAAGGAGCGCTCGGTGGAACCGGGCGCGGCTTGGTGGCGCTGAAAAGGCGGAGCCGCTCCCGACGGCCGTCCCTTTCCACCACCACGTAATTGGATCCGATCTCCACCAGGGTCCAACCGGCCACGACGTCTCCTTCGGCCGAAAGGCTTTTCGCCCGTCCCACCCCGGCCTCCTCCAACAACGCCCGCCTTCCCTGCGGGGTGATCACAACCCCCGTGAAAAGAAGCCGTCGTTCCAGGGAGGCGGCCGCACCGGCCGGACTCCGGGACACGCCCCCCCCGGGCCGGTCCGGCGCCACGAAGAGGTTGCGCCGGACCATGGCAGGGATCGGCTCGGAGGTCGGGCCCGAATCCTCACTCCGGCCCGAAGCAGGCCCCGTGAAAACGAATAAGACCGCCATCACCAGGGCTGCCAGGCGGCCCCAGGCCCCCTCCGGCTTGCGCCCTGGACCCACGGACCCGATCCTATCGGGAGGAATCCAACGGAACATCTTGCCCGCCATCGTTTCGTCGTTTCAACATTTCCTGGATGCGCGCCACCTTGGAAGAAAACTCGCGGGTGATGGCATCCGCCTGTTGCCGGTCCTTCACCACCCGAGGAGTGATCAGCAGGATCAGCTCCGCCTTGGTGCTTTCCGTGGTGCGCCCGCCGAAGGCGTAGCCCAGGATCGGGATGTCCCGAAGAACCGGGATGCCCGATCGGCTGTCGCTGTCGGTATCCCGGATCAGGCCTCCGATGATGATGGTCTGGCCGTCTTGAACCACGATCGTGCTGTTGACCGAGCGGTTCAGGATGGAGGTGGTCTTGAGCTCCTCGTCCCGCTCCCCCTTCTGGCTCACCTCCTGGCTGATCTCCAGCTTCACCAGGCCGGTGGAGTTGATGTGCGGGGTCACCTTCAAGATGATGCCGGTCTTACGGTACTGGATGGTGCGGGTGACGGCCGTGGCCTCCTGGCTCGTCACCTCCCCGGTCACGATGGGCACCTCTTCGGCCACCTCGATGCTGGCCTCCTGATGGTCGGACGCCATGACATTGGGAGAGGACAGGATGTTGAGCCGCGAGTCCTTGCCCAGGGCCTTGATGAGTCCCCGCAGGAAATCCACCCCGTCGAAGACGGCCATGGTGAATCCCGTGCCGGACCCCAGGGCCGTATCCACGCTGCGGGCCACGCCCCCGTCCAGGATCGCCTGGCCCGTGTAGTCGTCCCAATGGCCCTGGAGGAACCATTCCAGGCCGTACTCGATGGATCCTGAAAGGGAAATTTCCGCAATGATCACGTTGATGAGCACCTGGCGGGGCATGATATCCAGCTTCCGGATCACCTTCAGGATCGACTGGTAGTCCCTTTCGTTGGCGCGAATGAGCAGGCTGTTGGTGGCCGGATCGGAGATGAATGCCACCTCGCCGGTGAGTTCGCCCGCCGCCGCTTCCATCTGCGGAGGCGGCGGAGGCTGTTCCGAACCTTCCTCCCGGACCGCCTCCACCACCGTGGGACGACGAACCGCCTCCCCCTGCCGCCTGCTGGATGCAGCCGACCGCCCGTACAGTTGGGTCAGGATCTCGGCCAGGTCTTCCGCCGATCCGTTTTCCACCACATAGACATAAACCCCCTCGCCGCCTTGGCCGGGCTGGTCCATCACGTCGATCCAGCGGGCCGCCAGCTCCAGCACGGACGGCCATCGCGTGGCCACCAGCACCGCGTTCAGGCTCTTCACGGCATGGACCTGCAATCCGCCGGGATCCATGCCCGGCCGCTGGTAAAGGCCCTTGGCCGTGAGGACGGCGCGCAGATCCTCGGCCACGTCCGACGCCTCGCCGTAATGCACGGGGAAGATCCGCCAGCTCACGTCCCGCACCTGGTCCACGTCCATGACGGAAAGAATCCGAAGAACGTTGTCCACGTTCTGACGCGTGTCGGTGATGACCAGGGAATTGGTGGCGTCGTCCGGCACCAGCACCGCCCCCGGGCTGCAGAAGGATTTCACGCTCTTGGCCGCCGCCGCCGCGGATAGATACCGAAGCCGGATGATCTGGGTCACGTCCCCCGATTCGGAAACGGCCCCGTCCGCATCCCAGAGGGGTCCCTGGACCGCGGGCCCCACCTGCTTTCGCACCACCTTGTAGAGCCTTCCGGGCCCTTCCACCACCGCCAGGCCGCTCAACTGGAGCACCTGGTTCAGGGCGTCGATGAATTCCGACCGCGTGTAAGCGCCCTTGACGTGGAAGGTGACTTTGGCCCGCACCGCCGGGTCCACCACGAAGTTGGCCCCGAAGGTCTGAAAAAGGGTGGCGTCCAGCACCTCGTAGATATCGGCGTTATCGAAGCTGAGTTCCAGCTCCGTGCGCGTCTCCGCCTCACCGGGCGTCCTCGTGCGCACCCGCTCCTCCACGCCCGGGCGGGCCACCCCGGGCAGGGCCGGACTTTCCCGAACCGGCCCTGATCCCGCCACCACGCGCCGCTCCGGCACGCCCCCCGACGGTGCCGCGGCGGACGGCCTCCCAAGCTCTTGCCCCGCCTTGATTGGCGAAGCCCCCTCCCGTGAAGAAGCCGCCGCTCTGTCCCCTCCCGGCGCAACGTCCGCCGGAATCCTTGCCGACACAGGGCGTTCGGCCGCCACCCGCCCGGATTTCCCTTCCGGCTCCGCAACGGCCGGCGCCTTCCAGGCGGCGCACCCCCCCATCAGCACACAACAGACCAACGCCGCCAGCCGGAACGCCCGCTCGATCTTCAACGCCCCTTTACGAGTCGTTCTTCCCATCATCTCCCACCGTCGCTTCCGTTGAGTGCGCTTCCTTTCCGAAAGGTGACACCAGGGCCCCCAGACGCATTGTTACGATCAGGGGATCTTCGCTCCGGGGCCTATAGTGAACCCGGAGCGTCTCCACCCGAACGCTTTCCGCCATGGACTCCACAAAGCGCAGAAGCTCCGCCAGCTCGTCCATTCCCATCTCCAAGGAATACTCCTGCAGCGCCAGGGACTGTTCCCGCCACTTGCCGGCGGGAAGCTCGTTGTAGCGGGTGACGCGAACATCGCGCCTGTCCAACACCTGCTGGACCATGCTCCGAAGCGATCCGTTCACCTCCTCCGCAGTGGCCCCGGAAAGGAAGCGGTCCGAAAGGTCCGCCGCCTGGGCCCTGAGGGCCTCCTTTTCCTTCTGGAGCTCGGAGAGCTTTTGGATCTTCTTTTCCAGCAGCCTTTCCTGAAGTGACAGGCGCTCCGCCTCCGTGCGCACCTGCTCCAGGGCCGCCTCCTTGGGCCCATAGCCGTAACGCCACCACAGGGCGAACATCAGCACCGCGCACACACCCGCCAGGCACCACCGGCGGCGCCTCTTACTGGGAATCCCCATGATCCTGCTTCACCTTCATGCTCAACGTGTAGACCTCCTCCCGGTCCCCCCTTCGCTGGACCGCCCCCCGAAGCTGCACGTCCTCGAAAAGGCCCGACTCCCGCAAACGGTCCAGGAGCTTCAGGGACTGTCCCCCCTGGCAACGAACCACGAGGGAGTCGCCACGCCACTGGAAGGAGGGGATCCAAACCCCTTCGGGGAGAAGTTCTGCCAAGCGGTTGATGAGATCATAGGCGGGGACCCTCTGGGCCCGGAAAAGTTCCAGGTCGCTGAGAAGAGCCCGCATGGCCGCCACCTCCTCCTCCAGCCTCTGATAAGGCCCCAGGCGGGCTTCCTTTTCCGAAAGGGACGCCTGCAGGGAGCCAACAACGTTCCTTTCGCGCTCCAGGCTTCGCTCCATGCGCCAATTCAGAAGAACCGCCCCCAGGAAGAGGACAGCCGCCAAAGCCGCGATCCACACCGGCAGCGGGTCCCGAAAGCGGCAGGGTCCCCCCTCCGTCACCGTCATCCCCGGTGCCGCCGAGAGGCCCATGCGAGCGGCCAACTCCCCCGGGGGTTCCGGAACGTCTCGGCGCCAGTCCTCCACGGGCATTCCGAGCCTTCGCTCCGCCTGAACCCGGGCCGCCTCCACCTCCCGGTTCTCGTCCTCGCGGGAGCAAAGGGCGGACCACCACCACCCGCGGCGCAGGGCCAGTCCCACTTCCACCCCCCGGTCCTCCGTGCGAACCCACCCCACGGGGTCCCTGCCGTGGGAAAGAACCGCCGCCAAAGCCTGGGAAAGGGGAAAGACCCGGCAGGAATCCCGTTCCACGCCCGCGTCGTCCAGTGCTTCCAGGTAGGGATCCAGGGTCTTTCGGAGAGTGTAAACCAGCAGGCCCCGCCAGCCGGTCGGGCGCCCCGCCCAGACCGCGTGAAAATCCCAATAGATCTCGTCCGGAGAAAGATGGCAGAGGACGGAGAGCATGTTGACTACCGCCGGCCGGACGTCCTCCAGGTCCATGGGCGGCAGATCCACGGGGCGCACGAAAAAGAGGCTTCGCGGAAGGGCCAGGCAGACCCGGCGGGCCCGGTTCGGCTCCAGGGTTTGGAGAAATTCCCTGAGGGCCCCGGGGCCGCCCTTCGGTACCACTCCTTGCCGGCGGGGACGGTCCGAGGTCAAAAACAGGCGCAGGGGTGTCCAACGCCTGACCAGAACGGCGTGATGGAGGCTCTCCCCATCCACGTAAATACCGACGATTTCAGCGGCCATAGACCTCGAAACCCTTTCCGATATTCCATTCCCTTCGCCCATACCCGGGTACCCGAGGAGCCTTTTCGTCACTATTACGCAAACAGATCCTTTTCACAAGTAATTCAAGGAATAAGGAGAAAGGTTAAAGGGGAAAGGAACAAGGTACAAGGTCTTCGGGCTCCGATGAGATCCCCCGCCCCCCATGACTCTTCCCGGTTTTCGGTTCACGGCTCACGGATCACGGATCACGGCTCACGGATCACGGATCACGGATCCCGGATCCCGGATCACGGATCACGGATCACGGACAACGGCCAGGATCGGTAAAGGACTTCCGGCACGCGCCGGGCTCCTTCCCGCTTCACCACGGCCACCGCCTTCTGGGTCCATCCCGACCGGGAATCCTGCAGAAAAAGGGTGAAGCGCTCTTTGGCCGAGCGGTCCAGGGCGAAGGCGTCCAACAGGGAAGAAGGCATGGTCGCTTCTTCCGGTAACGGCGTGGGGAGGTGCCCCGACCTCAGGTCTTCGATCCATTGGATTTGAGCCTCGGGATCCCCCCAGAAGATGTCGGGGGTCACCCCGCGAACCAGCAGCAACTCCGTGAGGGCCTTGTAAGGACCGTCGGCCGGTCCCGGCTTTCCCTCCGCGGCATAGGAATCCCTTTCCGCCCCGTTGAGGCGCACCAGGGAGTCCGGATCCCTCCAGTCCAGGATGGCGTCCGCCACGGACCGGGCCCGTTCCGGGTCCTGCGGAAACATCTTTTCCAGCTGCGCACGCACGGCAAATTCCAGGGCATCGTTGATGGGCACGCGGGTCCGCTCCTGATCCCAACGAACCCAGCAGGTGAGTCCCTGCACATCGAAGCGAACCCACCCCAGGGCGGACGAGGCATCCCGGGCGCGAACCGTTGCAAAGGAAGGAGAGCCCATCAGGCGCAAGGCGGAGCGCAGGGCCGCTTCCCGCTGCAGCTCCAGCAGGGCGTCGTGGGCCGTCGAACCTTCCTGGCGTGACCACACGCCGTAATGGGCCGCCACGAAGGAGATGAAGATGAGGACCCACAGCACAAAGAGGAGCACAGAGCCGTCCCGCCCTCCGGGCGCCCTGCGCTCCCTTCCCTTTCCGGCTCTCCGGTCCATCCCTCAGGGCCTTTCCACAGGCAGGATGTAATCGTCTTTTTCCAGGCCACCGGAGGAATTCCAGGTCACATGGATTCTCACGGCCCCGGGGGGCTCCGCCTGTTGTCCGCAAGGCCAGTCTTTCCGCCAGGGAGCTTTGGCACCGAAACCCTCGGCGGTGTCTCGGCGTTCCAGGTATTCGGCCCGAAAATCCTTGACCCCCGGAACGCGGGAAACGACCCAACCGGCCTCGTTGGACGCGTCCGGCTCTTCCGGCGGTTCCATGGTATCTTCATGCAACCGGAGAAGGCTTCGTTGGTAGATCCGAAGCTCCCCTTCCGCCTCGTAGAAACGGTAAAAGACCGATACCACCCCTTGGGCGGGGGAGCCCATGGGAGCATAGGTGGTGACGAGAAAGAACTCTTGGGGGCCGCCGCACAAGGTCCCCTGAATTTGCGCCGAGGCCTGAAGGGCCGGCACGGTGGTTTCGAAAGGCAGCAAGAGCCCCTCCACCTGGCGGGACACCAGCCGGCCCAGCGCGATTCTCGCCTGGACCGATTCCGGGGATTCCAGCCGGCGGACCCAATGACCGGAAACCAAGGAAAAGGCCGCTGCGCCGATGACCAGGACCAGACCCGCAAGCACCAGAGCCATCAGAAGTTCCATCAAGGTGAAGCCCCGGGAGGCGGCGGGATCTTCCTCGATGGGAACCGGTCCGGTCACCACCAGACGTGAACGCATTTCCTCCCCCCGGGTCCGTTCTCGCGGTGCACGCAGATTTCCAGATCCATGACTTCCGCCACATCCACCGGGATCTTTCCCTCTCCAACCGGGACGGTCAGCGGAGCGGCCCGGACCCAGTAGGCCCAGCCATCCGCCCACGGCACGGCCCCTTCCACTGCTCCCCGGAGCTTGGCCTCGTCCAGGAGAGCCGCATCGTTCAGAAGATTCCGAAGGAGGCCCAGAGCCGTCACCGCCTCTCCGGCCTTGCTCTCCAGACGGGCGGAAGACGAGAGGCTTTCCAGGAGCGGCACCAGCAGGACGGCCAAGATCACCAAGGCCACCAGAACCTCCAGAAGCGTGAATCCACCCCCTGCGCGCGGCCCAGGCCCAAGGGAACTACCGAAAACCCGCACATTCCGGTTCCCAATTCCGCCTGACATCCCCCCTTCCCCCTTCCGGATCCTCTCCCGGGAACCCCGTCACCCGGCCGCCGGCCGGCGTTCCATGAGACCGGTTACGGGATCGATCCGAAAAACCGCCCGGGACGTCCCGCCCCGCACCACCTCCACCGTTCCGCCGCTTGAGCTCCCATCGGGGAAGAAGACCACGGCTTTTCGGCCTTCCGGGAGTTCTTCGAGGCCATCACCCCTAATCTCAATGATTTCCGGAACCGGAAGCCCTCCCGACTCGTACGACAGTCGGCAGATTCGCGCCCCGGGGTCGATGATCACCATCGCGGCCCGACCGGACCGGCCGGCCTGGTTCCGGGCCTGGCGAAACAGAGCGGAAAAGCGGAAAATGAATTCCCGCTCCTGGGAACGCCCCGACCAGGTGCCCACGGACACAGCGGCCATGCCCACACCCAGGGCGATGAGGGTCAAGACCACCAGCAGCTCCACCAGGGTGAAGCCGTTTCCACCGGATCTTCGCCGCCATGCCGAAGGCTTCGCTGAAAGTCCCATGGGTTCCCGTCCCAAGCAGGGGTTCGACAAGTTCCGTCAGATGGGCAGGTCCGTGATGCTGAAAACGGCCGAAAGCATGGACACCACGATGCCCCCGATGAGGACGCCCACCACGAGAATGGTGGCCGGCTCCAGGATGCGCAGAACCGTGCCGATGCGGTGCCGGGCCTCCCGGTCCATCTCGCGGGCCACGGAAGCCAACATGCCGGCCAGGTCCCCGGTTTCCTCCCCCACCTCCACCATGTGAACGGCAAAGGCCGGAAACACTTTCGAATCCCGCATGAGAGCGCTCATCCGCCGTCCCTGGCGCACGTTCTTTCCAATGTGCTCCACGGCCCGGCGCACCAGGATGTTCCCGGACACATCCCGGGCAACTCCCAGGGCGGTCAGGATGGGGACTCCGCCGGACAGGAGCGCGGACAGGGTGACGGCAAAGCGGCCTGTCTCCACCGCCCGCACAATGGGCCCCAGCACGGGCACGCTCAACAGGCCGGCATCCAGCCGTGTTCGCCACTTGGGGGAGCGGACAAGGCGAAGCCCGATCCAACATCCCGCAGCCGCCAGGACCGGAACGAGCCACCCGTAGGATCGGAAGATCCGACTGAGTGCCACCAGGAACCGGGTGGTGCCGCTGAGATCGTACCGGAGGTTCTCGAAGATCTCGGCAAAGCGAGGAACCACGTAGCCGAGAATGAGTCCCACGGAAAAGAGGCTCACGGCCATGAGCATCGTCGGATAGAGGGCCGAAGAGATGAGAAACCGCTTCATCTCTTCTCGCTGTTCCAGGTGGCCGGCGATGCGGTCCAGGGACTGCCCCAGGGAGCCGCTCATCTCCCCCACCCGCACCATGTGCCGGTACAGGTCGTCGAACAGCTCCGGCCTTGAGGAAAGGGCTTCCGAAAGTTTTCGGCCGCCGCGCACCTCCTGACGCACCGATTGCGCCAGTTCCTGGACGGCCGGCCGGTCCGACGAAGAGGCCACCACCGCCAGAGCCCTGTCCAGGGTCACGCCCGATGAGACCAGATGGGCCAATTCCCGGGTGAAAAGCACCCGCTCGGCGGCCGACAGTCCACCCCGCCGACGGGGGAGGAGGCGGCCGACTTTGCCCGCGCCGGCCGGTTCCACCTGGACCGCCGTGAGGCCCCTCGCTTGCAGCCGAACGACGAGAGTTGGGACGTCCCGGGCGTCCTCCTCCCCGACGGTTCTCTTTCCGGCCTTGTCCAGGGCCTGGTAACGGTATCGAGGCATCAGCGTATGACCCGAAGGACCTCTTCCAACGTGGTGATTCCCCGGCGCACTTTGTCCAAGCCGTCTTCCTTGAGCGGCCGGAAGCCCCGGTTCACGGCGTTCCTTTTCAACTCGGTGCTTTCCGCCCCTCTCAGGATGTCGCGCTGGAGGGGTTCGTCCATGACAAGGATCTCAAAGATGCCGATCCGCCCCCGATAGCCCGTCCCCGAGCAGGCGCCGCACCCGGTTCCGCGCCAGGTCATAGGTTCCAGGGCGTCTTCGGGCACTTGGAAGGCGGCCGCATAAGCCGCCCTTTCTTCGTCCGCCAGCACCACCTGTTCCTTGCAGGCGCTGCAGATGCGCCGGACCAGTCTCTGGCTGACCACGGCATTGACCGCCGAAGTCACCAGGAATCGTTCCACGCCCATGTCTTCCAGGCGGACGATGGCGCTGGCGGCATCGTTGGTGTGGAGCGTGGAGAAGACCAGGTGCCCGGTGAGAGCGGCCTGGATGGCGATTTCCGCCGTCTCCAGGTCCCGGATCTCGCCCACCAGCATCACGTCGGGGTCCTGACGCAGAAAAGATCGAAGGCATCCGGCGAAGGTGAGGCCGATGGCGGGATTGACCTGCACCTGGTTGATGCCCTCCAGTTCGTATTCCACCGGGTCCTCCACGGTCACGATCTTCAGATCCGGAGTCTTGATGGCGGAAAGGGCCGCATAGAGCGTGGTGGTCTTCCCCGATCCCGTGGGACCGGACACCAGGACCATGCCGTAGGGGGCCCGGATGAGCGACCGCAGAACGACCAGGTTCCGCTCCGTCAGACCCAGGTCGTCCAGTTCCAGGCGCAGCTCATCTTGGTTCAACAGGCGCAGAACCAGTCCTTCCCCATGCACCGTGGGCAGGGTGGACACCCGGATGTCCACGTTCTGCTTGGCGAACTTGAAGCGAATGCGGCCGTCCTGGGGCAGGCGCATTTCGGCGATGTCCATGCCGGCCATGAGCTTGATCCGGGACGTGACGGCGGCCTGAAGCCGTCGCGGCACGGGCTCCTGGAGGTGCAACACGCCGTCGATGCGGTATCGGACGAGCACCGCTTCCTTGGTGGGTTCCAGGTGAATATCCGAAGCCCCCACGTCCAGAGCGCGGCTGATCAGGCTGTTCACCCGGCGGATGACCGGGGCCTCCAGGGCCAGATCCCGAAGCTGATCCGGGCTTTCCCAGGAAAGATCGTCTCCGCCCGGCCCCGTATCCCCCTCGGCCTCTTCCGGCTCCTCGCCCTCTTCATACCAGCGGTAGAGGAACTGCAAGATCACCTCTGCCGGTGCCCGTCGGACAAGCAATTGCTTTCCGTAGGCCGCACGGAGTGCTTCCCTTGCGGCCAGGTCCAGGGGATCCGCCATGGCCACCTCCACGGCGTGCTCGTCTTCACGCAGGGGCACCACACCGAAGCGCTTCATGTACGGCAGAGAGAGGGGGTTGAAGGGCGGGGGCGTATCGGGAAAGGAACTCTCGTCGATCTCCGGATAGAAATCGGCCATGGCCTTCAGTTGGTCCTGAAGCTCCACGCTCGGTGCCGGCCCTTCTCGACCACCGGTCAGGGACTTGACCCACCTGGCAAATGGAAAGCTCTTCACATGCCGACTCCCGGGGAAACGGTCGCAAGTTGGAATTTCTTTGACGCCCCTCTACAATAACCCATCCAAGTTGGACGATTCTTTCCCATGGGCATGTCCTGAAGGGCGGGCGTAAAGCCTGCCCCTACGAAACGGCACGGATCCCTTGGGGAGGGGCGGGGTCTATCCACGCCCGCTCATCACGCGGTGTAAGAGACACCCGAAGAAGAAATCGGTCAGTTCAGGACCCATCCCAATGGCCATGGGCGGGCAATCTAACAAGCTTCCGAGATGGAACAACGCGGGCCTCTTCCCGGGAGAATCCGAACGTCCTTAAACCCCCATCGGCCCATCCAGTAGTGCAAATTGGATCTTTTCTGCCCCGCCGCCTCGCTCAGGTTCCGCTCCGGCACCTCAAGGACCAGCAGCCGACCGGAGAAAAGATCCCGAGGGTCGCCGGATCGTTCCCGGATCCCGGCGGCAGGCGCGAGGTCCCTCTCTACATAGGCGTCCACGCGGCGGCGCCACTGGCGGGAACGGACCAGGTGCCCGAAGGCCGGATGCCGTGGGCCGGAAAGCACCGCGCCAGGGGCGTCCAGGGCGGGGTCGGGATGCAGGCCCATGCGGGCGATGGCAATGCCCGCCGCATCGAAGCGGTCCGCGGCCCAGGCGCAGCGTTCCACGGCCTCTTCCAGTTCCAACGGGCGGTAGCGCCCTTCCCGGTACCGGCGCGCCAGGGTCGTTCCGGAAAGAACCAGGGTCGGGTAAAGCCGCACGAAGTCCGGGCGGAGTTTCACCGCCCGCAGGACGCTCCGGCGCCACCGGTCTTCCGTCTCGCCGGGAAGGCCCACCATGAGCTGCAGGCCCAGGCGCCGGCCTCCGGCCCGAACCCGGAGGCAGGCGTCCGAAACGCAGGCCGCGTCGTAGCCCCGCCCCGACGCTTCCAGCACCGCGTCGTCCAGGCTCTGGGCCCCGATTTCCACCGTGCGGACAGGATAGCGTGAGAGCCGATCCAGCACGGCCTCTTCCAGGGCGTCCGGGCGGGTGGAAAAGCGGATCCCCGTAAAGGCGCCCCGATCCGTCCAGGAGGCGGCTTCCCGGAGAAGAGCCCGCACCGATTCCCGGTCCAGCGCCGTGAAGGTGCCGCCGTAAAAGGCGATCTCGCCGGGCCTTCCCGTTTCCAGCGCCCTTCGGCCGTGGTCGGCCACCGCCTGCACGCCATGGGAGACCGCATCCGACGGCGCCCGCTCCGGCAGCCCCGTAACGGCGTGCTGGTTGCAATAGACGCACCGGAAGGGGCAGCCCTGCTGGGGCAAAAAGACGGGGTAGATGACGGGCTTTTTCACGCGGAGGTTTTCTCCAGTCTCTCCACGGCCTTGCGGGCCGCGTCCTGTTCGGCGGCCTTCTTGCTCTTTCCGGTCCCCCGGGCCAAAATTTCGTCGTCCAGGGTCACCGCCACGTGGAAGGTCTTGTCGTGGTCCGGGCCGTCCTCGCCTTCCACGGCATAGGCCGGCGTCCGGCGGAAGCGGGCCTGGGTGATTTCCTGCAGCCGGGTCTTGAAATCCTTGTCCAGCGTCCTCAACGGGTCGGCCGCCTCCGCTTCCTCTTCCAGCAGGGGGCCGAGGAACTTTCGCACCACCCGGAAGGCCGCCTCCAGGCCCCCGTCCAGGTAGACGGCCCCCAGCACGGCCTCCACAGCGTCGGCGATGAGCGACGGCTTGCGGCGCCCGCCCGACTGCTCCTCCCCCTTTCCCAGCAGCAACAGCCGCCCCAGCCCCATGGCCCGGCCCACCTGGGCCAGACGCCTCTCGTTGACCAGCGACGCCCGGAGCCTGGAAAGGTCCCCCTCGTTCAGATCCGGAAACCGCTCCACCAGCAGGTGCGCCATGGTGACGCTCAGGACCGCATCGCCCAGGAATTCCAAACGCTCGTTGTCTCCCGCCGCCTTTTCCGGGTTTTCGTGGGCGTAGGACCGGTGCACCAGGGCCTGCCGCAGCAGCGAGGGGTCCCGGAATCGGTGTTCCAGAGCGTCCGTCAGCTTTCGCAAGGAAGTTGTCATATCCTCCTTTTCCTGCTACCAGATGGGAACGGCATCGTTTCGGAAGGCACGCTTTCCGAAGGTGTTCCCTGATTCTTTCCGCAACCCCAAGTCCTGTCAAGGTGCCAGATGGAAACCGGACCGCTTCACAACGACATCAGACCGGATCCCGCGTCTGAGGTTCACCACGTTTTGCAGGAATGCTTCTGGGGCGATTACCAACTGGACGCCGAAGGAGTTCTCGAGAAATTGAAGAACCGAGATCTCGAGTTCGAAAGGTTCTTGTTTTCCAAGATCGTGGAAAACAGCACCTATCCATCCAAGCGTCTGAGATCCCTCTTTGACCCGCGGAGACTCACGGAACTTGCGGAAGAGTATCTACAACGAAAACCAAGGCCCCCCAAGAGGCATCGGCTCATTATCGCTAACCTGACCGGCCGATGGGACTTGGCACCCGAGTACCGATGGAAACACTAGATATCGAGAAAATCTACGCCCTCCAGGATCGCGTTCTGCTAACCGTTTTCTCCATGGAAACGAGCTTCTATCTGACGGGCGGAACATGCCTTCATCGCTTTTACTGGGAAACCCGCTATTCCTACGATTTGGACTTGTTCAGCTCCGACAACGCATTGTATCGAGAGGATGTGAGGATTGCCCTGGATGCCCTTGCTTCGGAGAAGCTCGCCTTCGAGGTGCAGGTGGATACGAGGGATTTTACGCGTATCCTCGTCGAGTCGTTTCTCAAGGTGGACTTCGTCAACGACCGGGTCCATCGTGCAGGCCGGAGTATCCGGACCGAAAGCGGCGTGGTCATCGACAACCTGATCAATCTGGCTGCCAACAAGATATGCGCTGTTCTGGGCAGAGATGAACCCAAGGATGTCCTGGATCTCTACACCATCTTTCGCCACGGACACCCGGACTGGGAGGAAATCGCCCGGGCATCTCGGAAGAAGTGCGTATGGGACCCGGAACTCCTGGAGTTTCGGCTCAAATCATTCCCTTTGAGCCTCCTGGATCTGCTACACACGCCCGACCCTTCCGTCATCCAAGATGCGAAAAACCTATATCAGAAAATGGTCGAAGAAATCCTTAAACCAGCATGACCCCCGATGCACCGGATGGAAGGAGCGTCTTTGTCATGATCGTGTGGATCGACCGCGTAGAGCCGGACGTCTCCCGTTTCGTCTTCCTCGACCGGGACGGGGTGCTGAACCGGGACAGCCCTCACTACATCAAGAGCTGGGACGAGTTCCACTTTTACCCGGACGCCCTGGACGCCCTTCGGGCCCTGCGGCGGCGGCGCGTGGGCGTGGTACTGGTGAGCAACCAGTCGGCCCTCCACCGCGGTATCATGGGCTTCGACGCCTTTTTTGACCTGCACCAGAAAATGGTGGATGAAATCCGACGATACGGCGGAGATCTCACCGCCGCCTTCTTCTGCCCCCACCGGCCGGACGAGGGCTGCCCATGTCGCAAGCCCGCCCCCGGGATGCTCCGGGCCGCCGCCCGCTTCTATCCCATGGACCTTTCCCGGACCTTCTTCGTGGGCGACAAGGAATCGGACCTGGACGCGGCCCGAAACGCCGGATGCCGGCCCGTGCTTCTTTGCCGGGACGGAACGGGCGGAACCCCTCCGGCCCACGTTCCCGTTTACACGACCCTGCTGGATGCAGTAGAAGATCTTTTCCCCGGCACCGGCTAGGAGGTTTGACCGAGAGATCCGCAAACCGTCACTGACGCGCAATCGGGAGTCCACGATGTGCTAGGAGGCTGTCTGACAATGGCTCTCCGACTTACAAGGGCCAGGAATTTTGGTCCTCCTCGTAGCCGCGGGGCTTTAGCCCCGTGGAAAGGGTCATCGTAACCCCATGAAGCGACAGGAAATACGCGATGGCTTATCCGACGGCCGCGGGTTCCTCCGCAGCCCTAAAGGGCTGCGCTACGAGAAAAGAGGTCGCCCGCGGCGTTCTCAGACAGCCTCCTAGCAGTCCATGCTGGACCCCCGCTTTCGGGGGGATGACGGATGGCCGTTGAAAGGGCGGATCAGCAATGCCCAAACGGGACGGGTCCTGTTCATGATGCAAGGGCGGGCATAAAGCCCGCCCCTACAAAAGGCGCTGATCCCTCGGGTAGGGGCGGGGTTCATCCCCGCCCGCTCCTCCCTTGGTATGGGAGAAACCCGATGAAAAGAGCGGCCATGCCCCGGGCTCTGGTGGCGGAGAGCTCTTCTCGCACAAGCTCGGGGGAACGGCCCGTTTCCGCCGGCGTGGTGCAGCAACCGGATGACACCGGCGTAGGGGCGGTTCGCGAACCGCCCCTACATCCAACGCTCCAGAGCGGCTCAGGGAGCCGGCGCGGAAACGCCGCCTTTTACGTGGCGGCGCCCCTGAGGGCTGCGGAGGAAAGGCCCGGCAAAACGGACATGGTGGTCAGGCACAGGAGGCACACAGGTGGAGGAAGGCAAAGTGGAAGCATGTGAGACCCATGAGGTCACCCCGAAAATCCCCGTGGAACAACAGGGCATCGTCAATTACACCCGCGTCTTTTACAATCCCCCGACCCCCCAGCTCTACGAACAGGCCATCCGCAGGCAGGAAGGGCTCCTGGCCCACCGCGGCCCCCTGGTGGTCCGCACGGGCACCTTCACGGGTCGGGCCCCCAACGACAAGTTCCTGGTCCGGGAACCTTCCAGCGAAGACAAGATCTGGTGGGGACAGGTGAACCGCCCGTTCGACTCGGCGGACTTCGACCGGCTCCACGCCCGGCTGCTGGCCTACCTGCAGGGCCGCGAAATCTACGTCCAGGACTGCTACGCCGGGGCCGATCCCGCCTACCGCGTCCCCATCCGCGTCATCACCGAGATGGCCTGGCAGAGCCTCTTCGCCCGCAACATGTTCATCCGGATCCAGGACCCGGGCCGGTACGCCGCCTTTATACCGGAATACACCGTGATCGCCGCCCCGCACTTCCGCGCCAATCCCGAGCTGGACCACACCCGCTCGGAAGCCTTCATCCTCATCCACTTCGGCAAAAAGCTCATCCTGATCGGCGGCACGGGCTACGGCGGGGAGATCAAGAAATCCATCTTCACCATGATGAACTTCGTGCTGCCCCAGCGCGGGGTCTTTCCCATGCACTGCTCGGCCAACGTGGGCCCCGACGGCCGGGCGGCCATCTTCTTCGGCCTTTCCGGAACGGGAAAGACGAGCCTTTCCGCCGATCCCGACCGCACCCTGGTGGGCGACGACGAGCACGGCTGGAGCGACAACGGGATCTTCAACTTCGAAGGGGGCTGCTACGCCAAGGTGATCCGCCTGTCGCCGGAAGCCGAACCCCAGATCTACGCCTGTACGCGCCGGTTCGGAACGGTGCTGGAAAACACGGCCATCGACGCCCGCACCCGCCTGGTGGACCTGGACGACGATTCGCTCACGGAAAACACCCGGGCCGCCTACCCCCTCCATTTCATCGACAACGCCTCCCGCACGGGCACCGCTGCCCATCCCCGGGACATCCTCATGCTCACCTGCGACGCCTTCGGGGTGCTGCCGCCC
Organism: Desulfacinum sp.; assembly: GCA_014359885.1. Lineage (GTDB taxonomy): Bacteria > Desulfobacterota > Syntrophobacteria > Syntrophobacterales > DSM-9756 > Desulfacinum. Next base: position 106,772 of record JACIYN010000011.1, read on the forward strand.
ATCTCCCGGCTGAGTCCCCAGGAAGCCATGTACCACTTCCTTTCGGGCTACACGGCCAAGGTGGCCGGAACCGAAGCGGGCATCACCGAGCCCCAGGCCACCTTCAGCACCTGCTTCGGGGCGCCCTTCATGGCCCTTCCGCCGGCGGTCTACGCGCGGCTTCTCGGGGAGCGCATGGAAAAGCACCAGGCCCGCTGTTGGCTCATCAACACGGGCTGGTCCGGCGGCGGCTACGGCGAGGGAAAACGGATCGACATCCGATACACCCGGGCCATGGTGCACGCGGCCCTGAACGGAGCCCTGGACCGGATCCCCTTCGAAAGGGAGCCCTTCTTCGGATTGCAGGTCCCCACCGCCTGCCCGGGCGTGCCCGAAAAGATCCTGCGCCCCGAGGAAACCTGGCGGGACAAGGACGCCTACCGACGGCAGGCGGAGCACCTGAAGGGACTCTTTCGCGAAAACTTCCAGGCCTTCGCCGATTCGGTGGACCCGGACGTGCGCCGCGTGATGGCGTAAGGCGTGAGGCGTGAGGCGTAAGGCGTGAGGCGTGAGGCGTGAGGCGTAAGGCGTGAGGCGTGAGGCGTTAGGCGTTAGGCGTGAGGCGTAAGGCGTGAGGCGTAAGGCGTGAGGCGTAAGGCGTAAGGCGTGAGGCGTGAGGCGTAAGGCGTGAGGCGTAAGGCGTGAGGCGTAAGGCGTGAGGCGTGAGGCGTGAGGCGTAAGGCGTGAGGCGTGAGGCGTTAGGCGTTAGGCGTGAGGCGTGAGGCGTGAGGCGTAAGGCGTAAGGCGTGAGGCGTGAGGCGTGAGGCGTAAGGCGTGAGGCGTGAGGCGTTAGGCGTGAGGCGTGAGGCGTTAGGCGCGAGGGGTTAGGGGTTAGGGGTGAGGGGTAAGGCGTTAGGCGTGGAGGAAAGCGGCCAAGGGGCGTGAATGGGCGCTCATTGGCCGTGAAGGCGAGGTGGGAGCGGGTAAGTTCTTACGAACACTTGTGGGAGCGGCGAAGGCCGGGAGACGGGGGGCCGGCCGTTGCGCGGCGCTGCGGCCGCCCTTCACGATTTCACGATTTCACGATTTCACGATTTCACGATTTCACGATTTCACGATTTCACGATTTCACGAAAAGAAGGGAGGAAGCCATGTTCTTTCCGCCGTTTCTCATCCTGTTCTTCTTTTTGTTTCTCTTCCTCCTTTTCTTTCTCTTCGGCCTGGTCAAGTTCGGCCTCTTCGCCGTGGCCTTCGCCAAGCTGGGCATTCCGCCCGAGCAGCTCTTCAGCCTGCTTTTTCTGTGCATCGTGGGGAGCATGGTGAACATCCCCATCAAGCGCATCCGCCTGGATGAGGAGCCCCAGGAACTGGAGATGGTCTCCTTTTTCGGGATCCGCTACCGGGTGCCCCGCTGGCGGCGGCCCCGGGAGATGGTGCTGGCGGTGAACGTGGGAGGCGCGGTGATCCCCACCTGCATCTCCCTCTACCTTCTGGCTCACGCCCAGCACCCCGTGCGGATGCTCCTGGCCGTGGCCGTGGTCACCTACGTGGTCCACCGCATCGCCCGGCCCGTACCGGGGTTGGGCATCGCCACGCCCATGTTCATCCCGCCCCTGGTGGCGGCCCTCGCGGCCCTTCTCATCAACCCCCATTGGGCGCCCCCCACGGCCTACGTGGCGGGAACGCTGGGGACGCTCATCGGGGCCGACATCCTGAATCTCAACCGCATCAAGGAGCTGCAGGCGCCGGTGGCATCCATCGGAGGAGCGGGCACCTTCGACGGGGTCTTTCTCACCGGTATCCTGGCCGTGCTCCTGTCGTGGTAAGGAAGGAGGAATGCTCATGTCTCGAAGCGCCGTTTATATGATCGATCTTCGTGCGGACGACGACTGCAACCTGTTGGACAAGATCGGCCTGCTCCTGAAGGAGGCGGACCTGGCCAAGCGCATCCCCAAGGGGGGCCTCACGGCGGTGAAGATCCACTTCGGGGAACGGGGAAACACCGCCTTCGTGCGGCCCATCCTGGTGCGCCCCATCGTGGAGGCCGTCCAGGCGGCCGGGGGAAAGCCCTTCCTCACCGACGCCAGCACCCTCTATGTGGGCACCCGCGGAAACGCCGTGGACCACACCCTCACGGCCCTCATGCACGGCTTCGGCCTGGAAGTGACGGGAGCGCCCATCGTGATCGCCGACGGCCTGAACGGCCGGGACGAGGTGGGGGTTCCGGTCTGCCTCAAGAACTGTGAGGAAACCTACATCGGATCGGCCATCGCCCGGGCGGACGCCCTGGTTTCCGTGGCCCACTTCAAGCTGCACGAGGCGGCCGGCTTCGGCGGGGCCATCAAGAACGTGGGCATGGGGGGCGCGTCCCGCCGCGGGAAGCTCCACCAGCATTCGGGCGTGGAGCCCAAGATCAAGCCAAAAAAATGCGTGGCCTGCGGCTCGTGTGTCAAGGTGTGCGCCCACGACGCCCTCTCCCTGGTGGACCGGGACGCCTCCATGGCCCGCCCCAAGGACTCGATCCGGAAGGTGGCCCGGATCGACCCGGAAAAGTGCGTGGGCTGCGCTTCCTGCATCCACGCCTGCCCCGAAGGGGCCATCGACATCAACTGGGACAAGGACCTTCCCCGCTTCATGGAACGGATGGTGGAATACACGGCCGGAGCCCTCTACGGCAAGGAAGAGCGGTCCTTTTTCATCAACTTCCTCACCCAGATCTCGCCCGCCTGCGACTGCCACCCGTCGGCGGACGCCCCCATCGTGGGCGACATCGGCATTCTGGCTTCCGCCGACCCCGTGGCCATCGACCAGGCGTCCGTGGACCTGGTGAACGCCCAGCCGATCCTTCCCAACTCCCATCTCGGCGGTCGGGACCCCCAACCGCAGGACAAGTTCCGGGCCGTCTATCCCAAGATCGACTGGGAGCACCAGCTGGACTACGCGGAAACGGTGGGGCTGGGCCGCCGCGCCTACGAGCTCATCCGGGTGACACCGCCCAAGAAAAAGAAGCGCCGCTGAAGCCCCGCGGCTGCGGCAAGAACGCACATTTTCCGGCACCGGCTCCGCCGCCCATCCCGGAAACCGTCACGGAACGGCCGGACCCCTTGCCAACACCGGGCCGTTTGTGTAAAAGGGGCGGTGGAAGTGCCAAGCTCACTGGTGGGGCTCCCGGACTTCAAATCCGGTGTGGGGCGCTGAGGGGCGTCCCAGGTGGGTTCGATTCCCATGCACTTCCGCCACACGAACAAAACCCCCGTTTTCGGGGGTTTTTTGTTTGATAAAAGCCGGGGGGATTCAGCCCCGCGGGGGCGCCTCCGTCAGGCAGGGGAAGCCCGGTGCGGGTTCCGCTGTTCCAGGGCGCTCAAGAGCGCATAAAGCGTTTCCATGCGCGGAACGGACACTCCCAGGTTCCGGGCGATGCGTACGGCGTTTCCCAGGATGGCCTCCACCTCCATGGGCCGGCCCGCCTCGTAGTCCAAGAGCATGCTGGTCTTGTAGGGGGTCATCTTTCGGGTGTCGGAAATCATGCGATCCACCACGTCGTCGGGAAGCCCTCGGCCCGCCGCCGACGCCACCGCGCAGACTTCTTCCATCACCGCCCGCACCAGCCGGGTCATCTCCTCGCTTTCCAACATCTCCCGGGTGCTGGCCCCGCCGGACAGGACCGAGATGGGATTGAAGGGGGCGTTCCACACCAGCTTCTGCCAGCGGGCCCGCACCACGTCGGAACTCACCTCGCAGGGCACCCCCGCCTTGCGGAAAAGATCCGCCAGGGCTTCGGCCGTCTCCGACCGCCCTTCGGGATACCGTCCGATCACGATGCGGCCGTAGTCCTGGTGGCACACCCGGCCCGGGCCGGTGCGGCTCACGCAGATGAAGGCGAGGCCGCTGATGATCTCGTTTTCAGGAAAGGCCTCCGCGATGGGCCGCTCGATGTCCACTCCGTTCTGGATGAGAAGGATGGCCGTGCCGGGACCCACCGCCGGGCGGATGAGATCCGCCACGGGAATCTCGGGAAGAACCTTGAGGCCCACCAGCACCACGTCCGGAGGCGTCTTCACCTGCGAAACCGACTGCAGCACCGCATGGGGCCGAAAGACGAAATCGCCGGCCGGGCTTTCCACCGCGATGCCGCGATCCGTCACCGCACCGTAATCGCTCCGGGCCACCACCGAAACCCGCGCCCCGGCCTGGGCCAGACGGCCGCCGTAGTAGCCGCCGATGGCCCCGGCGCCCACCACCAGAATGTCCATAGCCTCCCCTTTCTATTTCACCGCAAAGACACAGAGGACGCAGACCGGGCCTCGGATCGGGGCGGCGTTTCAGCGCCCCGATCCGAAAAGCTCCCTCTCTGCGCCTCTGCGGCAAGATTTTCCATATCCCCCGCGCCACCCCTCACCCCTCACCCCTCACGCCTCACGCCTCACGCCTAACGCCTCACGCCTAACGCCTCACGCCTAACGACTCACGACTCACGACTCACGACTCACGATTCACGCCAGGCCCCTCCAACAGGCGCACCTCCACGGGCACACCGAACTCCTGGCGAAGTTCGAAGGCGGCCGTCCTCACGATCCGCTCCAGCTCCTTGATCTCGTCGGAAAAGAGCCGCTCGTCCACACCCAGCCGGACTTCCAGGCCCCTGTACGTGCCCCGCTCCACCACGCCCACGCGGACGACGGACGGTTCATAGCCCAGGGTCTCCTTCAGGCGCAAGACCACCTGGTGTTTCTGGATCTTCACCCCCTGGAGCACCATGAGGTCGTCGATCCTTCCGGGCAGCCATTCCAGCCGCATCAAGGTCCGGCCGCACGGGCAGGGATCGGGCACCACCCGCACCCGGTCCCCCGTGCGGAAGCGGATGAGCGGGAACGCCTGGGTGGTGAGGCTCGTCAGCACCAGCTCGCCCGGCTCCCCGTCCCCCACCGGCTTCCGGGTGTCCGGATCCAGGACCTCCGCCAGGAAATGGTCTTCCGCCACGTGCAGCCCGTGGTGCTCCCCGCATTCGAAGGCCATGGCCGGCCCCGGAATCTCGCTCAGGCCGTAGTGGACCCAGGTGGTCACGTGGAGCCGCTCCTCGAGGAAACGGCGCCGGGCTTCGTCGGCCGGTTCCCCCACCAGCACGAGGGTCTTCAGGGCCAGTTGGGTGGGGTTGATCCCGGCCGCGAAGAGGCTTTCTTCCATCTGCGCGGCGGAGCTGGGCGTGGTGATGAGTACGGACGTCTTGTAGTCGCGCAGCACCATGATCTGCTTGGCCAGGTGCAGCGCGTTCAGCGGGATGACGCTGGGCTGGAGGGCTTCCGCACCGTCCTTGTAGTCCCGGCCCCAGTTGGCCAGCCCGGGGTGGAGAACGATCTGGACGATGTCGTCGGCCGTGACCCCGGCGGCCCGGAGCGCCCGGGCCGTCAGGTCTCGCCAGACGCGGAGGTCCCGGAGGGTGTAGCCGCTCACGGTGGGATTTCCCGCCGTTCCCGGAGCCGTGTGGATCCGCACGATGTCCCGAAGGGGAACGGCGAAGAGGCCGTAGGGGTAGTGTTCACTGAAGTGGCGCCGCTCGGTGAAGGGCAGCTTGGCCAGGTCCTCCAGGCTCGTGATGTCCTGGGGAGACACCCCCGCTTCCAGGAACCGGTTTCGGTAAAAGGGCACGTTCTTGAAGGCGCGATTGCACGACACCTGCACCTGTTCCAGCTGCATCTGCCGCCGATCCGCCGGGTCCAGATATTCGCCGTTGCCGTTTCCGGCACCACCCATCATCAGGCCCTCCCTTCCACGAATTCCTTGTAATCCCGGCCCAGGTAGGCCCGCTTCACTTCCTGGTCCTCCAGAAGGTCCCGGGCGCGGCCCTGGAGCACCATGCGGCCCGTTTCCAGCACATAGCCGCGGTCGGCCAGGGACAGGGCTCCCTGGGCGTTTTGCTCCACCAGGAGAAACGTGAGGCCCTCATGGCGGAGTCTTGCGATGATCTGGAAGATCTTTTCCACCAGAAGGGGAGCGAGCCCCGTGGTGGGTTCGTCCAGCAGGAGCAGCCTGGGGCGGGTCATGAGGGCCCGGCCGATGGCGAGCATCTGCTGTTCGCCGCCGGACAGGGTGCCGGCCGGCTGGTTCCGCCGTTCCGCCAGGATGGGAAAGAGTTGGTAGACCCTTTGGAGCTCCTCTTCCACGCCCTGCTTGTCGCCGCGCCGCAGCCGAAGATAGGCCCCCAGGCGCAGGTTGTCCACGACGCTCATGGGCGGAAAGATCCATCTCCCCTCGGGAACCAGGCCCACCCCCATGGCCACAATCTCCGGAGGCTTTTTCCCCGAAAGCTCCCGGCCCTCAAAGAGGATCTCGCCGGTCCAGTGGGGAAGCAGGCCGCTCACGGCCTTGAGCAGCGTGCTCTTGCCCGCGCCGTTGGCCCCCACCAGCGCCACCACCTCGCCCGGGCGCACCGAGAGGCTCACCCCGTGCAGCACCTCTATGCGGCCGTAGCCGCCTCGAAGATTTCTAATGGTCAGCATTTTTTTCTGCCCAGATAGGCCTCCATGACCGCCTCGTCCGACTGGATTTCCCGCGGAGTCCCTTCGGCCAGCTTGCGTCCCCGGTCCAGGACCACGATCCGGTCGGAAATGTCCATGGTGAGGTTCATGTCGTGCTCCACCAGCACCACGGTGATTCCGCGGGACCGAATCTGCTGGATGAGGTCGGCCAGGGCGGCCGTTTCCACGGCGTTCAGCCCCGCGGCGGGCTCGTCCAGGAGGAGCAGGCGGGGTTCCGAAGCCAGGGCCCGCGCGATCTCCACCAGTCGCTGCCATCCGAAAGGCAGATCGCCGCTCATCTTGTGGGCGGCCTCTTCCAGGCCCACAAAGCGCAGGAGATCCATGGCGGCTTCCCGGGCCCGGCGTTCTTCGCGGCCCACCCAGGGCCAGCGCACCATGGCCCCCACCAGTCCGCACCGGGTGCGCACGTGGCGGCCCACCAGCACGTTTTCCAGAACCGTCATGCTGGGAAAGAGCTCCACGTTCTGGAAGGTCCGGGCGATGCCCCGCGCCACCAGTTCATGCATGGGGCGGCCGTGGATCCCGGCGCCGTCCAGGACGATCCGGCCTTCGTCCGGGGCATAGACGCCCGTGATCACATTGAAAAGCGTGGTCTTTCCCGCGCCGTTGGGACCGATGACGGCCTGGATGTGCCCCTCCCGCACCTGGAAGTGCACACGGTAGAGGGCCTGCACCCCGCCGAAGGCCTTGGATACGTTCTCGATGTTTAGCATCGTCCGGTGTGACATCCGTAATCCGTAAGTCGTAAGTCGTAAGTCGTAAGTCGTGAGTCGTGAGTCGTGAGTCGTGAGTCGTGAGTCGTGAGTCGTCAATCTCAGTTGTGAGTCGTCTCCCCCCTTTTTCAAAGGGGGGTCGGGGGGGATTGCCCGCAGCAGCCTCGCCCCCTATCCCTTATCCCCTATCTCCTATCCCATACCCCATACCCCACGTACCACCCCACACCCCCCACGCCTTACGCCTCACGCCTTACGCCTCACGCCTTACGCCTCACGCCTCACGCCTTACGCCTCACGCGCCTCACGCGCTCCACCGCATCCAGCATCCCCCGGGTGAGGCCCCGAGGCAGGAAGATCATGACCACCATGAGCACCAGGCCGTAGACGGTCATTTCGTAATCGGAAAAGATGTGGAGCCATTCGGGCAGCATGGTGATGACGGATGCGCCGAAAAGGGATCCCCAGATGCTCGCCATGCCGCCGATGACCACCATGGTGACCATGCGGATGGACATGAGGAAGTCGAAGGAGCTGGGGCTGATGAATCCCACCAGGTGGGCGTAAAGGAATCCGGCCAGAGCCGCCAGGACCGCGCTGAAGGAAAAGATGACCGCCTTGAGGCGGCCCGTGTCGATGCCGCACGCGGCGGCGGCCCCCTGGCTGTCGCCCAGGGCGCGGAGCGCCCGGCCGATGCGCGAGTCCACCAGGCGGCTGCCCAGAAAGAAGGCCGTCAGTACGGTCACCCAGACCAGGATCATGCCGCTTCGCCCCAGGCTCAGGACCGTCCCGCCCACCTGAAGCGGCGGAATCCCCACCATGCCCGACGCACCGCCCGTCATGGAATCCCATTCCCGAAAGATCACATGGGCGATGATCCCCAGCCCCAGGGTCCCCATGGCCAGGTAGTACCCGGACAGTTTCAGGGTGGGGCGGCCGATGACGTAGGCCAGCCACCCGGCGGCGGCCAGCACCACGGGAAAGGCCGCCCAGGGCGAACAGCCGTAATGGGTGGTGAGGATGCCGGTGCCATAGGCCCCCAGGCCGTAGAAGGCCGCGTGGCCGAGGGAGATCTGGCCCGCATAGCCCATGAGCATGTTGAGGCCCAGGGCCAGCAGGGTGTGGATGCCGATGATGGTGAGCAGTTGCTGGTGGTAGGCGTTGGAGACGGTCACGGAGGCCACGGCGATGACGCCCGCGAACGCCGCCGTGGCCCAAAGCCTGTTCTTGCCGGTCACGGATCCTCCCCTGGTGTCCGTCTGAACGGAACGTTGCGCTCACACGGGAACCCTCCCGGTGACCCGTCCCGTGAAAGCCCCCCTTCCTCCACTCCGCGCACAAACGGGATGCTTCCAAAGGGTTGGTCTATCTTAGCGCGCTTGGCGGGCGGGGATAAACCCCGCCCCTCCCCCAAAAACCAAATTGTCCATTTGGAGCCGCGCCGGATGCCCGCCCGTCGGAAACGCCCAACGAGAAAGGAACCTCCCTTTTTGCCATGCGCCGTGGCCCGCACACCTCGGCGAGGGGGTTGTTCGTAAAT
>JACIYN010000110.1 GCA_014359885.1 Desulfacinum sp.
CGCCAGCACTGCTCAGCCCTTCGGGGGTCACCGATGCGGTCCCAAACCACGCCCCACTGTTCCCAGCCCGAAGCCGTCAGTCCCCCGAGGCTCAAGGCCTGCTCGAAGGCCATGGCGCCCAGGCGGTGGCGGCCGGTTTCCGATGCCAGGATTCCCACGATCTCCCACGCTTCTTTCCGGTCGTCGGGGTCGGCAAGCGACCGGATCTGGCTCAAAGCCTGATCCCTATTCCCGCAGCAAAACAGACTGAAGGCGATCCGAGCGGCTATTTCCGTTCTGCGAAGCTTTGGAGAAGGAAGGACGGTGGCGGTCTGTTTGTCCGGGTCCACCCGGGCAAAGAATTGCAAGGCGTCCCCATGCGCGTTCAAGGATTGGTAAAACGCCCCGATCCGAAAAAGGGTGAGAGGGTCCGGATCGGGCTCACAGGACAGCTTGGCCAACAGGCGTCGAGCGTCGTCTCTTCTTTCCAGGCCGAGCATTTCCTGGACCAGAAAGAGCTGTGCGTCCAACCGGAAGGTCCTCAGCGTCTCCGCCTCACGGCCGTGCGCATGAAAGAGCTTTTTTTCCAAGTCATGGAGCGCCCGACCCATGTGGTCGATGGCCGCACGGCCATTTCCTATGTGACTGAAGGACATCGCCAGATAATAATGGAGTGTGGCATCGTCTCTGCCCGCCTCGTATTCCATCTGGAGGAGTCGAATGTTGCGGTTTATCTTTCTAGCCAGCAAGACCGGGTCGTCATAACCGTGATGGGTGACGACGATGTCCACATTGACCGGCACGAGCACATCCTGCACCCGATCCCAATCAATGCTTTCGTGGATCCGCCCCTTGAACCGTACATCCTGCCGGTTCGGGAAGCAGCGAATCTGCATGAGAAAACGGAAAGGGGCGCCGTTGCGGATGTCGTGCAGCTCAAAGGCGAACGCTCTCCGGCCGTCGAACTCCCTTTTGAGAGCGTTGATCTTGGCGGCGTTGAGGGCGTCCACCCGATCATCGGCATCCATCCAAAGGCAGTAGGCGCAACCGGCCTTCTCCAGAGAGAAATTTCGGGCTGCGGCAAAATCATCGTGCCATGTGTAACGATACACATGAGGTGTGAAAGAGAGGGCTAGATCGGCCGTTCCGTCCGTGGATCCGGTATCGACGACGACGATTTCATCGGCGAAGGCGGCAAAGGATTCCAGAGCTCCGCGAATATTGGCCGCTTCGTTCTTGACGATCATGCACACGGACAGGGAGTGCGGAACATTTGCCATTCAGGAAAACCTCGCAAACCGGGAGCGACAGCCCCATTCCAGGGCGCTACGCGGGGATTGCCCGTCGAACCCTTTCGCCC
>JACIYN010000111.1 GCA_014359885.1 Desulfacinum sp.
AACCCAGCGTGGCGGATCGAGATGGCCCTGGCCAACAAGGCCGATCAAGCCCCCGCGCGTAGGGGCCAGCGATGTTCCGAACGTTCGGAATGTTCAAATGCGCATCGCGCCCGCGCGCGCAGGGGGTCAGCCCCGACCACGAAAGATTTTGTAGGCGCATACAAGCTCGCGCCCGCGCGCGCAGGGGGGCAGCGGCTCCAAGAAAGAACGTCTGACCGTTCAGACGTTCGCGGCCGCGCGCGCAGGGGTCAGCGTCAGAGGTGGCAAAGTTGCCACCACAGGAACCGTCAAGGCCGCGTGATCTTCTACTTGAACAGCTTGCCCAAGCCCTTGCCAGTGATGCGCCCTGCTATTCTGCGCCCTACGCGGCGCGAGACCGAACCCTTGCGCCTGGACCCTTGCGCCTGGACGTGACCGCCTGAGCATCGCCGAGATACTTGGCGAAGGTATAGAGGAATCGGCGAAAGCTGTTGAGCGTCATGCCCTGATCGTGCCTCACCCGAGGCGACAACGCAAGCCGCGTGATCCGGTTCCAATACCGACGATCTGACCGCGCCGTGATACCGGATGCGAACATTTGCTTTCGCGCTTCGCGGTGCAAGAAATTCGGAACTCTCGGGCCGGTCCTGCCATGCGCATGGGCCGGGCATTGGGACCGCGTGTAGCGGTTGTAGCGGTTGTAGCAGGCCCCCGGCGCTGAAATCCACTAAGCCCCTTTCCGGCATATTCCGGCTAAATCCACGTTAAGGTGGGGGATATTTTGGGGGTGTGGTTTTGCCAATTTCCTTTATTTTCAAGGGCTTAAGGTGGCAAAATGGCGGAGAGACAGGGACAATCCACCATATTTCTAAGTCTTTGACTTAGCTGGACATACAAGAGCGAAGCTTGCTTGTGTGTCTCACTATGTGTCGCAGTATGGCCCGGAAAGTGTCATGCTGTCAAATGGGCAATCAGTTTGATCTTTCGATCCTGTAAGGAATGGCGTTGGGTTAATATGTGGGCAAGTGCTGCATGTGAACCCTGTTAGAACAACTGGGAACAGGTTGATGTTTCGACCTAAAGGCGAAAGCGTTGTTTCTCAAGCTGGGTTCCTTCCAGATGGATAATCTGGCCAAGACAGATACCGGAAAGCCCTCTGTCTATATGTGTGGAGGTCAGATTGTCGTTTGAAAACAGATATATAGGTGAAGGCCAAGCTTGGAATAACTCGCCAAGACAGATACCGATGGTCCCTGTGTCTATATGGCAGGAAGTCAGATTTTATTTTGAAAACAGATAGATACGATCACGCAGGTAACCCGTGGCGCGCGAAAGGCTGTAGCCCTTCAACCAGAGTAAACCCATCGCAGAAAGCGGTATGCGGCCCCAATTGTTAGCCCCGCCAAAGCCCCAAAGTAGGCGGTAAGGATTGGAACTGCCCAAACCTCTAGATCACCGAACACGCCAACCCTTGGCACAAACAGTCCCATGACAAACCCTGCCAATGCGCCCCGAAAGGCCCAGCGTATCGCTGCGCGGGCGAGTGCCTTTAAGGCAGGTACTGCCTTGCCCGTTTGGACTTCCATGATCGCGCGTCCAGCGTGGTATGCCTTAGTCAATTCGGGTGGGGCATGGGGGAACTGAGCACCAGCAGCAATGGAAGATCGGCCCTCGGAAAAATGTCCCGACAAATCTTGATCGGTGTTTGTTTTCGGTTGAGTCCGCGACAGGTGGGCTAGGTCAAAGCGTGTATTACCACTGTCGATGGTGAAGCCTCGTTGTCGTGCTTCATCTATCCACGGCAATTGCTTGCCGTTTGTGAACCGCTTGGCCTTGTCGGTTGCGTATTCGATAGCTGCAACGTCTGCGTCCGGTGTGGAGTGTTTAGTGAACATGCGGGCGACTTTGCCATTTGCTTCGTCAGGGTTGGCTCCGCCGTCCAGAAGTTCGAGGAAGTGGACCGCGCGAACGAACCTCTGCGCCCGTCGCTGGTTGCTGTACCACAGAACACACGCGACAATGCAGACGACGGCTAAAATCCACATTCCACAACCCTTCCAAACCTAGGCCCTTCACGGCCAAACGCGCCCTGATAACACGATTATCCCAAAATGGTATTATCCTGAGTTGGGATTACCCGACTGCCTGCGTCCGATCAACAGGCAGTCACTTGAGCAAGACACTTCGCACACCTGAACACGTTTACCTGTGCCAGCGGCTCAGGCAGGTGCGCCTTGATGCTGGCCTGACGCAAGCTGACTTGGCCGAGAGGCTGGACAAGCCCCAGTCCTTTGTTGCCAAGGTCGAGACGCAAGAACGCAGGCTGGACCTGATCGAGTTCGTCATGTGGATGGTTGCCTGCGGCAACCTTGAAGCCGCGCACCAGACCGTCACCGCCATTGCCGATGGCATCCCCGACAACCCAGCAGCGCCCTAAACCTCAAACCTTTCAATAGCTTCCCGCTTCTGCGCCAGCGTATGCCCTTCCTTGAAATAGACCTGTTGCGCCACGCCTTGGCGTTCGTGGCCCACGATCTCCTGAAACAGTGGTTCCGGCACACCTGCCTGTGCAAGCCGCGTGACCATCGTGTGTCGCAAGCTGTGGAACACCAGCCCGCTTTCCTTCATGCCCAGACCCGGCAGGAACACGGTGTTGAACCACCGGCCCAGATTGCGGCCATAGCCTTCCTTGGCGTTGAAGGTGAAGGACAGGAACAGGCGTTGCCCAGTGGGTTTGGCCGCGACCCAATCGAGGAAGCCCAGCCGGATCAGGTCCGAGTGGACAGGCACGCGGCGCTTGGCGGCAGGGGTCTTGAGGCTTTTGTTTGGCCCGTCACCATTGATATCGAGATACCAGATATCGCCCTCTTGCCGAATGTCGGCAACGTCAAGCTGGGCAATCTCGCGCAGTCTTGCGCCCGTGTAGAGGCCCAGAAGCGCACCCCACTTGTAATCGTCCTTCTTCACCAGCCCGGAAGCGTTGCCCGTCAACGCGGCATGTAGTTTGCCCGTCTGGTCAGGCGTGTAGGCTTTGCGGCCTTCATCGGCATGTTTGGCTTTGGCAACCTTCATCCCGTCGAACAGCTTCACGGGCGCATGGCCATGACGTTCGGCCCAATCCCAGAAGCGGCGGAAGGTGTCGATGTAGCTGTTGACGGTCTTGGCGCTCATCTTCTTGAGGCCCGGCAAAGCTATCGCGTCCTGCAAGGTCAGGTCGCGGGTTTCAGGTCTGGTGTTGCGGTTCGCAGGAAGGGACTGGACAAGCTTCTTCATCTCAGCGGCGTCTTGGCGGGTTATTGTGGCCAAGGCCCGATCTTGCCCGAAATGTTCCACCAGCAGCGCGAGGTAGGCACGGGCCTTGTTCTGCATCTCTGGCGACCATTGCGGCGAATGCTCGGCCATGAAATCCTCAATCGCCGCGCCCAGAGCCACAGAGCGGGCCTGTGGTGGCTCTGGTGCTGTCGGGGCGGGTTTGGTGAAGGAATAGCCCTCAAGGCCCTCAGCGGCGCTCAGAATGGCCCTGATCTGATCGCGGCGGGCCTTGCGCATCTCGCGGCGCAGGGAGGGAGCGTTTTCGGCCCATTGAGCGTCTGTAAGGCCCGCTGAGGCCCGGAAGGCGTCAGGGTCTAGAAACAGGTCCGACAGGTCGTCGTGGCCCTCTGCGGCGTCCTCATGGGCAGCGAGTTCTTGGCGCAGCAGATCAAGGGACCGATCCGGCAGGCCGGTATCGTTCAGCCGCTCCACATACCGATCAAGCGAAGCCGTGAAGTAGCTTCGCACCATCTCGCGCATCTCGTCTTGCCTGAGCCTTGCCAAGTCACTGTTCCCGCGCATCAATCTGCCACAGGATGCAAGATAACGGGCCAGATCGCCAGCCCTATCTGGGCACTTGGTGCGAAGGGAAACCCTGATCGTGCTGCGCTGGCGTTGTTCAGACCGGGGAAGCGGCCAGCGGAAGTAATAGACGCCATGCCGAGAGGGTGACAGGTAGGCGGACAGTTTCATGGGCCTTGTGCTCCACATTGTGTCGCACTTGCCTGTCCAAGTCCTAAGTCATTGTTTTAGAAAGTTTTGGCGGAGGGATTGAGTCATCGAAAATCTCGGCTCAGCGTTCCGCAGGTATGAACTGGTAGAGCGGCACGAGCACTGTCGTCACGGCGCGATTGGGTTTGGGCACGGTTTTCTGAGACAGTCGCGAGCGCTATTTCCGACAGGAACGGGAGTAGAACATGACTGACAGAACGAACGAGATGACAGGCGCTACGGAGGCCGCGGCCCCGACGACGCGC
>JACIYN010000112.1 GCA_014359885.1 Desulfacinum sp.
CTGGACCGGAAGGAGGAGCAGATCGTCCGGCTCTCCCGGCTCCTGGAAAGCGAAAAGGGCTTCCACGGCATCATCGGCACCTCGCCCGCCATGCAAAGGGCCTTCGACATCACGGAGAAGGCGGCTCAAAGCGATGCGCCCGTCATCATTTACGGGGAAAGCGGTACCGGGAAGGAACTTTTTGCGCGGGCCATCCATGACCTGGGCCCCCACCGGGACGGGCCCTACATCCAGGTGAACTGCGCGGCCCTCAATGAATCCTTGCTGGAAAGCGAGCTCTTCGGGCATGTGAAGGGGGCCTTCACAGGAGCAACCAGCCACCGGGAGGGCCGTTTCGAAGCCGCCGACGGTGGAGATCTCTTTCTGGACGAAATCGGGGATGTGCCCCTTTCCATCCAGGTCAAGCTCCTGCGCGTGCTGGAAAACAAGCAGGTGGAACGCGTGGGGGACCATCGGCCGATTCCGGTGGATGTGAGGATCATCACGGCCACCAACCGGGATCTTCCCAGGATGGTTCGGGAGGGAACCTTTCGGGAAGACTTCTTCTTCCGGATCAACGTGATCCCCATCCACCTGCCTCCGCTGCGCGAACGGATGGAGGATCTGCCGCTTCTGGTGGATGCTTTCCTTTCCCGGCACCGGAAGAAGGGAAAAAGGATTCAGGGGCTGAGCCCCCAGGCCATGGCCCACTTCATGGCTTACGCGTGGCCGGGAAACGTGCGCGAACTGAAAAGCGCCCTGGAATACGCCTGCGTGCTGGCCGGGGAGGGGGTGATCCAGCCCGAACACCTGCCTCCCCATATCCTTCGACCGCGCGCACCCGCGGCGGCCCCGAACGCGGTCCCCGCGTCCCCGGCCGAAGCCGGCGCGCCGGCACCCCGCCACATGCATCCCCGCGACCAACGCCAGGAACTCATCGACGTTCTTCGGCAAACGGGCGGCAACCAGAGTGAGGCGGCCCGCATTCTGGGGGTGAGTCGCGTCACCGTCTGGAACCGCATGAAACGCTACAACATCGACCTCAAAAAGGTCATCGCCTCCTAGAAGCGCGTCCGAGAACTCCGCAAACCGTCACTCCCGCGCAAGCGGGAGTCCATAGGTTCCCGGAAATCCTGGATCCCCGCTTTCGCGGGGATGACGGATGGAGACAAAACGAGGCAAAGAACCCATTCTCGGACAGCCTCATAGGAGCGCATCCAAAAATGTTTTTCCGGCTTGGAAGGCCGGGAAACCCCCTTCTCATTGTAGCCGCGGGGCTTCAGCCCCGCGGAAAGGGTCATCGTAACTCCATGAAGTGACAAGAAATACGCGATGGCCCATGCGGCGGCCGGGAATTCCTCCGCAGCCCTAAAGGGCTGCGCTACTAGAAAAGAGTCCGTCCGCGGCGTTCTCGGACAGGTTCCTAAGAGCTCGTCCGGGATCTCCCCCGACCGTCACTCCCGCCAAAGCCTGGCTCTAGAACGTGCGTGAGGGCCTGGCTCATTCTGATCCACCTTCCGTCTTTCATCCATCCGCATGGCCCGAAGCCTGGGTAAAAGGGAACCATTCCAGGGGATGGTCTCCTCCGTTTTTCAAGGGGGGGATTGCCGTCCGGTCGCGGGGGCCGATGAGGATGATTCTTCCCTAAAAGCACTATCCTGACCGGCGGGCATAGAGCCCCCTAGGAAACGGATCAAGCTCTTATGTATTGGGGTATTCAAGGCCTGTTCATCATTGAAGCAAAAGATCTCGCCCCTACGGAAACGGATCAACCTTTTGAGTAGGGGCGGGGTTTAGCCCCGCCCGCAAAGCACGCCATGATAGAGAACCTGGAAAATTGCTCTGTTTGCATTGGCAATTTGGGATGTGGCACGGCGATTGCCTATCCAAGCGGCACCGCGCGTTCTTCCGGGGAGAAAGGACTTTCCTCGGAAGGCGGCGGCGTGCCGGACTGTTAGGCTAAATCAAAAGAACTAGTGAATGTTCAAGGAGAAAGGTCGCCATGAAGCTTCGTCGCATCACATCGCTCAGCGCCATGCTGGCTTTCGTCGGGATCCTCATCACCAGCGTGATCCTCTACATCGTGCCCCAGGGCCGCGTGGCCTACTGGAGCAACTGGCGCTTGCTGGGCCTGGACAAGACGCAGTGGACCCAAATCCACTTGAACCTTGGGGTTCTTTTCCTTCTCGCCGGAGGCCTCCACATCTACTACAACTGGTCGGCCATCACGGCCTACCTGAAGGACAGGGCCCGGCGCCTGCGGGTCTTCACGGCGGACTTCAACGCGGCCCTGCTTCTCACGGCGCTTGTGGTGGCCGGGACGCTGGCCGGCGTGCCCCCCATGAGTTGGATCCCCGCCGGAAGCGACTACCTCAAGATGAAGGCGGAAGCCCGCTACGGCATTCCTCCTTACGGCCACGCCGAACTGTCCTCCCTTTCTTCCTTCGCGGTCAAGGTGGGCTTGGACGTGGAGGAGAGCCTGCGGCGGCTGGAGGCCAAGGGATTTTCCGGGGTTTCGCCGGAGGTCTCCCTGAAGGATATGGCTGCCCGAAACGGCGTGTCGCCCCAGGAACTTTACCTGGCCATGAAGAAGCCGGAGATGCCGGTGGCGCGCCCGACCGAGGGGCTTCCGGAAGATCCTCCAGCCGGCCTGGGGCGCCTGTCCCTCAAAGAGCTGGCGGCAACCTACGGAGTTCCCTTGGAGTCGGTCCTGGAGACTCTGGTGCGGGCCGGCTACGAGGCCGATCCGGAAACCACCCTGAAGGCTCTGGCTGAATCCCGAGGTGCCAACCCCAGAGACCTTTATCAGATGCTCCGCACCAAGACATCGGGTTCTTAGCCGTTGTCAGAACCAATGGGGTGTCTCCCCGGTTGGGCGACAGGCAAAGGCATGCGAAAGACTCTTTCAGGGCCCAAGGCTTTTCTGTTTCGTTCTTGAGAAGAGGCCTCCCGACGGTGGGTGCCGGTTGCAGGGGCGGTTCGCGAACCGCCCCTATCTCGATTCATGGCTGGGTGCCGAGCAGGGCTTGACCCGTGCGGACAGCCGTGAAAGATTTCCCGGATATGGTGGTTCGGGCGACCGAGGATGGAGAAAATGCGAAAAGGAGTTGTTCATGAAGGTGGTGGTGATTTTTGCCAGTCCGCGTCCCAGGGGAAACAGCGCCGCGCTGGCTCGAAGGGCAGTGGAAAGACTCCGTGAGGGCGGCGCGGCGGTGGATCTTGTTTCCCTCAATGAACGGAACTTCCGCGGCTGTCAGGGTTGTCTCCTGTGCAAGACCCAGCGGGACCGCTGCGGCCTGGAAGACGACCTCACCCCCGTCCTGGAGGCGGTGCGCGCCGCGGACGCCCTCGTCCTCGCCACGCCGGTCTACTGGATGGACGTGACGGCCCAACTGAAAACCTTCATCGATCGGACCTACTCTTTTCTGGTCCCAGACTACCTCACCAACCCGATCCCCAGCCGGCTGGGGCGGGGGCGCAAGGCCCTTTTCCTTCTGGTCCAGGGGGGACCGGAGCCCTATCCCGTCTTCCCCCGCTACCGGGAGGTCCTGCGGTGGTTGGGATTCACCGAAACCCGCCTGGTTCATGCCCTGGCGGTGCGCCATCCGGGAGATCTGGAAGGCCGCGACGATCTCTTCCAGGCCGTGGAAGAGGGCGCGGACTGGCTCCTGGCCCGGAAAAGCTCACCTTCTCCCGACGCCCTCCGTTCGCAGATCTAAAAAAGTGTTAAGTATTAAGTGTTAAGGGTTGGGGGCCGACGGGCATGCGTCTCTGCCTGATCGCGGCCCGGAACCCCGGGGGAGCAGGGCGCGGGTCGAAGCCCAGCCGCCGGGAGGGGCGGCCTTTTGACCATCCTTTCATCCAATCTTCGCCATGGTTAATTCGGGTCAAAAAAGATTTGATTCAAATAGGGGCGATGGACGGCTGTCTGGGGCAGCTGGAGGGGCATTTGCATGCATTTTCACTTTTTTCTTGACCGTTGCTGTCAGCATAACTAAAACGTGAGGAAATTTTAAAAGCCGAGCTGAACACTCCGGTGCACAAAGGCGTGCGGGCCGGAGTAAAAGAGGACGAAGGCGTCCGGAGTCTCCTGGAAAAGGGGATTTCGTGCGCCTTTTTTTGTGCACTGAAAACTACGTCGCGAAAGGAGGAGCC
>JACIYN010000113.1 GCA_014359885.1 Desulfacinum sp.
ACGGAGGCGAGGAAGAGCCATCCATAGGGCCGGAGGTTTTTCCTGTTTTCCATGGGGGCCTCCATCTTCCGGTGCCCATGGCTCGGGCGCCGGAACCGGGCCGGTCACCCGCCCGGAGGTGCGGAACGAGAACCCCGGGGCGCCCCGGGCGGGGAGGAGAGGACAAAAAAACGAGCCGCATCGTGGCCGGCTCGTCCGAAAAACGGTGAAATCCGCGGCTGATGGGGAGGCGCGGGATGCGCTCATCCTCCGTCAGCCGGGCAGGACCGCGTCCAGGTGCGGCAGAAGGAGGCGGAGAAACTCCTCCAGGCGCTCCCGGGCCTTTTCCGTGCCCAAACCATCCCCCGAGGTGGAAAGGCGAATGAAGGCCACATCCGTTCGGTGACGGGTAAGGCCGTCCACCACCATCCAGAGCTTCTGCATGTACTCGTTGGCCACCGTTCTCCGGCCCGTCTGGAACCAGTAGAAGAAGATTTCCCGCTCCCCGGAACGTTCGTAGACGGAGCGCACCACTTGCACCATCCGCCCCTCCCCGACGGGGACGTCCTCCCGCACCACCTCCTCAGCGAACCACCCGGAGCCGGGCATGCACAGCTTGGGGGAATGGGGATGGAACTCACTGGTCTGTTTGCCGTGGTAGGTCACGAAGACCCCCACGGCGGCTCCGGACCCGTCGGTATAAGTGCGAAAGAGCATGTCCGTGGGCTCCAGCACCTTCTGCACGTACGGATCCACCACCACGTCACGGCCGGAATAGGGACCGATGGTCTTCGGAATGGAGCTCAAGGGCCTCAGGGGCTTCCGTTCGGGGATGTGTTCGAAATCCTTCGTGGCCGCCCACGCGGCGGACAGAAGAAGAGCCACCACCACGGCGGGAATCCATCCTCGCGCTCCCATCATGCCTCCCCCTTCCTTTCCCATCGTCCCAGAATAAAGCTCGCTCCAAAAAGAAGCGCCAGGGCCACCCCGAAGATCACCAGGCCCGCGAATTCGTGGAAGAAGCCCTGGGCCGTCTCCGGCCCGAAATGGTGGGCCAGGATCCCCGTGGCGATGATCCGCACCACGTTGACGCCGACGGCGATGGGAACCCCCAAGGCCAGCAGAACCACACGATACGTGGCCTTCTTGTGAAAGAACCATCCCACGGCCCCCGCCAGGGCCAGCACGGAAATGAGGGAGCGCATGCCGCTGCAGGCGTCGGCCACCTCCAGGGTGAGCCCCGGCAGGTGCAGCACGTTGCCTTCTCGAAGGAGCGTGTAGTTCATGGCGTGGAGGGCGGCGGCGGAAACCTTGGCGGCGAAGAGCTTCATGGGAACGGCGATCTCGTTGTAGAGAAAGTAGGGAAGGGGGATCATGAAGAGCAGATAGAAGATGGGAAAGCGCATCTTCCCGAACCATTCCCGTCCGCCCAGCAGCAGGGCGATTCCCGAAAGAACTCCCAGAAGGGACAGGCGCACCGTGAACATCTCATCGCCCATCCTCCCCAGGATGTAGAGGCCCAGGGACCCGACCACCAGGACGTAGCCCAGGGGATGGGCCCCGGTCGCCGGTGTCCGCCGGAGATCCTCCCGGCGGTCCCACAGGTAGTAGGCCGACACCAGGGGCACGAGGAAACCGTGGGAATAGTTGGGATCCTGAGACCATTGGTGGATCAGACTCCGCAGGGGTTCATAATAGAGCAGCCCGAGAGGGACGGCCACCAGGATCCATTGCAGTGTTCTCATGCGCTTCTCCCCTTCCCGTTCCGGGACATGAACCGATTCGTAAGAACCCTCCCCAGTGGTTCCCCCACCTTTCCGTCTCCCTCCTTTTCGATCCGTTCCATCAAGTGAAGGGCCAGGGAATGGAACGGAAGCCCCCGGGCCCGGTAGCGACGGGCTTCCCGGATGTAGCCGGGCAGATCCGTCAGTTCCCGGCACCACAGCACGCTGTCCACCGACTCCAACTTGCTGAGAAACTGCACCTGGTGGTCGTCCACCGCCAGCGGATTGGCCACGGCCACGAAGGGCTTCTGCATGCGGAGGAGCTCCAGAACGGTCCCCGTTCCCCCATGGGCCACCACCACCGAGGCCCGCCGGTACCAGGGGTCCAGACTGGGTTGGAAGGTGAAGAACCGGCAATGCCTGGGCCGGTACTTCCCCGTTCCGATCTGGCAGACCACCGGGTCCCGGAGGGCGCCGCTTTCCACCAGGTGATCCACATGGCGGATGAGATCGTCGAAAGGAAGGGTCGTGCCGACGGTGACGAAGATCATAGAATGTTTCCTTCGAATTGAGCCCTTTTGTAGAGCGCCCGGCTTTCGGGCCACTGGACGTAGAGACCGTCGCACAGCCTGAGAAGTTCCAGGATCCTGCCCGTAAGAGACGGCACCGTGACCCGGGTGATGCTCTCCACGAACAGGGCCCTCCTGCCGAGGACCCTCGCCCACACACACAGCGGGATGGCCAGCGATGTGCCCAAGGCCAACACCACGTCGGGATCCACCCGCCGCACCACACGACCCACTTCCCAGAGGGATCGCAGCAAGTCCATGGACGCATGGCGTTTCCGGGGCCGCCCCAGCTGGGTCAGGCTGCTCACCCGGTGCTCGGTTCCCTGGGGAACCCCCAAGGCGGGAAGCGTTGCCGGCAGGGGGCGGGTGGTGAGGTAATGATAACAGAAGCGGTCGTCGAAACGGGAAAGAAGCGCCACCGTCTCCCAGAAGAAACCGCCTCCCGGCAAAGTGACGAGCAGTCGTTTTTTCCGTCCGTCAGTTCGTGGCAAAGACTCCTCCCTTTTCCAGCATGGATCGATACAGGGCGTCGTAGGCGGCCGTCATGGCCTCCAGGCTGAAGCGCTCCAGGACGGCCCGGCGTCCGCGCCGGCCCTGCTCCCGCCCCTTTTCCGGCTGCCGCAGATAGCTTTCCACGGCGCGCGCCAGCAGCTCGGGGTCGCCATCCTCCAGCAGGCAACCCGTCAGGCCGTCCTCGATGATTTCCGGATTCCCCCCCACCCGGAACGCCGCCACCGGGATCCCAGAGGCCATGGCTTCCAGGAGGGTCATGGAGATGCCCTCCATCAGGGACGGCAGAACGAAAAGATCCAGGTTTTTCAGGATGTCGGGAATGTCCTTCCTTTCCCCCAGCAAGTGGATGCCGTCCCCGGCCTGGGCCCTGAGGGCCTCCATCATGGGGCCGTCGCCCGCCACCACGAGATGGACGCCGGGGTGCCTGCGACGAAGAAGGTCCACCGCCCGGAAAAGGCACACGTGGTTTTTGATGGGGTCCAGCCGGGCCACAATGCCCAGCAGGAAGGAGTCGTCCGGAAGGCCCAGCTCCCGGCGCAGCGTTCCGGGGCCGTCGCCGGGGCGAAAGAGCTCCGTATCCACCCCGTTGTAGATCTGAACCACGGGGCACCGAACGCGCACGATCCGCGAAAGCCAGTGCTCCATCTGCTTCGAGACGCACACGACGGCGTCCATGCCGGAGGACAGCAGGCGGCGTACCACCAGCCGTTTTCCGTTTCGCCCGTCCAGATCGTCCATCACCCAGCCGTGCTCGTTGTGGAGGACCGGGCCCACGCCTCCCAGGCGGGCGGCCGCCACGGCGTCCATGCCCGCCCAGTTGTAGGTGCACAGAAGATCCGGGCGCCACCGGCGAAGTTCCGCAGCCAGGCGGACGAGAAAAAAGGGTGGATTTCCGGGAGGTTTGTCCAGTTCCACCACCGGCGTCCCCGGGGGCAGAAGGCCCGTGGCGGCCCCCGCCCGGCTCATGCACACCAGCACGTGCTCGTACTCCCGCAATCGCCCCACGAGGGACGCCACCACCCGTTCCATCCCCCCGGTGTGGAACGAAGACAGCACGTGCACGATGCGCGGATGTCGGCCCGGTGACTCCATCATGAAAGAAACCGATTCGCCCAGGCGTTGAGCATCAGGACGGTCCAGAGCTCCATGCTGCGGTCCCTTCGCTTTTCCTGGTGTTCGTCCCACATGGCGGCCGCGACCCTCGGATCCAGGAACCGCCGGGTCCCCTCCCCTTCCACCACCAGGCTCCGGGCGTGTTCCTTCAGTTCCCCCCGGAACCACGCCCCCACGGGAACGGCAAAGCCCTTCTTCTTCCGGTCCAGCACTTCGCGCGGCACACAGCGGCGGAGAGCCTTGCGGAAGATGTGCTTTCCCTGCAGGCCGTTGAGCTTGAGGCTCCAGGGAATCCCGGCCGCGAATTCCACCAGCGCGTGATCCAAAACGGGGCACCGGACTTCCAGCGACACGGCCATGCTCGCCCGGTCCACCTTGGTCAGGATGTCTTCGCAAAGGTAGGTCTTGAAGTCGATGTATTGGAGCCGGGAAAGATGGTCCCGAGCCGGTGCCTTCCGGTAGAGATCCCGAAAGAGGTCCACCGTGCGGTAGCCGTCCAGCGCCTTGCGGCAGTCGCCGTTCAGAAGGCGGTTCTTGTCTTCTTCCGGCATCCCGGACATGGAGGCGAAATAGGCCTCCGCCGGATCCCTGGCCATGTTGGCAAGCACCGTACCGGCCCGAAGGAAGCGCGGCACATCGGGCCCCCTGGGAAACAGGCCCGCAAGGGGCTCCAGGATCCCCCGGCGCAGGATCCGGGGAACGAAGCGCCGGGCCCGGTCCTCCGCCACATCGAAGCGGTAGCGGCTGTAGCCGGCGAAGTTCTCGTCTCCCCCGTCGCCCGAAAGAGCCACCGTCACCACCCGGCGCGCCATCCTGGACACGTAGTAGGTGGGGACCGCCGACGGGTCGGCGAAGGGTTCGTCGTAGTGCCAGGCCAGGGTGTCGATGACGGGCAGGCATTCCGGGGTCACCCGGAATTCGTGGTGATCGGTGCGGAAAAGCCGGGCGACCCTGCGCGCGAAGGGAGCCTCATCGTAGTCGTCCACATCGAAGGCGATGGTGTTGGTGGTGACCGGCTCCGAGGACGCGGCCGCCATGAGGGCCACCACGGCCGAGGAGTCCACGCCGCCGGAAAGGAAGGCCCCCAGGGGCACATCGCTGATGAGGCGGAGCCGAACCGCTTCCTGCAAGAGGCCGTAGAGGGCGTCTGCCAGATCCTCTTCGCTGCGCGCCTGAACCGCCGGTTCGAACGAGAGGTCCCAGTAGGATCGAACGGTCAGGCCCGAAGCGGACACCACCGCCTCGTGGCCCGGGGGGAGTTTCCGCACGTCCCGGTAGATGGTCCTGGGCGCCGGGATGTACTGGAGCGACAGATAGTCGCAAAGGGCCGCCTCGTCCACGTCGGGGGTTGTTTCCAACGCCTCCAGGATCGCCTTGATTTCCGACGCAAAGTAGAACCTTCCGCCCAGGTCCGCATAATAGAGGGGCTTCTTGCCCACTCGGTCCCGCACCAGCCACAGGCGCCCCTTCCGGACGTCCCAGAGGGCGATGGCGAACATGCCCCGAAAACGCTTCACCGCCCCCGTTCCCCATTCCTCGTAGGCGTGGACGATCACCTCGGTGTCCGTACGGGTTCGAAACACATGGCCCCGCCCCATGAGTTCGGCGCGCAGCTCCTGGAAGTTGTAGATCTCTCCGTTGAAGACGACCCAGACCGTGCCGTCCTCGTT
>JACIYN010000114.1 GCA_014359885.1 Desulfacinum sp.
TGGACGATCACCTCGGTGTCCGTACGGGTTCGAAACACATGGCCCCGCCCCATGAGTTCGGCGCGCAGCTCCTGGAAGTTGTAGATCTCTCCGTTGAAGACGACCCAGACCGTGCCGTCCTCGTTGGAGAGAGGCTGGCGGCCGGCATGGAGATCGATGATGGAAAGACGGCGGTGGCCCAGGGCGATGGGGGGGAGTGGGGAGTGGGGAGTGGGGAGTGGGGGAGGCGCGGAGTCGTGAGGTCGTGAAGTCGTGAAATCGTGAAATCGTGAAGTCGTGAAGTCGTGAAGTCGTGAGGCGGCGTGGCGGGCGGGCCCGGGACTCCAGAGGCGCCCGTGGACGTAATAGCCCTCGTCGTCGGGGCCGCGATGGGCCAGTGACCGTGTCATGCGGACCAGCCGATCCGGGTCCGGGGGAGATCCGTCGCGATGCAAGATGCCGGCGATACCGCACATCAGCCCATCGATCCTTTCCTTGT
Organism: Desulfacinum sp.; assembly: GCA_014359885.1. GTDB lineage: Bacteria > Desulfobacterota > Syntrophobacteria > Syntrophobacterales > DSM-9756 > Desulfacinum. The sequence goes on from JACIYN010000114.1 coordinate 479, forward strand.
TTCCGGGGTTTCGTTTGCGTACAGAACCTTTCGGAAAACCCGCACCACCTCGTGGGCCACCTGCGACCAGTCGCGGCGGGCCGCATGGGCGGCGATGGCCGTTCGGTTCCAGGAGCGGGCAAGTCCCGTCACCAGGGCCTCCTCGAGCGCCCCCCGGTCCCCGGTCGGTATGACAATCCCCAGGGTGTCCCGGCACACCACCTCGCGGTTGCCTCCCACGTCGGTGGTGACGACCGGGGTGCCGCAGGCCAGGCTTTCCACGAGCACGTTGGCCCATCCTTCGTTGGTGGTGGGAAGAACGAAAAGATCCGCCGCCGAGTAGTAGGCCGGAAGGATCTGCGGCGGCCGGGGCCCTTCCAGCCGGACCCGGCCCTCCAGATCCTTTTCCCGAATCATTCTCGCAAGTTCCCCGCTCATGTCTCCTTCCACGGAACCCCCGCCCACCACCACGTAGAGCAGATCGGGATGACGCCGATGCAGCCTCGGCAGGACCTCCAGCACCCGATGGATGCCCTTTCGCCTGACCAGCGCCCCCACGGTCAGGATGACCGGCGCCCCGGCGGGAAGCCCCAACGCCCGGCGGGCCTCGCCTTTTTGCATGGGACGGAACCGGCGCGTGTCCACGCCGTTGGGGATCACATGGACCTTTTCCGAGGGCGCCCCCAGCTCCACGGCCAGCTCCCCCAGGGACCGGCTCACGGCGATGAGTGCGTCCGCCCGCCGAAAGGCGCGAGTCATTTGCACCCTCTTGGATCCTTCCCGCGCATGGGGCACTTCGGTTCCCCGGAGGGTGATGGTGAAGGGAACCCGAAAGCGGCGGGCCAGTAAGCTCGCGGCCACCCCGTCCGGGTAGGTGAAGTGGGCGTCGATGAGCTGGAAGGGAAACCGGCGCTGGAGCTTTTGCAAAACGGGCAGAAGCGACAGGGCGTAGAGGCAGCCGTCCAGGCCTTTCAGCACCCCCGGCGGGCAGAGGAAAGGCGGGTGCAGCACGGTGCCGTTTTCCCCTGTCATGAGGCCGGGGATCGCCGGGCGATAGCCTTTCCTGACGGACCGGATGAGGGGATCCGCCGGAAAGTAGGGAACGGGGGCCACGATGCGCACGTCTTGGCCGCGCTCCGCCACGCGGCGCATCCGCTCGCGGACGAAGAGCCCCAGGGAGGGCTGAGCGGGGTTGGGATAGACGGAGGAAAGCGTGAGAATCCTCATCCCTTTCTCTTTCAGCGGACTCTTCCCGCATCGTCCCCGATACGGATCATGGAAACGAAGGTTCCGCCGGGCTGGTGGAGGGGCACGTCACGGCTCCGCCATCCCGGAGGGGGCGTTTCCTGGCGCGGGAAGCCGGGAGGGGTGCGGTGACCGGGTTCGTCGGCGTTGCTTCCGGGATTGACGAGGCACGCCTCATCCCGGCTCACCGGCTCATGGGGATCCCAGAAAAGGACGGTGGTCAGGAGGGTATCCCGCCTTGCGGAAAAGATCCTGCCGGAAAAGGAAATTTTCTTCGCGCCGGTTCGCATGCCGGGATGCATCCGGTGGACCACGTAACCTTTCCAGCTCTCGCCCGCACGCACGGGGATTTCCCTGTATCCCACCGGGCGCAGCAAGGCGTCATGGAGACGCACGGGGCCGATTCCCCCTCCGGCCTTCACGGCCTTTGGGGCCAGCCGGGCGGGCACCAGGCTGTCGGTCTTCCACACCATCCGGTAAAGGGTCTCCCGGTCGGCCCCCAGGGCGCTGGAGATAAAATAGCGGTAGGTGCGGTCCCTTGAAGTGGGGTTGAGGATCCGGATGGGCACCCGGATTTCACCGTCCGGCGGCGCCACGGCCCGGTGGAAGGAAGGAACCACCTCCACCAGCCGGGGCCGCCGCTCCAGGCCCAGGCAGTCCAGCTCCCAATCCACCCGCCCCGCATGCCCGTCCACCAGGCGGACGAACTGGACCTGGCGCAGGGTGGCCCAGAAGTCGTAGGGAGCGGTAACGCCCGAGGCGGCGTACCAGTGGTAATAGTCGCGCTGCTTCTGGAAGGCCATTTCGGAAAGTTGAACC
>JACIYN010000115.1 GCA_014359885.1 Desulfacinum sp.
CGGCGAGGTCACGCGGGTGCATGCCCGCGTGTTTCCGAGCCACTACAAATGCCCCCAGACCGGGGCGGTTCTGCCGGTCGAAAACCCCGCTGTCTGGGTCTATCCGGATGGGGGTGAGGCATGAATTTCCGCTCTCTGACCCCATCCGAAATCTGGACCCCGAAATCCGAAATCTGGCCAGATTTCGCGAAATCTGAAATCTGCGCGCAATCTGGAATCTGGATTTTCCGCCAGTTTTTCAATGGCTTGGCGCGCCCGTTCCAGATTTCGGGCGGGTTCATCCGAAATCTGCCCCGCAATCTGGATTTCCTCAATGAAATCAAAAGGCTTTGCCAGATTCCAGATTTCGGAAAAGGCACCCCTAAAGGGGTGGGTGGACTCCCCCCGTCAGGTGGGGAGGTCCACCACCCACCCCTGGGCGATTTTGTCCACCGCGATCCTGTCCATCCCTTCATCGTGCAGCCGGAAAAAAGGAGCCTCAAAATGGCCGCACCATCAACCTTTCCATCATCCACCATCCTCGCGCTCGATCTCGGCACCACGACCGGCTGGGCCTTGCGCGGCCATGACGGGCTCATCACCACCGGCACGGTCTGCTTTCGGCCCGGGCGCTTCGACGGTGGCGGCATGCGTTACCTGCGTTTCACGAACTGGCTGACCGAGATCGACCGGCTGTCCGGGCCGGTGGAGGCGATCTGGTTCGAAGAAGTCCGCCGCCACGCGGGCACCGACGCCGCGCATGTCTACGGCGGGCTCATGGCCACGTTGACCGCCTGGGCCGAACTGCGCGGCGTGCCCTACGAGGGCGTCCCTGTCGGCACGATCAAGCGTTTCGCGACCGGCAAGGGAAACGCCAACAAGGACGCCATGATCGCGGCCGCCCGGGCGCGCGGCTTTAGCCCCGCGGACGACAACGAGGCCGACGCCATCGCGATCCTCATGTGGGCGATCGAGACAAAGGGAGGGCTGGCATGAAGGCGATGAAGTTCACCCCGCCGGGCTATGGCGGTCGGCGACGCGATCCCGATGAGGTCAAGCGTGACGGCTGGCGGGAGCAAGGCCTGCTGGCGGTGTCGGTTGACGATGACCGCCTGACCTGGCCCGAGCGGGAACTGGTGCGGCAACTGGGTGAGAAGCTTTATGGCAAAAGGCAGAAGCGACATGGCTGACTGGACGATGTCACGGGTGCAGGACCGGCTGGAACTGGCGGCCGACGTCTTCGCGCAGATGCCAACCGTGAAGCCGCAGGGCTATTTCAACGCCTGGCCGGAGTATTTCCACAGCTTCGCCGATCAGGTCGGCCAGGAGCCGCGCATGCGCCGGCCGCGCCCGAGCCCGCGCCAGATCACCCAAGCCGAGGAAGCAATGCTCTGGCTGCGCTGGCTTGAGAAGGACGACGCGCGCATCGTCTGGCTGAGGGCCAACCGCAAACCGTGGAAGCCGATCTGCTGGGAGGTGGGGCTGAGCCGCCCCGCCGCCAACCGCCACTGGCAATACGGGATCGCGCTCATCACCTGGCGGCTCAACGGGCGCGTGCCGCCCGCGAAGCGATCGAAGCGCTTCGTGATCGAGAACGCCGACCGGCTGTCAAGAAAAATCGTCCTGTGAGGGAATTTTCGGAGAGACATCGGGAAGGGTTCATTTTTCGGCTCTGAGGGATACAAACAGGGCATGATCGCACGAGGCGTGAACGAAGGGACGATGGTTCAGACCACTTGCTTCCGGGGTCCAACCGGAAGCCAGTTCGGGGTCCAGACGGGAACATGACGGCACGCAAGCGGCGACAGTTCGAAACCGGGCAAACGCCCGCCGCTTGACCGGAAAAACTGTCTCCGCCTTCCCGTAAGCCATTGATTTTACGGTTCCTTTTCGTTCACCTTCGTATGCTGGCGGGCTTGGCGCGAGGCTTTCCCAGTGACGTGCCCGAAAATACCCGTTTCGTTTCGCTTCGAGCGGAACCCCAGTGAAACAAGGGCCTGACGGCCCGACAGACCCGCCTGAAAC
>JACIYN010000116.1 GCA_014359885.1 Desulfacinum sp.
AAGCGGCCTCGGGCCGCCCGGGGTGTGTGCGTCGAGGGATCCTCTCACACACGAGCGTAAATCCCCTGCTTGGCGATCATCTCCTGAAACTGTTTGAGCCTGTCGCAGTTTTCCAGGCACTTGTTCTTGTCCTGGTCCACCTTGTCACAATCCAGACACGGGCTCCGCAGTTGCATGGCTCGGCCTCCTCCAGAAGTGACGCAACACTGCTTTATAAATGGGGCCCGGAAGCCGTGTCAAGGCCTTAATAAAGGGAAAAACCGACGGGCCGTTTCTCACTTCACAAAGGGCTCCGCTTGGCATAAACAGCCCTAGACAAGCCGACGTCGTCGGCCGCTTCTCGTTTTGCCTTGTAAAACGCCGAATCGGAAAGGGGATCCACATGCCTGCCGCCCAAAGGAAAGACCACATCTTTTACCGAAACCTGAAAAAGACCTACCCCGTGGTGGACCGAGGGGAGGGCGTCTACATCTGGGACAAGAACGGAAACCGCTACATCGACGGGTCCGGCGGCGCCTGCGTGGTGAGCATCGGCCACGGGGTGCCCGAGATCCTGGAGGCCATGAAGGCGCAGGCCGCCCGCATCTCGTTCGCCCACGGGAGCCATTTCACCAGCGAGGCGGCCCTGGAATGCGCCGAGCGGCTGGTTCGCATGGCCCCCGATCCGGGCCTCAACCGCGTCTATTTCCTTTCCGGAGGCTCGGAAGCGGTGGAAACGGCCGTCAAGGTGGTCCGCCAATACTGGCGGGAAGCGGGAAAACCTGACAAGTACAAGGTGATCAGCCGCTGGACCAGCTTTCATGGGAACACCACGGGCGCCCTGGCCCTGGGCGGCCACACGGGACGCCGCAAGCACTACCACCCTCTTTTTCTTCACACGCCGCACATCGAACCCGCCTACTGCTACCGCTGCCCCTTCGGCCGGGAGCCGGAAACCTGCTCCCTGGAATGCGCCGACCAGCTGGAACGCACCATCAAGTACGAAGGCCCGGACGCCGTGGCGGCCTTCATCGCGGAACCCGTGGTGGGGGCCACGGCCGGAGCCCTGGTTCCCCGGGACGGTTACTGGCAGCGGATTCGGGAGATCTGCGACGCCTACGACGTGAAGCTCATCGCCGACGAGGTCATGACCGGCGTCGGCCGCACGGGCCGCAACTTCTGCCTGGACCACTGGAAGGTGGTCCCCGACGTGATTGTCACGGCCAAGGGCCTCAGTTCCGGCTACACGCCCCTGGGTGCCGTGATCGTGAAGGAGGAGATCCACGACGCCATCCGGCGCGGCTCGGGCGCCTTCGTCCACGGCCACACCTACTGCCAGAACCCGCTTTCGGCGGCCATCGGCGCCGCGGTTCTACGTTACCTGGAAGAACAGGACCTGGTGGCCCGGTCCGAAAGGATGGGGAAGGTGCTGCTGGAAAGGCTCCAGGTCCTCCTGGAACATCCCACGGTGGGCGACGTGCGGGGCCTGGGCCTCTTTGCCGGCGTGGAGCTGGTCCGAGACAAGAAGACAAAGGCCACCTTCGATCCGTCCCTCAAGGTCAACGCCCGGGTGGCCCAGGAGGCCTTCCGGAGAGGACTCATCACCTATCCGGGTTCCGGCGGTGCGGACGGCATCCACGGCGACCACATCCTCCTGGCCCCGCCGTTTGTCATCACCGAATCCCAGATCGACGACTTGGTGCGCATCCTGGGCGAAGCCATCCAAGCGGTGGAAGAAGGGTTGGAGGATTAGAGGGGTATGGGGTAAGGGATATGGGGTAAGCGGGGCGCGGGGTTGTGCCCTGTGACCCCCTTTCCCCTGGAGCTTTGTCCCGGCTCAGGCGCGGTGGTATTCGAAGCCGGGAATGCTCAGCCGGTCTTCGATTTTTCCCAGCACCCAGGAGGCCACGCTCACCAGGGCCAGGTAGATGACCCCCACCACGGCGAAGACTTCCGTGTACTTGAAGGTGGCCGAAGCGATGATCTTGCCCTCGCCGGTGAGCTCAATGCAGGTGACCATGTAGGCCAGACTGGAATACTTGATGAGGTAGATGATCTCGTTGCCGCATCCGGGAAGGGCCCGGCGCACCGCCTGAGGAAGGATCACGTAAAGAATGGTCTGAAGCCGCGTCATGCCGATGGCCTGGGCCGCCTGCAGCTGCCCCTTCTTGATGGAAAGCAGCGCACCCCGGATGTATTCGGAATGATAGGCCCCGCTGCACAGGGAAAACCCCACCACGGACGCCACGTAGGGGCTGAGGTAGATGCCGATGCGAGGCAGGCCGAAGTACCAGATGTAGAGCTGCACCAGAAGGGGAAAGCCCCGGAAGAGGGCCACGTACAGGTCGGCGGGCCAGCGCAGCGCCCGCACTCCGTACACCCGGCACGATCCCGCCAGGACTCCCAGAAAAAAGCCCAGCACGGCCGACGGCACGATGAGGCGGATGCTCATCCATAGGCCGCGCATCAGCGCCGGCATCAGATCGTTGACGATGAATCCCAGCTCCCCGGTCATCAGCGCCCGCCCAGCTCCGTGATCTTGGTGCAGAACTCCCGGGTTCTTTCGCAGTCGGCGTCGTCCAGGATCTTGTCGGGAGGCCCCTGCTCAATGATGACGCCGTTTTCCATGAAGATGATTTCATGGGCCAGAGCCCGCGCGAACCCGATCTGGTGCGTGGCCATGATCATGGTCATCCCGGCGGCTCCCAGGTCCCGGATCACCGCGTGAACCTCGCCGATGAGCTCCGGATCCAAGGCCGACGTGGGCTCGTCCAAAAGCATCACCTTGGGATCCAGCGCCAGGGCGCGGGCGATGGAAACCCGCTGCTTCTGACCTCCGGAAAGCTCGGCCGGGTACTTGTGGGCGTGCACCCCCAGGCCCACCCTCTCCAGTTCGGCCATGGCCCGCTCCCGGGCCTGGGATCTTTTCATCTTCTTGACGCGAACCAGCCCGATTTCCACGTTTCCGAGAGCCGTCAGGTGGTCGAACAGGTTGAATTCCTGGAAGATCATGCCCACCTGTTGACGGTAGAGGCACAGGCCCTTGCGATCGGACGGATCCACGGGGCGGCCTTCCAGGCAGATCCGCCCGGCGTCGGGCATGACCAGAAAGTTGATGCTCTGAAGCAGCGTGCTCTTTCCCGCCCCCGAGGGGCCGATCAGCACCTTGATCTCCCCCCTGCGGATCGAAAGATCCACGCCGCCCAAAATCTCCTTGTTTCCGAAGGATTTCCAGATCCCCTCCACCGTGAGGACAGGGGCCGAATCGGTTGCCGTCGTCATCCTTACGAATAACCTCGCAGCTTCACCCTCCGGTGCAGGGCGTTCAGGGCCCGGGTTCCCAGAAAGGTTAGGATCATGAAGATGAAACCGGCACACAGGTAGAGCACCAGGTGCTGGTAGGTGCGGGACGCCACGTGGTGGGCCCGGGCCATGAGTTCCGCCACGCCCAGGGCGTAGGTCACCGCCGAATCCTTCAAGAGGACCGAATACTCGTTGGACCACCCGGGAATGGCGAGCCGCAGGGCCTGGGGCAGGATGATGTGCACGATGGCCTGGGTGTCGCTCATGCCGATGGCCCGGGCCGCCTTCATCTGCCCTTCCGGGATGGACAGGATGGCTCCCCGCAGAATCTGGGACTGGTAGGCGGAGCTGATGGAGCCCAGCACGATGATGGCCACGGTAAAGGCCGAAAAATCCAAGTGAAGGAAGGGAAAGAGGCCGAAGTAGAAGAGAAAGAGGAGCACCAGGAGCGGGATGCCGCGGAAGAACCATACGTAGATCCCGATGAGTCGCTTGAGCGGCCTGGGGCCGTAGACCTGGCCCACCGCCAGGGGAAGGCCCACGAGAAGCCCCAGGGAAAGGGAACCCAGCACCACCACCAGCGTCACCCAGACGCCCTGGAGCAGGTAGGGGAGGCTCTGCTGGAGCACGCTGAGGGGTGTGTTCATGGAAAGACCCTGTCCAAACATAGGGAAGGGGCGCACGCCGGTCGGTGCGCCCCTTTTTATGAAAAACGATGACGTTTCACGAGGGACGAGGATCGCCCTACTTCACGCCGTATTTCTGCTTCAGCTCTTCCCAATAAGGGGTGGCCATGAGGCGCTTGAGGCCTTCGTTGAGCAGGTTCAAGAGCTCCGTATCCCCCTTTCGCACCGCATAGGCCGTGATGTCGTCCGGCTGGCCGTAGGGCCCCAGAACCTTCAGGGGAAGGCCCTTTTCCATGGCTTCCTGGGCGGAGGTGAGCGACACCGCCGCGGTGTCCAGGCGGCCGTTCACGATGTCTTCCATGGCCAAAGGAGCGGAATCGTAGTGGCGCAGCTCGAACTTCTTCCCCTTCTTCAGCAGGTTGTCCTCGATCCACTTGGCTTCCGAAGTCCCGCGCTGCACGCCCATCTTGCGCCCTTCCGCCATGGCCTCTTCCACGGTGAGACTGGAATTCTTGCGGGCCACCAGCACCATGACCGTCTTGTGATACGGGATGGTGAAGTCCACCATCTGCTGGCGCTCCGGCGTGACGCTCATGCCGGAGGCGATGAAGTCGATCTTCTTGGCCTGGAGCGTGGGGATGATGGCGGCCCAGTCCGTGGGCTGATGGCGCACCTGGAAGCCCATCTCCTTGGCGATCCATTCCACCGCCTTGATGTCCAGTCCGTCGGGCTTTCCGGTGGCGTCGATGAAGGTGAACGGGGGATAGTTGGCATCGATGCCGTTCACATAGACCTTTTCTTCGGCCAAGGCCGGCCCGGCGCCCCACACGGAAGCACCCAGGAGGCAAAGGCTCAGGACTGCAAGGACGACGCGTCTCTTCATGGAAGGCTCCTCCAAAAGGGTTCTCTTTTAGTGTCTCGCAATGCCGAGTGGGCCTTGTGATAACAGAAGACCCGACGGCGATCAAGGGAAATGGGCAGGCAAAGCATTGCATCCACTCGGGCTTTTTGTTAAGTACATGAGGGCCTTCACAAGAAGTGGGGTCTTTCATCGCCATCCAAAAGGCGCACCGAGCAACATGGGCCACCCGATCTACCCCCAAGAGGGAAAATCGGTGGCTCAAGGGGTGCGACCCACGATATGGTACCCGATCTCATCCACCTTGATGTGAAAGAGAACCGCGAATGAACGCGAATAGACGCAAATCTTTTTAGTCGCAGGAACTGCGAAGGCCGCAATGAGGGTGCCCGGCAATGCAATGGGCGCGCAGTGACTCATAGAGAATGGCCTATTGCGGCGTTCCGACAAATGCCCTTGCTCCGGCCCGCTCTTTCCATCCATGCGGGGTGGCGCGAGGGGAGCCATGACTGTTAGACAATGAAAGGAGGTTACCAGGGAGGCAGGCGACCCCCCATGGGTCCCGAGGATTCCAGGCAAGACTAAACACAAACCAAACACAAGGAGGTTGGACATGCGGCGACTTTTCTTTTTGGCGACCATCATGGTGTGTGCCGGCGCGCTCGTTTTGGGCGGTGCGGTGGTTCCGGCCCAGGCCAAGACCACGTTTGTCACCATCGGAACGGGCGGCATCACGGGCGTCTACTACCCCACGGGCGGCGCCATCTGCAAGATCGTCAACAACAAGCGCGATCAGTACGGCATCCGCTGCACGGTGGAATCCACGGGCGGTTCGGTGTTCAACATCAACGCCGTGCTGGCCGGGGACCTGGAGTTCGGTATCGCCCAGTCCGACCGCCAGTACCAGGCCATCAAGGGCGAAGCCGAATGGCAGGACAAGGGACCCCAGCAGGATCTGCGGGCCGTTTTCAGCATCCATCCGGAAGCCATCACCCTGGTGGCGGCGGAAGATGCGGGCATCAAGTCCGTCCAGGACCTGAAGGGCAAGCGGGTGAACATCGGCAATCCCGGCTCCGGCCAGCGCCA
>JACIYN010000117.1 GCA_014359885.1 Desulfacinum sp.
GGACATCTGGTGCTTCATGGACCCGGAGGAGTCCAGGAGGAGCAGCACGTCCAGGGGGGTCTTGAGCCGCTCCACGGAAAGGATCGGGGCTTCCGCGCCGGATTCGTAGATGCGCACGTTGTCCGTGGACGCCTCGATTCCCAGGCGATCCGCGTCCAGGAGGGCCATGTCCACCGTGCCGGCTTGGGAATCGGCCGCCACGTCCAGGATCTCCACCCGCCCCGCTTCCCCGCCGGCGAAGGCCCGGGCGAGGGAAGGCGGCCAGTCCACCACGGTGATGCGCTCCGGCTGGACCGGCACCAGGTGGCATTCCATCCGGGTGAATCCCTCCAGATCCTCATCACGGGATTCGGGCTTCACCAGCAGGGTCCAGTAGCCCGGAGGGAGCCAGAAGATGGAATCCCCCAGTGGGGTCCGGTCGCCGGCCAGGGCCCCTTCCCGGAACGCCGGATGATGGATGGAATCGTCGAATTCCGGAAGGACCGAGGCGCGACCGTAGGAAACGTTGCGAAGCCGGATTCCTCCCAGGGCGTCCCCGTCCTGGATGGGTTCCAGGGGAGGCCCGGAACTCCAACGTACCCGCACTTGGACCTGCTCGGCGCCGTCAAAGAGGCGCAGGGTCCATTTCACGGGACCGGCGTATTGGGGAACCCGCCCGATTTCGTGGAGCGGGCCGTGCACGCGGTAGCAGTCCACCTGGGTGGAGACCGTTCGGGTGAGCTCGCCCGTTTGATGACGGTAGGATCCTTCCAAGGAGAAGTCCGCCTCCGGAGCGGTGACGTCCAGGCGCATCAGGCGATCCCCCGGGTGTTCGGTGTAGAAGGTCACCTCGCTCCGCCCGTCCCGGTCCATGGGAAAGACCAGCTCCCGGTCCGCTTCCAGCACGGCCTGCAAGACCAGGACGGCCTGGGAATCTTCTCCGCGCGGTTCCCATCGGGACCACAAGAAGAGGCCCTCGGAAAGCCGGCGCATGGCGGCCACGGCGTCTTCCGCCGCGTAGAGGATCCGGTCTCCCCTCGCCTGGAGCATCTCCTTCAAGCGCTCTGCGCCTTCCGTCCCTTCGTATCCGGAAAAGCGGAACCGCGCGGTCATGCCGCACACCTCCCGTTCCGCGTAGGCATCCTGGGATCCGGCGGGAAAGGTCTCGCAATCCGCGGCGGTTCGTTCCACCTCCCGGGCCTCGATGCCCGGAAGGGTCATGGCGGCATCCAGCAGCGCCTGGGGCGAGGATTCTTCCTGCGGGAGTGATGGCGGGGCGGGGGATGTGGTTGCCGCCGGGGCGTCCGGAACGGCGAGCATCCCAAGGAAAAGAGCGCCGACAAAAAGAACCGGAAAAAGGAAACGTCTAGGACGGGGGGCGAAACGGAGCGTCATGGCCGGCCTCCTTTTACCACGGGGGGGAGCACGGAAACACGCCGGTGGAACCGGGAAATTTGGATTCTTCTTAGACTTTTTGGCGGGCGTCATCAAGTGGGAGCTCCGTGGGAAAGAGAACCGTTAATGAACGCCAATGGGCGCCAATGGATTTTCATGGGGTTTAGTGAGCGGGGTTGCGCTCCTTCAACGGCCGTTGTAAGCAGAGGAAAAGGGCGCCAGATGTCTTGCCCAACGGAAAAGGTTGCCGACGGAGAGGAGGAAAGGAAGGATGGGGGAAAAATACAAGTTCTACACGCCGGTACGGGTCCGCTATGCGGATACGGACGCCCAGGGGCACGTCTTCTTTTCCAATTATCTCGTCTATTTCGACCAGGGGCTCACCGATTACCTCAAGGCCATTGACTACAGCTACGACAAGCTGCTCCAGGACGGAATCGACTTCTTCTACGTGGACGCCCAATGCAGCTACAAGGGAAGCGCCCGGTTC
>JACIYN010000118.1 GCA_014359885.1 Desulfacinum sp.
TCCGCACGTCCGGGCGGGTGACCGGCCCGGTTCCGGCGCCCGAGCCATGGGCACCGGAAGATGGAGGCCCCCATGGAAAACAGGAAAAACCTCCGGCCCTATGGATGGCTCTTCCTCGCCTCCGTTCTCTTCGTGGCCTATGGAAGCCTCGTTCCCCTGCATTTCCGGCCCATGGGCCTGGAGGAAGCCGTTTCCAGAGTCACTTCGCCATCTTTCTGGGACTTTAAGATTCGGTCCAGGAGCGACTGGGCGGCCAACTTCCTGATCCTTGTTCCCACGGCCTTCTTCGCCCGTGGGTTCTTTCGGACCCGGCTGGGGTTCCTGAAGGATGTGGGGACCGCCCTTGCCGCCCTGCTCGCGTGCGTCGTCCTTTCTTCGCTCGTGGAATTCCTGCAGTTCTTCTTCCCGCCGAGGGTGCCCTCCTCATCGGACCTGTCGGCGCAGGTGCTGGGGGCCGTGTGCGGAATCCTCCTCCACCGGATCATGGGAGCCCGCCTGGATCAGTGGGTTTCCGCCTTTCGCTCCGAATCGCGCCTGGAGCGGGTTGCCCGGTCCCTGCTTGTGGCCTACATGTGGGCTTATTTCCTCTATCAATTGATGCCTCTCGACCTGACGCTCAGCCCGGCGGACCTGTTTCGGAAGTGGAAGGGGGGCCGCGTTCATCTGATACCGTGGACGTTCCCCTACGATTCCACCGCGGAAGCGGTTTATCAATTCGCGACCGATGTGGTGTTGTGGGCCCCCGTGTGTGCGCTGTTTCTGCTGGGATCGCGCATGTCCCGAGCGGCGGCCGTGGGATGGACGGTCGCCCTGTCGGCCCTGCTGGAAGGGCTACAGTTGCTCGTCTTCTCCCGCACGACGGATACGACCGATATCGTGGCCGCCGCCGTCGCGGCCGTCCTGGTCGCCGCCGTGTGGCGGCACCGATCGGCCATCCCGACCCAGAAACGGCCCGGGGCCTCCTTCCTGTGGCCGGTGTGTCTGGTGGGATTCTTCGCCTGGAGCCTCGTGGTCGTCTGGATCTTCTGGTACCCTTTCAACTTCACGCGCAATGCGGTGGAGATCTCCGCCCGCCTCCATGAGTTCCTCAGGGTCCCCTTGATCACCTACTTTTATCGCAGCGAGCTCATGGGGCTCACTGAGATCCTGAGGCGCCTTCTGTGGTTCGCCCCCCTGGGGTTCTTCGCGTTGGGCATGCTGTTGCCCCTGGATCGATGGGGGAATGCGTGGCTCAAGTGGGCCTTGGTTGTCCCCCTTCTGGCGGTCGCGGCCTTCGGCGTGGAACTGGGCCAGGTGGCCCTGCCGGGGAAAGTGGCCGATGTAAGCGATGCCGTCCTGGGGACCGTGGGGGCCGTGATGGGCTCCCTGGGGGGCGCGCGGATCTTTCCCATGGTTTCACGAAGTGGAGAGGGGAGCGGGCCGTGAGACGTTTCATCCCCTGGTTCGCGGGTGTTTCGGCCCTTTGCTGCC
>JACIYN010000119.1 GCA_014359885.1 Desulfacinum sp.
TCCCGCTGCCTGGGGGCTCCGTTTTGTCTCAATCCCCTCGAATCGGGGCCTACCTTCGGACAAATTTCAAATGCCACCAATTTATAAAATGGATGATTGTCTCAATCCCCTCGAATCGGGGCCTACCTTCGGACACTATCCTGACTATGCAGAGAGACTGAATGCAATCCTGTCTCAATCCCCTCGAATCGGGGCCTACCTTCGGACACTGGAAGCCCTCCGCGAGGTAGGCCTCATCGAGGCCTGGTCTCAATCCCCTCGAATCGGGGCCTACCTTCGGACGTAACGCTTTTGCGCGGGCCGGATGGCAACTTCCTCAAGTCTCAATCCCCTCGAATCGGGGCCTACCTTCGGACGGTGATCCAATGATCCTCATGACAACGACAGTGTACGTGTCTCAATCCCCTCGAATCGGGGCCTACCTTCGGACGCTTGTCCGGATACCTCGCCTTCAAGATCAACGAACGTCTCAATCCCCTCGAATCGGGGCCTACCTTCGGACGCGGGCCTGGCGGGGCGACCAAAGAAGGGGGGTGATGAGTCTCAATCCCCTCGAATCGGGGCCTACCTTCGGACCGAACTGCCCACTGCGCCTGTCATCGTCGACGAAAGACCAGTCTCAATCCCCTCGAATCGGGGCCTACCTTCGGACGCGTTCCCGGCTGAACTCGGCGGGATGTACTCGCAAGTCTCAATCCCCTCGAATCGGGGCCTACCTTCGGACGTGGCAGGATCTCCGGGCCGCTTCGGCGGCGAATGAGTCTCAATCCCCTCGAATCGGGGCCTACCTTCGGACTCTGACTGAGTACTACAAGGCTCAGTGCAAAGAGGATGGTCTCAATCCCCTCGAATCGGGGCCTACCTTCGGACCGCGTGGGTCTCTCCGGAGACCCCCCTGGCCTGTGCCACGTCTCAATCCCCTCGAATCGGGGCCTACCTTCGGACGCTTGTTTATGTGGACGCCGGTACGTGTTGCACGCGTGTCTCAATCCCCTCGAATCGGGGCCTACCTTCGGACCCAGATCCGCAAGCGCCGCCGTCGGGGCGCGTTATAAGGTCTCAATCCCCTCGAATCGGGGCCTACCTTCGGACCGGAGCCTCACGAAGGGGCTCCCGGTGAGCTTCGAACTGGTCTCAATCCCCTCGAATCGGGGCCTACCTTCGGACTAGCATGGGATACGAAGATGATCATGGGCTGAAAGTGTCTCAATCCCCTCGAATCGGGGCCTACCTTCGGACGCCGGATCATATCCCAGCAGGTTATAACGAGCCCTGGTCTCAATCCCCTCGAATCGGGGCCTACCTTCGGACCCACTTGCAAAGACTGCATGCGCGCCGCCATATCCAGTCTCAATCCCCTCGAATCGGGGCCTACCTTCGGACCGAGGAACCCTTGTGCCCCGAGTGCGGGGCACTTCGAGTCTCAATCCCCTCGAATCGGGGCCTACCTTCGGACTGATGGCCGTGGGCGAATCGCGATCCGCCACGAGGCGGTCTCAAGTCTCAATCCCCTCGAATCGGGGCCTACCTTCGGACGCATTTCCCGGCCTCAGGGAAAACCATCTATGAGTCCCGTCTCAATCCCCTCGAATCGGGGCCTACCTTCGGACGGGAATTTCTTGCGCGACGAGGAGGTGCATCGCCTCTAGTCTCAATCCCCTCGAATCGGGGCCTACCTTCGGACTTAAGGCTGGTGGCCGGTACTTCCCGGCCTACGGCAAAGTCTCAATCCCCTCGAATCGGGGCCTACCTTCGGACCATTAGCGAAACGACGCGGAAATGATCCAGCTTTTGGTCTCAATCCCCTCGAATCGGGGCCTACCTTCGGACTTTGCGGAGGTGGTGGCGGGATAGCCTCGTCGAATGTGTCTCAATCCCCTCGAATCGGGGCCTACCTTCGGACTTTATTTACCCCTCCGAGGAACAACCTCCCGTCGAGGGGTCTCAATCCCCTCGAATCGGGGCCTACCTTCGGACTCCAGAATGTTGACCACCCTCACGGCTCAAACACCCTGTCTCAATCCCCTCGAATCGGGGCCTACCTTCGGACTGTGCGCTGCGGGCTTCGGTGCCCCGCATATCCGACGTCTCAATCCCCTCGAATCGGGGCCTACCTTCGGACCAGTAGTGGCGCGTCTGCATTTCACCGCGTCGGGTCGGTCTCAATCCCCTCGAATCGGGGCCTACCTTCGGACCTAGCCGCGAGGCTTGGCCCCCGCCTGGTGTGTACCTAGCGTCTCAATCCCCTCGAATCGGGGCCTACCTTCGGACCCGCGGCAGGGTCGCGGTCCGCCACGAGGCGGACTAGTCTCAATCCCCTCGAATCGGGGCCTACCTTCGGACCAGAGAGACAGCAGGCAATGGCCGAGGAGCAATGGGGTCTCAATCCCCTCGAATCGGGGCCTACCTTCGGACGCAGGGCCTTCTCCAGGTCGCGGAGAATGTCGGCCAAGTCTCAATCCCCTCGAATCGGGGCCTACCTTCGGACGCGGATTCGGGACATTTCTCGGGAATCTTGCCGGGACAGGGTCTCAATCCCCTCGAATCGGGGCCTACCTTCGGACCGACGCCGGGGCCGTGGCTATTTTGCCCTACCAATAGGTCTCAATCCCCTCGAATCGGGGCCTACCTTCGGACGATGTCAGGGTGCGCAACCTACCTGCTCCGGGTCCTGAGTCTCAATCCCCTCGAATCGGGGCCTACCTTCGGACTGAGACACGTCCGAGCTGATCGATAATGCAGGCCTGGGAACTAGTCTCAATCCCCTCGAATCGGGGCCTACCTTCGGACGCAAACGACGGAGGGAAGCAATGAGTAAAGACCTTGTGTCTCAATCCCCTCGAATCGGGGCCTACCTTCGGACTATGGTGAGGGCCGGGGCAGGGTAGCAATCCGCCACGTCTCAATCCCCTCGAATCGGGGCCTACCTTCGGACTCTATAGCTGAAAACCCGCATGCTGTCTAGGCTGAGAAGGCCCTTGCAGAGCACCTGGCGTGAGGGTAGGGGTTGTAGTGTTGAAAAAGTAAACACACATAGCAAGATGAGCTTGTATCTGTTTGAAATACCTGTAGTTTGTGTTGCAGAGGACCTCTTTTCCTTCATCGCAATAAAATCAACAACTTGGCAGATCATGGCAGACATCGCCGGAGGTCCTCTGCAACAGGCCCGTTTAGGCGGTTGCCTTTGATCGGTCAGGGAGAGGTCCACCGCCCCGCATGAATCAAAAAGCCCCTGCCGGTGCACTGTTTCCCGGTGGGAGCGCCGCAGGGTGCGATGGAGTTTGATCTTGGCGTCCATTCGCGTTCATTCGCGGTTCCCTTTCAGGTTGTTGGACGATTCCCCGGGGTGCCCCCAGGGCCACTGCCCCGCCTCAGCGCTTCCGTGCCAAGCGCGCTTCGCGGTAGGCCTGCCAGGCATGTTCCAGCGCCTTCAGGCCCGTGGGCAGATAGTCCACGAGGCTCTTGGCGGACGTCGCCTCTTTTTTGAAGCCTCCGTGCATGAAGTCGTTCCGCCTGGGGCGCAGCGCCTCGTAGGCCTTGGCCAGTTCCTTCAACTCCGGTCCCAGATCGCGGATCAACGCTCGGGCCTCTTCCCGGCGTTCGTCCATGATGCCCTTCCATTCCTCCTCGCCCTTTCCCTCGGCAACCACCTTGAGAAGACCGCTCCAGAATCCCTCCCGAAAATCTTCGTCCAACGGATCGTGGTCTTCCAGGCGGCAGAGTCCGCTCAGGATGGTTTCGCGCATGAGGATGTAGGCCTGCGGGATCAGGTTGTGGGCCAGGCACCAACGGACCGCGGCGAACCCCTTGGCCTCGGGATCCTCAGCGTCAAAGGGGCGGGTCTTTTCCCGAATGTGTTCCAACAGAGGGGTGAGGGGAGGCAGAATCTCCTGTTGCTCCAAGGCGTCCACCAGGTCGCCCAGCCCCTGCATCTTTTCGATTTCCCGGCCACGAACGGCGCTCAGGTTGAGGCAGAACGAACTGAGGGAACGGCCCAGTTGGGCCAAGTCCAAGGCCTGCCGGTTGCGGTTTTTCTTGTCGGCGAGAAGCGGCCCGACGCCCCGGCTGACCAACCGGGAAAGCGCCTCGGCGCGTCCGGCCGTCTCGAACATATCCACGGCCCGGGCCCAATCCAGCAGGGTGTCGTAGGGCGAGAGATCGAAGACGGGGGCGATGCGTTCCTCCACCGGCATCTCCTTTACTTCGTTGGGAGATCCCAGGGTTTCGAAGGCTCCGTAATGGATTCCAAGAACGCCGATGCCCTTGAGCACTTTGGCATAGTTGAGGACCACCGCGTTGAGGAGCGGCAGGGAGCGGAAGGAATGGGTGATGTCCATGAGCACCTGGTCTTGCGGGAGAAGCGAATCCATGAGGATCATGAAGATCTCCATGATTTCCTTTTCATTCCGTCCTTCCGGAACGGCCACCCGCTCGCAAGGAGCGGCAAGCTGGAGATCGCGGATCCTCCGGCCGAGCCCGACCTGGAAGTTCGCCCCATCGTCCCAGTTGAGCTGCCGGGCCTTTTCCGTGCAGAAGACGAGGATCCGGTCGCCGGCATTCCAATCCCGGCAGAAATGTTCGATCAGGGCTTCCTGCACAAAAGGGGTGGGTGCCGACGTCCAACCGTCGATCTGGTAGCGGCAGGGAAAATACTTGTTGGTTCCCATGGTGCTGAGAAAAACTCGGGCCATGGATCGTCCTCCTCTTTCCACCTGTTCGTTTCGCAAGGAAGAATCACCTTCTTCCTTACCGCTTTCCTTGTGCCTTCACAAGACGCCGTAGTCCCGCACATCAGGCGGCTGCCCGACGCCCGTCTGTTCGAAGTCGTCCAGGCAGGCGCGGCACTGCCGGTAGTAGCGGACGGTGTCCGTGGTGAGGTCGATGAGGCGCTCCAGCCGGTCCATGAGCGTAAGAAGCTGCTTTTCGGTCAGTTGCGGGCATTCGAAGACCGATTTCTGCACCCGGTAGCCGTAGCCCTTGAGCACCTTGACCACGCGATACCGGGTGCGGTCGTCGCTGATGTCGAAACAGACCACGTAAAACCGCTTCATGGTGCGCACTCCTTCTAACGATCGTGGAGAACCTGCCAGCCCGCATGGATGAAAGAGCCTGCACCGGGCACATCCCGCCGATTGTCATTGACGTCTATTGGCGTTCATTCGCGGTTCCCTTCCAAATTAGCCAATCCGGGGCCAGGGAAAGGGTTGGTAGTCCGGCTCCTCGCCCATGAGGAATTTCAGGAAACGGCGCGCCTGGGACCTGAGGATCCCCCGGTAGGACGTCCCCGTGCCGGTAAAGGGGCAGGTGGCGGGAGTTTCCATCCAGCGTTCGTAGGCGTCGATGAAGGCCCGGGCGATGCGGGGCTTCATCTCCACGGGGCGTTTTGCCCGAAGGTCGGCCTCGTCCACCCCGTCGGGATTTTCCACCGCCCGATACACGAAGTCGTCGGGACGGATGACCCGGCGGTTGATGAGGGTGAGCACCAGGCGGTCTCCCAGATAGGTGCGCCATTCCTCCACCAAGTCGCAGGCGAGAGAAGGGCGCCCGTACTCTTCGGCGTGCAGCGTTCCCAGGTAGGGGTCCAAGCCGGCGATCTTTAGGGCCGTGAGCACCTCGTTGGTCAAGAGGGTGTAGACAAAGGACAGGAGCGCATTCACGGGATCCAGAGGCGGGCGCCGGGACCGGCCGCTGAAGGGAAACCCCTCCACGCGGATGAGCCGGCCGAAGACACTGAAATAGCGGTTGGCTCCGCGGCCTTCGATCCCCCGGATGAGCTCCAAATCGTTTTGGTGCCGGGCCAATTCCGCCAAGCCCTGCAGGTGGGCGGCCGCCTGGTTGAGGGACTCGTCCCCGTATTGGGTGCCGCGGCGCTGGAGAAAACGGGCGGCGTTTCGGAGTTTGGCCGCCACCAGCAGACCGGCGATGCGGGCGGCTTCCGCCGGGTCGCTCAAGCGAAGGTACTGGGCCTTGCGCCGGGCCACGTGCTTGTGCTCGTCCACCATCAGTCGGCCGCGGAATCGACCCCAGGGGCTCACGAGCACCGTTTCCACCCGGCGCCGCACCAGTTCGCTCAGCACGGCGCCGCTCATGGACGCCCCCACCAGCACCAGTTGATCCAGGCCGGCGAGGGGGATGGAGCCCCGCACCTCCTGCCCCTTCATGATGAGGAGATTTTCTCCCGACTTGCGCACGTAGGTTCCGGGTTCCAAAACGTAGTAGCGGTCCATGGCCTTTCATCCCAACGATCATGGCGAAGCCGGCCACCCGCCTGCATGAAAGAACCTGCAGCGCGGCGCTGCCCGCCCTGTGGGAGCGCCGCAAGGCGCGATAGTCTTAGGCTGACCGCACCGCCACGGAATGGCCGGCCACCCCTTTCGCGGCTTTCGCCGCTCCCACAGCTGATGCTGCTCCTGTTAGATGTTGATTGGAGCTCCCGATGCTCCTGCAAAATACCGAAAGTACATTTCTTTCCTATTAGAATTCGCTCCGATCAGGCGTCAGCTGTCCGTCCCTTGATCTTCGCCGGAAGGCAGGGGATGGTCGTCTCTTGCCGGCGCCTCGCGACCCAGGAACCGTTCCACCATGCGCAGGGCCGTTTTCAGGTTGTCCAGGGCCGCCTGCAGGTTTTCCACCCGTTCGGCCTTGGGGGCGGCGTCGGGCTCCGTCCACTGGGGCCAGTGGAGCAGCGGGTGAGGGTAGCGGGGAACCCGTGGAAAGGGGCAGATGGTGCCGTCCAGGCCCAAGAGCCGATGGATCTTCTTGCAGCCGAGCGGCGTGCCGCGCAGTCTCGAAAGCTGGTAATCCACCCAATGCGGATTGTATTCGGGCAGACGGCCGAACACATGGTGGAGGAGATGCCGAGCCCGGGGAAGAAAGCCCAGGGTGCCCAGAAGGATTTTCTCCTCGCGCACCGTCAGGGTGCCCGAGCGACGACACCCCACCAGGATGTGGCCCAAGGCGGTGCAGCGTTCTTCCAGCACGGCCAATTCCGGAAATTCCTCGGCCCAGCGCCGCCGCTTGGGATGGACCACCACGGCGGCGGATTCCCGGGGCGTTTTCAGGCGGAGGAGCGCTTCCCGGGAAATGGGCCGAACGGAGCGAAGGAGCTCCAACTGGGCTTTCCAGTCCTTGTTGCGCGACGGCAGAAAGTAGGAAGGCCGGCCCGTGAGCCGGTGGATGCCCAGGGGGAGCTTCACCAGGTTTCCCAGGCCCTTTCCCGCCAAACGGTCCTGCTTGGGAAAGACTTCCAGTTGAAAGCACGAAAGGTCGGGCTGGATCCGGCGGGCCAACGCGTGCAGCGCCTCCCGCACGAGGGCCGCCTCCACGGGATCGCGAAAAAAGTACCAGAAATGGAAACCCTTGCCGCCGCTGAATTCCGCCAGGCAGGGAAGTCCCGCCTCCCGGCCCAGTTCGGGAAGGCGTGTGAGCAGGTAACGCTGTTCCCGGCGGAGAAGATCCCGCTGCTGGGTGGTGAGCGGCGTGGAGCGCAGCGCGGAGACCAGATCCGCATCCAGGACGCCCAGGCGCACCCGGCTGTCCTTCTGCAGCAGGTAGATGCCGTAGGTGCGCCGCCCTTGGAGGTGATCCAGCACATCCTGGTTTTCCAGCGGGCGGCGCACGGGAACGTAGCCCTGGGTCCCCTTGGACCGATCCGCCCACTGGCGGGCGAAGCAGTCCTCCCGGCCCTGAAAAAGCCGAAGATAACGCGCGATGGCTTCTTCCTGACGCCGAAGCTCCGCGAAGGGCTCCTGCAGGAGGAGCTCGTGGGGCCCCGTGTCGCCGCCTTCACCTGGAGGATCCGAAGCCGGAGCCGCCGTTCCATGGGAAGCGGAATCACCGGGGCCGTTCTCTTGGGATTCCGTGCGGGCCAGGGTTTCCAGAAGGGCCACCCGCCGGTGCCAGGCTTCGGAAAAGTCCGGGTGCCGTTCGGTCAGCCATTCCAGGATGTGGAGGCTCAGATCCGCATCCCCGGCGGCTTGGGCGAGCCGGGCGCAGCGAAGGGCCTGCTCGGGCGGAAGCCTTTCCCAGAGCTCGCGCCGGGAAAGGACGCGAAGGACCGGCGCGGGATCCGATTCTTCCAGCAGCCGCCGTTCCAGACGCCGGAGCAGCAGGTCGTAATCCACAACCTTTTCCGGCGCGGTGTGGGCCTCCTTCGCATCGGTTCGGGGAACGGGCTTCTCTTTCATGACCGTAATCCGTAATCCGTGATCCGGCCTCCGTAGTCCGTGATCCGTAATCCCTAGTGCGCGATGCCGGTTGCCCCGGGGCCGAATCTTCCCCCTTTTCCCCCAAGGCCCGTTCGACCTCCCCCCTTTTTCAAAGGGGGGTCGGGGGGGATTTCCCAGGCTCACGTTGCGCGTTCTTCTTCTGCCTTGCCAGCTCCGCGGCGATCTTCTTTTTAAGCGGCAGAAGATGCGGGTACCGGGGCCGGAACGCCTCCAGATCGCGGACCGCCTGCCAGGCCTCCCGGGGCCGATCCAGCCTCAGGAGGGCCGCCGCCTTCCAAAAGAGCGCCTCGTCGCAGGGGTTCCCGTAGGTGGTGCGGCAGAACCGGTCCGCTTCCCCACAGTGCGTCAGGCACGCCTGGTAGTCGTTTTCGCGAAAGTCCAGGCGGGCCAGGCGCAGGAGGGCCTTGTGGCGGCCGCGGCGATCCTTTTCCGCCGCCTTCTTGAGCACGGCCCGGGCCTGGGTCGTCTTGCCCTCGGCCAGGAGAAGATCCGCTTCGGTCCAGAGCACGTAGGGACGGCGGCGGTTTCCAGGGATGCGTTCCAGGCTGCGGCGCGCCTGATCGGGAGCCCCCTGGGCCAGGGCCGTCCGGGCCAGGAGTTCGAAGACGTAGTCGTGGTCGGCCGGATCGGCCTGGGCGGCGGCGAATTCCAGGGCGTGGCGGGCCTTTTGGTAATCGCCTGTGGAAAAGTGGATCTTTCCCAGGGCAAAGTACTTGTGGGTCACCGATAGATGCCCGCTTTCCCGGTCTTCCTCGATACAGCGCTCCAGCCGTTGGAGGGCCTCCGCGTTTCTTCCCGCCTTTTGATGGCACGAGGCGGCCTGGTAAAGGGCCTTGATGAAATTCTTGCGCTCCTGGTGTCGGGCCTTCTTTTGTCCCTCATCCAGACGGTCCCAGTTCCGGACGGCGGTTTCGAAAAGGGGCAGGGCCCGGTCCGGCTTGTTCTGGATCGCCTTGTAGAGCATGCCCTGGCGGTAGAAGTTGGTAACCCCGTCGGGCCGCAGTTCCTGGGCCTTGGCGAAGTGCTTGTGGGCAAGCTCGATCCGGCTCTTCTTCTCCTCGGGGTGGAGAAGAATCCGGCGGTTTTTGGCCGCGTAGAGGCTGTCGTAGGCGGCGTAGGCGAGCCCGGCGTGGGCCTGAAAGTCGTCGGGGCGTTCTTCCACGCAGCGAAGGGCCAGTTCGATGGCCTCTTCGTGACGGCCCAGATGGCCCATGGCAAAGGCGATCTCGCTTCGGACGGCAAAGCCAAGGCCCGCCTCTTCCAACTCCGGAACGCGCTCCTCCACCGGGTGAAAGAGATCCACCATCTCCTGCCAACGGTTTTCGGACCGGAGCACCTCCAGTTCGGAAAGGATCCGGTCCAGTTCTTTTTTGAGCCGGTCGGCGCCCACGGCTTCTGCCGCCAGCCGATCCAGGAAGGCGCCGTCTTCTTCGGCGGGGGGAGGGGCCGCCGGCCGGCTTTCTTCCGTCGTGCCCGCCGCGGGGTGGGCGATCACCGCAGCTTTGTGTTCTTCCGCCATGACAGGTCCTCCTTTTCTTGTGAGACAACCGCGGTCCCGGCGCACGGCCTCACATTCGTTTGTACCGCCCGCCGGCGGCCGAGGAAGGCCTTCTTTCCGGGAATCCATACGGCATCGCGGAAGGCTTTTTCAGGATGTGCGTGGTGCAGGGGAGGCTTTGCAGCTTCTGTTTCGGGCACCTCCGTCCTGGTACACGCATGTAAGCGGTGGAGGAACACGGATGGACAGCGCCGGCAAGGAATGGGGCTGTGGGAGCGGCGGCAGCTGCGATGGGAGTTTTCGACGATCCAATGCATGCGAGTTCGCTCAAGGGGAATCGCACCTTGCGGCGCGCCAGCAAGAGAATCTTGCTTGGCCCGTTCTTTCATCAGGGGGCGGGCCGTTCGCGATGATCCCCGGTTGGAGGAAACGTTTCGGCGATTGTGGAAAAAGGCCGAGGCGTGTTTCTCGACCAAAGTTCTATGAATTATATGAACAGTTTGGGAACGAAAGGCCTTGACAGGGCAGCCCACCTTACGAGAAAAGATTCACAACATGCCCCTTTTGAAAACACGCTCTTCCGTGCCGTATTAGGGCGCAAAAGGTCCAAGAAGATGCTGCCGCCTTGAACGGAGAAACCGCCATCTCCCGGGGGGTTTTATGCAAGGCATTCTTTCGCATTTTAGATGTGTTCGGTTGCGAGTGACCATCCGCGCCGCAGAGCCCTTGGATCTGCCGGCCTACAAGGGGAGCACCCTGAGAGGCGCGCTGGGGGTGTCCCTCAAACGCCTGTGCTGCGCGGCCAGGCGCCGTTCCTGCGAATCGTGCTCGCTTCGATTTTCGTGCCTGTACGTTTATCTTTTCGAAACGCCGCTTTCAGCTGAGGGACAAGACGCCGAGCGCTACCGCAACGCTCCCCATCCCTTCGTTTTACAGGTCAAGCGGGACGCTCCGTTGCGGTTGGGGCCCGGCGACGAATGGTCTTTTCAAATGACCGTGGTGGGCCGCGCCATTGAGTGGCTGCCCTTCGTCGCCGCAGCGCTGCGCAAGATGGGCGAGCTGGGTGTGGGCAAGGGGCGGGGTCGGTTCGACTTGGTACGGATAGCGGCCCTGAACGGTACCGGAGTTGCCGTGGAGATTCTTTACAACGGAGAGTCCTTTTCATTTCCATCTTTTCAGCTGGACGCCAACGGTTCCGTGCCGGCCCGATGGTCTCGGAGGGATCGGTTCCGGGTTCGCTTTCTCACGCCGCTTCGTTTGGTTTTTCGAGGCGAACTTGTTCGAGCGCCGGAATTCCACATCTTGGCAGGGCATTTGGCGAGACGCCTGGAGCTGCTGGAGCGTTTCCATTGCCGGGGGGAATCCGGCCTGGATACCAAAGCCGTCATCGAAGCGGCCCGGGAGGTGGAGCTCTTGGAGAACAGTACCCGCTGGTACGACTGGGAGCGTTATTCCCACCGGCAGGGTCGAAAGATGCGCTTGGGTGGACTGGTGGGCGAGGCTGTCTATCGGGGCGACCCTTCACGATTCGAGCCACTCCTGACCCTGGGCAACTGGGTCAACGTTGGCAAGAACACCAGCTTCGGCCTGGGGCGATACGAAGTCGACTGAGATCCACTGGACTGGGGCCTCGTCTTGGCCCTCCATACCGAGGTTGAAGGAGATCGGATCCATGAGACGGGATTGGTGCAGTCGATCGTACAAGGTGAGATTCGTTACTCCCGCTTTTCTGGGCGGAGCCGACCAGTCCGCCCAGTGGCGCGTGCCTCCCTTCAAAGCCCTTCTGAGGCATTGGTGGCGGATTGTTTGGTGGGCTTCTGCGGCGGAGAAATCAATCGGCAAACTCAGGGAGGAGGAAAGATGTTGGTTTGGTAGTTCAGCGGAAAATGAAACGGGTGCCAGCAAAATCCGGATCTGGCTTAAAGAGTGGAGTGGTCCGGTCATGCGGAAGGACCAATTCAACCGATTGGATTTCGGTACGGTTCGTCATCCAGAAGTTAATAGGAATATCAGCGCAGCCCTTTATCTCGGATATGGAGCGGTCAACTGGAACAAAGCAGCTCGGAGCGCTCAACTGGTCAGGAGCTCGGCACTTGGCCTGAATGGCGATCAAGAGCTCCGCCTCGCTTTTCCAAAACATATTTCGGGTCAAGTCGATGCCGCCTCAAGAATGATCGCCCTCTTCGGATGCCTAGGGGGCCGAAGCCGGAACGGCTGGGGTTCGATCTCTCTGAAGGAATGTCGTAGAGATGGCGAGATGGCTGCACTGGTTCAGGAAGAGTTTTTCGATGAAGAGAATCAAACTTCGCGTGGTTGGCTCCGAGGCATGGCGGTGGAACTGGACGATGCGCTGAAGCGGGACTGGTGCCATGCCCTAGGGAAAGACAGGCAGGGTAGACTCCTTTTGTGGCGGACTGAGAGGAAAAAGCGTTGGGAAGAAGTTCTAGCCCAATTGGCTGAAGTCAAAATCGGACTGCGGACACAATTCCACTTCAAGGGTGCAGGTCCCCATAACACTCTCTGTGATCGCC
Source organism: Desulfacinum sp. (assembly GCA_014359885.1). GTDB lineage: Bacteria > Desulfobacterota > Syntrophobacteria > Syntrophobacterales > DSM-9756 > Desulfacinum. Next base: position 12,258 of record JACIYN010000119.1, read on the forward strand.
AGCTTTTGGCATATCCCGTGACCAACCATGGTTTGCAGGCGTGGGGAAACAGTGCGCGCTCGGCCAATCAGCTTGTTTTCAAAGTTCATGCAGTGGACGGAGGATATGTGGGGGTGGTTGTCCATTTGCCCCATTCGCTGCCGGCTCCCCTCATGTCTCGACTGGAGGAACAACTCCAACTAAAGAAGGCCCAAGTGTATGCCAGGGAAAAAGGACTATGGAATAAGGTTCACAAATATTTGGATAGCAAGCTGACTCGCTTGTCGTGAGGATTCGTCATGGACAATGGGAGGCATTGGAAAGCGAAGGTTTTGGCGTTTACCCACGATCCTCCTGAAAAGCCGATCATCCTGTTCCGAGGGGAGGGGCATGAAGCGGGTACCGTGTCTCAACTCCGAGATTACTTTGCAAGCCGGCTGCGTGAAACGGGAGACGAACTTTCCGACCTCGAAAAGTGGGTGAAACGGGGAGACTGGTGGGCTTCCGCTGCGGACCGACCGGGTATCCCCAAAAACCGGGGTGGACGCGTGGTGTTCGCCAAGGATCCTCAACTAATTCACCCACTGTCCGGAAGATCTTTCCGATTGGGTGACCTGCAGGCCGATATCCCGGTGGAGGCCGTCAAGTCGGCGAGTCTCGCACACCTGCGGGATCTCATGGTGGAAGAGGATGGAAAGCTCAACTGGAAAAAGACCTTCTTGTCGCTGTGGCGATTGGCGCCCAACTCTCCGGCCAAGGGCCTCGGTGCCCTCTGGAGCCAATGGCCCGCGGACTCCCGCAGCCCGGATCACTCCATTTGGGAGCACCTCTCGCTCACCTCGGCTTTCGCCGGAGCCTTGGCCGCGGACGAATCCTCCGCACCGGCTCTGTTAGTGATGAGTTTTGGCCCCGTGCAGGGCTTCATCGCTCAGGCGCGAAGCGTTTCCGATCTCTGGGCAGGGTCCCATTTTCTTTCGCGCATGGCATGGGAAGCCATGAAAGAGATCTGCGACCGCTACGGCCCCGATGCCGTTCTGTTTCCCAACTTGCACGGGGTTCCCGCGGTGGATGTCTGGCTTTACCAGATGCTGGGGCCGAAACACTGGAAAGAGCCTTCTTCCGGCGGCAAACGCCTGGAACCGGAATGGAAGGTCATGGAGACAGACGCCAATCCGCTCTTTGCCGCCACCCTGCCCAATCGGTTCGTGGCGTTGGTGCCGGAGTCCGGCGCCCCTGACTTGGCGAGGAAAATCGAAAAGAAGGTCCGCAGGTGGGTTCAAGCGAAGGCCGAGGACGCTCTTGAGGAGTTGCTTCGAAGGGCGGAACTCGTAAGCCGCGGCGATGCGGTTGATCAGTTGGAAAGGCAGTTGGGCGATTTCCCGGAAGTCAATTGGGCCGTGGTCCCATGGAGGCTTGCGGGAACGGAGGCGCTGGAGGACGAGGAGCTTCAAAAGACCCTGGAAACTTTGGGTGCGGCTCCCCACTATTTGGGTCAGGGATTGGAACCGATTCTTCGAAGAGTCTTGACTCTGGATGACATCGAATTCTACAGGCCCAATCCGGGAGTTGGATATCCAGGGCTCTATGAGGCTCTGGAACGGGTCCATGCCGCGGCCAAGAGCGTGCGAAGGTTTAGCGGCAGCGTGGAGGAAGGTTACCGGTGCAGCCTGTGCGGTGAACGGGAATGGCTGGCGGACCAGCGGAGGACCAATGGGAACAAAAGCACCGGGATCTTTTGCCCACCGGGACAGCGCACGAAAACTCTGTGGGCGAAGCTCTCTTCCAAGTCTCCCGCGCTCGCCAAGGAAGGAGAGCACCTTTGCGGCTGGTGCGCATTGAAGCGGGTCTGGCCCAGGTTGTTCGTTCGTGAAGTCAAAGAGTGCGTGGGCATGGAAAAGGAACCCGATCGCTTCGTTCTTTCCACCCATGCCGTGGCCGTATCCACATCGCTGTGGCGGTGGGCGAATTCCCTGCCGGAGGGCGGTCTCTTGCCTCCGGACATGACAAGCCGTTTGACCTCTTGGGAAGAGACCGTGAAAGGCCATGTCCAGAATGCCGGCGAAGTGCGCCCCGTCACGCTTCCGGCGAAGCTGCATCGAAAGTTTCGCGATATGGGTTGGTCCCCGGATGTGATCCATGCTCTGAAGAAAATTCCGGCCTTCCTGGATGCCGTGGAAGGCGAGGATGCCCGTCGAAAGGTCGTGCGGGCTTTCCGGGATTGCTTCGGGCTCGAGCCGGAGACCTACTATGCCCTCGTGCTCATGGACGGCGACCACATGGGAAGGTGGCTGTCGGCAAGCGGCGATCGGCCCACCCTGGGGCAGAGGTTTCATGCGGAGACCCTTGCCGACCTGGAGCAATCCGAGGCCTTGAGAGATTATCTCCGGGCGCCCCGGCCGGCGTCCCCCGCGTGGCATCAGGCCATTTCCTCTGCGTTGAATGCCTTTTCGCTCCACCTCAGCCGCCGGATCGTGGAGGACCTCTTCATGGGGAAGCTTATCTACGCGGGCGGTGATGACCTCCTGGCCATGGTGGCCGTCCATGACCTTCCGACGCTCATGCTGGCCTTGCGATGCGCCTTTTCGGGGCAACTGCCGCAAGGGATAGGTCATCAGGAATTTTGGAAAAAGTTGGGAACGGAAGCGGGAATACTGGAATTGGGCAAGGGGTACGCTCTGGTGAAAGAGAGGGAAAACAAGAGGCTGTTGCGGCTCATGGGGGAAAAGGCCACCGCCTCCGTGGGAGCCGTCATCGCCCATCATCAGGCGCCCTTGGCACGGGTTCTCGGTCAATTACGGGCGGCGGAACGCAAGGCCAAGAGCGAAGGCGGCCGGGATGCTTTTTGTATCACTGTGTGCAAACGATCCGGTGGGACAAGCCACTTGGTGGGCAAGTGGAATCTGGATGGAGGATGGTATGGCGGCGATATGGGCCTACTCTTGGAACTGCGGAACCTCCTGGCCCACGACGTGTCCCGGCGCGTTGCCTATGAACTGAGCGAAACCTTTCGGGACCTACCGCCTGACACGGGTGCGTTGGCGGCCGTGATGGAATACCAATTCCGGCGCAAAGCGAAGGAGAAAGAAGAGGAAGGGCCACAGGTAAGCGAGTTTGCGAAAAGCCTGGCGTTTCGCGCCTTTTCGAAGGACCGTGTGAACGGGGACGACACGAACGGATGGCCCCGACCCAACCTGTGGCTGCGGAACATGGTGCTTACTGCGGAATTTCTCGCCCGGGAGGGACGGGTGGGCCCGCGCATGGAAACGGCGGAGGAGAAGCGATGACCGCGTTGAGCATCACTCCAGTGGACGTGCTCATGCTTCGGGGCAATCGCCTTTTTGGAGGTGGTGTGCATGGAGAAGCGCAAATGCCCCCCTGGCCGTCTGTGGTCACGGGTGCCGTGCTTTCAAGGGCTTTAGCCGATTTGAACAAGGTGCAAGAGATCGCTTGCTATCCCGATCGGGCAGATCGCATCGTGGCGGAGTCCCTCGGGGAGGATTTCGGGCTCCGCAGCCTTTGGGTCATGAAAGGCGGGGAGATGTGGGGGCCGGCGCCCGCCGATCTGGTGGTGTCGGGGGGACCGGAAGAAGGTGTTTCCCTCCACCGAATCGAGCCGCGAGAGATTTCCTCGGGCCCCATTTCCAGCTATCCACTGGATATGCTTCCGGTATTGGACGCCAGAGAACGACGGAAACCCGCCGCGTCGGTCTGGCTCAAGTTAGAGGGCTGGAAGAGGCATCTGGACGGACAACAACCTTCATCGTCCTGCGTGACCACCGCGGATCAGCTCTGGGCCGTGGACCCCCGGCTGGGTATCGCCTTGGAAAGTTGCGCGCGCACGGCGAAGACGGGGGCCATCTATACGACGGATGCGGTGGCCATGAAGGGCGGTACGTGCTTGGTGGCGGTCTTCCGCGGGCGCCAGATTCCCAAGGATGGGTTGCTACGGTTGGGCGGCGATGGGCGCGGCGCGGAGATTGCGCCCGCGGGTGACAACGTGATTCAGACCCTTCAAGATTTCGGCCGTCCGGGAAGGGGCTGGAAGGGTTTTCGGATGATCCTCGCTACCCCGGGCATCTTCCCTTCCGGTTGGCTTCCCCCCGGTGTCGACCCTTCTGCCGGGTACACCTTCTCCCTGGATGGTCTCAAGGCCAAACTGGTATCGGCAACGGTGACCCGTCATCAGGTCATCTCCGGCTGGGATTTGGCGAACCAGCAGCCCAAGCCGGCTCAGAAAGCGGTGCCCGCCGGTGCCTGCTACTGGTTTCGCGTGGAAGACGGCGATACGGAAGCCCTCCGGAAACTCTACGATGAGGGACTGTGGGTTCTCCTGAACCAGAACCATGGGGATGGCGGGCGAAGACGGGAAGGCTGGAACCAGGTGTGGTTCGGCAAGTGGACATAAAGAGGAGACAAGCCATGTTTACCAGCAAATGCCTCACCTTTTTCTATGCGATCACCCCGGTTCACATGGGCGCCGGCCAGGCTCTGGGCGTCATCGACAACCCGATCCAGAGGGAGCGGCATACGGAGCACCCCTGCTTTGCCGGCTCTGGAATCAAAGGCGCGTTTCGTCATGCAGCAAGGCAACGGTGGGCCAATGAAGAGGGTCTCTTGGTGCGGATTTTCGGCCCCGAACAGGACGCTTCCGAACATGCTGGGGCCGTCAGCTTTTCGGACGGTCAGCTTGTGGCCTTTCCTGTGCGGAGCCTGCGGGGAGTGTACGTCTACGCCACGTCGCCCCTGGCTCTCCAGCGTTTGGCCCGCTTGGCGGCCGTGGCCGAGGTGGACATTCCCCATTTTACCCCCCCAGATTTGAAGGACGATCAGGCGGTGGTTCTGAACCCCGAGCTCCTGGCGAAAGGGCGGGACGGCAATCGCCTGGTGCTGGAGTCCTATGCCTTCCAACCCGTACAGGAAGGAGCGGAGGATTTGAAGGCGGTGGCGGAATGGCTTTCTCGAAACGCTCTTCCGAGCAGCGACGGGCAGGACTTTTTCCGAAAGAAGCTGGCCGAAGACCTGGTGCTCCTTTCGGACACCCAGTTCACTTTTTTTGCCCGTAACGCCACCGTGGTGGAACCCCACGTTCGGATCAATGACGAATCCGGCACGGCGGATGACGGGGGCCTCTTCTTCACGGAAAACCTACCTCCCGAGGCCGTCATGGTAGGGCTCACCATGGTGTCCGACGAAAGGTTGAAAAAGGGGGAAAACCGCGCCGATCGCCTGAGCGCCGAAAAGGTATTGGCAAGAGTTCGGGAGGCGTTCCACGGCCATTGCGTGCAAATCGGCGGGGATGCCACCACCGGACGGGGACAGGTTTTGGTGAGTTTCCGGGGAGGGAAGGCATGAAGACACTGGATCAGATCCGGGCCGAATACGCATGGAAATGTGTGCAAGGCGTGGACGATAAGTACAAGAACCTGGCCAAAGGCCTGCCTGCACTGGTCATGAGCAACGGTCTAATGCAGACACTGGCCTTCCTCCAGGGAAAGGCCAACGGGCAAAATGAGCACGCCAGGCTCATTGGTCACATTCTAGGGTGGCTGGGTCGGCCCGAGGCCCAGGTGCTCCAAGCGGACGAGGCCGAGGATTTCGCACGGGCCATGACGGCCTTGGCGGGTTGCGACAGTCTGAAATACCAGCGGGCCACGGAAGAGGCCTTGGGTATTCTCAAATGGATCCGTTACCTGGCCAGCACGGTGGCTTAGTCACACTCGCCGAGCTGCCAAAGGCACGTACAAAAGCCGCTACATGGAAAAGGCTCTTGAGAGAGGAAAGGTACAATGGCGCCACCTGCCGAAATACCACGAAGGGCTGTGCCCGCGTTTCTGGCAGAGTTTCTGGGGGATCGGATTGATGATACCCGGAAGCTGACGACAGTTGGAGACCAGATGCCGCCAGGGCACCGATTCCTAATGTATTTTCATGCCGTGGCCGATGTGGGTCGAGAGAGATGGCAACCTGTGAAGAATACCAAGCGCCTTGCACTACAGGCCGCCTCTACTGTTGGAAAAGCCGCTAACGAAATACTTGGGGCCCTTACAGAGCGACAGGCCCGGCTTTTCACTGGTGAAGGTTGGGAACGCGCAACCGAGCTGTACGCGCCGCTTCTCACGGGGTCGGGCAATCCCCATCCGGTGGAGAACGGTTTCGCCTTCTTGTCTCCCTACGGCGTCCCATACTTGGCGGGTTCAGGAATCAAGGGCGTCCTGCGTCGGGCGGCCGAGGAACTGGCCCTCTTATGCGAAGACAGAGAGGGATGGACCCTCCCCTTGGTCTGGGCGATCTTCGGATTCGATGAAAAGAGCGCCTACATCACAGGGGATGAAAGCACAGAGTGGGTGCAAGGATACCAGCAATTTATTGAGTCGACGGCACAAAGTCCTGATTCCCTTTTGCAGCAGCTCTTGGAGATCTGGTTTGAGCCGAGAGGGAGACCCAAGGATCAGCCTTCATTCCTAAGGGAGCTTCGAGAAAGTAAACAGATCCGGGGATCCATTCATTTTCAGGGTCTGGTGTCTTTTCTGGACAGCTTTCCCGATGCCCAGTGCCGGCTAGGCGTGGATATCCTCAATCCCCATCACAAGAATTATTATCAGGGAAGCGGTGGAGAGTCCCCGCACGATGCGGAACAGCCTGTGCCGGTATTTTTCCTGGTGATGGAGCCCGGAGCGAAATTTGTCCTGCGCGCCCAACTACTGCCTGGGCGGACTCCCCTCTTGTCTTCTGTGGGGGACTGGAAAAAGCTGCTGGATGCAGCCTTTGACTATGCTTCCCAATGGTTGGGCTTCGGAGCCAAGACATCCGTGGGCTACGGCGTGCTGGGACCGGACCGCGAGGCGGAAGCAGCCGCTCGGCGCAAGGCCCTTGAAGACGAGGAGCGCCGAAAGAAGCAGGCCGAGGAAGAAGCGGAAAGGCGTGCTCGCGAGGAGGAAGAAAGAAGGCGAAAAGAAGCGGAGGAGGCCAAACGGGCGCGGGCCCGAGCGGAATGGGATGCCTTGCCGGAACACGAGAAGATCAAGCGACGCCTCCAAGAAGCAGCGGAGGCCTACTTGGCGCTGAACGAGGTGGAAAGGAGAAAGGTCCGTGGGGACCTGATCGCGGCGATCAACGAAGCCCTTGAGCAAGGTGCTCAACTGGACAGCGCGGAGCTGCGGGAGGACGTGGCGACCTGTATTGAGGCCATCTACGAACAGGTCGGCTGGGCGGATCCGGGATCGAATAAGAATGCAAGAAAAAGGCAGGAGAAGAACCGCCGGAAGGCCATTGAAGACCTTCGAAGCGGCAATGTGTGACTCGGAAAGGAGGTGCCTTTGGCCACCGTTTTCATGAGCTTTCTCGGAAAGGGTTCGTGCAAGCAGGACGGGCACTTCGATTATGACCCGGTGCCTTACCAGTACAACGGTCGATCTTCGCGGCCCACAAAATTCGTTCAGGCGGCCGAGATCGAACTTTTGCAGCCCAAAACGTTCGATCGTGCCTTCGTGGTGGTCACGGAAGAGTCCCATAGGCTGCACTTCGATGCGCTCCGCCGCGAAATGGCCGTATCGGGATTGGAAAACGTGGTGCCCATCCAGATAGAGGAGGGTTTTTCTCCTGAGTGTCAATGGAAATGGTTCCAGGAGATCGTACAGCATATCGACGAGGAGGACCACTTGACGGTGGACCTCACCCATGGCTACCGGGCCATGAGCATCGTCTTTTCCAATGCCATCAATTTTGTGCAGCGCGTGCGCCGGGTGACGTTGGAAGGGGTGTATTACGGCGCCTTTGAAAGTAACCGCGACAACCCGCCCATTGTGGATATGAAGGACTTCTTCATCATCCATGAATGGGCTGAAGGGGTGAGCAGGCTCGTAGAGGACGCCGACGCCCGGAAGCTGGCCGGGTTGGCCGAGACAACCCCGTCCTTTCAGTTCGGGACCTTGGCCGACAGGGAACTGACGGCAGCCGTTACGAGCGTTTCCGAAAAAATACGAAACGTCGACGTGCATCGGCTCAGAAGTGCAGCGGACAGCGTTATTCAGGAAATTCAACGGGTTCGAGAGACGGCTGGAGTTATCGAACGAGCCTTGTTGGAAATCATAGAACAGAAGTTCAGAGCCTTGGCTGCTCCCATGGACCCTGAAGAGAGGTATGATCACGGCTATTTTCTCGGGCAACTGCAGATCATAAAAGTCCTTCTTGACCACCAGCTTTACATGCAGGCCTTTACCGCCATGCGTGAGATGATCGGTTCGCTCGGGCTCATTCCCGTGGCCAAAGCCCGGATTCATAGCAGCCAGGGCAGAAAACAGCGGCAGAAAGCCGAGGTCTTCCTGGCCATGCTCCAATTTCCTCCGGAAAGATGGAACTTTTCTGGAGATCGGGTGAAGGTGTGCGAAGGGTTAAGGCCGCACTATGAAAAATTGATGGCGATAGGGGTCCTGCAGCGGATTAGGGGCTTCTTGCCAGTCCTGCTGAACTGCCGAAACGGCTTCGATCACGCCTGGACGAGCAGTAAGGAAACGCCTGCCGATCTTGAGGCGAATGGCGAGCGGTTTCTCCATGAGCTGGATGCCATTGTGGAACTGTTACACCGCCACGGTGTGTTCGATCATCCCGCTGCGATGGATGCCCAGCCCCATCTGTGAGCCCATTACTCTCATGCTCTGCTGGATCCCGAGAATATCCTGGAGAAAACCTTTCTCGGTTCTCGAATCCCTGGTGCTGTAGCGGGATGCACCGGCTGAAGGCGACAATCATCGAACCGTCGTCACCTTCTTGTTTTCCTTCCGTAATCTGAAGGAACGGCCAGTGAACACCCATGGGCGGCTATCGAATGGCGATGCGGTCGCCCCGAATCATCGCGCCTCGGATGGCTTCCCCACTGGGCGGGCACCGCCCTGGTGCAGGATCTTCCACCAGGCGGGGTGGAGAGACTCGTCATGATCCTTAAAGAATCTCCAACGCCAGGCGGGACCAGAGTTCCAGGGGGTGCCGGCCCGCCTGGGAAAGGGGGATCCACTGAAACCCATGGAGTTCGGCGCCGGGCCGGAGGCCTTCCGGTGTCAAGACCTCCATGCGGAAGACGAGTCCCAGGTGCACTTCGCCCACCGCGGATTCCTCCTCGTTGATGATTCCCCGAAAACTCAGATGGTAAGGCTCGGGGAGAGACTCGAATTCTTCGGATAGCTCCCGCCTGAGCCCGCAGGCCAGCACCGACGCCAAGCCGTTGGAGGCCGCCCGGGCGTCTTCCCGGGTCACATGGCCTCCCAGCCCCACCGATGCCCTTCCGTGGAGCCTTTTTTCCGAACCCTTGCGCTGATAACAGCCCACCTGAGGCCCCCGCGGATCCAGGGCCACCGCGTAGGGAATGACCTGCTTGTAGTGCGGGTCCCTTTCCGCATCACCTCGGGCCTTGTAGCAGCAGCCCGCGCCGGTGAGGATCTCGAGACACCGCTCATAGGGGAGGGAAAGGGCGGTCCGGCGCTCCAGCCAGGAGGCGGGCAAAGCCTGCCGCGGGACACACAAGACGTGTTCTTCCAAGCTCATAGCTGAATGCCTCCGTCCAGCACTTGAAGAATCCTGTTTTCCGCATCCCGGAGGAGTTGGTGGCGCCTGGGGGCTTCGGTGAAGGCCGCCTTGAAGCCGTTTCGGATGAGAAGCAGAATGTTCCAAAGGCTTAATCCTTGCGGGGTGAGGCGCCCCGCCCGGTGGTATTCCCGGGAAAAGTCGGTTCTGGAGATCCCCGGGTTGTCCGTGTTGACCGTGACGCGCAGTCCCTTGGCGAGATACGTGGCAAGGGGATAAACACGGCGGGAGGCCGTGTCGGGGAGATAAGAATCTCGAAAGCCCACGATCTGACAGTTGCTGGAAGGGCACATCTCCACGGCGATCCGCCGGTCTCGGAAGCGCTCCAAAAGGTCGGAATTCTCTTCCAAGGTGAGACCGTGCCCAATGCGCTCCGCGTTGAGATGATAGACCGCCTGCCAGATGCTGGACGCGTCCGCGATCTCACCGGCATGGATCGTGGCGTGCAGGCACCTTTCCATGAGCGGCAAAAAGGCGTCCCGGACCTTGGCCGCCTCCAGAGCCTTTTCGTTTCCGGCAAGATCGAAGCCCACCAGCATGCGGGAAGCCGCCCCATCGTCCGCCAGGATCTCTTCGGCCAGGGTGACGCTTTCCCGGAGCGCCGCCAAATCCCGGTGGCGGCTGCCGATGAGGAGCAGCACGGTGGACTGGGGGCCGCTTCGGGTCAGTTCGTCCCCGATGACTTGGAGCACGCGCACCGGGCTCAAGTCTCCCCGCGTGTAATTCCTGGGAGAACAGCGCACTTCCAGGTGGAGCACGTTGTGTTCCCGGGCCTTACGGCCCAGGATCCGGCAGGTGGCCCGGAGGGTTTCTTCGCTCTGGAGAAGCGCCGATCCCTGCACATCTCCCAGGCGCTCGTAGGCGTCGAATCCGATACCCACAAAGTTTTCTCCCTTCAGGTACCGGCCGGAGATCATCTTTTCCAGAACATGCGGGCAGGGCTCAAAAAGGAGCAGAAAGGCGGCCACGGAAAGGGGTTCGGGCACGTCCGAAACGGGCCGGCGAAGCGCCTTCCAGTCCAAGCTTTGCCCCCATCGGACGGGGTCTTCTCGTTCCAGGCGGGATTTCCACCGCTCGAGCCACGGCTGAAGGCGCTCTTGATATTTTTGGATTCTTTCCCGGACCGAGCCGGCCACCTGGATCATCTCCCCGACGGTCAGTACGCCTCCCAGGTGGCAGTGGAGTTCCGCCTTGGGCAGCCGACGAAGGAACTCCAGTTCGGCTTTTTTCCGCTCTGGGGCCGGGTCGGCGCCCACCACGATCTCCTTGAGCCTTTGGATCTCCCGGGGCGGAAGGCTGTAGAGGGCCAGGAAGTTGGCCGATGTTTCTTCTTGGATGATGCGGCTGGCGTGGTTGGCCGCCAGGTTGGAGGCGGTCTTCAAGCGCTCTTCCAGGGCGTCCAGCAGGGGGGTGTCCTCCACGGACAGGCTGTGATCCACCCAGAGGGCATCGGGTGCCGGATCGGTTCGAAGGCTTTCTTGGAGGAATTCCCACAGGGGCTGTTCGTGGGGATCCGGATAGTCCAATAGGGGGCTGGGCGCATGGTGACCCACCACCACGGGGGTGGTGGCGTCGGCCAGGGCCGGCGGTAAAGGCTTGCAGAAGTCTTGGATGTTCAGCTTACTAAACTGCGCCAGCTTGTCCTCCCGGCCGACGATATGGACCAGGGCGCGGCACCCGAAAAAGGCGGCCGCGGCCTGCATGTCGCTGCTCATGGTCTTTCGGCCGCCGGTGAGGGACAGGACGAGGGAGCCTTCCGCGCCCGCCTCCCTGGACCCTCGAAGCACCACCTGGTGGATGGCTTCTCTCATCCGGCGGCATTGGGCCAGGGACGACAGGTCGTGAATCCCGCTCACGCGAACCACCCGGAAGCGGATCTGGCCGGCCCCCACGGCATGGCGCCAGTCTTTAAGCTGTTCCAGGGCCTGCCTGATGTCCGGATCGTCCGTCGTGATGATCCAGAGGCTTTCTATGGGTTGGATGCCGTACTGGACCCGAAGAGCCCGCAATTCGTCCCGGCTGGGATGGTTCGCATAGAGGTCCACCAGGTCCGGGTTGGTCCACCCGAGGATTTCCGGAACGATCTCCCAGTTCTTTCCCAGCGTGGTGATGAGAACGTGCGCCATGGGTTTTCCTGCCTCTGAGGAAGCCTCGGTGAGGTCGAATCTTCCTGGGAGCTTGTCCGACGACGCACCGGAAAGGCCTCCCCATCTGGGAACGCGGGCCTCCGGCCCGAACAAGGGGCGGGTGAGACGCCCGCGCTCCCGGGAAAACCGGGTTTCCGGACACGCTCCCGGCCGGTGTGTGAAGGCAAGAATACCATGAACTCACGGGATACTCATCACCTTAGGCGGTTCGTGGGAATTCCACCTTGCAAGGGATGTCAACCGGCGGCTACCAGAGGAGCTTGTGGTTGTGATAACCCAAAATTGACCAGGAAAAGGGGCGAGTGATAACCGAAAATTGACCATCCTGGGCGGTAGTCCTCCTGTTAAGTTGGTGCAAACGGGTGCCAACAAGACGGGAGGAGAGGAG
>JACIYN010000012.1 GCA_014359885.1 Desulfacinum sp.
GAGCCAGATGTTGTAGCCTTCCGCGTCCAGGCCGAAGGGGACGGAGGCGAAGGCCACGAAGGCTTCGTTCTTGCCCTTCCAGTAGCCGGGCCAGTCGTGGCCCACTTCCGCCGTTCCCTGGGCCACGGCGTCGAAGGTCTGCATGGCGGGAACCAGCTCGCCGGCCGAGAAGGGCTTGATCTCCAGGCGGCCGCCGGAAGCCAGGCGCACGCTGTCCGCAAAATGGGTGGCGATGTCGTAGAAGAGCAGGCCCTTGGACCAGGGCATGACCATCTTCCAGCGGAACTTCTTGTCGGAGGTTTCCACCTTCAGGCGCTTGACCTGCTCGTGGCGCGGATCTTCTCCGAACTTTCCTCGTTGCTCCTTGGCGGCCAGAGCCGGGCTCACGGCCAGGCACAGGGCCGTGGCGAAAACCAGTGCGGCGATTCCATGTCGTCTCATGTGCGGTCCTCCCTTTTGAATCCCCAAAAGCCGTTCTTCCCTTATCCTTTCCGATGGTCCCTTTTCCTGCCCGGGCGATGCGGGCATGCCCTCGGCGGGTCCGTGGCTGGCTGTCACCCCCTTTCTTTTGGAAATCCTGAATTGTGGCGCATGATGCGGCACCGGGACGCATACAAGAGGTCAGAGGTCTGTGCCGGAAAGCACAAGCTGGCAACTGGTTAGACCACAGCCTAACGAAAGCCCCGAGGGGGTGTCAAGGGAAAAAATCATTAAAATACTTGCAATCGTGGGGTGTTGCTGGTAACCTGCCCGCAGAAGGTGGCCGGGGTCACCGGAAAAAGACCATTGGTCATACCAGTTGACCATTGACCAGCGCCCGGCCCGCGTTCGGCCCACTCGGGGCCGCAAGTCCCCAATCCAAGGAGCACGCCATGATATCCAAGGCTCTGATCCAGGAATTTCAAAAGGTGGTGGGAAGCGACGGCGTCTTTGCCGACGAGGCGGACCGGGCGGTCTATTCCTACGATGCGGCCGTGCTGGAGCCGGTGGTGCCCAGCCTGGTGGTGCGCCCCACCACCGCGGAGATGCTCTCGCGGGTGGTGCGCCTGTGCAACGAAAACCGGCTGCCCCTCACGGTGCGGGGGGCCGGCACCAACCTGAGCGGGGGCACCGTCCCCAGGCCCGACGGCGTGGTGGTCCTCACCAACGGCCTCAATCGGGTCCTGGAAATCAACACGGAGGATCTCTACGCCGTGGTGGAACCGGGCGTGGTGACGGCCAAGTTCGCCGCGGCCGTGGAGGCCCGAGGCCTCTTCTATCCGCCGGACCCGGGAAGCCAGGCGGTGTCCACCCTGGGTGGCAACGTGGCGGAAAACGCGGGGGGTCTGAGGGGCTTGAAGTACGGTGTCACCCGGGATTATGTGATGGGCCTGGAATTCTTCGACGCCGACGGGAATCTTGTGAAGACCGGCGCCCGCACGGTAAAGTGCGTCACGGGCTACAACCTGGCGGCGCTCCTGGTGGGATCCGAAGGCACCCTGGGGGTGATCCACAAGATCATCCTGAAGCTCATCCCCGCGCCCCAGCACCGCAAGTCCATGGTGGCCGTCTTCGACCGGGTGTCGGGAGCGTCCGAGACGGTGGCGGCGATCATCGCCAGCCGGATCGTGCCCGCGACCCTGGAATTCCTGGATCAATTCACGATCCGGGCCGTGGAAGCCTACAGCAAGGCGGGCCTTCCGGTGGATGCGGCGGCGCTGCTGCTCATCGAAGTGGACGGCCACCCCGGCCAGGTGGAGGAAGAAGCGGCCAAGGTGGAAGCCATCTGCCGGGAGAAGGGCGCCTCGAGTATTCGGGTGGCCCGGACGGCCCAGGAACGGGACAAGGTGTGGGAAGCCCGGCGGGCGGCCCTGTCCGCCCTGGCCAAGCTCAAGCCCACGGTGGTCCTGGAAGACGCCACGGTCCCCCGCAGCCGCATTCCGGACATGGTGGCCGCCGTGGAGGAGATCGCCCGCAAGCACCAACTCACCATCGGCACCTTCGGGCACGCCGGAGATGGCAACCTGCATCCCACCATCCTCACCGATCGGCGGGACGAAAAGGAGTGGCATCGGGTGGAGCGGGCCATCGACGAGATCTTTGATCGGGCCCTGGCCATGGGCGGGACCCTTTCCGGAGAACACGGGATCGGCATCGCCAAGGCATCCTTCATGGAGCGGGAGACGACCCGGGCCACCCTCGATTACGCGCGCCGCATCAAGCGGGCCCTGGATCCCAACAACATCCTGAATCCGGGAAAGATCATAGGAGACGCGTGAGATGGCGAGCATTCAGGAACTGGCGCGTCTGGTGCGCGAGCTGGAAGACCAGCTGGTGGTGTGCATGCGCTGCGGCATGTGCCAGGCGGTCTGCCCGCTCTACGGGGAAACGGGCCGGGAAGCCGACGTGGCCCGGGGCAAGCTGGCCCTTCTGGAGGGGCTTTCCAGGGAGATGTTCCGCGATCCCGCCGGCGTGTCCGAGCGGCTCCACCGGTGTCTCTTGTGCGGATCCTGCGCGGCCAATTGCCCCAGCGGCGTGAAGGTGCTGGACATCTTCGTGAAGGCCCGGGCCATCCTGGCGGGATATCAGGGCTTGTCGCCCGTGAAAAAGGCGGTCCTTCGCGGCATGCTGGGAAACCCCGAGATCTTCGACCGGGTGATGGAATGGGGGGCCCGATTCCAAAAAATCTTCACCCGGCCGGTGAACGAAAACCTGGGAACGTCCTGCGCTCGGTTCGGCGCGTCCCTTTTGGGAAACCGCCACATCAAGCCCCTGGCTCCCAGGCCCTTCCATGCCGAACTGCCGTCCTTGGACGAAGCGCCCGGGACTTCAGGGGTGAAAGCCGCCTTCTTTGTGGGATGTCTCATCGACAAGATTTTTCCATCGGTGGCCCGGGCGAGCCTCAAGGTGCTGCGCCACCACGGGGTGGGAGTCTTTCTGCCCGACAACCAGGCCTGCTGCGGCATTCCGGCGGCTTCCAGCGGGGATCTGGAAACCTTCAAGAAGCTCGTCCGCCACAACCTGGAGCGTTTCCCCGTGGACCGTTTCGATGTGCTGATCACGTCGTGCGCCACCTGCACCTCCACCATCCGAAAGGTATGGCCGGTGCTTTTTCAGGAGGAGGCGCCGGAGGTCCTGGAACGGGTCCAGGCCCTGAGCCGCAAGGCCATGGACATCCACGCGTTCCTGGTGGGGCGCCTGGGAGTGGCCCCCGAGCCTGCATCGCCCGAAGACGACGCCCTGGTGGTGACCTACCACGATCCCTGCCATCTTCGAAAGTCGCTGGGCGTCTTCGCCGAACCGCGCCGGTTGCTGCAGGCGAGTTCTTCGGTGCGCCTGGTGGAGATGGCTCAGCCCGACTGGTGTTGCGGGCTGGGAGGCAGCTTCAGCCTGGAACACTATGACCTTTCGGCCGGCATCGGGCGCCGGAAGCGGGATCAGGTGGCGGCCACGGGATGTCGCGTGGTGACAACGGGATGTCCCGCCTGTATGATACAGCTCCACGATCAGCTGAGTCAGGCGGGGGATGCCGTCACCGTGCGCCACGCCATCGAAATCTATGCGGAGAATCTCGACTCGTGATGACTCTTCCTGTCAAACCCATCAAGCCGAAGCGCATCGCCGATGAGGTGGCCGATCAGCTCACGGAACTCATCTACCGGGGGTTTCTGAAGCCCGGCGACCGGCTGCCTTCCGAACGGGAGCTGGCCCGCCAGCTCCAGGTGAGCCGGCCCACGGTCCGGGAAGCCATCAACAAGCTGGTGGTCCAGGGGCTGGTGGACCAGCGCCACGGCCAGGGCACCTTTGTGCGTTCCACCGAATCGGCGGACGACAACCCCATGGCCACCCTCATGGAAGGCCAGGACGTGACCCTGGAGCACATCCTGGAGGTGCGCCTGGGCCTGGAGTGCACGGCGGCGGCTCTGGCGGCCATGCGAGCGGACGAGCGCGACATCGAGCACCTCCGAACCAGCCTGGAAGCCATGAAGGCGGACATCGCCCAGGGGGGCATCGGCCACGAGCCCGACATCTCCTTCCACATGGCCATCGCCTACGCCACCCGCAACCCGGTGCAGGTGCGGGTCATGCGGAACCTCTACGACTTCCTCTTTTTCGGCATCCGCATGAACCTGCAGAAACTCTACGAAGATCCGGGCAACCTGCCCAAGATCATCCAGCAGCACACGGCCATCTACGAGGCCATCCGGCACCGGGATTCGGACGAGGCCCTGGAGGCCATGAAGCGCCATATCGGATTCGTCCTCGATTTCTTCCGCTCCCGCCAGGCCGAGGGCTAGGAGCGCACCCGGAAAAGAACAGACAGGCCTTTCCATCGTAGCGCAGCCCTTCAGGGCTGCGAGTCGAGAACCTTCAGGCCAAGGACGGTCCATCAGGGCTTTCAAGAGGTTCGGCAGATCCGGTCCCCCGGGGCTCAAGCCCCGCGTCCATGATTGAAGGGACGCATCGGGGCGGGCGCCGGATGGAGGGCCGGTTCGCGAACTTCCCATGCGTGAGTTCCAGGTCGCCGGAGGGATGTCGCCATGATCAAGAGCCTTCTCATCCTCTTTACGTTTCTCACCCTGGGGGATCTGGTCAGCTTCCTTTTGGAGATTCCCATCCCGGGCAACGTCATCGGCATGATGCTCCTCACCACGGCCTTGAGCCGCGGCTGGGTTCGCCTGGAGGACGTGAAGCCCGCCGCGGACGTCCTGGTGCAGAACATGGCGTTTCTCTTCGTGCCCCCGGGCGTGGGCCTCATGCTCTACTTCGATCTCATCGCCAAGGAATGGGTTCCCATCGTCTGCGCGTATTTTTTGAGCACCGTGGCGGTCCTGGTGGTCGTGGGCTGGGTCACTCAAAGAATGGAGCGGTCGTGATGGCGTTTCTTTCCAGCAAGGTCTTCGCCGTTTTCATTACCTTCCTGGCGTTCTATGGGGCTCAAAGAATCTACCTTCGCTACCGCCGTTTCTGGCTCAACCCCGTTCTCCTTTCCATCGTCTCCCTCATCGCCTTTCTCAAGGCAACGGGGCTGCCCTACCCGACCTATTTCGAAGGGGGCCGGATCATCAGCTTCTTCCTGGGGCCGTCCGTGGTGGCCCTGGGCGTGCCGCTCTACCTGCAGCTGGAGGAGATCCGGAAGCGGGGCCGGGCCATCGGGGTTTCCATGGCCGTGGCCAGCGTGGTGGGGGTTGGGAGCGCCGCGGGAACGGCGGCGCTTTTGGGGGCGTCCGATCCCGTCATCTTTTCCATGGCGCCCAAATCGGTCACCACGCCCATCGCCATGGGCATCGCCGAAAAGATCGGCGGCATCCCGTCCCTTACGGCGGCCATCGTCATCGCCACGGGGGTGCTGGGGGCGGTGATCGGTCCCGGGGTGCTTCGGCTGTGCGGTATTCGCAGTCGGGTGGCCTTCGGGCTGGCCATGGGCGCGGCTTCCCACGGCATCGGAACGGCCCGGGCCGTGGAAGAGGGAGAGGTGGAAGGGGCCAGCGGCGGCCTGGCCATCTGCCTCAACGGGATCGCCACGGCCGTGGTGACCCCCGTGCTGGTGAAGCTCCTTCTGATGCTGGTACGCCCCTAAGGAGCGAATCCGAAACGCCCCGTCTTCCATGTCCCGTCTGATGCGCGGCAGGTCTTGGTCTGGCCTGCTCACGCGGTCCCGCACGTGGTTCATTTCTTGTCTCACCTTCGGGAAAGGAGCGAAGCGATGGCACACGAGGATTATTTCGACTGGACGGAGCGGCTTTTCGATCCCGCCCGTGCCTTTTCCAAGCCCGAGGCCCTCAAGGGGGTGCGGGTCCTGGAACTGTGCACGCGGGTGTTCGGTCCCGTCACGGCGGACCTGCTGGCGGACATGGGAGCCGAAGTCATCAAGATAGAGCTCCCGGGCGTGGGGGACCTCATGCGCTATGTGGCTCCCCGGGGCTTCTTCTGGCAAAACATCTCGCCGGCCTTCACCCACATGAACCACAACAAGTACCACGTGGCCATCGATATCCGGAAGCCGGAGGGCGCGGAGCTCCTGAAGCGGCTGGTGGCCAGGTCCGATGTGCTGGTGGAAAACTTCCGGCCGGGGACCATGGACCGCTGGGGTGTGGGCTATCGGCAGCTGAAGGAGGTGAACCCGCGGCTCATCTACCAGGCCAACAGCGGGTTCGGCCAGTGGAGCGTCTACCGGGACCGGGCGTCCTACGACGCCACCAGCCAGGCCATGAGCGGCTTTTCGGCGACCACCGGCTTTCCGGGCCGCCCGCCCCTGAAGATCGGCATCTGGATCGGGGACTACACGGGCGCCCTGTTCGCCACCCTGGGCATCCTGGCGGCCCTCTACCACCGGAACAAGACCGGGGAGGGGCAGATGATCGACGTGTCCCAGGGCGAGAGTCTCATCCGGATCCAGGACTGGACGTGGCTCCTGTGGAGCCTTTTCGGCAGGGAGCGGGAGCGGTTCGGAAACGAGGACGTGGCGGTGGTGCCTTCGGGGATCTTTCGGTGCAAGGACGGCTTCGCGGCCGTCGCGGCCCTGGACGACGGCGCCTTCGCCGGACTGTGCGAGGCCATGGGGGACCCGGACATGGCGGAAGATCCCCGGTTCGCCCTGCTGGACGCCCGCCTGAAGGACGAAAACCGGGAAACCGTCTACGAAAAGATACGCACCTGGGCCGTCACCCAAACCATGCGGCAGGTGGAGGAGGCGGGCGTGTTGTACGGGTTTTCGGCCCAGCGCGTGGCCAACGCCCGGGACCATTACGAAGACGAACACCTGCGGGCGCGCCGGGCCGTCTGGGAATTGGAAGACCCCCTCTACGGGCCGGTGGTGGAATACGGTCCGGGGCCCAAGCTTTCCGAGACGCCGGGGCGGATGCGCTGGATCGCCAAGCCCGTGGGATTCCACAACGAGTATGTTTTTCGGAATCTGTTGGCCCTGGATCCGGAGACCGTGGAGCGCCTGGAAGGCGAGGGCGTGGTGGGGAGATGGGCGGATAGGATCGGCGCCAAGCCCCCGGAAGACTGGGACGGCGAAAAGGGTCGGTTTTTCTAAAGACGGTTCGGGGGACGGGAGCCAAGGAGGATGCCATGAACACCACGGGAACGATGGATTGGTACGCATGGGCGAAGCAGCAGTCGGATCCGGCATCGGCGGCGGAAAAGAGGGAAGCCCTGGATGATCTCCTGGTTCTGGACGCCAGCTACGGCAGCTTCGGCGGCCTGGTGGCTTCGTCCATCCTTTCGGAATTGGGAGCCCGGGTGATCCGGATCGAACCGCCCGGAGGGGACATCGCCCGCCGCTACAGCCCCTTCGGCCTGGAACACGGAGACACGGGCCTGGCCTACCTGGTGGAGGGCCGAAACAAGCACCACATCACGCTGGACCTGGAAGACGAAGAGGGCCGGGAGATCTTCCGGAAACTGGCCGTCCACGCGGACGTGGTGATCGAAACCTTCGAGCCGGGTTTCCTGGACGAGCTGGGAATCGGCTACCGGCAGCTGCGCGAGGCCAACCCGCGGCTCATCTATGCGGCCCTTCACACCTACGGGCAGTTCGGACCCAAGGCCCGCCAGGGGCGGCAGGCGTCCGAGATCGCCAATCAGGCCTATTCCGGGCTCGTTTACATCAACGGGGAGCCGGCCGACGACGAACCATCGGTTCACGCCGTGCCCACCAAGACCGGCAGCTGGTACGGATGGTATGCGGAGGGGCTCTTTGCGGCTTACGGAATCCTCTCGGCGCTCATCTACCGGCAGCAGTCCGGGAAGGGCCAGATGGTGGATGTTTCCGGCGCCGAATGCATCATGAAGTTCATCGACTACAACATGGGCTGGTACCACATGGGAGGCGGCGTGAAGGAGCGGCTGGGGAACTACGACCCGTCCGTCTTTCCCTACACCTTCATCCGCTGCAAGGACGGCTATACCTTCATGGCGGCCTACAACGAAGAGGCCTTCGCCACGCTCATGGAGATCATCGGCCGGCCCGAGCTCACCCGGGATCCGCGCTTTTCCACGTTCATGCAGCGGACCAGCCTGGAAAGCGAGGAGGCGCTCCAGCGGATCCTGGAAGAATGGAGCACCCAGTACACGGTGGAGGAGGTGATCGAGAAGGTCCAAGAGGCCACGTCCCGCAAGGAAGGTCGCGCCGCGGCCGTGGTGACCGGAAAGGTGTGCCGTCCCCCGGAAACCTTCGAGGAACAGAACTGGTGGGACCGGGGGATCTTTCGAAAGGTGCAGGATCCCGTTTACGGGGAACTGGCCATGCAGGGGCCGCTCTGGAAGATGACGGGAACGCCCCCGCGGATCAAGTGGGCGTGCCGCCCCGTGGGGGCGGACAACGAAGCGGTCTACTGCCGTCTGCTGGGCCTGGGCGCCTCGGAGCTGGAGATGCTCCGCGCCCGCGGCACGATCTGACATGAAACCGCCAATGAACGCGAATAAACGCAAATAAAACGAAAAATCATTTTGGGCGGTTGGAGTGGTTCTCTTGGAGAACCACTCTTTTCCATTGCAGCTTGGGATGCTTGAAGTTCAGGATAAGACCTGCTTCCAACTTGGAGATCCGAAGATAGTTCAAAACTTGTCCGATGTGATCGTTTCCTATGGATTCCACTGTTTTTACTTCCACGATGAGGCGCCCTTCCACCTCCAAGTCCGGCACATAGTCATCGATATGAACACCCCGGTAGTGGATGGGATAGCTGCGCTGAGATTGAAAGGACAATCCCTTTCGCTCCAATTCGATTCGAAGGGCCCGTTCATAGGTCTTTTCGCGTAAACCGTGCCCCAAATGGTTGATGACCGCCATGGCGCATCCCACCACGCGGTAGATAAGATCCGCTTCGACCCATTCGTGTTCATTTGCGTTCATTGGCGGTTTCTTCCGATTTTTTCAGTCATTGGCGGTTCCCAGATAGGCTTCGATGCGGGGCACCAGTTCCAGGAAGTGGCCCTTTTCCGGTTCTTCCGCGGTGCCGATCCGGTGGTGGATGGGAATGCCGCGCTCCGCGCAGTACCGTTCCAGGGACGGCTTGGGGCGGCTGGCGATGAGAAGGGCGCCCACGGAGGCGCCCCACTGGAAGTGGGGGCCGTCCCCGCCGCTGTCTCCCATGACGATGATGCGCCCCGGCCCGATGCCGAAGGCCTCCGCCACCGCCGCCGAGTTGGCCGCCTTGTCCTGGATTTCCTGCAGGGGGTGAAAGACGGGCGGGTCCGTGGGGCTTGGCGGGTAGCGAAGGAAGGGATGGGCGGAAAGGGCCGCAACGGGCGGCAGGAGCCCCTTGGCCAGGATCCGCTGGTAGGTGCCCTGGAAGCCCGTGGTGTTCAGCATGAAAAGGACCCGGTTTTCCTCACACCAGCGGATGAGTTCCGCCGCACCGGGGTAGACGGCGAAGGACGCGTCCAGGTAGGCGTCCATCTGCTCTTGGGTGATGGGGCCCGGCAAAAGGTCCTGGATCCGGCGGATGGCATCCCCCAGCGTGATGGCGTTGGAGGTGTACTGCCGGAAGACGGCGGTGAGGGGCTCCTGAAGGTCCGGATAGTTGAAGAAGATGCAGTCGAAGGGCCCGCCGGGTGACAGGCATTCACTCCAGTCCGACGAAAAGAGCGCTCGATACCTTCCGGCTTGATCCACCATGGTTTCCTCCTGCTTTCCTTTTCCGCCGCTACTTGGCGTTCTGGAAGTAGTAGCTGATTCCGTCCTGGTAGCCGTTTCCAAAGCCCAGCATGTTGTTGCTGAAAGAGACCCCGTTGGGATCCAGGCTGAAGGTCACCGCCCGGTCCAGGGAGACGGAGGCCGATGGAAGCCCGCCCACGGGGAGGCCCGCGTAGTCGTTTCCCACACTGAAGTTCTTGGCCAGGTTCCGGGCGAAGTTTTCCGCCTTCTGGAGGATCTGCCGGTAGTCATCCAGTTCCAGGCTGAAGGCGGAAACGGACCAGAGCGACGTGGAGATGCCCACGAAGGCCCCCACCAGGTAGCTGGTGGCCTGTTCGTAGAGGTTGCCGATGAGGCTCTCCACCAGGGCGCCTCCCGTTTCGTCGTCCAGGACGGCCTGCACGTCGTAGGTTTCCGGATCCACCTCCAGCCACGCCCACCGCGCGTTCCCGTTCACCACGCCGGGGGCGCTGGGGAACAGCAGGACCCGGTCCGTTTCAGCCAGGTACTTCACCAGGCGCTCGGGATAAGAGCGGCTCCGGAGCTGTTCCAGGAAGGCGCCCCGGTTCTCGTCGTCCACGAAGAGGAGCCTGGTCTCCGCCGGGGCGCTCCGCCAGATCTCCCCCAGCCCGGCGCTTTCCGGGCCGAGGGCCGCGGTTTCGAATGCCGCGGCGGCCAGGCCGCCCAGGATCCGAAACGCCCGTTCCGCCAAGGGATCCGGCGAGCGGTGGACCTGGACGAAGGGATCCAAGAGATCCAGTTGCGCCCGCAAGGGCCCTCCGCCGTTATCCTTGGTCACGATCACCGCCAGGCATCGAGGCCGGGACGTGCGCCCCGCCGTGAGCTGAAGCCGGCGGGCTGCCTCCTCTTCCCAGGCCGACTGGGCTCCCAGAAAACGGCCCACGATACCGTGGGCGTACCAGCGGAGGCCCGAAAAGGCGTCGGGCGGGACGAGTGCGGCTTCCCGCATCTCCTTTCGGGCTCCTTCCAGGGCGTCTCGGGCGGCGGGCGGAAGGTCCGGCAGGTTGATCCCCAGGGTGAGGAAGACCCCCGTGATGTCCGTATCGGGAGGCAGAAAGAATCGGCGCTGGTGGTGCCGCTCGGACGTCATGATCTCAAAGAACCAGCCCAGGACGTTCACCTTGGTGGCGTCCAGGCCGGCCTCGTCCGAGGTGATTCTTCGTCCCATGGGGCCGTCCAGCACGGCCTTGTAGACCACCGTTCCGCCCGCGGGAACCTGGGTAAACCCGATGTCGATGCAATCCAGGCTGAGATCGGAAAGGTTCAGGGAGGTGCTCAGAAGGACGGCTTCTTCCACCTCGTCGCCTTCCCCGCCCGCCAAGATGTCGCTCATGCGCCTCATCTGTTCATCCCGGTCGGCCTGGGCGGGGATCACCAGGAGCCCCACCGTCAGGTCCGCCGTCACTTCCGGGCTTTCTTCCACGGGTTCCACGCGGTAGCCCACCCGCCCCTCCAGGGTCTTCAAGTCCTCCAGGAAGGGGGAAACCAGGACCACTTCCCGGCTGTCGGCCGTCCGGAACCTCACCGCCGGAAGCTGCTCCAGTTCCACCTGTTCCAGGCCCGCCCGGCGGCCCAGTTCCTCCCTTCCCTTGTCGAGCAACGTCACCATCACCCGCTGGGTGCGCACCCCGGTGCGGCTGAGAACCCTTTCCGCCAGGGCCGCCAGGTCCGCTTCCGTTCCCCACCCCTGGGTAAGAACCGCCTCGGGGGCGTAGCGCACCGCCCAGGGTTTTCCGTCGGGGAGCCAGCGCAAAGTTGCGGCCGCCCGCCGGAGGCTTTCCAGATCGGAAAGTTCCGCCAGGGACCGTGCCCCCGCATAGGTCAGCCCGGGAGGATTCAGGCGGGGCCCCGTTTCCGTCCTTCGATCCGGATCCGCCACCCGCAGGGGAACGGCGCCGGGCTTTTTCCATCCCGCGGCCGCCCGCCGGGCGGAAAGCTCCTCCACCTTTTTCGCCACCTGCCCCCAGAAGGATTCGTTTCCTTCATGGGGAAGTTCCAGGCGGGTGAACTGCAGCAGGGGCTCCTCCACGGTCTCGTCGGAAATGGGCAGCGAGAGATCCTGGAAGATCAGGGACCCCACGCGCCAGTTCTCCACCTCCGAATCTTCCGGCAGGGAAAAGAGGATCCAGCCTCGCCGCACCTGTCCCGCCGGCAGGATGGATTCGGAATCCAGGGCAAGCGGCAGGAAGTCCTCGGCGCTTTCCGGAAGGAGGGTGTCGGGCAGCTCGCCCATCCGGGGCGGCAGATAGGTCTGGGCAAAGTTGGACAAGCCCCGGTGGGCCTCCGGCACGGGCATTTCCCGCACCTGGGTTACGCGGGCCATCTCCTGGCGGGCCTTTTCGGCGTCGAAACCGGTTCCCTTGAGAATCACCAGCTCCCCCAGGCGCAGGTGGCCCTTGCCGGGGGGGACCCGGAAGGAGGCGTCCACGGCCACCACCCGGTCGCCCATTTGGGGAACGCCGCGAACCAATGCTGCCCGGTGGACGAAGATCGCCACGTCCTCATTGGACGCCGCGGCCGGGCTTCCTGGGTCCGGTGCCTGCCAC
The DNA here is from genome assembly GCA_014359885.1 of Desulfacinum sp. Classification (GTDB taxonomy): domain Bacteria; phylum Desulfobacterota; class Syntrophobacteria; order Syntrophobacterales; family DSM-9756; genus Desulfacinum. Next base: position 12,193 of record JACIYN010000012.1, read on the forward strand.
GGCCCCGCGGCCGGGACCGTGACCGATCCCCCCGCCAGGTCGAACAGGAGCGCCAGGGGGCGGGCCTCTTCCGCCAGCCGGCGGGGAAGGCGGAAGGCCAGGGCCACCCGGTTTCGGGATCCGGCCGTAAAGAGGGTGGGGTGGTAATAGCCCAGAGGGAGCTTTGCGGTGACGGGATGCAGGCGAAAGAGGCGGCTTCCTTTCGCGTCCTGCACCAGCAGTCGGATCCTTTCGGCGGGATCCAGCCGCAGGTGGGCCTGCACGCGGGAAGTCCACTCCCCTTCCAGGATGCGGAAGACCGCATCGTCTCCCGCGTCCACCGTTTCGATACGCTCCGCGTCCCGGTATCCGGTCACGCGAAAGGAGAAGGTGTCGGAAAGCCGGGTGGGCGGTTCCTCGGGAAGGACTTCCAATGGCACGGGTTCGTCGGGCGGGGTGACGCCCCACAGGGGCGCGGCGATGTGGCCGTAATTCGTGTCATAAAATCGCAAGGAGGCGGCCTGGGCTCCCCCGTCGGGAACCAGGAATGCCAGAGCCCCCTGCACGGGCCGGTTCGGTTCCACCGCCAGGGCGGATTGGCCCGGAAGGGTGAGCGGGTTTTCCAGCAGCCAGGTCACTTCCGAGACGGGGTAGGACCGTTCGTTGTTCCAGCGCAGGAAGCAATGGCGCTTGAGGTCGGGAATGAGATAGGTGGGCACGCGCTCTTCGTATCGGACGGGCTTGGAGTCCCCGCCCACCCAGGAGGCGGGGTGATGGGATCCGTCGGGCAGGACGGCCACCTTCTGGGGCGGCAGGATGTTCTCCATGTGCACGGTGAGGGCCAGGAAACGGTATCCGTCCGGGGCGTCGATCCCCCGCAGGCGGGAAAGGAAGACGGCTTCGTCAAAACGCATCCGTACCGCCTGGTTTTCCGCCGTGTAGTCCAGCGGGATGCGCTTGGTGACCAGCACCTCGTAGCCCGCCTTGTCGGACCCGGAGATGTTTCGGGCCACCTCAGGGTCGCAAGGCTGCAGGCGCGGCCCGAGCTTCCAGGTGACCGCCTCCGGATTGGCCTCCACGTCGGCTTCCCGGGCCGGGGGAAAGGTTACGTCCTTCGACGCCACCAGCGTGGCGTTCCTTCCCGCCGCATCGTGATAACGGACTTCCACGCGCACGGTCCCCGCGGAGGGCCCTTGGGGTTCCGAGGCCATCTCCTTGGCCAGATCCTCGAAGACCCGGGCCACGCGGTCCAGGTCCGTGGCGATCACGTGTCGGCCTCCCGAAAGGCGGGCCGCCCGGGCAAACACCTCTTCCTCTTCCCCTTCCACCATGCCCAGCCACAGGGAGTGGATTTGGGCGTCACGGATCACGCCCAGCAGGGTCTCGAACTCTTTTTTCTGGTCCTCTTCCACTTCCAGGGCCGCATCGGTGAGAAAGACCAGGTACCGCCGGGACGAAGGGACCGCCCGGAGCGAATCGAGGGCCGCGCGCACCGCGGCCAGGGTGTTGGTGCCTCCTTCGCCCTTCAGGAGAGACAGCGCGCGGGCGAGCGGCGCCCGCTCCCGGGCCAGCACCTGGCGGACCCCCACGTCGTCGCTGAAGGTGAGCAGCTGGATCAAAAAGTCCCCGGGAAGGTTCTCCACGAACCGGCGAAGCGTCTGGCGCACCTTTTCGATCCGGTACCCGCAGCCGGGCTGCTGGGGATCGGAATCCATGGAGCCGCTGTTATCCACCACCAGGCTCACCACGGGCACGCTCCCCTTCCGGGGCCGCGCCGGCCGCTGGAATCGGACGCGGTAACAGTTTCCCAGGTTCTTTTGGATCTGCTCAAAGATGGGATCCAGATTTTCCGGGGTGGACGCGGCGTAGTAGGCTCCGCCGGACAGGGCGGCCAGGCGCCGCAGGGTGTCCACGTCGCTCTTTTCCCCGAGACCGATGGTGAAGACGGGTATCCCGGCGCTCTGGACCGCCTCCAACACCTGGTCCTTGGTGGCCTTGCTTCCCGGGCCGGTGTCGTTCAGGTTGGCGTCCACGCCGTCGGTGAAGACGACCAGGGCCGGGCGGTTCTTTCCCTGCAGTTCACCCAGCCCGAGGAGGATGGAATCGTAGAGGGCCGTGGCGCCGCCGGCCCGAATCTTCTCAAGGGCCTTTAAGAGCTGGTCCCTTCCGTCGGCCTGGATCTTCTTGGGCCGGGTGTCGAAGTCCACCACGGTGATGCGGGTGTCCGGAGGAAGGCCCCGGATGAAATGGGCCGCCGAGGCCAGGGCCTGGGACATCTGGTGCTTCATGGACCCGGAGGAGTCCAGGAGGAGCAGCACGTCCAGGGGGGTCTTGAGCCGCTCCACGGAAAGGATCGGGGCTTCCGCGCCGGATTCGTAGATGCGCACGTTGTCCGGGGATGCTTCGATTCCCAGGCGATCCGCGTCCAGGAGGGCCATATCCACCGTGCCGGTTTGGGAATCGGCCGCCACGTTCAGAATCTCCACCCGCCCCGCTTCGCCGCCGGCGAAGGCGCGGGCGAGGGAAGGCGGCCAGTCCACCACGGTGATGCGCCCGGGCTGGACCGGCACCAGGTGGCATTCCATTTGGGTGAATCCTTCCAGGTCCTCATCACGGGATTCGGGCTTCACCAGCAGGGTCCAGTAGCCCGGAGGGAGCCAGAAGATGGAATCCCCCAGGGGGGTCCGGTCTCCGGCCAGGGCTCCTTCCCGGAACGCCGGATGATCGATGGAATCGTCGAATTCCGGAAGGACCGAGGCGCGACCGTAGGGAACGTTGCGAAGCCGGATCCCCCCCAGGGCGTCCCCGGCCTGGATGGGTTCCAGGGGAGGCCCGGAACTCCAACGTACCCGCACTTGGACCTGCTCGGCGCCGTCATAGAGGTGCAGGGTCCATTTCACGGGACCGGCGTATTGGGGAACCTGCCCGATTTCGTGGAGCGGGCCGTGCACGCGGTAGCAGTCCACCTGGGTGGAGACCGTTCGGGTGAGCTCGCCCGTTTGGTGACGGTAGGATCCTTCCAAGGAGAAGTCCGCCTCCGGAGCGGTGACGTCCAGGCGCATCAGGCGATCCCCCGGGTGTTCGATGTAGAAGGTCACCTCGCTCCGCCCGTCCCGGTCCATGGGAAAGACCAGCTCCCGGTCCGGTTCCAGCACGGTCTGCAAGACCAGGACGGCCTGGGAGTCTTCTGCCCGCGGTTCCCATCGGGACCACAAGAAGAGGCCCTTGGAAAGCCGGCGCGTGGCGGCCACGGCGTCTTCCGCCGCGTAAAGGATCCGGTCTCCCCTCGCCTGGAGCATCTCCTTCAGGCGCTCCGCGCCTTCCGCCCCTTCGTATCCGGAAAAGCGGAACCGCACGGCCATGCCGCACACCTCCCGTTCCCCGTAGGCGTCCTGGGATCCGGCGGGAAAGGTCTCGCAGTCCGCGGCGGTTCGTTCCACGTCCCGGGCTTCGATGCCCGGAAGGGTCAGGGCGGCATCCAGCAGCGCCTGGGGCAAGGCTTCTTCCTGCGGGGGTGATGGCGGGGCGGCGGGAGCGGCAGCCGTCGGGGCGCCCGGCACGACGGACATCCCGAGGAAAAGAACGGCGGCGAAAAGAACCGGAAAAAGGAAACGTCCAGGACAGGGGGGGCTGGGACGGGGGGCGAAACGGAGCGTCATGGCCGGCCTCCTTTTGTGAAGGGGGGAGCACCGAAACACGCCGGTGGAACCGGGAAATTTGGATTCTTCTTAGACCTTTTGGCGGGCGTCATCAAGTGGGAGCTCAGTGGGAAAGAGAACCGCCAATGAACCCCAATGGGCGCCAATGGATTTTCATGGGGTTTAGTGAGCGGGGTTGCGCTCCTTCAACGGCCGTTGTAAGCAGGGGAAAACGCCGGAACCTGTCTTGCCGACGGAGAGGAGGAAAGGAAGGATGGGGGAAAAATACAAGTTCTACACGCCGGTACGGGTCCGCTATGCGGATACGGACGCCCAGGGGCACGTCTTCTTTTCCAATTATCTCGTCTACTTCGACCAGGGGCTCACCGATTACCTCAAGGCCGTTGACTACAGCTACGACAAGCTGCTCCAGGACGGAATCGACTTCTTCTACGTGGACGCCCAATGCAGCTACAAGGGAAGCGCCCGGTTCGACGAGGTGCTGAACGTCCACGCTAGGATCACCCATATCGGCAACACGAGCTTCACTTTCCGGTTTTCCATCTACAAGGCGGAAACCGAGGAGTTTATCGCCTCCGGTCGGATTACGGCCGTGGCGGTGAGTGTCGAAACCCGCCGCCCCGTGCCCGTTCCGGAAGGGCTTCGGCGCGCCGTGGAAGCCTACGAAGGGGAACCGCTGCCCGCGTGACTTGAGCCGCGCGGCATTGGCTTTCGTGCACCTCATTTCCTTTTCCCTGTGCGCAGCCCTGACGGGTGGGCATAAAGTCCGCTCCTACAGGAATGGATCGATCTGCCGGGGTAGGGGCGGGGTTTATCCCCGCCCGCCGATCACGAGGTGGGAGGGAAACTCGAGGAAGGAAGGCACTCCATTGTATTGAACGCGACCTCGTTGCGTTCGTGCGCGCGGGCTGTAGGGGCGAATAATCATTCGCCCCTACAGCCGGCGTCCGGCACGGTTTCCCCCGGAGAACTTATGGGCTGCCCCGGTTTGAAGGTCCACCTCCCTTGACTTGGAGATGCTCTCCTGCTAGAGGGTTGGAAGTCGCAGGTGCACTTGGGTGCCTAAGAGGGAATCCCGTGGGAATCGGGAACGGGCCCGCCGCTGTGATCGGGGACGAAAGCTGCTGGAAGGCCACTGCCGCAGCGTTTGCGGTGGGAAGGCGCAGCCGGTAGGACGATCCGAGAGTCAGAAAACCTGCCTGCGATACGAGGTGCCGTGAAAGCCCCGAGGTATGGGCCGGCGGTGCCGAAACGGATGGGGGATGAAAAGGGGAGATCCCGGGTTCCGTGGGGAACCCGGGATTTTTTTGTGAGTCCGAGCGTCGAAAAGGCGGGCCCCGGCGCCGGAAAAGCGCGGCGTGACAAGCCGGAACAAGGGAGGAAAGAAGATGCGGGTGCAGAAGGGGCTGGTCATGGGTCTGCTGGTGGTCCTGCTGGGGGTGGCAGCGGCCGTGAATGCCGGGGCGCAGGATCCGGCGGAGGCCGTCTCGCTGGGTGATGTGGTGGTGACGGCCACGCGGACGGCGACGCCGGAAGGGGCCGTGGGCGTCTCCCATACCGTCATCACCGGAGAGGAAATCCAGGCCCGTCGGGCGACGGACGTGGCGGAGCTTCTGCGGGACGTGGCGGGGATCACCCTGGTCCGGCAGGGATCTCAGGGGGCGCAAAGCGTGATTTTCCCCCGAGGCGGTGAAAACAACTTCACCATGGTTCTCATCGACGGGGTGCAGGTGAACCTGGGTGGCGGCGACTTCTACTGGGAGACGCTCAGCACGGACAACATCGAGCGGATCGAGATCATCCGGGGACCTCAGAGCGCCCTCTACGGGTCCGATGCCATCGGCGGCGTGATCCAGATCTTCACCAAGTCCGGTTACGGGCCGCCGTCGGTGGAACTTTCCACGGCCCACGGAGCCCGCACGGAAAACGGCCACTACCTGGGCGAGCAGCACCTGCGGGTGTCCGGCGGAAACGACCAGATGGGATTTTCCGTGGCCTACGGCCGCATCGACGACGAAGGGACCCTGGACATCAACAACGACTACTGGAACAATACCCTGAGCGCCCGGTTCGATCTCTACCCCAAGGACAACTGGGAAATCACCCTCACCGGCCGCCTCAACGACAGCCGCTACGAATACCCCACGGAAAGCACCGGGGACAAATATAGTCCTCTGGATCCGGACCAGTACGAGCGGGAGATGGATACCGTGGTGGGTCTTTCCACCCGCGTGCAGACCACATCCTGGTGGGAAAACGTGGTGAGTGTGGGCTATCACCGAAACGACCGGGAGATCGACGATCCTTTCAATCCGGAAACGGACTTTTATGCCTGGAACGGAAAATATGAAGAGACGAGGGCCACTTTCGACTATCACGCCAACTTGAGTTTTTCTCCCGTGGATCCGGTCTCGTCCATTCTCACTTTGGGCTATGAATACGATCGGGAAACCTACCACCAGGAAAGCACGGACTTTACGACCACGGAACTGACGGCCGATCGAACCAACGATGCCCTCTACGTCCAGGAGCAGCTCTCCTTTTTCGATCGCGTCCACCTGGTGGGGGGCTTTCGGGTGGAAGACAACAGCGCCTTCGGTACCGAGGTGAGTCCCAGGGGGTCGATTGCCGTGGATATCCGAGAGACGGGAACGAAACTGCGGGCCGCTGCGGGCAAGGGGATCAAGGAACCCACGTTCTATGAGAACTTCGCCGACGATGCCTGGACCCTTGGAAATGAGGACCTGGATCCGGAAACGGCGGTTTCCTGGGAAGTGGGCGTGGACCAACGCCTGTGGAAAGACCGGGTGACCATCGGGCTCACCTACTTCGAGAGCCGTTACAAGGACCTCATCGCCTACGTGCCCACTCCCTATCCGGCGCCTCCGGTCCGCACTCCCAACTATTTCAACGTTCAGGAAGCGGAGAGCCGCGGCATCGAATTGAACCTCAAGGTTCGGCCCATGGAAAGCCTGGTGCTTGGGGCGTCCTACACCTATTTGGACACCGAGGTCCGGGACGACGGAGGGTTGGCTTCCGTGGCCTTTGCGGAAGGAAAGGACCTGATCCGCCGTCCCTCCCACGCGGCTTCCGGCTGGATCGACTGGCGTTGGGGCGCGTTCCGGACGTTCGTGAAGGGCCTTTACGTGGGCGAGCGGGATGATGCCGATTACCGGGATTGGACGGCACCGAAGCGCGTGGAACTGGACGACTACTTCGTTCTGGACGCCGCCGTGTCCTACCAAGTGCCGGCGCCGGCCCCCATCAAGGACATGGAGGTCTTCGTGAAGGGATCCAACCTTCTGGACGAAGACTACGAAGAGGTGTTTGGATTCACGGCGCCGGGAGCCAGCTTCATGGCGGGCCTGTCATTCAAGCTGTAGGAGCTTGTGCTGGGAGATTGTCTGAAAACGCCGGGATATCCTTTTCTTGTAGCGCAGCCCTTTAGGGCTGCGAAGGCATCCCCGGACGTCGGGTGGGCCGTTGGGTAATGGCTGTCATGTCCTGGCCCGATGATGGCCACTTTTCCGCGGGGCTGAAGCCCCGCGGCTACGAAAGAGGTCAACCTAACGATCATGGTCTGCCTTGCGCCACCCTGCCGGGATGAAAGAAACGGCCGGGCAAGGAATCTTTGTGGGAGCGCCGCAAGGCGCGATGAATCGGCGGCCCCACCGCCATGGAATGGCCGGCCATCCCTTTCGCGGCTTTCGCCGCTCCCACAAGTGCTCATTGGAACTTTCGCAGATCTTGCAAGATACCGAAAGTACAGTTCTTTCATATTCAATTCGCCGATGCGTCCCCACGCCAGGTTCCGCCAGGCGGACGCAAAGCCCGCCCCTGGAAAGGCAGATGGACCTGTTGCGTAGGGGCGGGGTTTATCCCCGCCCGCTAATGGCGCGGAGGTAAGTAGACTACAGGGGTCGAATCGCTCCATTCGGGGCAGATTGTTGTGGCCTCCAGACGGAAGCCCGTTCCCGGACGGGATTTTCGACTTCACATGTCCGTTGCCTCCGGCGCGAAAGGCAAATGAACGAAGGGATGGGGCGTTGAGGTGCATTGTGAAGGATCCATGGTTTTGGATCCTTGTGCGGGCGGACCGCTGGATCGGTATCTGACGGGAAGACATCAGGACAAAGGGCGAGGCGCCGATGCGGATGGCTGAAAACGCTGCTGGACTCTTCCCCGCCCGCAGCTGGAAGATTCGGACGGCGGCGGTGCTAACGGCCCTGGGCCTCTGCCTGGTCACCGGAGCGCCGGCGGTCGCCGCGGAGGTGGTGGACCTGGTGGGCCGGCGCGTCACCGTGCCCGATCACCCGCGCCGTGTGGTGAGTCTCGCTCCCAGCCTCACCGAGATGGTCTTCGCCTTGGGCGCGGAAGAGCGCTTGGCGGGCGTGAGCCTCTACAGCGACTATCCACCGCGAGCGGCGGAGCTTCCCAAGGTGGGATCCTACGTCCATCCGGATCTCGAAAGGATCGTGGCCCTGAAGCCCGATCTCTGCCTGGCCGTCAAGGACGGAAACCCCCGGGAAGCCGTGGAACGCCTGGAAGCGCTGGGAATCCCGGTCTATGCCGTCAACCCCAAGAACCTCGCCGACGTGATGGACACCATGACGGCCCTGGGACAGCTCCTGGACCGGGAGAAGAAAGCCCGGGAGATCGTGGAATCCATGGACCGGAGGATCCGGGCGGTGGATGAGAGGATGGCGGGTGTGACCAGCCGCCCCCGCGTCTTTTTCCAGATTGGTGCCTCGCCCATCGTTTCCGTGGGCCGGTCCACCTTCGCCCACGAGATCATCACACGGGCGGGCGGGATCAACGTGGCGGAAGAGCCCGATCCCTATCCCCGGTTCAGCGTGGAGCAGGTCCTGGGTCTGCGGCCGGACGTGATCGTCGTTTCGTCCATGGACCGCGGCCGAATCCACCGGGAGATCCAGGCCGGTTGGATGCGCTGGCGGGGGCTTCCGGCCGTGGAAAGCGGCCGGGTCTTTCTGGTGGAATCGAACCTTTTCGACCGGCCCACGCCGCGGCTCGTGGACGGCCTGGAGGTGCTGGCCCGGCTGTTGCACCCGGAGGTTTTTCATGGCAATCCCTGAAACGCGGCCGAGCGCGGACGCGACGGCCCGGCCGGTCACTCTGGGGCGGGTGTTGGTCGTCACCGCCTCACTTGCCATGGTCCTGCTGGCCGCCATGGTGCTGGGTCTGGCGGTGGGGTCGTCGGGGGCCGATCTCCAATCGTTGCTGAACGTCCTTGTCCTTCGAAAGGCCGAAGACCCCACCCTTCACACCATCGTTTGGCAACTTCGCTGGCCCCGGGTGCTTCTGGCCGTGGAGGTGGGAGGCGCCCTCTCCCTGGGGGGGCTCGTCTTCCAGGCGCTTTTGCGAAATCCGCTGGCCGAACCCTACATCCTGGGCACGTCGGGCGGCGCGGCGGTGGGGGCCATCCTGGGCATCCTGCTGGGCCTTTCCCCCTTTCCCGGCGTGAGTCTCACGGCGTTTGCGGGGAGCATGGGCGCCCTGGTTTTGGTCATGATGCTCGCGTCCGGCAAGGCGGTGCTCCGAAAGGATTCCCTGCTCCTTTCGGGAGTCATGGTGAACGCCTTCTGTTCGGCACTCATCCTCTTCTTCGTATCCACCACCCAGGACGCGCGCCTCCACAACATCCTTTTCTGGCTCATGGGGGACCTTTCCCGGGCGGATCCCGCCCAGGGGCTGCGCCTGGCCGCCGTCGTCGTGCCCTGCGCCGCGGCGGTCTTCGCCCTGGCCCGCCCCATGAACCTTCTGCTCCTGGGCCGCGATGCCGCGGAAAGCCTGGGGGTGCAGGTGCGCCGTGTGAGCTGGGGCCTGCTGGTGGTCACATCCGTGATGGTGAGTGCGGCCGTGTGTGGAAGCGGCCTGTTGGGCTTCGTGGGCCTGGCCGTGCCGCATCTCCTGCGCCTCATTTTGGGACCCGACCACCGGGTGCTGGTTCCCGCCTGCCTTCTGGGCGGCGGGGCCTACCTGGTGGTCTGCGACGCCCTGGCCCGGTGGCTCCCCCGGCAGGGAGAGATGCCTGCCGGGGTGGTGACGGCCATGATCGGCGCCCCCCTCTTCATTGCCCTTCTGAGAAGGTCGGCCCGATGAAGGAAGCTCTTGTGGTTCGAGAGGTGAGCGTGTCGTATGACCGGGACGAGGTGATCCGGGACCTCACCTTTTCCGTGGATTCCGGAGACTTCTTCATCATCGCCGGCCCCAACGGGTCGGGCAAGAGCACGCTTCTCAAGACCCTGGCGGGACTGCTGCGGCCGAGCCGCGGCACGATCCTGCTCCACGACCGTCCTCTTTCGTCCTACGGCCGGCGCCGCCTTTCCCACACCGTGGCCTACATGCCCCAGACGGTTCCCCTCGATTTTCCCTTCACCGTGGCGGAAGTGGTGCTCATGGGACGATCCCCCCACCTGGGTCTCTTTCAGCTGGAAGGCCGCACCGACATGGAAAGGGCCCGGGAAGCCATGGAGCGGACCCATGTGGCCCACCTGGCCGGACGGCCCATGGACCGGCTGAGCGGCGGGGAGCGCCAGCGGGTCTTCCTGGCCCAGGCCCTTTGCCAGGAGCCCCGGATCCTCCTGCTGGACGAACCCACGGCGGCGCTGGACCTCAAGCACCAGGTGCACCTGATGGATCTTCTGGAGGAGCTTCGCCGCGACAAGGAGATCACCATCGTCATGGTCACCCACGACATCAACCTGGCGGCCATGTACGGCGACACGGTTCTCTTGCTGAAAGACGGGCGGTCGGTGAGCCTGGGACCGCCCGCGGAGGTGCTCACCTTCGATGCCCTGGAAGCCGCCTACGGCTGCGTGGTGCTGGTGGACGAAAGCCCCCTGGGGCGGTTTCCGCGGATCACCCCGGTGCCGCGCCGCTACCTGGGGAAGGATTGAAGGATTGAAGGATTAGGATTAAGGATTAAGGATTAAAGGAATGCGGCTTGACAGGGCCCTTGGAGTTGTTCTAGAAACGGGTCGTCGGCCGGGGCCACGAAGGCACCGGGTTGCCGATCCATTCCCCGCCACGGAAAGCCGAGTGCGTCCGTGTCCATCCGAAATCCCAGGACCACGAAGGTCGAAGCTCTGGAAACGGAGGAACGACTTTCGTGGTTTTTTTGTGGGCCGATGATGAAGTCGCCGGGAGATAAGGGGACGGAATGGGTGCGGTTCTCCGCGGCCGCCGTCGCCGTGGTGGTGGGGGTGCTATGCCTCGCTGCGGCCGTGGAGGCGGCCCGGGTGGTGCGCCGGGATACCAACGCCGACGGGAAGGTGGATCAAATCGTGCGCTTGGACGATCGGGGCGTGGTCCGGCGCCTGGAGGTGGATGGGGACGGCGACGGGTTTTTTGAAACGGTGCAGCACTACCGCAACGGGGAGCTCGTCCGCTTGGAAAGCGATGGGGACGGCGACCGCCGCCGGGAGACCTGCTTCATCTATGAGCAGGGTGTTCGCGTTCGGGTGGAGATGGACGGCGACGGGGACGGGGTGGCGGAGCGCGCCGTGGACTTTCGGGGCGACCGGCGTCTTCGCGACTATGAAGACACCGACGGGGACGGACGGTTCGACCGGATCGTGAGCTATCTCGATTCCTTCTGGCCCCTGGTGGAGGAACGGGATGGCGACGGGGACGGATTCTTCGAGGAACGATGCGCCTACGTGAACGGAGTCCTGCGGGAGAGGGAGGTGCACGGAACGGATCCTCCCTGTCGAGCGGAATCCTACGACGCCCGGGGACGTCTCTTTCTGGTGGTGGAAGGGGATGCGCAGTGGAAACGCGTGCGTTCCGTCTGGACCTTCGACCCGGAAGGAAGGCCCGCGTCCTGCGCGGAGGATCGGAACGGGGACGGCCGCATGGACCTGTGGGGTCGCTATGAAGCCGGTCGGCTTCGGTCCCTTGTGGAAGATCGAAACGGGGACGGCCGGCCCGATGCGTGGACGGAATACGACACCTCGGGCAAGGAGGTTCGCGTCCGGCGGGATGTGGATCACGACGGTGTGGCGGACATCGACCGGAAGGAGAGCGGGTCGTGATGGATTTCTTGGCAAAAGGCGGAGTGCTGGTTATTCCCATCGTGCTCTGTTCCGTGCTGGCGCTGGCCATCTTCCTGGAGCGTACGGTGCGCTTCGCGGTCCTGCGGCGCCGGGGCCGGAACGTGGCGGAACGGGTGGCGTCGCTGGTCCGGGAAGGTCGCTGGGCGGAAGCCCGCCGGAGCGCCGCGGAAAGCCGTTCCCCCATGGGCCGGGTTCTGGCTCAGGCGCTGGAAGTGGCCGGGGCGGACCGGGAGACGATGGAAACGGTCCTGGTCCATGGAATCGAAGAGGAAGTGCGGGATCTTTCCCGCTATCTTCAGGCGCTCGCCACCATCGGCAACATCGCGCCCATCCTGGGGCTTCTGGGAACGGTTTTGGGCATGATCAAGGCCTTCATGGCCATCCAGGAACTGGGAGGCAAGGTGGATGCGTCCATCCTGGCGGGGGGCATCTGGGAGGCCATGCTCACCACGGCCCTGGGACTTTCCGTGGCGCTGCCCGTCATCGTCGCCCACAGTTATCTCACCAGCCAGGTGGACCGCTATGAAGCGCGGCTGCAGACCGGAGCGGTGCGTTTCATCAAAAGCCTGGCCGTCTCATCGGGGGATTAGGCACCATGTTGGTCCATCCCAGGAAAAGACCCCGTTACACGCCCCAGGCGCCCCTCACGGCGCTCATCGACATCGTGTTTCTCCTGTTGATCTATTTCCTGTTGACCACCAACTTCCTGGCGGAAGAAGGGATCCAGGTGAACCTGCCCCGGGCCACTTCCGCTGCGCCCAGGGAAGTGGAGGAAATGGCGGTTCTCGTGGATTCGGACGGAGCCGTCCACGTGGGGGGACATCCGGTGGCCCTCGGGGAGCTGTTCCGGGCCGTGCAGGAGCGGCTGGCTTCCGATCCGGAAACGGTGGTGGTGGTCAAGGCGGATCGTTCCCTGGTGCTGGACCGGGTGGTGCAGGTGATGGACGTGATCAAGGCGGCGGGAGCGCCCCGGCTGCGCCTGGCCACCGAAAGGGCCCAGAGGGGAAGACCATGAGGCCGCAGCGCACGGGCACCGAAAGCGGGGGAACAACGCTTGTGGAAAGCGGCCGGAGCCGCATCAACAGGCTGCTCTGGTCCTTTTTGGCGGTATCCCTCCTGGTGCATGGATGGGCTCTGGCGGTTGCTTCGCGACACCTGCAGCGGGAGCCGCTACAGATCATCGAGCTGGAATGGACCGCGCCGGCGGAGCCGAAGGTAGAGCCCGGGCCGCCGCCCATGGGTGTGCGTCGGCAGGAGCCCGTACGGCCCTTGCCCGTGCCGGAGGTCCAGCCCGCGGTGGCCAGGGTCCCGGAACCTCCGGAACCGCCGAAGCCGATCCGAACCGTGGAAAGCCTTCGGCCCACCGTAGTCCCGGAGGTGGCCCCGCGCCCGCGTCCCCGGGTGAACCGCCGGACGGTCCCGAAGGAGGTTCCGGATCCGAAGCCGGCAACACGAGAGGTGGAGACGGCCCCCTTGGCGGCTTCCACGAATCCCGCTCCCCGGGTGGCTGCCGGTGATCCGCAGGGGGTGCCCTCCGAGACGGTCCGGGGAAATCCGGAGGACGCCCTGCAGCGTTTCTTGGCGGAAGTGCGCCGCCGTATCGCCCGCCACAAACACTATCCGTTTGCGGCGAGGCGCCGCCAGGCGGAGGGCCGGGTGACGGTTCGGTTCGCCATTCGCCCGGACGGATCCACCCAAGGGTTGAAGGTGGTGAAGAGCTCGGGGTTTTCCGTGCTTGACCGGGCGGCCTTGGAGGCCGTTCGCCGGGCGGCTCCGTTCCCCGGCTTTCCCCGGCAGGTGTCGGACCGTGCCTTGGAAGTGGAAATCGGGGTTGTCTTTGAGTTGACGTGAGTCACGTAAGGTATCATGATAAGGCGTAGGTTAACCAAAAAACCGCACGGCCGGTAGCGGCGGCTGGAGAAGGCGATAGAGAAACCTTATGAAACGAATCTGCGTGATCGACGGCCAGGGAGGGGGCATCGGCGCCACCCTCATCAAGTACCTGAAGGAGGCTTTCGGGGAATCGGTGGAGATCGTGGCCCTGGGGACCAATGCCATCGCCACGTCCCAGATGCTCAAGGCGGGAGCCAACCGGGGGGCCACGGGGGAAAGCGCCATCTGCTGGACCGTGCGAACCGCCCACTGTATCGTGGGGCCCATTGCCGTGACCTGGGCCAACAGCATGCTGGGGGAGGTGACGCCCAAGATCGCCGAAGCCATTGCCTCCAGCCCCGCCCTCAAGGTGCTCATCCCCCTTTCCCAGGAGAAGGTGGAAGTCGTGGGGGTGGTCAAGGAGCCCCTGCCCCACCTGGTGCAGGCGGCCGTGGAAGGCAAGATCAAGGAGGTGATCCAGGATGTGTGAAACTCGGTTGCCACTAACGCTTTCCGATAGGGCTCTTGGAGGCTAAGCTAGAGTGGTAAGGTGCCCGATTGGCTACGAGAGCTCATGAAATGGGAAAACAAAAGCTTCTGGGCAGGCTGCTGAGAGGGTCAAAAAATATTCGGTTCTTGGAAGTGCAGTCTTGCCTTGAGGCACTGGGTTTTAAGTTGGCTCGGGTCAAGGGAAGTCACCACATCTATGTTCACCCTGATGTTCCGGAGATTCTGAATATCCAAAATGTAGATGGCAAGGCCAAACCTTATCAAGTAAGACAGATACTAAGGCTGATTGAGAAATATGGTCTGCAAGTTCGGGATTGAGGCATGAGAGATTATCACATCAACCTTTTCTACAGCGACGAAGATGGGGGCTACATTGCCGATATTCCTGATTTGGAATTCTGTTCGGCCTTCGGCACCACGCCGGAAGAAGCCCTTCGGGAAGTCCTGAAAGCGAAAGAAGCCTGGCTTGCAGTTGCGCGGGAAGAAGGTAGGCCCATTCCTCCCCCGCGATACAAGCCCGTGATCTACCAAACAGCCTAGCCGTTAACCGCCATTCGGCATGTGAGGGCGGTGAACGTCAAGATGAATGGGACCGTTAGGGAGGTGATCCAGGATGTGTGAAGCCAATGCCTACTTGGTGCGAAACGGTGAAGAAGAGCTGATCATGGAGTCGGTGGACATCATCGAGCCCGAATCGGAAGATACCTGGCGCCTGGTGGGGATCTTCGGGGATCGAAAGACCATCAAGGGGCGCATCAAGCAAATGAACCTGGTGGACCACAAGATCCTTTTCGAACAGTGAACTTCGCGATGACTTGTGAAGAACCGGCCTTTTGCGTCGCGCCGCCCTGAGGGGCGCGCGGCCGGTACAGGAAACGACGCCCAGCCCGTAACGGGAAACGACGGCAGAAGCCGGACGAATGGAGGCTGACGCGTCGGCTGTCCCACGGAAACGTTCGCGGACCACGAGAGAGCCACGAAGGCTGAGCTTTCCCGGAAGGGAAAGAAGCGCTTTCGTGGCTCTTTTTTTGGGGAAGGAGGGGCCATCCATGTCCAAGGGTCCGGCGGAAGGATTTCTGGAACGGAGCCGGAAGAAGCAGCGATTTTTCCTGTCCATGACGGCACTCATCCTGTTGCTGGCGCTTTTCGCCCTGGGCTTCGGTTCCTATCGGCTTCCCTTGGCCAAGTTCCTTTCGAGCCTCTTGGGACAAAGCGACGGAGTGGGTTCCGTGGTTCTCTGGAACATCCGGCTTCCGCGCATTGCCGCCGCCCTGGCCGTGGGGGGCGGGCTGGGGCTTTCGGGTCTGCTCATCCAGAGCCTCCTGCGCAATCCCCTGGGTTCGCCCTCCACGTTGGGCATCAGCCAGGGGGCGGCCTTCGGGGCGTCGCTGGCCATCATCGCCTGGGGTGGGAAGGTCCTGTCCGTGACGGTATTCGCGTTTGCGGGAGCCCTGGGGGCCACGGTTCTCATCGTGGGTCTGGGCAGGCTCCGCAATCTGACACCCGAAGCGATCATCCTGGCCGGGGTCGCCCTTTCGTCGCTTTTCGGGGCGGCGACGGTCCTTCTGCAGTACCTGGCCGACGAGACCCGGCTGGCCATGGCCGTGGTGTGGAGTTTCGGTGATGTGGCCCGGTCCGGCTGGCGGGAGATCGCCATGGTGGCGGGGGCCACTGCGGCCTTGGGCCTGGCCGGGGCGTCTTGGCGATGGCACCTGAACGCCCTGGACACCGGCGCGGAATCGGCCAAGACCCTGGGGGTTTCGGTGGAGCGGCTGCGCTGGCAGGGGCTGGTGCTGGCCGCTCTGGTCTCGGCCCTGGCCACCGCCTTTCACGGCGTCATCGCTTTCGTGGGGCTCATCGCCCCCCACGCGGCGCGGCGCCTGGTGGGAGCCGACCACCGCTTCCTGGTACCCCTGTCGGGGCTTCTGGGGGCCTTGCTGCTGCTTTCGGCGGACACCTTTTCGCGCCTGATCCTCGGCAGCGGCTCCTTCCCCGTGGGGGTGGTCACCTCCTTTCTCGGAGCCCCCCTCTTTCTTTACCTGCTGGTGCGAGGGAGATCGTGATCGTTTCGGTTCTGGACATCCAGTTCAGCTACAACAGCCACGATGTCTTGCGCGGCGTTCGGTTCCGGGTGGATCCCGGACAATGCGTGGCCGTGTGCGGGACCAACGGAGCGGGGAAATCCACGCTGCTCCGGTGTCTCAACGGCCTCCTGCGGCCCCGCGTGGGAACGGTGCTCCTGGACGGTGAAGATGTGGGGCTCCTGGGCCGCAAGGAGGTGGCCCGGCGCTGTGCGTCCGTTCCCCAGCAGGGGCACGGTACGGACCTCACGGTCTTCGACGTGGTGCTCCTCGGGCGGTTGCCCCATTGTCGGTGGGGTCCGTCGAAGGAAGACCTGGTGCGGGTGGAGGGGATCCTGGAGGAGATGGGGCTGGCGGAGCTGGCGCATCGGCCCTTGAGCGCCCTGAGCGGCGGGGAGGCCCAGAAGGTGATTCTGGCCCGGGCTCTGGCCCAGGCCCCCCGGGTGCTGCTCCTGGACGAGCCCACGAACCATCTGGATCTGAAAAACCAACTGGGCATGATGGAGGCCATCCGAAGGGTGGTTCACAGGGAGGGTCTGGCGGCCGTAACGGCCATCCACGACCTGAACCTGGCCCTGAGGTACTGCGATCGCCTCTTGTTCCTCAAGGGGGGGCGGATCCACGGGGCCGTGGGGCCTTCGGAGGTGACGCCGGATCTCATCCGGGACGTGTACGGAGTGGACGCCGTCATCGAACGGATCCACGGCCGTTGGGTGGTGATCCCGCGCTGACTGAAGCGGTTCTTCGCCGGGTGTGCCCGTCGGCGCGCATGGCGGGCGTGGATCAACCCCGCCCCTATCCCGCTATCGGTCGGCCTTTGTAGGGGCGGGCTTTAGGCCCGCCCGTCAGGACCGGGTGATGAGGAAGAAATGTCCGAGATGATTTCAAGGAACCGCAAGGGCCTGAGCCGGAATCGGTAGGAGCGGCGCGAGCCGCCATGAGGGTGGCCGGCAATCCAACAGCCGGGCGCCGACTCCAGGAAAATCGCGCCTTTCGACGTTCCCGCAAGAGCCCCTTGCTCCGACCCGCTCTCTTATCCATGCGGGGTGGTGCAAGGCGAGGCACGGCCGTTGGGTTTCAGACAACCCGGGAGATGGACATGAAAGGACGTTTGGTTGGACTGTGGATGTTCACCATTCTCTTGTTCGGTTCAAGCAGCGGAGCGGCCGAGCTCCTGTCTATGACCGATACGGCGGGCCGGCTGGTGCGCGTGCCGTACCGGCCTGAGCGGATCGTCTGCCTGGGGCCGGGAACGCTCCGGCTCATCGTGTACCTCCAGGCCCAGGACCTGGTGGCGGGCGTGGAAGAGATGGAAAAGCGCAATCCCCGGGGACGTCCCTACTGGCTGGCCCATGGAGGAAAGCTGGAAAAGCTCCCCACGGTGGGGCCCGGCGGCCCGGCCAGCATCAACAAGAAGCCGGACATGGAGCGGGTTCTGGCGGTGCGGCCCCAGGTGGTCTTCATCACCTACATGGACGCCGATCTGGCCGACCGTGTGCAGGCCGCGCTGGGCATCCCCGTGGTGATTCTGAGCTACGGCCGGTTCGCCTCCTTTGACGAGGCGGTGCTGGATTCTCTCAAGCTCGCCGGGGCGATCCTGGGCCGTGAAGCGCGGGCCCGGCAGGTGGAGGCCTACGTCCACGCCCTTCGATCCGACCTGGACCGAAGGACCCGCACCGTTGCGGAAGAGCGGCGCCCGAGCGCCTACGTGGGTGGGATCGGCTACCGGGGCGGCCAAGGTATTTTGAGCACGGAACTGGACTACGTGCCCTTTGCTTGGACCCACACCCGCAACGCCGCCCGGGACGTGCCCGCCCGGCTGGGCACCCACGTCTTTCTGGACCGGGAAAAGCTCCTGGAGCTTGACCCGGAGGTCATCTTCCTGGACGGGGGCGGACTGGAACTGGTGCGGGCCGACTCGGCCAGGCACCCCGCGTTCTATCAAACCCTTCGCGCCTTCAAGAACCGGAAAGTCTACCGGCTTTTTCCTTTCAATTTCTACACCACCAACGTGGAAACGGCCCTGGTGGACGCCTACGCGGTGGGCAAGGTCCTCTACCCGGATCGTTTCACCGACGTGGACCTTGCCCGAAAGGCCGACGAAATCTTTTCCTTTTTTGTGGGGAGCCCCGTGTACGGGGAGATGGCGAAGGATTTCGGGGTGCCGGGAGCCGAGATCCGTTTTTGAATGGAAGAGCGTCCCGGAAGGGAAGCGTCACGAAGACACCACCGGACGGCACGAAGCCGCACCGTCGGAGCCGGGCGAAGCCCGGGAGACCTTGGATTGCAGGAAGCTCATGGGACCGGATGCGAGGATTCTCGACAGGAGGTGCGGAAGATGGGGCGAAGGAAACGATGGCTGATGACGGTGCTGTGCGTTGTGCTGTGGGGGGCCGGGGCCTGGGCCGACGAGCCCGTGAAGCTCGAACCCATCACGGTGACGGCCGAAGGCGGGGTGGCGGCGGAGCAGAACGTCACCCGGGTGGATCTGGTGGAAGATCGAAAGCCCGTGGCGGCGACGGTCCCCGATGCCCTGAGCAAGGAAGCGGGGCTGGATATCCAGCACCGGGGCGTGCTCACGCCCAAGAGCAGCCAGGTGCGGATCCGCGGCCTGGATGAAAGGCGCTCCCTCATCCTGCTGGACGGCCGCCCCCTCAACGGCACGGGGGTGATGGGCGGACAGTTCGTGGACTGGAGCGCCCTGGCCGCCGAAGACTGGCAGGCGGTCGAGATCGGCAAAGGGGCGTTCAGCGCCAAGTACGGCAACACCCTGGGAGGGACCCTCAACCTGGTGCCCGTGGCACCGCCCGAGCAATGGACCGTGTCTTTGGAAGGGGGCGTGAAGCGCTACGACACCTATTCCACGGGCGCATCCGTTTCCGGCCGGGCCGGGCCGGTGGGCGCGCGCCTCGGTGCCGGGTACGTGGAAACGGACGGAAATCTGCGGAACAGCCGGGCGGAACGGAGCCATTTCGCCGGGGACTTCTACTGGTTTTGGGGCGAAGACGGGCAGGTGCGCCTGAGCGCCCGATACACGGAGGGTGATTTCTTCATGCCCGTGGAAAACGACAAGGACCGGGCCGGCTACGATTCCCATTATCCCGAAAGCGCGGGGAGCTATCTCATCGGTCCCGGCATCTCCTTTCCGTCCGGAGACACCCACGGCGACGACAGCTATTACCACAAGGAGCGAACGGAACTGGATCTGAGCGTCAAGAAGACCGTGGCCGGTTTCGACACCGAATGGAAGCTGTACTTCAACAATGAAGACCGCACGGACCACATCTACTCCTACGAACAGGGGGTCAAGGTCCTGGAGCGGGAAGCCGTGCCGGATCGAAGCTGGGGCTGGGTGGCCCGCCTGGGGAAAACGTGGGGGTCTCACCGGATCGGCTTCGGGGCCGACGCCAACTACCAGGGATACGGCGGAACGGAAAACACCTTCATCCGGGAGGGCTACTTCACCCGGGCGCCCTCCGACGGAAGCGACGAGTGGGACGCCACGCGCTATCACGGCGTGTATGTGGACGACACGTGGCGGGTTCTGGACTGGTTCACCCTCTATGCCGGGCTTCGCTACGAAGACTATTTCGGGGACCGGTCGGTGGATCGGGTGACGGCCTACAACGCCGCGGGACGGCCCCTGGGCTATGAGACCGCCACGGCCCGCTTCGACGAGGAGACCTTTCTTCCCAAGTTCGGCTTCACCCTGGGGCCGGTGAAACACCTCACCCTTTTCGGGCACGTGGCCCGGGCCACCCGGTTTCCCGACAACCCGGCCTTCTACTGGTATTACGGGGGCTACCGGCCCGAAGTGGACCCCAATTCCGACGTGGTCCGAAAGCCCCTCACCTATGAGGACGCCGTGCAACTGGAAGGCGGCGTGCGTTTCACCGGCCTTCCCCGAACCACCGTCTCACTGACCGGCTACCACTATCGCGTGGACGACTACATCCGCTGGATCTTCGGCTATGCCCCCAGCCGCGTGGTCTACAACGTGGATCGGGTGACCCTGCAGGGCGTGGAAGTGGAAGGAGAGAGCCGGATCTGGGGGCCGGTCTCCGTTTTCGCCAACGTGGCCTGGCAGACCACGGAAAAGGAGGGGGATGTGCTGGACGCTTCCAACGCGCTCAGCGACGAGCTTTCCGAGCTTCCCGACTGGAAGGTGAACCTGGGGCTCAAGGCGCAATGGGACAGCGGCCTTCTGGCCAAGGCGACCCTTCGCTGGGTGGACGACCGGCAGGTGCCGTACCTGGGGGATCCCGACTCCCCGGAAACCAGTTCCCCCGACGGAGCCCCGGTGGGAAGCGCGGTCACGCTCCGGAAGATGGACGCCTTCGCCGTGGTGGATCTGCTGGTCCGCCTGCCCCTGGTCAAAACCCGGTGGAAAGGCTTTCTCACCGTGGGCGTGGAAAACCTCTTGGACGAGACCTACGAAGAGGACCTGAACTTCGAGGCCCCGGGGCAGACCTTCTTTGCCGCCCTGGAGGTCACCTTCTGAATTCCCGAGGAGGACGCACCATGATCCTGAAACCCTTTATGCGGGAAGGCATCATGCCGCTTCCCGTGGCCCTCATTTCGACCCTGAGCCAGGACGGTGTGCGGAACATCGCCCCCTATTCCTGCATCATGCCGATCCTCCGGCCTCTGGACCTCATCTGCCTGGCCTCCGCCGCACGGCGGGACACCCTGGTCAATATCCGGGAAACCAAGGAGTTCGTGGTGAACATGGTCGGTGTGGGATTTTCCGACAAGATCGTACCCACCGCCAGGTACGCGCCTCCCGAGGTGGATGAGTTCCAGGTGGCGGGACTGGAGGAAAAACGCTCCGAGACCATTCGGGCTCCCGGGATCGCCGGAAGCTATGCCTGGATGGAATGCGCGTTGTTCAAGGAATATACGGAGCCGGGTTTTGTGCTGATCGTCGGCAAGGTGTTGCGCCTGGAAGTGGCCGACGAGGTGCTCAATGCGGCGGGCGAACTGGATGTGGCCAAGGCTCGACCCCTGATGATGACGGGAAGCAGGCATGGAATGCATTTTTGCACCCTGACGGACATCGGGGAGTTCCACCCCTTCGGGGCCATGTTTCCCAACGGCAAGGATCCCCTGGCGGGCAACTACGCGGAATAGGAAGAGAAGGAGTCCCCATGAACGCGGAGCAGATTCTTGCAAGCGATGAGTTCAGGCGGTGCGTGGCCTTTCACGGTCACGTGTGCCCGGGTCTTTCCATGGGTTACAGGGCGGCCAAGGTGGCCATGGAAAGGCTCAAAGAGACGCGGGCCGAAGACGAAGAACTGGTGGCCATCGTGGAAACGGACGCCTGCTCGGCCGATGCCGTCCAGGTCCTGACGGGATGCACCTTCGGCAAGGGCAACTTCCTCTTTCGGGACTACGGCAAGATGGCCCTGACGCTCCTCAGCAGGAGAACCGGGCGGGGGGTGCGGGTGGCCCTGCGCGCCGGCGTCTTCGCTCCCGACAAGAGGCATATGGCCCTTCTGCAAAAGGTCGCCGACGGCGCGGCCGATGACCGGGAGGCAAAGGAATTCGGGGAGCTTCATCTGCGGCGAAGCCGGGAATTGCTGGAAATGCCGGAGGAGGAACTTTTCGCCGTCGAGCCGGTGCAGATGGTGCTTCCGGCCAGGGCCGCCATCGAGCCTTCGGAGCCGTGCGCCCGGTGCGGTGAGCCCACCATGCGATCCAAGCTGGAGACATACAAGGGGCAAAGAGTCTGCCGTGGGTGTAAAGCCGTCGATATGAGTTTTACAGAGCTCTAGCTGCGCCCGGAAAGATTCTGCCCGGGCGGGAAGGAGGAACCATGAGGTGCGATCAGTGCAACACCCCGATCGAGCCCGGGGAAGAAAAGGAGCATCTGGGTCGGATCCTCTGCGAGGATTGCTACATGGACGCCCTTTCCCCTCCCAAGGGATGTGATCCGTGGGCCGTGTACACGGCAAAGTCCTGTGAAGCCCGCGCGGGCGGGAACGCGGCGTTGACTCCCCTGCAGGAAAGAATCCTTGGGATCTTGGAGGAAACCGGTGGCGTTGAGCCCCGGGAGTTGCACAATCTCCTGGGAGGCGAACCGCGCCTGAAGGACTTGGAGCGGGAACTGGCGGTGCTGAGGCACATGGAAAAGGTTCGGGGGGAGAAACGGGGCGATCGGGTGGTGATCAGATCATGGTGAGGCCGATTGATTCGGAGGCGAGACGTGAAGATATGCATATGCGGCAAAGGGGGTAGCGGCAAGACCACGATCGTCACGCTGATGGCCGATGCGTTTGGAAAACATGGCAAGAGCGTGACGGTGCTCGATTCCGATGAATCCAATTCGGGTCTGTTCTGGATGTTGGGCTTCGACAAGGCCCCTCTTCCCCTGATGGAATCCTTGGGCGGCAAGAGGAAGGTCCAGGAAAAGATGATGGCCCGGTTCTCGCGAGGGCAAGGAGAGCCGGAGATGGCCATCTGGGAAGGGGGCGCCCTTTCCATGGCCTCCCTTCCTTCCCAATACGTGGTTCAACGGGAAGGTCTCGCGTTGATCACCGTGGGTAAGATCTACCAGGCCCTGGAGGGATGCGCCTGCCCCATGGGGGTCGTGGCCAGGGAGTTTTTGAAGAAGGTGGAACTCGGCCCGGACGAAGTCCTGCTCGTGGACATGGATGCGGGCATCGAGCATTTCGGACGAGGCATCGAAGCGAGCGTGGACGCCGTGGTCTGTGTGGTCGAACCTTCCCTCGATTCGGTCAGTCTGGCTCACAAGATGAAAGAACTGACCGGGTCGGTGGGGGCGGCCTTCCAGGGGGCGGTGCTCAACAAGGTGACTTCCTTGGCGCAGGAAGCCAGCCTTTCCGAAAAGCTGAAGAGCCTGAATGTGCCGATTCTGGGAACCATCTACCACCACGAGCAGATCGTGGCCTCCTGCCTTGAAGGAAAGGCCCTCGATGCGGGGCAAGCCGCTTTGGAGATGGAGCGGATCGTGAGGACCCATTTTCTTGGAGACCCCCCATGAAAGCCTTGTTCTGCGACGGTCGTCTCGGGGCGGGGACCGGGACCCGCCTGCGCGCGGTTGTCTTCAGTCTCGTCTGCTGTTGTCTCTCGGCCTTTTCCGCATGTACGCCGGTTGTTTCCAAGGGATTGCTGGCCCGAACACGGGACGTTTCCTTTGAGGAGGTTCTCCGGCGCCCGGCGCACTTCTCGGGCCAAACGGTGGTCTTCTCGGGGATCATCCTCGATTCCAAAAACACCCGGGAAGGTACGATCCTGGAGGTGCTCCAGGTCCCGTGCGCCGCCGGCTCAAGACCCGAGAACGCGGACCGGTCCAAGGGGCGATTCCTGGCGCTCTACGACGGATTTCTGGATGTGGCCGTGTATCGTCGCGGAAGACAGGTCACGGTGGGAGGCACGCTCGCGGGCGCAAGGACCCTGCAACTCGGCGAAATTGACTGTGTCTTTTCGGTAAGGGTGCACAGACTGAAAAAAAATGGCGGACCGCCAGGGGCCCGGCTCTATTGCCAGGCACTCTGACGCATCCTGTAGCAATATGAGTTGGGATTTCAGTGTGCCGGCAGC
>JACIYN010000013.1 GCA_014359885.1 Desulfacinum sp.
GATCGAAGAATACCGGAGCCTTCTTTACAATCCCTATATCGCGGCCTCCCGCGGCTACATCGACGGGGTGATCGTGCCCAGCGAAACCCGGCCTCGGCTCATCGAAGCCTACGCCATGCTGCGCACCAAGCGCCAGGCGCTTCCGGCCAAAAAACACGGCAACATCCCCACCTAAAAGGCCACCGACAGAGGGGCTCTGGTCAGCGTACTACCACGCATAAAAAGGGGGCCCCCAAGGCCCCCTTTTCTTGCTCCAGCCGCCGGAGCAGCTCTATTCATTCCGGATCGGGTAGGTCCCGCCTGCGACCCTCAGAATGTACCGGCCCTCGGGATCGCATTGAACATGGCAGGCCAGTTCATAGTAGGCCACCTTGCCGAAACGGGCCGGAAGGCTCCTCTTTGTGGCAAGGCAGTAAAGGGCCCGCTCATCCTTTATCCAGAGGGTTTCCGGCCGGAGGGGTTCCTCCCGGCCGTCTTCCAGAAGAATCCGGATCATCGCGATGGATCCGGATGCGTCCCGTTCCATGAAAACGTAGCGCACCCAGAGCGGCGCGTCGGCCACCCGCACGGGATGCACCTCCCCTTCGCACCGAACGAAATACCGGCCGTCCCGCTCGAAAAGGGACCGGCTGAGTAGGCGAAAGAGATCGCGGTTCTCCACCGGGTTTCCTTCGCAGAACCAACGGCCGTGCTCGTCGATAAAATAGTCGTAGAGGTGGCGCTGCCGCCTCCCGGCACCTCCCATAACCCACCGTTTTTCAGCTTCCCGGATCCTAGAAGGTGAAATCCACCGCCACGATCTGATCGCAGATCCGTTTGACGAGCTCCAGAACCTTCACGTGTTCCGGATGGACCTGATAGCGCTTCAGGGCCTCCAGGTCCTTGAAACTGGAAACGAGGCCGAAATCGAAGGAACGTTCGGAGCGCACGATGTCCCTTCCAAAATCGTAGGAAAGAATCTCGGGAATGGCCCCCGGCAGGGCGTCCAGGCCCTTTTCCAGCGCCTGCACATCGTCTTCCGTCACACCCGGCTTGAACTTGAGCACCACCACGTGCTTGATCATCCTTCACCCTCCCCTTCGGGCATCACCCGTTCTTGGTTTCTCGAAGCCGTCGCACATCTCCCACGCGTATGGTCACCCGCTGCCCGTCGAAGAACTCCAGCAGCGGAATGGTGTATTTGCGGCTGGCCTGGGTCATCTCCTTGAACTGGGCCGCGGAAATCTCCTGATGCTCCCGCAGGAAGGCCACGAGCCGTTCCTGCAGATCCCCAATAGCCTCCCGATGGAAAAAGAGGTCCTCCTTGACCTTCACCAGGATCTTCTGGGCCAGCATCCATTCCAAGACATCCTTGTGCTGGCGGCTGTTGCCGGGAAGACGGCCCACCACGTCCTTGAAAAACGGTGGCTGCAGCCAGGCCTTCCGGTAGATCTCCTCGATGAGGTCCCGGATCTTCTTTTCCTCATCGGTGAGATCCACCTTGTGGGAGGCCAGGCGCAGGATCTCCTTTTCCTGCACCACCTCTTCCCGCTCGGACAATTGGCGAACCGCGTAGGCCAGAAGCTTGGCGTCGATGGGGCGTTCCATCTGGGCCGCCACCTCTTCCTTGGGCATCCCCGCTTTCAAGGGATTTTTCCGATGATACGCCCCCAGAACCTCCAGCAGGTTCTTCTCCACGGCCTGCAGCACTTCCGGGTGGATGTAGCGCCGGCTTTCCTTGTCGTAGAGCAGGACGGCCTTGCGGCTCACCAGCTTGGCCAGCGTCTCACCAAAGGCCTTCCCCATGACGTTGGAGCGGATCTTCAACTCCGCCTCCGAAACCCCGTTCCACCCCGCATCCAGAACATGCCACAGAAGGATCTCGCTCTCCGATCCGTCCTGCAAGACGCGGAGGGAAGCGGCCGCCTGGACCTTGTCCTTCCCTTTATGCTTTTTCGGCACCGGATGCAGGACCGCGCCGCCCCCCAGAGTGCGGATGGGGGAGTAGGATCGCAGCACGAACCGATCCCCGCGCAGTACCGCCAAGGGCCGATCCAGTCGCACCTGGGCGAAGGCGGACTCGCCGGGCGACAGCTCCGGGCGGTCCAGAAGAATGAGGGTGGCCACCGTTTCCGTGGTTCCCGTGTGGAAGCGAATCTTTTGGCGGTCTTTCAGGGGCTTGGGAGCGCTGGCAAGAAGATCCAGGGAAACATCCAGCATGAAGCTGGGCAACAGGGAATCCGGCGTGGCCAGCACCTCCCCCCTCTGGACGGCGTCCCGATCCACGCCCTGCAAATTGATGGCGGTGCGCTGCCCCGGAAAGACCTCCTGCACATCCTGATTGTGGACTTGCAGGCCGCGCACCTTGGTCTTGATCCCCGACGGGTAGATGGTCACCGGATCGCCCACCCGGAGCTTCCCCGAAAGGCTCGTTCCCGTCACCACCGTCCCGAACCCGCGCATGGTGAAGACCCGGTCGATGGAGAGCCGAAACGGACCCGCCTCACTGCGGCCCGGCACCTGGGTCACTTTCTGGAACAGGACCTTCTTCAGTTCGTCCATCCCTTCGCCGGTCACGGCGGAAACCTTCACCACCGGAGCGCCTTCCAGGAAGGTGCCTTTGAGAAAATCCCGAACGTCGTCTTCCACCATGTCAAGCCAGTCGGGATCGTCCACCATGTCGATCTTGGTGAGTACCACCAGCCCTTCCTTGACGCGCAGCAACTGGCAGATCTCCAGGTGTTCCCTCGTCTGGGGCATGACCCCTTCGTCGGCTGCGATCACCAGCGCCACCAGGTCGATGCCGGTGGCTCCGGCCACCATGTGCTTGACGAAACGCTCATGGCCCGGCACGTCCACGATTCCCAAGCGGCTTCCATTGGGGAGATCCAGGTAGGCGAAACCCAGTTCGATGGTGATCCCCCGCTGCTTTTCCTCCTTCAACCGGTCGGTGTCGATGCCGGTAAGAGCCCGGATAAGGGATGTCTTCCCGTGGTCGATGTGCCCTGCCGTCCCAAGGACCACCTGATGCATTGCCTGTCACCTCGCGCTGCGAATAACTGCATTCTTGCGGCCGGACTGCCGAAGGCATAGTGCCACATCCGTCCCGTCGATTCAACGCTCCACCGGCGTGCCCTTTTCGGCCGACACTTGAGAAAAAAAGGAGCCCGTGGTAGGCATGGGCTTCACGACAATGCGGTTGTGATCGGCTTCCGGTGGGCGGAATGTTCATGCGACGATGGATCCCGGCGGTTTTCCTCTGGCTTTTCCTGGCTTTTGCTGCTTCGGCGTGCCTTGAGGGGGTGAGGCTCTGGATTTTCGTCCGAACCCCGGCCCCCGACCTGACGCCTCTGGAACTGGAAATCGAGCCGGGGACCAATCCCAAGGCCGTAGCAGATCTCTTGCAAGAGGCGGGCGCCGTTTCCGACGCCGATCTTTTCTATTGGTACGCCCGCCTCAGCCGGGCCGCCGAAAAGCTCCAGGCGGGCCAGTACCGCTTTCCCCCCTTGTCCACCCCACGGGACATCCTGGACGCCCTGGTCCACGGGAAAGTCGTCTATCACCGGGTCACCATCCCCGAGGGCTCCACACTCAGGGAGATCGCCGCGATCCTGGAAGAAAGCGGCCTGGCCCGTGCCGACGACATTCTGAGACTTTCCCGCGACCCCGAATTTCTCGCTTCCCTGGATCTGGAAGGGGCCGGCAGCCTGGAAGGCTATCTCTTTCCCGAAACCTACTATTTCCGGAGGAACACAAGAGCGCAAAACCTCTTGCGCAGGATGGTCCTGGAGTTCTGGCGCCGTTTCCCGGAAAGTCGAAGGGAAAGGGCCCGCGAGCTTGGCCTGAGCATCCACGAGGTGGTGACCCTGGCCTCCCTGATTGAAAAGGAAGCCGTGATGGACGATGAGCGGCCCGTGATCGCTTCGGTCTTCTACAATCGCCTGAAAAAGGGCATGCCTCTCCAGAGCGACCCCACGGCCGTTTACGACCTGGAAGATTTCAGCGGGCCCATCACCCGGGAGCACCTCCGAAGGGAAAGCCCTTATAACACCTACGTCCACAAGGGGCTTCCCCCCGGGCCCATCTGCAGTCCGGGCGAAGCATCCATCCGGGCGGCTCTTGACCCCGCCGAAACCAAGTATCTCTACTTTGTGAGCAACAACGACGGAACCCACACCTTTTCCGCCCGCTACCGGGACCATCGGCGGGCCGTCGCCCGCTACCGAAACAGCAAGAACCGGCGGCCGTCCACCGGAGAGGACGCCGTCACACCCCCACAGCAGATGGAGGACGGTGCACCGCCATGACAAACACCACCAGCCCCGAGCAGGTAGCGAGCATCGTGTTCGCCG
The DNA here is from genome assembly GCA_014359885.1 of Desulfacinum sp. Classification (GTDB taxonomy): domain Bacteria; phylum Desulfobacterota; class Syntrophobacteria; order Syntrophobacterales; family DSM-9756; genus Desulfacinum. The sequence continues at coordinate 4,332 of JACIYN010000013.1, forward strand.
CAGGAAAAGGTTCCCGCATGAAGGGTTACGACGGGAACAAAACCCTCCTTCCCCTTCTGGCCCCGACCGCAACTCCCTATGAAGGCACCCGCCCGCTGCTCATGGAAGTGCTGGACAATCTTCCCCCCGGTCCCAAGGCCATCGTGGTGCACCACCGGGCGGACGACGTCCGACGAGCCACCGCCGCCCTTTCGTGCTCCTACTGGTTCCAGCCGGAAACCAACGGCACGGGAGGCGCACTCCTGGCCGCCCGGCCCTTCCTGGAATCGGTCGATCAGGACAGGATGATCATCACCATGGGCGATGTGCCGCTCATTCGACCCGAAACGTACGGTCAACTCTTGGACGGCCTGGGAAAGAACCATTTGGCGGTTCTGGCCTTCGCCCCCCGGGATCCGGCTCAATACGGCAAACTGGAGGTGGAAGGCCCCAGGGTCCTTCGCATCGTGGAATGGAAGTATTGGAGTCGGGAACAGGACCCCCTGCGCCGGGCCCGGCTGAGGCTCTGCAATGCCGGGGTTTACGCAGCCCGTCGCGGCCCCCTGCTGGAATGCCTTGAGGAGCTGGAAAAGACGCCGCACACGGTGGAAAAAGAGCGCGACGGTCGCTGGGTTACCATCCAGGAATACTTCCTGACCGATCTGGTGGAGATCATGAATCGGCGCGGTTATACGGTGGGCTATTGTCCGGCGGAAGAGGAGGAGGTGCTGGGCGTGGACACGCCGGAATCCCTGCGGCGGGCCCAGGCCCTCTATGCGCAAAGGTGTGCATCTTTTTAAGATTGACCGCGTCCCGGTCTTTTTATATTGTGCCTTTGTTCCTTTCTTCTCTCACCCACATTCCATCCACACCCAAGGCATGCACACAAGGAGGGATTCATGGCCGTGAAGCTCATCGACAAGACCCCATCCGCTTACGACTACCCGCTTCTCATCAAGCAGCTCCTGCATCGGCCCATCCGGTATTCCCCCGATCAGGAGATCGTCTATCGGGATCTGTACCGGTTCACCTACCGGGATCTGTACCGGAGGATCGGGCAGGCGGCTAACGCGCTCAAGGCCTTGGGCGTGGAACCGGGGTCCACCGTGGGCGTCATGGACTGGGACAGTCACCGGTATCTGGAACTTTTGTACGCCGTACCCATGATGGGAGCGGTCATCCACACGGTCAACATCCGCCTGTCGCCTGAACAGATCCTCTACACCATCAACCACGCGGAAGACGACGTACTCCTGGTCCATTCCGATTTTCTTCCCATCGTGGAAGCCATCAAGGACCAGTTCCAGACGGTCAAGAAGATCGTGCTCCTGAAGGACGGCGACGCCGCGCCCCAGACCACCGTTCCCCTGGACGGCGAATACGAGGAACTTCTGGCCGGAGCCGACGCCGAATACGATTTCCCCGACTTCGACGAAAACGCGAAGGCCACCACCTTCTACACCACGGGCACCACGGGACTTCCCAAGGGCGTCTATTTCAGCCACCGGCAATTGGTCCTGCACACCCTCGCCGTCATGGCGGCGGCCGGGTCCTATCACACCACGGCCACCTTCCGGTCCAACGACGTCTACATGCCGCTGACCCCCATGTTTCACGTCCATGCGTGGGGCCTTCCCTACGTGGCGACCCAACTGGGGGTCAAGCAGGTGTATCCGGGCCGCTATGAACCCGCCGTCATCATGAAGCTCCTGATCACCGAGAAGGTGACCTTCTCCCACTGCGTGCCCACGATCCTCCACATGATTCTCACCAGCCCCGCCGCCCAGCAGGTGGATCTTTCCAATTGGAAGGTGATCATCGGCGGCTCGGCTCTCACCAAGGGCTTGTGCAAGGCCGCCATGGACCGCGGCATCGATCTCATCACCGGATACGGCATGTCGGAAACCTGCCCGGTGCTCACCCTGTCCCAGCTTCAGCCCCACATGCTGGATTGGCCGGTCGAGGACCAGATCCCCGTCCGGTGCCGCACGGGCCAGCCCATCCCCCTTGTGGATCTGCAACTCATGACCCCGGACGGAACCTTTTTGCCCCACGACGGCAAGAGCACGGGCGAGGTGGTGGTGCGCACCCCGTGGCTCACCCAGGGCTACTTCAAGGATCCCGAACGGGCCGAGGAGCTGTGGCAGGGCGGTTGGCTCCACACGGGCGACGTGGGCTACATCGACGAGAGGGGCTACCTGCAGATCACCGACCGTATCAAGGACGTGATCAAGACCGGCGGTGAATGGATTTCTACCCTGGAGCTGGAAGATATCCTGATGCAGCATGAGGCGGTAAGCGAAGTGGCCGCCATCGCCGTTCCCGACGAAAAGTGGGGCGAGCGGCCCATGGTGCTCGTGGTGTTGAAGGACGACTACAAGGGGAAGGTGAGCGAAGACGACATCAAGGCCCACTTCATGCGCTTCGTGGAAGACGGCACCATCACCAAGTGGGCCGTGCCGGACCGGGTGGCCTTTCTGGATGCCCTGCCCAAGACCAGCGTGGGCAAGCTGGACAAGAAGGTCATGCGCCGGCAATACAGCTGATGTGAAGAAGAACTGAGATCATCGGATCATCGCGCCTTTCGGCGCTCCCGCATAGGACTCCGGTGCCATAAGGATCCTTTCCGGTTCGCGAAAAAAACAAAAACGGTAGGGGCGAAAGATCTTTCGCCCCTACCGTGAGCGGACCGCCAAGCCCTTCCGATTGCCCTTACAGCAAAGGCGGCTTTGACTAGCCGGTATGGAAAATTTCTCAACGGGTTTCTCTCTCACCAGGAAATCGGCGGGTGAGGTTAAGCCCCGTCCCTACCCAAAGGGTCCATGCGCTTTTAGAGGTGGGCTTTACGCCCGCCCGTCAGGGCCGCCCCCCTCTTCTTCTCAGCGGCGCCAGAATTCCGGCACCAGCAACACGATGACCGTGTAGATCTCCAGCCGTCCCAGGAGCATGCAAAGGGACAAGAGCCACTTGGCCATGTAGGGCATGGCGGCGTAATTGTCCGCCGGGCCCACTTCCCCCAGGCCCGGCCCGATGTTTCCGATGGTGGCGGCCACGGAGGCGAAGGCCGTCACCACGTCCACTCCCATGGCCGCCACCAGGAAGGACGAAAGGATGAAGAGCCCCAAATAGAGGATGAAGAATCCCCACACGCTGTGAATGACGTCCACGGGAACGGATTTGCCCCCCATCTTGAGCTGGGAAACGGCATGGGGGTGGATGAGGCGCATCAGTTCCCGATAGCCGTGTTTCATAAGGAGCATGATCCGAAGGCACTTCATGCCGCCGCCCGTGGAGCCGGCCGAGGCCCCCAGGAACATACAAAAGAGCAGGATGGCCTGGGAGAGCGCCGGCCATTTTTCATAATCCGCCGTGGCGTAACCCGTGGTGGTGATGATGGAAACCACCTGGAACGAGGCGTACCGGAAGGCCTTGGACAGGCTGTCGTAGACGGCCCCGTAGATGTCCACCGTGCACACCAGCACGAAGACGGCCACCAGCCCCACGAAGAACCGCAGCTCGGGATCCCGCCACAGGGTCTTGGGCCTTCCCACCAGCAGCTGGTAGTGCAGGGAAAAGTTGATCCCCGCCATCAACATGAAAAGGATGATCACCCCGTCCACATAGGCGCTGGAATAGTGGCCGATGGAGGCGTTCTTGGTGGAAAAGCCCCCCGTGGCCAAAGTGCCGAAGGTGTGACACAAGGCCTCGAAGAGACTCATCCCTCCGGCCATGAGAAGGAGCGTTTCCAGCAACGTAAAGAGTAGATAGACCTTCCAAAGCGCCGCCGCGGTATCCCGAATCCGGGGCCGCAGCTTGTCGGGCACCGGAGACGGTACTTCCGCCTTGTAGAGCTGCATCCCGCCCACACCCAAAAAGGGAAGGATCGCCAGAGAAAGGACGATGATGCCCATGCCACCCAGCCAATGGGTGAGGCTGCGCCACATGAGAATCCCGTGGGGGACCGCCTCGATGTCGGTGAGCACCGAAGCGCCCGTTGTGGTAAATCCCGACATGGACTCGAAAAAGGCATCGGCAAAGGTATCGAAGGTTCCCGCGAAGTAGAACGGGAGGGCTCCCACCAGCGCCGCGCCGATCCACCCCAGGCTCACGATGGCCATGCCTTCCCGGTGCCCCAAGACCCCCGGAGGTTCGGAGCGAAAGGGCAGTACCAACAACGCTCCGAGCCCCAGGGAGACGGCCATGGATTCCAGGAGCGCAGCCAGATCCCCGGCTCCGTGGGCGACGGAAAAGGCAACCGGGAGGATCAGGGTGGCCCCCACGCACCAGATCAAGACGCCCGTCACCCGAAAAACATAGCGCCACCGCATTCAGATCGTCCTCATCTTCACGGAAAGCTCCTCCTCCACCCTGGCCATGGCCCTCCGGGTGCTCAGGATGAGCACCCGTTCTCCCGGCTGGATCGCGGTGTCGCCGGTGGGAATGATGGTCTCGGTTCCCCGGAGAACGGCAAGCACAATGGCTCCCTTGGGAAATTTGATGTCCTTGAGGGGCCTTCCCACCAGGCCGGAACGCTCCACCGCCTCCACCTCCAGCACCTCCGCCTCCTCCCCTTTCAGGGAAAAGGCGGACAGGATCTTCCCCGTTCGCACGTATTGGAGGATCGTATTGATGGCGGACAGCCGGGGGCTCACGATATGCCCCAGTCCGATGGCGTTGACGATGGGCATGTAGGCAAACTTGCTGATGCGCGTGATGGCCATGCGGGCCCCCAGGCGCCGGGTGAGCAGAGAACAGAGAATGTTGGTCTCTTCATCCCCGGTGAGGGCCACCACCAGATCCATTCTTCCCACGTTTTCTTCCAGCAGGATGCGCTGGTCCGTTCCGTCACCATGCAACACGATGGTGTGGTCCAGGGAATCGGCCAGGACCTGGCAGCGGGCCAGATCCTTTTCCAGGAGCCGCACATGCAGGGACTGCTTCTCGAGCCTCCTGGCCAGGCGAAGTCCGATGTCTCCGCCGCCGATGATGAGCACGTTGCCCGGATGCTCGCTTCGGCATCCGAAAAACCGAAGCACCTTCTTCAGGTCCCGGGTCTCGCAGACCACATAGACCAGATCGTCGCGCTGGATCACGTCCCGTCCGTACGGAACCAGAAGGGCATCGTTACGGAAGATGGCCCCCACCACGAAGCGCACATTCCCCACCGCCTGCCTCAATTCCGCCATGGACGCCCCCAGTACCGGGCAGCCTTCCTTGATGCGGATGCCGATCAGGTGGAGGCGGCCCTCGGCGAATTCACTCACATCCTCCGCATCGGGAACGGAAATCAGGCGCTCGATGGTTCGGACCACCTCCACGTCCGGGTTGATGACGCGGTCCAGGTTCAGGCTGGTTTCCAGAAAGCCGGGGCGAAAATCCGTGTAAGCCTCGCTTCGGATGCGCGCCAGCTTTTTCACGTCGGGGGCCAGTACGTTGGCGAAAAAACAGGCAATGAGGTTGGTTTCGTCACTGTCGGTCACGGCCAGAAACGTCTGGGCTTCCTGGATCCCGGCCTCCTCCAACACCTTGGGATCGCTCCCGGAGCCTTCCAACGGCTGCACGTCCAAGGCGTCCGTAAGCCGCGCCAAAGCAGCGGGGTCTTTGTCGATGACGACCACTTCCTTGTTTTCTTCGGCCAGTCTTTGTGCGATGTGGAAACCCACTTCGCCCGCTCCCACAATGATCACTTTCAAGGCGAGGCTCCTTTTCCATGGGGATGGCACAAGCCGACTTCCCGGGCGGTGTAGCAAAGGCGACCCGTTCTGGCAAGCGCAATGCCGCCGTCAAGAGGGACTCGGTCGGCCGTCACCGGCAGCTTAGACCATTGCGCCCCGGCGGGTCTTGTGATAGAAACCTTCATTGTGAAAAAGGGCATTAAAGGAGGAGAAAAGGATGTCGAACTGGGCGTGGCGAATCGGCATGTTGGTTGTGGGCGGGGTACCGGCCATCATCGGTGGTGGTCTTTTCTGGCACCTTTTTGAAAAGTGGACGGCGGTCATCGTCTGGGAAATCGTACTTCTTTTCCTTTTGAGCGTGATCATCGCCAAGGGAGACAAGCGGGGGCAGGAAGCGGGCCACTAGGGAAATGACCGCGAGGTAACGCCTTTCCACCCGTAGGGGATTGAGCGTCCATTATTCGCGTAGGGGCGGTTCGCGAACCGCCCCTACATGAGACTCCCACCCCCGAAGAGGTCCCCCTTTTTCGGTGATTTTATTGCTCATATCCCGGCGGGGCTCCCGGACAGGAGGCGCATGCATGGAATGCAAGAAGGAAAAGAATCTCAGCTCCTGCAACTGCACCTATGAGCCCTGTTCCAGAAAGGGCATCTGCTGCGAATGCCTTCAGTATCATCTGAAAAGCAGGCAGCTTCCGGCCTGCTGCTTCCCGGCGGATGCCGAAAGAACCTACGATCGGTCCTTCGAGCACTTCGCCCGGCTGGTCCAGCAAAAGAAGGTTTGATCCCCTTAGGATCCTCCCTCCTTCATCGCAACCCCGCTTCCCTTTTGACCAGGAGGAGGCCGGGGCTCTTGTGAAAATACATGTGCGGGGAGTCCACTCCCACGGAAAGGAAGCGGGCTTCGATCCAATCGAAGAGAACGGGGCGGTCCGGCCAGGTAAATCCCCTTTCCTCTTGCCGCAAATCCTCCCACAGGGCCCTTGCCTGGGGCCATCGAAGGAAGATCTCCTCCTTGGCATCGCTGCAGTAAAAGAGCGCACAGGATACGGGACTCAGGGGAAGGATACATCCGCTGGCTCCCAGGTACACGCACCGGTCCGGCCTGAAAGGGGATTCCAAGGCCCTGTAGATCCCTGCCCGGGCCGCCTCGTCGCCCAGGACCCAGGCAATGACCAGATCCGCAAAGAAGGTGATGATGCTCTCGAAGCCGCAGCAGGCGCTTCGCCCGTTGTGGAAGCAGGACGAGGCGCACAGCTCCGAAAAAAACTCCTGCTGGAAGGCGTCCACCTTGGCCCGGAACGCCAGATAGGGCTCGATTTTTTCCCGGAGCGCCTTCCGGTCCCCATCGCCCATGCGCGACAGGCCCAGCACGATGGCGTCCAGGCTCCGTCGCTGCTCCTCGTTGTATTCGCTCACCCTATCCTCCTGCTGAGCGCCCGGCGGCCCCATCGCGGCTTTCGCCGCTCCCCCAGACCACCCATTTTCATTGGCGTCCATTTGCGTTCATTCGCGGTTCTTCTTCACAGCAGCCTGGGGAGGTCGTGGACATAGGAATAAAAATCCAGAGGCCGGATCAGACCATAGACCCTGGCGCCCGCCGCATCGATGATCTCCCGGTCTTCCGTGACGAGCAGGGCCTTCCGATCCTTGTTCTTCCCGATGGCCTGCACGATGTAAAGATCCGCCGTGTTCCCTCTGGACTTGTCCGTGTAGACGATCTCCACTTTTCCCCGCCGGTCCCTGAAATCCTCCTGACCGTCGAAGACGAGCACGATCTTTCGAAAATGGTCTTGCTTGGTCTGAACCGCCTCGATGAAGTCGTTTCGAAGGTCGGCCAGGTCCGCCCCCCGATTCTCGTCGGAGTCCAGAAGGCGGACCAGAATGTTGTAGCCGTCCACGTAGAGCGTGTAGCGAAGGCTTTCACCGCCGGCCACAAATTCTTCCAGGTTCTTCCAGTCCCCGCGAGAGTCCTTGGGCGGTGCGCCTTTGAGGAATCGCCCGTAAAGGGCTTCCAGGATCTGTCGTCGCTTGTGTTCCACCTCCCCCAGCAGCCCTTCCGGATCAGGAAGCATTCCGGCGGCTTCCAGATCGCGCAAGGCCCGCTCCAACCGTTGGAGGATCCTCAGGTTTGGAGGCGCCGGATCCAGGAGCCTCAATCGCCGCACCAACTCTTCCCGCTTCAGATCGGCCGGCAATCCCTTCAGGGCCTTCTCCACACCCGGGAGCGCACGCAGCCGATCCCGTTCCGCAAGCAGGGCCTCCCTGAGGCGCCGCACCTCAGGGTGAACCACCAGGGAGTCGGAGAAGATGCGCTCGATTTCGTTCAGGTGAAGATCCACCTTGAGGAGCTTTCGGCGAACGTCCCCAATGAGTCCGTAACGCTCATCGGCCTCTTTTTGCAGCGAAAACGCCCTGTCCGCCCAGATGAGGAGTTGGTCCAGGCGCCGCGAAGCCTTTTCGACCCCCTGCCAGTCGATTTCCCCGCGGGTTTCGTAACGTGCGTACCAGCGTCGCCTTTCCTCGTTGATTCGATCTTCGAGTGCCGACTGAAAGGAGGCTTCCCATTCCCGGAGCTTTCGCTTGAGGTCGGCATTTTCGCTCAGCAGCCGCTCCTTTTCGGAGGTCAGCGCCGCTTTCTCCTGCCTGAGCTTTTCGATTCTCTCTTCCAGCCGTCTTCGCTTCTCGGCTTCCCGGTGTCCCGCTCCCTTCCCGTCCGGACCCTTGCCGGAAACGGTGCCCCGTGACGTTCCCCCTCCCCTGCCCGCAAAACCCAAGGACGAGAAAATGACAGAGGACTCAGGAACCTCTTTCAGCGCTTTCCGCACAATGCTTTGGACGGGGACAAAGAATTCCGCGAGCCGCTGGTCCATGCGGCGTCTCCAAAAATCCTCCTTAGCGGTGAGGTCGGCCAGATCATCCAGGGCCTCCTCCAGGAAGAAAAGGGATATCACGAGCCGTTCCGGCCCCAGGAGGTCCTTGAGGTCCCAGAGGTTCTCGCGGATGAAACGCCGGTCCAGCATGTCCAGGAAGGCCAGGATCTCCAGGTTGGCGTCCGCCCACGCGTCGGCCGCCGCTTGGAAGAAAGCGGGGTCGGTTTTCAGGATTTCCGCGAGCCGTTCCGCGGCGGGCGCGCGGTCCAGCTCCCGTTCGATCTTTCCGTCACCGGAAGGAAGCCCGCGGAAGACGGCCTCTCGCACGTGGGGAAAGTCCTGAAAAAGTTGAACCCAGAGGCCTCTTTCCATATCCTGGACGAGAAAAAGGAAAAAGGGCTCGGGCAGCCTGGGATGGATGGATTGCAGAAAAAGGGATGAGGCCACGAGCGCTGTCCTTGCTGCTGCTTGATCGTGTCAATCGGTGATCCCTCGACCGGAAGGAGGAGTCCCATGGACCAGGTTCTTGTCGTTTTCGTCACGGTGGGAAGCGAGGAGGAGGGCCTGCGCATCGCCCGAACGGTTGTGGAAGAGCAACTGGCGGCGTGCGTGAACATGATCCCCGCGGTGCGATCCATCTACAGCTGGAAGGGCCAGGTCTGCGATGATCCGGAAGTCCTCCTGGTCATCAAGACCCGGCAGGCCGTCTTCCCCCGCTTGGAGGCCCGGGTCAAGGAGCTCCACAGCTACGACGTGGCGGAAATCATCGCCCTTCCCGTGGCCGCGGGTTCGTCGGATTACTTGAACTGGGTTCTCGCCTGCACGTCACGAGGAGCGGCCTAGTTTCTCCTTGCGAATGGAAACCGACCGGGCATGGGCGTCCAGTTTCTCCAGGCCCGCCAGGCGGATCACCGCGTCGGCGTCTTTTTCGAAGGCCTCCTTGTTGTAGCTTACCACCGAGGTCTTTTTCAAAAAGGTCTCCACGCCCAGGGCGGAAGCGAAGCGGGCCGTTCCGGACGTGGGCAGCACGTGGTTGGGCCCGGCGAAGTAGTCTCCCACCGCTTCCGGGCTGTAGGCGCCCAAAAAGACCGCCCCGGCGTGCTTCACACGGGGCAGCAGGTCCCAGGGCTTGGCCACCAGAAGCTCCAGATGCTCGGGAGCCAGCAGGTTGGCCACATGCACGGCCTCTTCCAGGCTCACCGTCTTGACGACGGCCCCGAAGCGGGAAAGAGCCTCCCGGGCCGTCTCCCGGCGCGGCAGCTTTTCCAACTGCCGGGCCAAAGCCTCCGGAAGGCGACCGATCAGGTCTTCGTCGGGCGTGATGCAGACGGCGCTGGAAAGGGGGTCGTGTTCCGCCTGGCTCAAGAGGTCTGCGGCCACAAAATCCGGATCCGCCTCGCCGTCGGCCACCACCACCACTTCGCTGGGGCCTGCCAGCGAGTCGATTCCCACCCGGCCATAAACCATTCTCTTGGCCGTCGTGACGTAGATGTTCCCGGGCCCCACGATCACATCCACCGGCTTGATCCGAGACGTTCCGAAGGCCAGCGCGGCGATGGCCCAGGCACTTCCCGCCCTGTGGATCCGGGTGACGCCGGCCTCCCGGGCCGCCACCAGAAGATACGGATTCACGGAACCGTCCCGGCACGGAGGGGTCACCATGGCGATGTCCCGAACGCCCGCGATGTCCGCCGGTACGGCCGTCATGAGCACGGTGGAAACCAACGGAGTCTCCCCGCCCTTGCCGCCGGGAACATAGACGCCGGCGGAAGCAACCGGCCGGGTCATCTGCCCCAGAAAGACCCCTCCGTCGAAGGTGTCGAACCAGGAACCCTGGAGCTGCCGTTGGTGGAACGCGGCGATGTTGTCCCGGGCCCGGCGGATGTCGTCCAGCAGCACCGGATCCACCGCGCCGTAAGCCCGTTCGATCTCTTCGGCGGAAACGGTTAGGAGACTTTCTGAAAAATCGGGGGCATCGAAGCGCCTCGTGAAATCCACCAGGGCGGCGTCGCCTTCATCGCGCACGCGCTTCAGGATCTCCTGGACCCGGCGTTCCACCTCAGGGTCCGAGTCCACCTGGCGGCGGGTCACCTTGACGAAGAACTCCTTGGCTTCCTGTGATGGATAAACCAGAACGGGCAGCATCTTCAGTCCTCCACCGCGACCACAAAGGCATCCCCATAGCCGCGCCGTCTCAGATCCAGGGCCGTCTCGTTGGCCGCATCCAGATTCCTGTAGGAACCCACCTGCACCCTGTAAAACGTCCCGGCGTCCAGTTCCACCTGTCGAATATAGACTCCGCCCGCGTGGTCGGCCAACACCTGCCGGAGCCTCTGGGCGTTGGCCCGGTCCCGAAAGGATCCCACCTGGACGGCAAAATGTCCTTCCCGGTAGGAGCGCACGGGATCCACCCGCCAGGACGTGCCGCCGGCCACTTGCACGGGGGAGGCCACCCGGACCGCCTCCACCAGGACCGGAGCCACGCCTTCCCTTTGGATTCCCAACTGCCTGGCGGCTTCGTAGGAAAGATCGATGATCCGACCCGGCACAAACGGGCCCCGGTCATTGATGCGCACCACGATGGACCGGCCGGTCTTCAGGTGCGTGACCTTCACGTGGGTGTTCATGGGAAGGATCTTGTGGGCCGCCGTCAGGGCGTACATGTCGTAGCGTTCACCGTTGGACGTGAGCCTTCCGTGCCAGTCCCGGCCGTACCAACTGGCCAGGCCCTTTTCCCGGTATCCTTCGGCGCTGGGGATGGGGTAGTACCACACCCCGTTGATCCGGTAAGGCTTCTGGGTGCCGATGGGGGGCGGAGCCCCGGGCGGCGTCGGCACGGGGGGCGGCGGAGCCTTTCGGCTACAGCCGAAGCTCAGGCAGCAGACAAGAACCAGGCATCCCCACCCGAGAAGTCGTCCCAGGCCCTTGGGCTTGGGCCTTCGTCCAAGACACAGCATGCTAGTCCGCCCAGGATCTCCCGTTCTTTTCCATTTCTTCCATCTTGGCCAGATCTTCGAAACGGATGTCGATGCCCAGGATGCCAACGATCTCTTCCATGTCGTTGCGAATGGGCGCCGACACCGTGATGCACAGGGCCCCCGTGTAGCGCGAGGTGTAGAAGTCGGTCACATGAACCTTGCCGTTCTTCATGGGCTCGATGAACCACGGCCGGTCGGACAAGTCCTCGCCCACATGGGCCTGATCGTACTTGGCCCGATCCACGATGTGGGTGATGTTGCGCGTGATCTTGCGGCCTTCGGCGTCGGTCACATACACGTACTGGATGAACGGATTGAGCTCCAGGAGGGTCTGCAGCACGGGTTCCTGCATCTCCGGATCCATGCTCTTGATGGCCGCGCTCTCCACCACTTCCGCCACCAGGTGCGCCGCCAGGGAGCGGGCCCGCTCCTTGAGCTTGTCGAACTCGCTCACGAAGTATTCCGGCAGATAGCGCCGCGCCCAGCGCTCCAATTCCTCGTTGGAGATGGAGGTGTTGCGACCCTTGGCGTATTCTTCCATGATCCGCTTGTGGATCTTGACGATGCCCGGGTGGCGCTTGTCCAGGCGCTGATCGCCCTTGAGCCGCAGCCGATTGTTTACCCAGTAGGCCACGCTGGCCACGCCGGACTTGTCCGTGATGATGATGCTCACCGGGCGGCGCAGCAGCAGCTGGGTATCGAAGATGTTGTAGATCTCCTCGTCCTTGACGAGCCCGTCGGCATGGATGCCGGCGCGGGTGGCGTTGAAGTCCTCGCCCACAAAGGGGTAGTTGGGGGGGATGCGGTATCCCAGTTCCTTTTCGAAGTACTCGGCCACGTCGGTGATGGCCGTGGTGTCCACCCCGTCCATGCGCCCCTTGAGGCTGATGTATTCCATGATCAGGCCTTCGATGGGGGCGTTGCCGGTTCGCTCGCCGAAGCCCAGCAGGGTGCCGTTGGCTCCGCTGCACCCGTAGAGCCAGGCCGTGGCGGCGTTCACCAGTACCTTGTGGAAATCGTTATGGCCATGCCATTCCAGGAGCCGGCCCGGCACCCCCGCTTCGTCGATGAAGGCCCGAACCAGCTTGGGCACGCTGCGCGGCAGGGCGGCCCCCGGATAGGTGACCCCGAAGCCCATGGTGTCGCACAGCCGGATCTTGATGTCGATGCCGCTTTCCTCCCGAAGCTTCATGAGCTCCATGGCGAAGGGGATGCAAAACCCGTAGATATCGGCCCGGGTGACGTCCTCGAAGTGACACCGGGGCCGAATCCCTTTGTCCAAGGCCGCCTTCACGATGGCCAGGTACTTTTCCAGGGCCTGCCGGCGACTGACCTTCAGCTTGAGGAAGATGTGGTAGTCGGAAACGGAGGTGAGGATCCCCGTCTCCCGGAGTCCCGCATCCACCACCAGTTGCAGATCGGCGGCCACGGCCCGCACCCAGCCTGTGATCTCCGGATACGGGTAGCCCTTGGCCAGGCACGCTTCCAGGGCCTTTCGGTCCTTGTCCGTGTAGAGGAAGAACTCCGACTGGCGGATGACCCCGTTGGGACCGGAGAGGCGATGGAGGAAGTCGAAGATGGTCTCGATCTGCTTGACCGTGTAGGGCGGTCGCGCCTGCTGGCCGTCCCGAAACGTGGTATCGGTGATGAAGATGTCCTCCGCCGGGTCGATGGGAAGCAGCTTGTGATCGAAGTCGATCCGCGGCACTTCCACGTAGGGGAAGATGTCGCGCATGAGGTTGGGCTCTTCCAGGTCCACCAGCCGGTGGCGCCAGAAGTGGGAATGTTCGTGGTCCAGAACGCCTTTTTTGGGATTCCATCGGGCCATGGGGTTACCTCCCCTCTGTTTCCACCCGGATGCAAAGCTCCAGAAGCTGATTGATGTCCGCCTCGGACGGCGCTCCGCTCATGAGGCACGTGGCCTTCTGGGTCTTGGGAAAAGCGATCACGTCGCGGATGGACGCCGCTCCGCTCATGAGCATCAGCAGCCGGTCGAAGCCGAAGGCGATGCCTCCGTGGGGCGGTGCTCCAAACTGGAGGGCGTCCAGCAGAAAGCCGAATTTCTCGGCCGCCTCTTCCGGACCGATGCCCAGGGCGGCGAACATCTTGTTCTGGATGTCTTGGCGGTGGATCCGGATGCTGCCGCCGCCGATTTCCGTGCCGTTGAGCACCAGGTCGTAGGCCCGGCTTCGCACCTTTTCGGGCGCTTCGTCCAGGAGCGGAAGGTCCTCTTCCAGGGGCGCCGTGAAGGGATGGTGAACGGCCACGTAGCGTTTTTCGTCCGGATCCCATTCCAACAGGGGAAAATGGGTCACCCAGCAGAACTGGAACGCACCGTCCTCCACCAGGTTCATCTGCCGGGCCAGCCGGTTCCGAAGGTTGCCCAGGGATTCGTGCACCACCTTGGGCTGATCCGCCACGAAAAAGAGGATGTCGCCCTGGCCGGCTCCGGTGGCTTCCGCAATGGCCCCGCGCACCCCCTCGGACAGGAACTTGGTGATGGGGGACTGCCACCCGTCCGGCTGCACCTTGATCCACGCCATTCCCTTGGCTCCGAAGCCCTGCACGAATTCGATGAGGTCGTCCAGGTCCTTCCGGGAAAGGCGGCTTCCGCCGGGAAGGCAGATGGATTTCACCCGGCCGCCGCTTTCCACGGCCTGCCGGAAGACCCGGAAATCGCAGTCCTTGACGATTTCCGTCAGGTCCACCAGCTCCAGCCCGAAACGGGTGTCGGGCCGGTCCGTCCCGTAGCGGTTCATGGCGTCCGCGTAGGTCATGCGGGGAAAAGGCGTGGAGAGCTCCACCCCCAGAAGCTCCTGGAAGAGCCGGCAGATCCATCCCTCGATGAGTGCGAAGACGTCCTCCTCGTGGATGAAACTCATCTCCAGGTCCAGCTGCGTGAACTCCGGCTGGCGGTCCGCCCTCAGGTCTTCGTCCCGGAAGCACTTGACGATCTGCATGTAGCGTTCGAAGCCGGCCACCATGAGGAGTTGCTTGAAGATCTGGGGCGACTGGGGAAGCGCATAGAATTTGCCCGGGTTGACGCGGCTCGGCACCAGATAGTCCCTGGCCCCTTCCGGCGTGCTCTTGGTAAGCACCGGGGTTTCCACTTCCACGAACCCGTGATCGGTGAAGTAGTTGCGGGTGAGGAAGGCCGCCCGATGCCGCAGGATCAGGTTCCTTTGCATGACGGGCCGACGCAGATCCAGGTAACGGTACTTGAGCCGGATGCTCTCGCTGGCTTCCGTATCGTCTTCGATGTGAAAGGGCGGGGTCTTGGCCACGTTCAGGATCTTGAGATCGTGGACCAGCACCTCGATTTCGCCCGTCTTGAGCTTGGGGTTGGTCATGCCTTCCGGGCGGCGGCGCACCGTGCCGCGCACGGCGATCACGAACTCGCTTCGAAGCCCGTGGGCCCGTTCGTGCGCCAAGGCATCGGCCTGCGGATCGAAGACCACCTGGGTGATCCCTTCCCGGTCCCTCAAATCGACGAAGATCAGCCCGCCGTGGTCCCGACGCCGCTGGACCCAGCCCATGAGAACCACCTGTTCGCCCGCGTGCCCAAGCCCCAGCGTGTTGCAGTCGTGGGTCTTCTTCCAGTCGCCCAGCGGGTCCAGCGCCACGGACGGCGTCTCCAGTTGCCTCGCTTCCTCTCTCACCTGCATCTCCTATATTTCACGAAGGTATGTGGCAAGAATCCATCTTTCATGAGCACCTGCGCAAATACTCCATGAGGGCCGTTTCGGCGTCGGCCAGGGAAACCTCCACCTGCTCCTTGGACGACATGTTGCGAAGGGGCGCCTTCCCGCTTTCAAGCTCCTCGTCGCCCAGAATGAGCACGTGGGGCACGCCGAGCTTGTCGGCGCGGCGCATCTGGCTTTTCAGGCTGCCGCCTCCGTAGGAAAATTCGGCGGCGATCCCGCGGGCCCGCAGCCCCTGGACCAGCCGAAACCCCTCCCGCAGCGCCCGGTCCCCGAGCACGGCCACAAAAAGGTCGGGCACACGGCCGCTGTGGGATCGGCTTTGCTGCAGCAGCAAGATGAGGCGCTCCATGCCGATGGCGAAGCCGATGCCGGGAAGATCCGGACCGCCCAGGTCCTTCATGAGCCCGTCGTAGCGGCCTCCACCTCCCACGGCGTTCTGGGCTCCGAGCCGGTCCGTGACCACCTCGAAGGTGGTGCGCATGTAGTAGTCCAGACCGCGCACCATCCGGGGATCCAGCTCAAAGGGAGTGCCCAGATCGTTGAGATACGACTGCACCCTGTGGAAGTGGTCCCGGCAGTCCGGGCACAGATAGTCTTGGAGTTCAGGGGCTCCATCCAGAGCGTCCCGGCATCGTTCCACCTTACAGTCGAAGACCCGAAGCGGGTTCACGTGCCGGCGCCGATCGCAATCGGGGCAGAGCTCCCCGGCGCGATGGGCCAGGAAGGCCGTGAGCGCCTCGCGGAAGTCGGGCCGGCACCGACGGCAGCCCAGCGAGTTGATGTGGAGCCCCACGCCCTGGACGCCGAGCCTTTCCAGAAAGCGGCACAGCATGAACATCACCTCGGCATCCAGCATGGGATCCTCGATGCCGAACACTTCCGCGTCGATCTGGTGGAACTGCCGATAGCGGCCCTTTTGCGGCCTTTCGTGCCGGAACATGGGCCCGATGCAGTAGAATTTCTGAACCAGCGGATCGGCCTGCAGGTTGTGCTGGATGTAGGCCCGCACGATGGACGCCGTGGCTTCGGGGCGCAGAGTGAGCCACCGGCCCTTGCGGTCCGGGAAGGAATACATCTCCTTTTCCACAATGTCCGTGCTCTCCCCGATGCTCCGGGCGAAGAGCTCCAGCTTTTCCACGATGGGCGTGCGGATCTCCCTGTACCCGAAGGATTCCAGCACCTCCCGCGCCGTCGTCTCCACCGCCTGCCACCAGTGAACCTCCGACGGCAGAATATCGTTCATGCCCTTGATGGCCTGGATGCGCTCCATGAAGTCTTCCCCGATTCCACCTCGATCGCTCTGGTCACGTGATTGAGAACCGCATGCTCCCGCCGAGTGGATCCGAACCGGACGTTCGACGGAAATGACAGGAAAAACCCAGGCGTCCGGATCCCCTCTGCGCACGAATCATAAACGTCTTCTAGTAGATAAGGGGTCTGGCGTTGTCAAGGAAAAGATCCCCGCACCGGCCCTCCCGGAAAGGTCTGCCCCGCACTGGCGAAAAAAATCCCCGCCCCGCGACGTCAAAGTCTTGACTCTCCGAAAGATTTCCTTACACTCTTCTTGTAGTTATCTCAAATTGTCCGGAACCCTGACAGAAAGACGCAGCCAGAGAAGACCCTATGAGCACGGACCACCCGCCCACGACCGTTCTGCTTGTCGACGACAGCCCCGACACACTGGAACTCATGGTGGAAGGGCTCCAGGAGGAAGGCTACCAGGTGGAGGTGGCCGCCAGCGGCAAGGAGGCCGTTGGGAAGGCCAAGGACCGCTCCTATGACATCGTCTTGACCGACCTGGTGATGCCGGGCATGGACGGGCTGGAGGTCCTGGCCCACTTCACCCAAGCGCACCCGGAAACGGTGGTGATCATGCTCACCGGGTACGCCACCATTGAAACCGCCGTGGAGGCCATGAAGCGCGGGGCGTTCGACTACCTGACCAAACCCGCCAAGCTGGACGAAATCCTGCTGGTGCTTGAACGGGCGAAGGAATTCATCACCCTTCGCTCGGAAAACGTCCTGCTCAAGTCGCAACTCCAGGAGCGGTATCGTTTCGACAAGATCATCGGCCAGAGCCCGGCCATGCAGTCCATTTACAGAATCATCGAGCGGGTGGCCCGAACGGACACCACGGTCCTGATCACGGGGGAAAGCGGCACGGGCAAGGAACTGATCGCCAACGCCATCCATTACAACAGCCAGCGGCGCGACAAGCCCCTGGTTCCCATCAACTGCGGAGCCATCCCGGAGGAGCTCCTGGAAAGCGAGCTGTTCGGTCACGAGAAGGGGGCTTTCACGGGAGCCCTGAGGGACCGGAAGGGCCGATTCGAACTCGCCCACCAGGGAACGGTCTTCCTGGACGAAATCGGCGACATGAGCCCCAAGCTCCAGGTGAAGCTCCTGCGTTTCCTCCAGGAGCGGACCTTCGAGCGGGTGGGCGGCTCCCGGACCATCGAGGTGGATGTGCGCATCATTGCAGCCACCAACAAGGATCTGGAAAAAGAGGTGGAAGAGGGCCATTTCCGTGAAGACCTCTATTTCCGCCTGAATGTCATCCCCATCCAGGTGCCGCCCCTGAGGGAGCGGGAAGGCGACATCCCTTTGCTCGTCCACTATTTCCTGAGACAGCACTGCCTGAAAAAGGATCTCCCCGCCAAGAAGATCTCCAAGGAAGCCTTGGACTATCTGGAACGTTACGAATGGCCGGGAAACGTGCGCGAGCTGGAGAACATGATCGAGCGCATGGTGATCTTGACCGAGTCGGACACCATCGACGTGCCGGACCTGCCCCCAAGGATCCGCAAGAGCGTACCCAGTCCCGCGCCGGAGCGGATCGAAATCGGTGAAGAAGGCATCGACCTCAAGCAGATCCTGGAGGACCTGGAAAACAAGCTGATTTTGGAAGCCCTCAAGAAGGCGGGGGGCGTCAAAAACCAGGCGGCCAAGCTCCTGGGCCTCAACCGAACCACGCTGATCGAGAAGCTCAAAAAGAAGAAGCTGGAACTGCCCGTCTGATCCTTCCCCGAAGACCGCGTCATTCCAGCCCCCCCGAGCGTACGTTTCGAGCCATCTCCCGTTCGGGACCCGCCGGCGTTCCCCCTGAAACAACCCTTTCCTCAAGCCCCTTTCAGGACCATTCCACACAAGAAAGTCAGGCCTTCGGGGGTCTGGATGCCGCCCTCACTTCCAGCGTCCCCCCTCTTCTTGGATCGCAGACAAAACAAGCAGAGCCCCAAAACGCGCCGCTGGCGAATCCCTTTGTTTCCCGGGGGCTGGTATGTCCCTTGCTAAGCCATACGGCCGGATCGAATTTCTTCTGCGTGCGTCGAACCCCGATTGGATGTTTGGTTGATGGCAGTGCGTCGGTGTTTCCGATTCGTTTGGCTTGTCCTTCTTCTGATGGTTTCCGTCAGTGAGGCGAAGACCGTCGTCCATGATGTCCGCCTGGGGCTCCATCGCGGGTACACGCGGCTCGTCCTGGAATGCGAGGGCGAAAAACCCGCGAAGACCTACCGGGACGGGCACGAAAAATGGATCGTCTCCTTCAAGGATCTTCAGGATCGGACGCCCCATGGCAAGTGGGAACAGAGCACGCTGGGCGTGGTCAGGGGGGTTCGGACCCACGGGGGAGCCGACATGCCCCGGATCCAAGTGGTAGTGGCCGAAGCGGTACAGAAGGCGCGCATCTTCACCCTTCCCGGTACAGGGAGGCATGGGAACGGTTACCGCTTGGTCATGGATTTCTTTACCGAGAACGGCAAGACCCGCGTCCAACCTCAGACCCCGCCATCGGCGGAAGATCCCGGCGCGTCCCCCGCCCGCCCTCCGCAGGAATCCAGAGTGCGTTCGGATCCACAGGGCCCGGTGCCCCAAAAGCCCGGGGTCGGGCTCCATTCGCAACCGGGCGACGCCTTGGCCATGGAAGCCCAGCCCGAAGATTCCCCCCCGATGCAGGCGGAAACCGAACAGGCTCCCGGCATAAGGGCCGATCCCGACCGCTCCAGGAAGGTGTCGAAACCCATCGTCCGCAGATCCCCCTATGATGCGGCCAATGCGATCTTCGAGCTGCAAAGGCAAAGGGGGTTCTCCAGCGGAGAGGGGATTGAGCGCGTCATCTCATCTTACGAAAAGGCACTCAGGGTCGCTCCGGACGACCCGCAGAAACCCTTGGCTCTCTACCGGTTGGGACTGTGTTACAGAAAGACGGGCAAGCCCCATAAGGCCAAGGAGGTTCTGCAGCAGCTGGTGGACGCCTTCGGCTCGGATCCCGTTGCGGCGAGGGCCTGGCTCCTGTTGGGCGAGCTGGCTCAGGACGAAGGGGACCATGTCAATGCCTTGGCGGCTTTCGATCGAGCAGCCCAAAGATCCAGCGGGGGGCCGGAATCCACCGGGATTGCCTACCTTAAAGGGATCAGCCTTCTGGAAGCGGGCAACGCCCAAGAAGCCCGGTCCACTCTCCAACGGATCTTGGAGGAGAACACGGACTTTTATTTAAAGGCCCCCGAAATCTTTCGATACATGGGGGAAGCCGCCTTCGCGCTGAAGGACTTCCCGGAAAGTCGCCGGTGGCTCTTCCGATATCTGAACGTGGCTCCATCCGTTCCAGACAAGGACCTGGTACTCGCCCGCCTTGCCGAAACCTATCTGCAAGAGGGCAACCGCGACATGGCGGACAAACTCTTCGCCCACATCGAGGCCCATTACCCGGGGTCGGAGGGGGATCTCGTGGGCCGCATCCGCAAAGCCGAGTTTTACGAGAGCCAAGGTCCCGACATGCGCGAGGAGGCCCTGCTGATCTATCGGGATCTGGCCGCCCTGCCACTGCCGGAGCCGCTCGGGCACTTTGTTCAATTCAAACTGGCGTATGCCGATTGGCAGCAGGGGCGATACCGCGAGAGTCTGGCCAAAATCGATTCCATTCTCCAGGAGTCGTCTGCATCCTCGGCATTTGACGAGTTTCGGGAGCTTCGCGAGAGGGTTGTTGTGGACTGGGCACGACGGCTTCACGAACAAAAGGATTACAAGGGGGTGATCGAGCTTTACAATGCCGACCCCTTCCTTTTCCAGGAATCCACCGGAACGGACATGCAGATCGTGGTCGCGGAGTCTTTCGAGGCGTTGCGATTCTTCCCCAACGCTCTAGCCCTCTACGAATCCCTCCTGGAAAAGAAACCGGAAGATCGTTGGCGTCTGCACGTGGCGCGATGCGCCTTCGAGATGGGGGAACTGGATAAGGCTTGGCGGGCGGCTGAGGCCATCAAGGGTGCATCCTACGCTCGGGAAAAGGAAGAGATCCTGGGAAGAATCTGCGCCACACGCAGAGACTACCCGGGCGTTTTGGAGCATATCGGGCGGATCGTGGCGGAGAGCGGCGAGGCCGATCCTGTGGACCCGGAGCTCCTCGGCCTCTATGCGGAGGCCTGGCACCGCACGGGCCAACACGAAAAGGCTCTGGTGTGGTGCCGGAAGGCCTTGGGCGCCCTTCCCAAGGGACGACCCCATCTTTTTGTCTCCCTGAGCATCCTGGCCAGCCGGTGTCACCTGAACCTGGGCCGGACAGACAAGGCCCTGGAACTGCTTGAACAGGCGATCCCCCAGGTGGATTCCGAGGATTTGAGAAATCAGCTGACCTATCAGATCGGCATGCTCTTTCTGGAAACAGGCAAGGAGGACAGTGCAGAAAAGACCTTTTCCGAGCTCCTCACGTCCCCCAAAGAGTTCTGGAAAATGGCGGCAAGACAGCAGTTGGACTACTTGAAGATCAAGAAGCAGAATTCGGAGATCTTCTGAGACTCTCGCCACCCGGTGAGCCCATGAGGAAGCGGCGTTGCCCATGCGAATCCTAGTCATCGAGCCGGACCCGAAAGAAGCTCAGATCCTTCAGCACATTCTCTCGGAACTGGGACACCAGTGTGCCACCACCTCCCGATACGACGGCGCCTGGGACCTGGTCGAACGCTTTCGACCCGGTGCGGCTCTTGTGGCTCTCAACGGGGACAGTCCCCCCCTGGTCCAGTTCCTCAGGAAGACCCAGGGCCTGGAAGAGCCCCTTCCCGTCATCGTCGTAACGCGGGCCCCGAAGCTGGAAGATGCGGTGGAGATGATGAAGCATGGGGCCCATGATTTCTGGGTTCACCCGATCACGCGGGAACGGGTGGAAAAGGCGCTGGGATGGCTGGAAGGCCGAGACCGGTCTTCCGGCTCACCCGATCCCATCGCTCAACCGTCAAGAGTGATCATCACCCAAAATCCCACCTTGATCCGGCTGAAGGCCATGGCCGCCAAAGTAGCGGCCAGCCGGGCCACCGTCTTCATCCAGGGGGAAAGCGGAACCGGCAAGGAACTCTTTGCCAACTACATCCACACCCACAGTCGACGGTCCGGCGCCCCCTTTCTCGCCGTCAATTGTGCAGCCCTGCCGGAAAACCTCCTGGAGAGCGAGCTGTTCGGCTACGAGAAGGGAGCCTTCACCGGAGCCAACCGCCTTCGCAAAGGCAAATTCGAGCTGGCCGACAAGGGCACCCTCCTGCTCGACGAAGTCACGGAAATCCCCATCCACCTGCAAGCGAAGCTCCTGAGAGTACTCCAGGAAGGCGAAGTGGACCGGCTTGGGGGGCGGCTGCCCGTCCCCGTGGATGTCCGCGTCATCGCCACCACCAACCTCAACGTGGCGGAAGCCGTAAAGGAAAATCGCTTCCGAAAGGACCTGTACTACCGCCTCA
Source organism: Desulfacinum sp. (assembly GCA_014359885.1). Taxonomy (GTDB): domain Bacteria; phylum Desulfobacterota; class Syntrophobacteria; order Syntrophobacterales; family DSM-9756; genus Desulfacinum. The sequence goes on from JACIYN010000013.1 coordinate 26,266, forward strand.
ATGTGATACCGCTCAGAATACCGCCCCTGCGCGAAAGAAGGGACGACCTGCCCCTTCTGGTGGTCCACTTCCTGAAAAAGTTCAGGGAATTACACGGAACCAGGACCACGGAGGTCGCGCCGGAAGCCCTTAGAAAAATGGAAGCCTACCCTTGGCCAGGTAACGTGCGCGAATTGGAAAACGTCGTCCAGAGGGCGGTCCTGATCCATGACGAGAAGATTTTGCAGCCCCAACACATCGACTTCGATCCCGTGGAAGACCTGGATGCGCCCCAGGACCTTCCGCTCATGAGCATCGGAGAAATGGAGCGCCGCATGATCCACAAGGCCCTGGAAACCACCGAAGGCAATCGGACCCGGGCCGCAGAACTCCTCGGGATCAGCGTGCGAACCCTCCGAAACAAACTGAACGATTACAAACAGCTCTCCGGCGATAGCGCAGCCTAGCCCCAAAGAGTCATGGTAGTGACATCCGCCCGGGGGCCGTTTCTGTCAATTTCATGACATCCTCCCCCCCTGGACCCCGCCCTTCTCTTGCATCCTACCTCCCTTCCGCATGGTATGGACTTTGCTTCTTCGTCAGGACGGCAATCTTGGAAATCTTGGATATGGATCCCTTGTGGAGGAGCCGACCATGGGTCACGGGAACGCCATTGACAGGACGGTCGCCCTGATGCAGGACCGTCTGAACCTGAACACCTTGAATCACAAGGTCATTTCCAGCAACCTGGCCAACATCAACACCCCCCGTTATGTGGCCAAGCACCTTTCCTTCGAGCAGACCCTGAGGGAGACGCTGGAAGAGGACGTCCTGCATCTGGTCCGAACCCGGGGAAAACATATGGACCCTGCGGATGTGGAAGAGGCGATGCGCGAACCGCAGCTGGTGGAAACGGGGCCGGTGGACCTGGATAGCGAGATGGCGCGCCTTGCCCAGAACAGCGTGGAGTACCAGTTCATCGTGACCATGCTCAACAAGAAATTCGCCTTGCTCAAGGCGGTATTGGAAGGAGGACGCTAATGGACTTCCAGAGCGCCATGCACATCAGCGCCTCGGGGCTGAAGGCCAACAGGGTCTGGATCAACGTGGTTTCCGCCAACCTGGCCAACATCAATACCACCCGAACGGCAGAAGGAACCCCCTACAAGCGGCGAACGCTCATCCTGGAAGCGACTCCGGAACAGGCCGATTTCCAGGCCGTTTTCAACGAGGCCCTGGAAGGCCAACTGGAGAGGGTGGAAGTGAGCGAGATCGTGCCCGACGGCAGGGATTTCAGGATGGTCTACAATCCCGGCCACCCGGATGCCGATGAGGAAGGCATGGTGCTCATGCCCAACATCAATCCCGTGGAGGAGATGGCCAACATGATGAACGCCGCGCGCTCTTACGAAGCCAATCTGGCGGCCTTGAACACCGCACGGCAGCTCGCCCTGAAGGCCCTGGAGCTGGGCCGTTAACCCATCTTAGGAGACGGTTCCCATGAAGATCACGGAATCCTGGAATGCCCGCCCTGTTTCGGACATGGCCCTGCGCGGTAATGAAGCGCGGCGGCATGGCGGTTCTTTTTCCACGGAGCTGAAGGAGACCCTTCAGGAAGTCAACCATCTGCAGAACCGCGCAGAAGAAGCCATGGTGGAAGGAGCGGTTCGGGGCGCTGAAAACATTCACGAAACGATGATCAAACTGCATGAGGCGGAAATAAGCTTGAAACTCCTGGTCAAGACCCGGGACAAGGCACTGGAAGCCTATCAAGAGATCATGCGGATGCAGTTCTAAGACACGCGTGGGTAAGGAGTGAGCCGGGGCATGGAGAAGCTTCGCGCCTTTTTTTCCCGATTGAAGAGCTCTTTTTTGGATCTTCCCGGACCCCAGAAGATTCTGACTCTCGGTTCGGTCCTTCTCCTGGTGGGGAGCCTGGCGTACCTGGCCGTCACCTTCAACCAGGTGGAATACGCTCCACTTTATTCGGAGCTTTCCGAAGCGGATCTGGCCTCCGTCGTGGAGGTGCTCAAAGAGAAAAAGGTTCCTTACAAGCTGACCGGAACTCAGGCCGTGGCCGTTCCCAAAGACAAAATCTACGAAACACGGCTCGCGCTGGCGGCCGAAGGTCTGCCCCGGGGAAGCGGTGTGGGCTTTGAGATCTTCGATCAGCAAAGGCTGGGAAGCACGGAATTCGTGCAGCGAATCAATTACCAGCGAGCCCTTCAGGGGGAGCTGGCACGCACCATCAACCAAATGACGGAAGTCCAGGAAAGCCGGGTTCACCTGGTCTTGCCTGAAGACGCCCTCTTCGCCGAGGACCAGAAACCTCCCCGCGCCGCGGTGTTTCTCAAGCTGCGGCCCGGCGCCCAACTCGGCCAGCGCCAACTTCAGGCCATCGCGAACCTGGTGGCCAGCGCCGTGGAAGGTCTGGAGACCGAGAACGTGACCATCATGAGCACGGACGGAAAGGTCTTCTTCAAGAAGGACCGAAGCGAGTCGCCCCTGGAGATGAGCGCCCATCAGCTGGAAGTGAAGCATCGGGTGGAGGAAGATCTTCGCAACAAGGTCCAGAACATGCTGGCCCGCGTGGTGGGAGCCGACAAGGTGGTGGCCCAGGTTTCCGTGGACCTGGACTTCAGCCGGGTTGAAATCGCCGAAGACATCTACGACCCGGACAGCGCCGTCGTGAGAAGCCAGCAAAGGAGCCTGGAGACATCCCAGGGCAAGGAGCTCACGCCGCGGGGAAACCCGGACGCCCCCATCAACATCGAAAGCCGCCTGTTGGAAAATCAGCCGGGCGCGGAACAAAAAACCTTCAACAGGCAAAAAGAAACGGTCAATTACGAGATCAACCGCATCAATCGACAGATCGTACGCTCTCCGGGAACCGTTCGGAAAGTGTCGGTGGCCGTGGTGGTGGACGGCCCCTACCGGACGGAAATGTCCGCCGACGGAAAGCCGGAAAGGGTCTTCGTGGGCAGAAGTCCCCAGGAGCTCAAGACCCTGGAAGACCTGGTCAAGAAGGCGGTGGGATTTGACGAGGGCCGCGGAGACCAGGTCTCCATCACCAATGTTGCCTTCGCCTCCGACCCGCTCCAAGGATTGGACTCGCCCGCCCCGGAAAACAAGTACCTCGCCCTGCTTCGCCAGCACCAGAAGATCCTTTTCAATCTGCTCCTGCTCTTGCTGGTGTTCTTGTTCGTGGTGCGCCCCTTCATGAAGCGATTCCAACAAATCGGCGATGGCGAACCCGCCCGGGGAGGCCGCCACCCTGCTCTACCCGGAGGGGAGGAGGAGGACCTGCTGGAAGCTCCCAAGGAATTGCCCTTGCGGGAACAGGTGATGGAGCTGGTGTTCGAGAACCCGACCCAGGCGGCCCAGGTGATTCGAGCCTGGATCAAGGAGGACGCATAAACGATGGCGAAGTTGTCCGGATTGCAGAAGGCCGCCGTTGTGCTTTTGGCGTTGGGGGAACAGGCTTCCGCCCAGATCCTCAAGGATCTGAGCCCCGCGGAAATCAAGAAACTGGGCTCCCAGATCGCGCGTCTGGAAAAGGTTGAGAAACCCACCACCGACGAGATTCTCAAGGAATTCCTCGTGTGCATGAAAGAGGACCAAGGCGTCCACATACCCGGCAACCTGTTCCTGAAAAAGCTACTGCCGGCGGTTCTCAGCCCGGACGAGGCCCAATCGGTCATGACCACCATCGAGGAGGAAAACCAAAAGGTCCCCTTTAAGAACTTGCAGGATGTGGATCCGCGGGTCCTCGCCAATTTCATTAAGAACGAGCATCCCCAGACCATTGCCATCATCCTGGTTCATCTGGACCACGAAAAAGGCAGCGAGGTTCTGGGACTCCTTCCGGAAAACCTCCAGTTCGAGGTGGCCAACCGGATCGCCACCCTGGAGACGGTGCCTCCGGACCTCCTGCGCGAGGTGGACGAGGTCCTGGAAAAGGAACTGCTCTCCGTATCGGATCAGGGCTATAAGATCGTCGGAGGGGTGCAGGCGGTGGCCGAACTGCTCAACCGATGCGACCGCCGCACCAGCGACAACATCCTGCAGGCACTGGAAGACCACGATGCCGAACTTGCGGATAACGTGCGTAATCTCATGTTCGTTTTCGACGACCTGGTGAATGTGAACGACCAGGGCATCCGGGAGCTGCTCAAGGAAATCACCAACGAGGACCTCACCCTGGCCCTCAAGACGGCCTCGGAAGAAGTCAAGCAGAAGATTCTGAAGAATCTGTCCCAGCGCGCCGCCCAGATGCTCCTGGAAGACATGGAGGTCATGGGGCCGGTGCGGCTGAGCGATGTGGAAGCCGCCCAGCGCAACGTGCTCAATGTGGCCCGCAAGCTGGAGAAGGAAGGACGACTGATGCTGGCCAGAGGAGACGGCGGCGATGCCCTCGTCTAAGATCGTCAAAGGAGCCCGTCAAGAGACCTGGGCCAAGTTCGCCTTTCGGGAGATCGGCTCTGAAGACGATCCGGGCGGGGTTCCCGCTCACTCGCAAGCCGGGGCCGCCCCGACGGATGCGGATCCCCTGGAGGATTTGGAGGAAACCATCCGGCGCCAGCTCCTGGAAGCGGAGCGCCGCGCCCAGGAGATCGAACGGGACGCCTACCAAAAGGGCTACGAGCAGGGCCGAAAGGACGGCTTCGACTTCGGCGCCAAGAGCATGCGTGTGATTCAGGAGCAGATGGAGACGCTGCTTGGCCACATGGAAGGCCTCCCGTCCCAGATCCTCCAGGACTACCGGGAATGGCTCATCCGAGCCAGCCTGTCCCTGGCGAAGGTCATCGTGCGCCGTGAGGTGCGTGCGGACGCCGCCATCCTGGCCGCCCTGGTGGATGAGTGCATGGAGAGCATGGACCGTTCGCACGAAATCACCCTCGTGCTCCACCCGAAGGACAAGGCGCTCTTGGAAAAACACGGCGTTCTGGCCAGGTGGGCAGGGGCGCAGGAAGCCGCGGACGGAGTCCTGCACATCCGCACCGACTCCGAAATGGAACGGGGCGGATGTCGGCTGATCAGCGCGATCCAGGAGATCGATGCGACCCTGGAGACCCGTTGGAAGGATCTGGAAGCGCGCCTCACCAGCGATTCGCACTCCGAGGCTCCCCATGAAGCGTGACTACTTGCATCTGGAGGACCTTCCTCTGTCGATCGGGACCGCCGGCAAATGGAAGCGATACGGCAGGGTGCATCTGCTTTTGGGCAACCTGATCGAGGCGGTGGGGCTCGAGGCGACCCTCGGGACCATCTGCAGGATCCACTCGCAGACAGACTCCCCGCCCGTCTTTGCCGAGGTGGTGGGATTTCATGGGAAGAACCTCAAGTTGGTTCCCCTATCGCCCGTCCAGGGCTTGGCCCCCGGCAACCGGGTGGAGATCCACCCCCACTCCGCATCCTGCACCGTCGGTCGCGAGCTCCTGGGCCGAGTCCTCAACGGAATGGGAGAACCCGTGGACGCCCTCGGCCCCCTGCCCGCCGGCACGGCTTATCCCCTGCGCTCCCCCGTCCCCAACCCCCTGGACCGGCCTATCATCTCGGAGCAGCTGGACGTGGGCATCCGGGCCATCAACGGGTTGCTTCCCATCGGGAAGGGACAACGGATGGGCATCTTCGCCGGCTCCGGGGTGGGAAAAAGCACCTTGCTGGGCATGATGGCCCGTTACACCTCCGCCCCGGTCAACGTCATCGCTCTCATCGGAGAGCGCGGCAGGGAAGTCAATGAGTTCCTGGAATCGGAACTGGGCCCTGAAGGGAGACGGCGCTCGGTGGTGGTGGTGGCCACCTCCGACCAGCCGGCATCCCTGCGCGTGCGCGCCGCCTATGTGGCGTGCGCGGTGGCGGAATATTTCAGGGATCAGGGGCAGGATGTTCTCTTCATGATGGATTCCGTGACCCGATTCGCCATGGCCATGAGGGAGATCGGGCTCGCCGCCGGAGAGCCCCCCACCACCAAGGGCTACCCGCCCAGCGTCTTCGGTGCCCTCCCTCAGCTCCTGGAACGCGCCGGCAACTTCTCCCAAGCATCCATCACCGGCATCTATACCGTCCTCGTGGAAGGCGACGATCTGGACGACCCCATTGCGGATACCGTCCGCTCCATCCTGGACGGACATATCGTCCTGGACCGGGAGCTGGCTCACCGGCGGCACTACCCCGCCATCAATCCCCTCAAGAGCGTCAGCCGGTTGACGGATCGCCTCCTGGATCCGGAAGTGAAAAGCCGGGCGTCCAGGTTCATCGAAGTCCTCGCCCAATACAAGTCCGCCGAAGACATGATCAATATCGGTGCCTACCTGAAGGGGAGCCACGGCCCCACCGATTACGCCATCCAGATGATCGACAAGCTCAACGATTATCTGAAGCAACCCGTCACCGAACGGGCCACCATTGAACAGGCCCATCAGTCCTTGAAGAAGCTCTTCGATTGAGTTGGAGCCCCATGGCCTTTCAATTCCGTTTCCGCAAGCTTCTCGAACACAGGGAACATCTGGTGCGGCAGTCGCAAATCGAGCTGGCCAACGCTCTGGCGGAAGTCCGGGAGATCGGGCGGCGGATAGCCGCCGTCGAAAGGCAGTTGCAGGACACCAGAGAGCGTCTTTCGAAGAAGCAGCGCGAAGGCATCTCCGTGGCCGAGTTTCTTTCCTTCCAGGATCACCTGTCGGGATTGGAACAACAATTGCTTAAGCTGAACGAACAATGGGAGGCGGCGCAGCACAAAGCCGCCGCCCGGCAGGAAGCCTTGGTGGACAGAGAGCGAGAGGCCAAGAAACTGGAGAGACTGGAAGAGATCGATCATGAGCGCTTCCGAATCGAGGAAAAGAAACGAGAGCAGAGGCATTTGGACGAATCGGCCCAAACAACCCTCCTGCGAGGGCCTCTCCCCCTCGGAAACGAACCCCCCTGAGCCGAACAGGCCCCCCCGGAAGGGCCTGTCCTTTCTTCTGGCCGGGCTCCTGCTGCTGGGGGGTCTCAAGGTGGGGCTCAGCACGCTGGATCTTTGGGGAAAACTTCCGCAGCCCGCAAACGTCATGGAGCTCCGGGAAGTGCATGCCCAGGAGCAATCCGAGACACCCCCGCCCCGCCCCTCTTCCCAGGCAGACCCGAACGAAGCACCCCGCCCCATCCATGAAGAAGTCCTCCTCACCCCCGAAATGATGGCTCATCTCAAAGAGCAGAAGGAACAGCTCCGGCAAAAGGAGCAGGAACTGACGGAGCGTGAAGCGTATCTCCGCCAAATGGAGGAGGAGATCGAAAGCCGATTGAAGGAACTCATCGCTCTGCAGGAAAAGATACAGAAGGCCCAGGAAGAAATCCGCATCTATCGTGAAGAACAGGAACAGGCCAGAAGCGCTCAAATCCGCGCATTGGCCAAGATTTACGGCAACATGAAGCCCAAGGAAGCCGGGGAGCTCATGCAAAACCTGGAAGACGACCTGGTGGTGAAGATCATCTCCCTCATGACCGCAGACCAGGCCGCCAAAATCCTTTCCAGCATGGAGGTGAAAAAGGCCGCCAAGATTTCCAAGGCCCTCACCGCCAACTGATCTCCCGCACCACCCGCACCTCCCTCCCACCCCGCCGCCGGGCGCCGCCGCCCGGCGGCAGCTTTTTCTCACCAGTGCTGAAAAATTTGCCCCCTTTCGAGGGGCCGGCAAGGTCCCACTCCGCTTCGAGGCGCACAAGACATGGATTTCACAGCTTTTTCCATGACACCCCCATCTGGCATCCTAATTGCCATCCCAATGGGCCGACACGCAACGACTCCATGGACCCATTGGAAAAAGGGGCACACATGCTGCCACTCTCACTCAATGTCTCGCAAATGCTTTCCGAATTCCTGGCCAAGGAACGGGAGCGAATCGGGAAGAAAGTTCTGTCCTCGGAATTCCAGCAGGATCTGGCCTCCGAGATGAACCTCCTGCTGGGAAAGGCCGGTGGCACATCTTCCGGAGAATCTCTCCAGCTGCCGTCGGGATGGACCGTGGACCTCCCCGTGTCGGCAAATTCAGCCGAAGACCTGTGGGACGCCCTGGCCGCACTGGGGGGCGACTCCATGAGCGGTCGGCGCCCGGCGGCCGATTCAACGCAAGAACCGGATGCCACCCTCGTTCTGGCCGACCCCCTGCTGCTTCAGAAGGTTCTGGCCCGGTTGCACGTTCCCGCGGAAACACGCAATGAACTTGCGGCGGAAACGGGAGACGAAGGCGCCATAAGCCTTCGGACCCTCACCGATCTGCTGGGAAGGGCTGCCGAGGCGTCCCCCGCCCTGGGCGAATCGCGCGCGGCCGTCGCCCCCGCCACTGTGCGGCGTCTTCTGAAAAACATCCGGTGGTCGGAGGGGGACAGCTCCCTGCCCTTGGATTGGGAAAAAGCCGCCGGGACGTCCGAATATGACTTGGAGCGGATCACGGCCCTGTTTTCCAAAATACTCGAAACGGCCGAGGAAATACCATCCAAGGAAGCCCACGGCTCTCTGCAGCCACGGGAAACCGCCCAGGGAAACGCCGCCTCGAAGACCGAGGACCCGATTCCTTTGCACGCTGAGCCCGAGAGAGGGACCGCGCCCGGCCTGGCCGGTTTCGCCGCCCCTTCCGAAACCTCCCCCAAAGACGAAAAGGATCGAGCAGGGAGATCCCCTCTCTTTGAGGGGTCCGCACCGGGCTCTCCAGATTCTTTGGAGCACCTTCTCTCTCCCCCGTCAGCCGAGGAAGTGACCACCAAACGACGGGAAAGCGTTTCCGGCAATCCTTCCCCCGACGGAGAGAAGAAAAAGGCAAGGCGGCACGCCTCGCCCCCGGCGGACGACCGAAGCGGTGTGCGGACGGAAAAGCTCCAGGCAAGATACAACCCGGAAGTTTCCACGCCCACGACGGAGAATTCCCAGGAAGGCGCCCCGTTGCCGGGTGAAGCGATCGAGAGCCCACTGGAACGGCTCCGATCGTGGGCCCGCCCCCTTCTGGAAGGTGGGCCCCAGGCACAAGAGCTTGCGGGTCTTTCGCTCGCCGTCACCGGCGAGGATGCCTTAGAGGAACAGGCCCCCTCCCTGGACGCCGGCCTTCAGGCGATGCGGGCCGCGGCCAAGGCCGCCCTTACAAGCGAACAAAGGAGCGGCTCTTTCGCGCAGGCCGAAGCAGGGGGCGCCCCCTCTGCCCGTACGCAACAGCCTCCGCTCCAGGTTGAGGGCGTGGGAACCCTTGGCGGATCGGAGAGCCGGGTCCAGGACGCCCATGCCCTGTTGAGACAGGCGGATGCCGCGCAACCTGACGTTCACAAATCCGATCCCACCCCATCCGACCCCGAAAGGAAGGCCGCCCAAGGGGGGAGTGGAAGAGGTATCGCCTTCGCCCATCTGCAATCCCAGGCGTTCGAAGGAAAGAACGAGGCAGACGGGCAGCAGCGCCTACCCTTTTCGGGAAGCGAGCCCCACAGCCTCCGACAACCCTTGAGCTCCACGCAACGGATTTCGACCGTACCCGCAAGCCCCCAGGCCCTCGAGTCGGGCGGGGGGGATGCCGATCTCTCCACGGAAACCGCTTTTGTGGAAGGTCGTCCGGACGAGGACGCCGCCATCGGATTGCATTCCAGGCCCCGTTCCCATTCGGGCGCGGTGGAAGGCCCGGGAGGCGGCATGGGCCGATCTTCCGCATTCCCCAACGGGGAAAACCTTTCCCAGGGGTTTCAGAAGGAGGGCGCTTGGGCAGGCGGCCATTGGAATGAGAACGGGCAGAGTATCTCCATCAGACAGCAACCGATGGAACCCTTCGTGCTCCCGGCGGGCTCCGCTTCCTCCCTCCAAGGGACTCTTTCCTCCGGGCGACTGGAGTCTGCTGCACCGGTTTTCAGTTTTACCGAGGCCCAGTGGCCCCAGGATCTGGCAGACCTGGTGGGACGCATGAGCCGGGAAGGAAGACACCGCATGACCCTCGAGGTGGAACCCAAGCATCTGGGGAAACTCAGCCTCCGGATCGAAACCCATGGGAATGCCGTGAGCGCCTGGATCCAGACGGAGCATCCCGACGCCCGCGACCTCCTGGCCCGCAACAGCGCCTTTCTCCAGAATCTCCTTTCCGAACAAGGCCTCAACCTGAGCCAGTTTTCGGTGGACGTCCGGGAACACCACCGCCATCCCGGGCGTCGCGCCGAAGAGGAGCCCGGGACCGGCAACCGGGCAAGGGGCACCGAAACGGCAGGTCCGGTCAAAGGCCCCGGCATCGCCCGGTACGCAGGCGCGACGGGGACCACCATCAGTCTAAGGGCGTAGGCACACAGCTCATCCACTTCACGAGGTGACCATCATGGCCGTCAGCTCCGTTACAAGCACCACACAAACCTCGTCGACAACGTCCAGTGACGGGACGACCGCGGGGGCCGCGCTGTCCGACATGAACGCCTTTCTGTTGCTGTTCACAACCCAGCTCCAGAATCAGGATCCCACCAACCCCATGGACACCTACGAGATGTCGGCCCAGCTGGCCCAGTTCAGTACCGTCGAGAAATTGACACAGATCCACAGCCAGCTGGAAACCCAGGAGAACTATCTAGCCTCCATCAACAACGCCCAGGGCATTCAATTTCTGGGGAAGACGGTGAGCGTGGCGGGCAACGGGATTCAGGTGGCGGACGGGAAGATCAGCGACGCCCTGGTGGAGCTGGAGGAAGCGGCGGACGTCACCGTGACCATCTATGATGAATCGGGAGACGCCGTCCGGACCCTTGCCCTGGGAACCCTGGAGGCGGGCCGCCACGCAATCGAGTGGGACGGCAAGGACGATTCGGGAAAATCGGTCTCCGACGGCACCTACACTTTCGAAGTGTCAACCACCGATGCAAGCGGCAACACCGTGGCCTCCACATCCATCATGGCAGGAAGCGTTTACGGGTTCAGAATGGAAGACGGTGTCAGCTATCTGGTTCTGGGGGGCAGCGACGGCCTGCTGGTTCCGGTGGGCTCGATCCTGCGCATCGAGACCTCCGGCTAGCCTTCATGAGCCAGGAGGACAGAGAAACCGCAAGCAAATCCGCGAACGGGGCCCTTTGGGGCCGATGACCAGGAAAAACACGAGGAGGAACATCCATGGGTATCAGCCAAGCGATGAACATAGGCGTCAGCGGTCTCAACAGCTCCGCCACGGCTCTCACGGTGGTGAGCGACAACATCGCCAACGTGAACACCACCGCCTACAAGGCCAATAGCGTCCGTTTCGGCGATCTGGTGGGAGGCTACTATTCCACTTTGTCCAAGGACTCCGACCGGGAAGGGGCCGGGACGGCCATCATGGGCATCGTGACGGAATTTTCCCAGGGTTCCCTGCAGAGCACCACCCGGTGGTCGGACCTGGCCATCAACGGCGAGGGTTTTTTCAGCGTGCGAGTGCCTGGATCCACCACGGTTTACTACACGCGGGATGGCGGCTTTCACATGGACAAGGACGGTTACTTCGTGAACGAACTGGGCTACCACGTCCTCAACAGGGACGGAAACGAAATCCTCGTGGACAACCCCGCCGATCCGAAGCTGACGGACTACAGCGTGGATTCCAACGGTCAGATCTGGGGCACCCCGCTGGATCCCCACCAGGTCATGATCTGCGACACCCAAGGGAACTCCAATCCCAAGGCCTACGGGAGCATCTACATTCAGACGCCAATAACACCGCCAGCCGGTGGAAGCTCCACCATCTCAATAGATTTGCAAGGTACTTTGGGTTCCACGCCAACGATCTCCTTGACCGTTGGAGGGGCGACACCCGACCTCCGGCTTAACTACGACTCTGATGGCGACAATGTGAACGACTCTTTCGTAGGGGCCATCAACCTTTCCGAATTTCCCCTCTCTGGTTCACCCGCCGAAGATGTCTACATAATCACTGATGTTGATGTTGATGGCACCTCGCTCACAGAAGACTCCGATTGGGTGGCCACCAGCAACGATCCGCAACCGGTGGTCGGGGGACAACTGAGGGTGTCCACCTTCGCCAACAACAACGGGCTTGTCCGGCACGGCAACAACCTCTACACCCAGGGGCCGGAATCCAAGTTCCCCATCCACGGGACGGCCAACGACGGAGTCCGCGGCGGCATCTCAAGCCTCACCATCGAGGCATCGAACGTGGACCTGGCCAAGGAGATGGTGAACATGATCACCTACCAGGCCAGCTACACGGCCAACTCCAAGACCATCACCACCGCCAGCCAGCTCCTGGACGTGGCCGTGAATATGGTCCGCTAGACCCAATGGGCATTTTGAATGCCTCCTTCCCCACCCCCGCGGGAGCCCGCCCGCGGGGGCATCCTTTCCGCCCCGGGCCTTTCGACCTCCCCCAATGAGTCATCTTTTTGACTGCCCCCTCCAACGCGTTTTCCGCCTCTTGCTGGCGGCCCGGTTGGCAGAGGCGAAAGATTTTTCGCCCCTACCGTCGGGGAAAGCCCAACAAGAGCTTGTCGGAGGATCTCCTTCGGCTTCCCGGGATCGAGCCGCTGCTGGTCGTGACGGGGCGGTCCCCGAACCGCCCTTCGAGGCAAGGGCCGTCAACGTTGAGACGCCCCGCCCAAACGGCCCCTGCCCCCACCGGAGCGCGGATGCCGGACGGAAAGGGAAAACAGCAGCCCCTCGGCGTTGTGGTGCAGCCCTTTAGGACCGCGAAAAAGGAGCCCGTAAGCAAGGCTTGCCGCGGCCACCGGACTCAAGTAAAACCGGCTTCCGCCCGATATTCCCTACGGCTGGCGCGGTGTTTGCTACCCCCTGCTGTGAGTCTGTTCGGCCCGGGCACGCTTGGATTTTTGCATGAACTCATGGTTTTCGAGGTGATCGAGTACGCATGGACATCGCAACCCTAGTCGGCATCGTATCCGCCTTCGCCCTGGTCATCATCTCCATCATGATGGGGGGAGGCTTGGGGCTGTTTGTCAACATCCCCTCCCTCATGATCGTTGTGGGCGGCACTTTGGGAGCCACCATGGTGAACTACCCGCTGGCCGATGTGCTGGGGGTTTTCAAGGTGGTGAAAAACGTCTTTTTCACCAAAGTGTGGAGCACCCAGGAGGTGGTGGACCGGTTTGTGGATTTTGCCAACAAGTCGCGCCGCGAGGGCATCCTGGCCCTGGAATCGGAGGTGGCCAACCTGGACGACGAGTTCATGGTCAAGGGCCTCCAGCTCACCATCGACGGCATGGAGCCCGAGTCCATCCGGGAGATTCTGGAAACGGAGATCGAGTATCTGGAGGAACGCCACAAGTCGGGGGCGGAGATCCTGACCACCATGGCCACCTTCTTTCCCGCCATGGGCATGATCGGAACGCTCATCGGCCTGGTGCAGATGTTGGCCACCATGGACGATCCCAGCACCATCGGTCCCTCCATGGCCGTGGCCCTGCTCACCACCTTCTACGGGGCCGTGGCGGCCAACCTGGTGTGTCTGCCCATGGCCGGAAAGCTCAAAAAGAGAAGCCAGGAGGAGACCCTGGTCAAGGAGATGATCATCAGCGGGATCGTGAGCGTGGCCAACGGGGAGAATCCCCGCGTCATCGAGCAGAAGCTCCACTCGTTCGTGCCCCCGACCGCACGAGAAAGCAGGTTTGATTAACGACTGGGCAAACGGAAAGGAAAAGCGAAGGAGCACGGGCATGGCTAAAAAGAAGGAAGCGGCGGAAGCAAAGAACCAGCAGCAAGAGGAAAAGAAATCCCCTTTGATGAAGATCCTCGTGCTGGTGGTTCTGCTGGCCGTTGTCGGAGGGGGGGGGTTTTTCGCCTATACCAAGTTTTTTGCCGGAAAAGAGAAGGAAACCCCGGCCCAGGCCAAACCCGCCCTGGAAAAGCCGGTCATAAAGAACCTGGACACCTTTCTGGTGAACCTTTCTGATCCGGGCGGAGAGCGCTACCTGAAGATCACCATCCAACTCAAGTTGAGCAGCGAGGCCGCTTTGGCCGAATTCGACACGCGCAGCGCCGAACTGAGAGATGCCATTCTCATGTTGCTGTCCAGCAAGGAATACGACGATATCTCGTCGCTGTCCGGCAAGCTCGCTCTCAAAAGGTCCCTGGCCGACAGCCTGAACCGGATTCTGAAGCAAGGCCAGGTGCTCGACATCTATTTCACCGAATTTCTCGTCCAATAAGACAGGCCCGCGCCCATGGAACACGTCCTTTCGCAAGATGAAGTGGATGCCCTGCTCAAGGGACTGGACGGCGGAGAGATCGAAACGGAGACGGATGCCGCCCAACCGGACGACGGGCAAAAGGGCATCCGACCGTATGATCTCACGAGTCAGGATCGGATCATCCGCGGTCGGATGCCGACTCTGGAGATCATCAACGATCGATTCGCGCGGGTCCACCGCATCACCCTTTCCGGCGCCTTGCGCAAAGTGGTGGACATCACGGTCACCCAGAAGGAGATGATCAAGTTCGGGGACTTCATCCGCACCCTGCCCGTTCCCACCAGCCTTCACGTACTCAAGATGGAGCCCCTGCGGGGACACGTGCTGCTCGTCGTGGAAAGCCGCCTGATCTTCAACCTGGTGGATTGCTTCTTCGGAGGGACCGGCAGAAGCAGTTTCAAAATCGAAGGGCGGGACTTCACCTCCATCGAGCAACGGGTCATCAACAAGGTGGTGCGCATGGCCCTCAAGGACCTGGAGGAAGCCTGGAACCCGGTCACATCCATCGCGTTCCGGTTCGTGCGTTCCGAGGTGAATCCCCAGTTCGCCACCATCGTGCCGCCCACGGAGTTGGTGATCGTCGTCCACTACGAACTGGAGATGGACTCTCTCATGGGAAAGATCATCCTGTGCCTTCCCTATTCCACCATCGAGCCCATCCGCTCCAAGCTTTCCGCAAGTTACCAGAGCGACCAGCTGGAGGTGGACTTTTCGTGGACCCGGCGGTTCATCCGCCGCCTGCGGGAGGTGCAGGTCTCCTTGACCGTGGAGCTGGGACGCACTCAGATCAAGGGTCAGGACCTGTTGCGCCTGGAAAAGGGAGACGTGATCCTCCTGGATCAGGACGTAAGCCACCCGCTTCTCGTGACCGTGGAGGGAGTGCCCAAGTACCGGGCCGAAGCGGGAATTCACAAAGGCAATCAGGCCGTCAAGATCGTGGAGCTCATCACACCTCCGAGAGACTGAAGGCAACCGTGAAGATGAGAAGGGAGATCGTCCATGGCTGAAAAAGCCAAAGGGAACATGGCCACGGAGTTGGAACCTATGCAGGCCCCCACCGTTTCGGCCCCCAAGACCGGCAGCGGCAACGACGGCGCCGGAGACGATGCCGAGGCGGCCATGAAAAAGGAGATGCGGGATCTGGATTTCATTCTGGATCTGCCGCTGGAAATCTCCGTGGAGCTGGGTAGGACGAAGCTGCTTATCAACGACCTGTTGCAGCTCGGACAAGGGTCCGTGGTGGAATTGAACAAGTTCGCCGGGGAGCCTCTGGAGATCCTGGTCAACAACAAACTCATCGCGCGCGGGGAAGCGGTGGTGGTCAACGAAAAGTTCGGCGTGCGCATCACCGACATCATCAGCCCCTTGGAGCGCGTCAAGCAACTCGGCTGACCTATGGATTTTGCACTCCACTTTCTCCAGACAGCGGCGGCGCTGGCCTTGGTGGTGGCCCTCCTTTTGGGGTTCTCCCACGTGGTGAAGCGCTTCGGATGGCCCCTTTCCAAGGGACAGGGCACTTCGCACATCCGGGTTCTGGAGCGCCGCTTTCTGACCAACAAGCACTCCCTGGTCTTGGTTCGCGTTCAGGGCGAGCGGCTCCTGATCGGAGTGTCCCCCAACGGGATGGAACTTCTGGCGAGTCTTGCGGATCGTCCGGAAGAATCGGCAGATCTGCGGGCAGAGGGGGACGTACCGTGACAACGAAAAGAATCCTCCTGCTCCTGGCCCTGTTGGGGATCTTCTGGCACTTGAACGCCGCCGAATGTCGGGCCTTGGACCTGAATCTGCCCGCCGTCCGGTTTCAGATGGACGACGCTCAGGCCCCCGAACAGGTGGCCGGCGTTCTCAAGATTCTTTTTGTCCTGACCATCCTGTCCGTCGCGCCTTCGATCCTGGTTCTCATGACCTCCTTTACAAGGCTGGCCGTGGTCTTCGCCTTCCTCAGGACCGCGCTGGGCACGCAACAGTCCCCGCCGAACCAGGTAATCGTGGGCCTTGCGCTTTTTTTGACCATGTCCATCATGTGGCCCGTCTGGCAGCAGATCCACGATCAGGCCCTGAGGCCCTTCCAGGCCCAGGAGATCTCCGGGGAGGAGTTCCTCCAGCGGGCCGTGACACCGCTCAAGAATTTCATGCTCAAGCAGACGCGGGAAAAGGACCTCAAACTCTTCGTGTCGTTCACCTCCGACGAAAAGCCGAAGGATGCCGCTTCCCTGCCCTTGAGCGCCGTGGTTCCGGCCTTCGTCATCAGTGAACTCAAGACCGCCTTCCAGATCGGGTTCCTCCTGTATGTTCCGTTCCTGGTCCTGGACATGGTGGTGGCGAGCATCCTTCTGTCCATGGGAATGATGATGTTGCCCCCGGTCATGATCTCTCTGCCGTTCAAGCTGATGCTCTTTGTCCTGGTGGACGGCTGGAATCTTCTGGTTGCGTCCCTGGTGAAGAGCTTTTAGGAGTCGCGTCCATGACCCAGGAATTCGTCATCGGAATGGCTCGCCAGGCCCTGGAGACGATGCTCATGGTCAGTCTTCCCGTTTTGCTGGTGAGCCTTATCGTGGGGGTCCTCATCAGTCTGTTTCAGGCGATCACCCAGATCCAGGAAATGACCATCACTTTCGTGCCGAAGATCGTAGTCACCTTCCTTTCCCTGCTCATCTTCGGGACGTGGATGACCGGAAAGATGCTCTCCTTTACCCGGGAGATCCTTCTCAACATACCCCACTGGATCCGATAGGGGACCGGTTCCATGCCCACGTTCTCCATCGACCTCACCCAGGTCCGGATCTTCCTGAGCCTTCTTCTGCGCATCGGTCTTTGTTTTTTCCTCCTCCCCGTTTTCCGGGCCCAGCAGGTGCCGGCCCCGGTCAAGGCTTGGGCCACGGTGGCCCTGAGCGTCATGAGCCTGCCCCTGGTCGGCCCATTCGTTTCCCCCTTTCCCTTGTCCCCCTTTCAGGCGGCGGGATTTGTGGTCAGCGAGCTCGTTTTCGCGGGCCTCTTCGCGTTGGTCATGCACATCCTGTTCGGTGCCTTCCACCTGGCGGGCCAATTGATTTCGTTCCAGATGGGCCTCGGTTTCGCCCAGGTGGCCGACCCCCAGACGGGGACCCAGAACGTTTTGCTCGGGCAGTTCCTCCAGATCCTGGCCACCCTCATCTTCTTTTCCATCAACGGCCATCTTCTGGTGATCAAGGCCTTTCTCGAAAGCTTTCAAAGCGTACCCGTGGGCGGCTTCTTCCCATCCGGGGAAGTCTTCCGGGCCGTGATGGCCCAAGCGGCCCATCTGTTCGTGATCGCCATCAAGATCGCGGCGCCCATCTTGAGCGTGCAGATCCTGTTGCAGGTGGCCTTCGGTGTGGTGGCCAAATTTTCCCCCCAAATCAACATCCTCATCGTCAGTTTTCCCATCACCATCGCGGTTGGCATTCTCTTTGCCATCCTCTCCCTGGCGGGCTGGAACGATCTGCTGGCCCTCTATCTGACGCGCCTGATCCACTTTTTCAAAGCGGTGGCGGCCTAACGCCAAAGTCAACCACTGATGGACGCGGATAGACATGGAAGGGTTTTGACACCCGGTGTCAGAACTCCCCTTGTCCAGCCGTAGGGAGGATCCGTGGCGGGTTCCCAGGAAAAGACCGAAAAGCCTACCGGGAAAAGACTTTCCGAAGCGCGGCGGAAGGGAAACGTTCCCAAGAGTCAGGAACTGAACGCCTTGGTCGTTCTCGGTGCCGGCTGTGTGGCCGCAGGCCTGCACCTTCAGTCGGTGCCTGGACATTTCCGGGAACTGATGGACCTTTTCTGGACCAACGGTTTTCTGCTCCATGAGCTTTCGGGAAGCGGGCGGCATCTGTTCGTGAGTGTCGCCCTTTCCCTTTTCAGGATGACGGCGCCCGTGGTCCTCGTCACCTTCGTCTTCGCCTTGGCGGTCAATCTCTTCCAGCTCAAAGGTCTGCTTCTGACGCTTCAGCCGCTCCAACCGAAACTTTCCAAGCTGAATCCCCTGTCCGGAATCAAGCGGTTTTTTCAGCTCCGATTCCTCATGGAGACCGTCAAGTCATCCCTGAAGATCCTCATCGTCTTCTCCATCACCTATCTGGTGCTCAAGGACGAAGCGTCGCAGATCAGCATCCTTCAGCAGATGGATGTCGTGTCCATCCTGGCGGAGACGGCCCGCATGGCGCTCAGGATCCTGATCAGGGCGGGCGCCGTGTTCCTGGTCCTCAGCCTCGCCGACTTCTACTACCAAAAATGGCAAAACCGCAAAGACCTCATGATGACCAAGCAGGAGGTCAAGGAGGAACACAAGCAGGCGGAGGGCAACCCCCAGGTCAAGGCCCGCATTCGCTCCATTCAAAGAACCCTGGCACGCCAGCGGATGATGGCCCAGGTACCCAAGTCGACGGTGGTGATCACCAACCCCACCCACTATGCCGTTGCCCTGATCTATCGGGAAGGCCTGGAGGCGCCCAAGGTGGTGGCCAAGGGCATGAACGTGGTGGCACAGAACATCATCCGGGCGGCGCGAAAGCACGGGGTCCCGGTGGTCCAGAACCCCCCCTTGGCACGCGCCTTGTATAAGCAGGTGAAACTGGATCAGACCATACCGGAAGCCCTCTACCGGGCCGTGGCCAAGGTCTTGGCTTACGTTTACCACCAGAAAAAGGCGAGGTAATCCACCATCATGGCAGAATCTTCCCAAGCCTCCACCGGCAATTGGCTGACCCGCCTTCGCGCCCTCTCGGAAGGGGACGCACTCATGGGCATCGGTGTGGTCATCATTCTCTCGGTCATGCTGCTGCCCATTCCCGGCCCCGTCATGGACGTTCTGCTCGCCATGAACATCTCCTTCGGCCTTCTCATTCTTCTCACCACCATCTACACCCAAAAGCCTCTGGACTTCGGCATTTTCCCGACGCTCCTGCTCATCACAACCCTTTTCCGGCTGGCATTGAACGTGGCCAGCACTCGGCTGATCCTTCTCCGCGGCGACATGGGCACGGAGGCGGCCGGTCACGTGATCCAAGCCTTCGGGCAGTTCGTGGTGGGAGGCAACTACGTGATCGGCCTGGTGATCTTCGTGATCCTGGTGATCGTCAACTTTTTGGTCATCACCAAAGGCACCGAGCGCATATCGGAAGTGGCCGCCCGCTTTACGCTGGACGCCATGCCCGGAAAGCAGATGAGCATCGATGCCGACCTCAATGCCGGCCTCATCGACGAACAGAAAGCCCGCAGCCGGCGTGAGGAGATCATGCGGGAAGCGGACTTTTACGGAACCATGGACGGTGCCAGCAAATTTGTCCGTGGAGACGCCATCGCCGGCATCCTCATCACGCTCATCAACATCCTGGGCGGGCTCGCCATCGGCGTCCTGCAAAGGGACATGGAAGTCGTGGAAGCGCTCAAAAATTACACCCTGCTTACGGTGGGCGACGGTCTGGTCTCCCAGGTGCCGGCGCTCATCATCTCCACGGCGGCCGGCATCCTGGTGAGCCGCGCCGAAATGGACATGGGGATGGGCAAGGCCTTCGGCCGGCAACTGGCTCTCAACCCGAAGCCCCTGGCCATCGCCGGCTCCATGTTGGCGTGCCTGGGCATCGTCCCCGGCTTCCCGTTCGTGCCCCTGGTTCTGGTGGGCGGAGGCCTTCTTGCTCTCGCCTACCGAAGACACCGGACCGCCACCGCGGAGGCCCAGGAGAAGGAGGCGGAGGCGCCCCAGGAAAGCAAAGAAGAAAAGACCTCCACCGCCCTGCCGCCCCTTCTGGATCTTCTGGAACTGGAAGTGGGCTACGGGCTCATTCCCCTGGTGGACGGAGACCGACAATCGGATCTCCTGGGCCGCATCCGATCCATCCGCCAGCAGTTGGCACTGGAATACGGCATCGTGGTCCCCTCCCTGCACGTCCGGGACAACCTGCAACTGAAACCCTCTGAATACAGGCTGCTCCTCAAAGGAAATCCCGTGGCCCGCGCGGAACTCATGCTGGGGCACCATCTGGCACTGACGCCTTCGGAGCACGAAGCCGCCAAGATAGACGGGATCCCCACCAAGGACCCCGCCTTCGGCCTGCCTGCCCTGTGGGTGCCGGACAAGAAAAGAGCGGAAGCCGCGCGTGCCGGATTCACGCTCATTGATCTCCCGACGGTGGTGGCCACCCATCTGACCGAATTGTTCAAGCGGCACGCGGACGAGTTCCTCACCCGCCAGACCGTGCAGCAACTTCTCGACATGCTGGCGGAATCGCAGCCGAAACTCATTGAGGAACTGACGCCCAATCCGGTTCCCTTGGGCACCATCCAAAAGGTCCTCCAAAACCTGGTCCGAGAACGCGTCTCCATCAGGGACCTACAAACCATCTGCGAAACTTTGGCGGATCAGGGCACCATCACCAAGGACCCCGACATCCTCACCGAATACGTGCGCCAGGCCCTGGCGAGAACCATCACCCGTCCCTACGAAACGGATGACGGCCGCCTGCATGTCATCACCCTCCATCCCGCAACGGAAGAAAGATTGGCCCAAAGCATCCAGCGCACCGACCACGGGGCGTTCCTGTCCGTCGATCCGGATTTCATGCACCAGCTCGTCCAGTCCACCAGTGTCGAGGTTCAACGGGCGGCCAATGCGGGACATCACCCGGTCGTCCTCACTTCTCCGGTGGTGCGGCGGCATCTCAAAAAGCTTTTGGAACGATTCTTGCCAGACGTAGTGGTGATCAGTCACAGCGAGTTGGCCAATTTGACCGAGATCCAGTCCATCGGACTCATAAAGGTTTCCCATGCACGTTAAGACCTTTCAGGCTCCCAGCATGCAAGAGGTTTTGGACCAGGTGCGGCGCGACCTCGGCCCGGACGCCATCCTGCTGGGCAACCGCAAGGTGCCCGGCCCGGATGGAGCCCCCTGGATCGAAATCTCGGCGGCCTTGGACCGCCCGCGAGAACCGGCCGGAAATCCACCGCCCCCGCCTGCAGACGCCTCCTCCCTGCCCGTGGTTCAGGATCAGCTGGAGGACATCCGGGGGATGCTCTCCCTGCTGCTCTCCTCCAAGGATGTCTTCGCCCAATGGCAGCTGAAACCTCCGGCGCTGGAGCTCGTCCAGCAGATGCTGCTGCGCGGGCTGGACGAAAAGAATGCCTTCGAGATCTTCCGCGCCCTGGTCAGGGGAGCCAACGGCCGGTCCCCCTCGAAACGCCAACTTTTCGACGCCTTCCGAAGTCATATTTCTGACAAGATCCGGTTTCATGACCCCTTCGACGGGCCGGTTCCGGCCGGGGGGAAGCCGCAAATCTACACGTTTGTGGGTCCCACGGGGGTGGGAAAGACGACGACGCTGGCCAAACTGGCGGCCTACCTGAAGTACAAGCGTGCGCAGAAGGTGGGCCTGATCTCACTGGACACCTACCGCATAGGCGCCCTGGAGCAGCTCCGCACGTACGCCGACATCCTGGAGGTGCCCCTTCACGTGGCCCAGTGCCGGGAGTCCCTGGACCGGGCCATGGAAAGACTGGCCGGCTGCGGGGCCATCCTCGTGGACACCATCGGGAGAAACTATCTGGACGCCCGATATGTGGATGACCTCAAGGCCGTCTTCCGGGACGACGCTGGAGTGCATCACCTTTTGGTTCTCAGCGCCACATCCAAGGACGAAGACATCAAGAATGTGATTCGCAGGTTTCGGTCGCTATCGGTGGAGTGCCTGATCTTTACGAAGGTCGACGAAACACTGACACCGGGCTCCATCGCGAATCCCCTGCTCCGGTACCCCTACCCCCTGTCTTTCCTGGGCATCGGCCAGCGGGTGCCGGAGGATCTGGTCAGAGCTACACCGCAGCGTATCCTGAGCTTTTTCTTTCCCCGTTGTCCGTAGCTGGAATGGAAGGGAACGGTATGGACCAGGCACTTGGGCTGAAGGGAAAAATGAAGGGGCGGGACCTATGGGACGACAACCGCCCCTTGAACGCCCCTTTTGGAGACAAGTCGATTCGCACCATCGCCGTGAGCAGCGGCAAGGGGGGCGTGGGCAAGAGCAATGTGGTCGTGAACCTGGCGCTCGCTTTGGATCGATTGGGCCAACGGGTGCTCATTCTGGATGCGGACTTGGGGCTTGCCAACGTGGACGTCTTGTTGGGGCTCGCCCCGTCGTTCAACATCAGCCATGTGCTGGACGGATCCAAGCGTTTCGAGGAGGTACTGGTTCCGGGTCCCGGATCCGTCCGGGTCATGCCGGCAAGCTCCGGCGTTCAGGAACTGACCCGGCTTTCCGACGACCAGAAGCTCCTGCTGGTGGATCTGCTGGACGAGCTGGAATCGGACGTGGATGTGCTTTTGATCGACACGGGGGCCGGCATCTCCGACACCGTTCTCTATTTCAACCTGGCCGCCCAGGAAAAGGTCGTGGTGGTGACCCCGGAACCCACCTCCCTGACCGACGCCTACGCCTTCATCAAGGTCATGTACACCAAACACGGGGAACGCTCCTTCAAGATCGTAACAAACAACGTGGCGGACGAAAGGGAGGGGCGCATGGTCTTCGGCAAGATCAGCCGGGTGGCCGACCATTTCCTCGACGGCCTCTCCCTGGACTTTCTCGGTTGGATCCCCCGCGACCCCAGCATCCCGGAATCGGTCAGGCGCCAGCAAGCCCTTCTCGCAGCCTTTCCGGGTGCCCCGGCGGCCAAGGCCTTCATGGACATCGCCAAGCGGATCACCCGCGAGCCGCCCACGGGGCTGAGGGGCAACATTCAGTTCTTTTGGAGACGTCTGCTCAATGTCTAATCCGGCGGAGACCCCAATGAGCCTCAAGACAGCCACCGCCACCTGCGGACACGACCTGAACCATACCCTCTCCCACCTGGGATGCGCCACACGGGACGAGGCGATCCTGAAATACTATGACCTGGTCAAATATACGGCCTACCGCCTGGCGGCCCGCCTGCCCGACAATGTGTGCGTCGACGACCTGCTCAACGCCGGGGTCATCGGCCTGATGGATGCGCTCGACAAGTACGATCCCGCCCAGTCGGTCTCTTTCGAAAACTATGCAAAGATTCGCATCCGGGGGGCGATGCTCGACGAGATTCGATCCCTGGACTGGGTGCCACGTTCCTTGCGGCAAAAGGGAGCCGAACTGGAAAAGACATGCGCCAATTTGGAGCAGAGACTGGGACGGTTTCCTGAAGACGAGGAGATCGCTCGGGAGATGCGCCTGGACCTGGACGAGTATCATCAGCTCCTGGACAGCCTGAAGGGCATCTCCTTCCTGCCCGAAGACCTCAACGAGTACATCACCGAAAACCGGGAACCCGGTCACCTGGCGACGGCTCCGGACGAAGTGTTCAAGCAGATCCACAAGGCGGAGCTGCAAAACATTCTGGCCGAATGCATCGAAGGACTGACAGACAAGGAAAAGATCGTTCTCTCCCTCTACTACTTTGAAGAACTCACCATGAAGGAAGTGGGCGCCGTGATGGGGTACACGGAATCCCGCATATCCCAGATCCACACCAAGGCCATCCTGAAGCTCAGGACCCGTTTGGCCCGAAAACTGACGGAAGATGATCTGCCGAGAGAACTCTCCATCAAACGAAACCTGTGAGATCTCGCCGAGCCGATCCGGCTAGCTTCGGCAAGAGACCTCTCATCCGTCACAGGGAGGAAGAGTGGAGCTGCAATCGCCGAGAACACCATCCCCAAGCCAAGGCACGAGAGCGCCACTGGAGGAGGAGAAGATCTTTGTGGTGGACCAGGCGGCCTCGGAGGACCTGGCCGCCATGTTCTCTTCTCCGGAAGAGAAGTCCCGGCGGGATCCTTCCGGGGATGAACACGGGAGCCCCTCCGATCGGAAGGACTCCGCAGCCCCCGGGAAGGCCCGGTCCATGCGGCTCCCGAGAAATCTTTCCGCCCGGCTCCTGGTATCAGCGGCCGTGGTGATCGGCCTTGGGGCCGTGGCACTGGGAGTATCCCTGCGTCCATCTGCTGAAAACGCCGCGAAGACAACCACGGCCCCCCTGCCGCCCCGGGTCGTCCACCCCGTCTCCTTGCCAGAGCACCAAGAAGACGTCACCTTCCTCTTTCCCGCACACTCCGTGGAGAGGACGGACCTGCTGACCATGACCCTCAAGATCCGCCTCGTGGGCCCTGGGACCGCGGAGGCGTTGAAGGATCTTTCCGTGGCGCTGCGACAGGAAATTTACGATTACCTCATGAGGCAGACCCCGAACAAGAACGCATACCGTGACTGGGGTCGGATCGTGGAAGGACCTTTGCTGGCCTATCTCAAGGACCGCTTCCCCAAGATGGGCATTGCTTCCCTGGCGCTGGTGGATCTTCAAAGAATCTAGAGCACCGGCTGGAAAGGTCTATCCAGGTGGAATCGTTTTTCACGCAGATGGATTGGAAGACAGGACTTCAGCTTCTTGTCGACCTGGGGCTGCTCGCCCTGTTGGCGGGCCTGATCCTCTCCCGGCGACGAAACAGATCGGAGGCGGAACTCCGGTCTCTCATCGGAACCTTCGAGGGCATCGTTTCCGAAACCAAATCCCTGGCGGACGAGTTCGAGACCAACATCCAGGAGCGGGCCCGACTCATTCAGAGGATCCTCGGCCTTCTGGATGAAAAGCTCGAACAGGCCCGAGACACCCTCGCCCGGCTCGAGGCGCGATCCAGCGGCGCGCCGCCCCCGTCCGCGCCCCCACGGGAGCGCAAGGACACGGCATCCATTCTTCAGTTGGCCCGGTCGGGACTCTCGGTTCAAGAGATTGCTCAAGCCACCCAAAGGCCCGTCGGCGAAGTGGAGCTGGTCCTCAGCCTGGACAAGCTCGCCCGGCCGAAGCGGTAGGTGCTCCGGGGCGGGCAGCGGGCTTTGGTCCGAATACAGTCTTCCCGTCTTCAGGCCATGGATCTGCGTCCGTTCCCAGCCGTGGGGTCTCGCCTCCGAGAATACCCGATCCCTCTGGCCCTAGGATATGGGAATAAGAAACCGTCCTGTCCGCCGCTCGAAGCCTTCTCATCGTAGCCCTTGAGGCACTCCGCCGCAGCCAATCCTTCACACACCGCCGGAGGGTCGCCCTAATTTCCATCTCCGACCATCCAAAAGACGTGGCCGGCCCGGAAGGAAAAATGTGCCCCCTGCAGGGCAAAATCGGCTGCCCCTTGCAAGCTCAAGGCGCCGCCCATCCGCCCGAACCCCGCCCTTTGCTTGCCTGCCCGCCCGCCGCATCCTGGCATCCCCATTGCTATGCATACCTGCGAAAGGAGTCTGCCATGCGACTGAGTCCGTACACCGCCGTTCTGGGGGCCATTCAGGAAGGGAAGAAGATGGACGTGGTGGCCAACAACCTGGCCAACGCCGCCAGCCCCGGCTATCGGAAGGTGGCACCGCGCTTCAGCCAATTCATGGAGATGGAAACCCATGTGAAAACCGACCCGGGGCCCGTGCGACGAACCGACAATCCCTGGGATATCGCCATCCGGGGCGAAGGCTACCTGCGGGTCCGGACCGACCAAGGGGAACGCTACACGCGTGCCGGAAATTTGACGGTCAACGACCAGGGGCAGCTGGTGACCCAGGACGGATGGCCGGTGCTGGGACAAGGGGGAGTGATCGAGCTGACGGGAACGGATTTCCGGGTGGATCCGACCGGTCAAGTATATGACGGTGCCGAAGTGGTGGATGTGCTGGACGTGGTGGTCTTTCCGGAAGGCACACAACTGCAGCAGGACCGAGCCAACCTGCTGAGCCCGGCCACGCCCGGCGCCGTCCCCGTGCCGGCGGCCAACTACGAAATCGAGCAGGGCGCCCTGGAGGGCGCCAACTTCTCCGTGGTGGAGGAGATGACCTCTCTTATTGAAACCATGCGGACCTTTGAAACCTGCCAGAAAATCATCAAGACAAGCTACGAAGAAGACAAGCAGATCATCACTCAGTTGGGCAAGGCCTAGACGAGGAGACAGCCGCCATGATGCGAAGCCTTTGGACAGCCGCCACCGGAATGGAAGCGCAGCAAATGAACATGGACGTCGTGGCACACAACCTGGCGAACGCCAATACCACCGCCTTCAAGCGCAGCCGGGCCAACTTCGAGGACCTCATGTACCAGAACATCATTCCCCCGGGTGCGGAGACGGGAACCAACGCGCAGATTCCCACCGGCATCCAGATCGGGATGGGGGTCAAGACGGCGTCGGTCCAGAAGATTTTCACACAGGGCAATTTTACCGAGACCGGTAACGAGCTGGACCTGGCCATCGAAGGAAAGGGATTTTTCCGGGTCGTACGCGGCACCGAGGAGGTCTACACCCGGGCGGGAGCCTTCAAGCTGGACAGCGAAGGCTACATCGTGGACACGGAAGGCAACAGGCTTCAGCCGGAGATCAGCATTCCCCGGGACGCCGTGACCGTCAACATCGACTCCCAAGGTACGCTGAACGCTCTGGACGCAAGCGGCACCCTTCTGGCGTCCGGCACCATCACGATCTATGACTTCCCCAATCCAGCCGGTCTGCTGAGCCTCGGCAAGAACTACTTCGCCCCCACCGAGGCGTCCGGGGACGCAGTGGAAGGACAACCGGGAACGGAAGGATTCGGAACCCTGCTTCAGGGGTTCCTGGAAAGCGCCAACATCAACGTGGTGGAGGAGATGGTCAATATGATCGCCGGCCAGAGGGCCTACGAAGCCAATTCCAAGGTGATCCGCACGGCGGATGAGATGCTTCGAATCGCCAACAACGTGGCCAGCTGATGATGGGTGCCGGGTCATGAAGCCGTTGAGAATCATAGGAATGGGATGCGGCAGGGCCGTCGCGGTCCTGGGCATTCTGATTTGGGCATGGGGGCTTTGCGGCTCAGCGTCGGGAGCCGTCCCGGGCCGGTGCCCCACGGAGATTCACTTCCGTGAAGTCGTGGAGGTCACGGACGAGACCATCACCCTGGCCGACTTGGTGGCCGGAGCGGACACCCTGCCTTCTTCCTGGCTGGCCTATTTCCGTTCCATCGAACTGGGCCCCACCCCCCCGTTGGGAACGGAACGCTTCATCCGTTCAGAGAACCTGCGTGCTTACATGGTCAGCCTCCTGCGCTCCCAAGGAGTGGATCCGGAGTCCACGCTTCTCGTCATGCCTGACCGGCTGACCATCAAAAGAGCCGCTACCCTTGTGGAGGCCCGACAGATCGAGGACATCGTCACCTCTTACATTCTGGAACACGCTCCCTGGGACCGGGGCGAGATGGAGATCCGGGACATCACCTTTTCCGGTCTGCCCATGCTCCCCGCCGGCACTCTGACGCACCAGGTGCAGGCCCAGCCGGGGGAAAGTTTCCTGGGCCATGTGAACCTGTCCATTCATTTCTATCTGGAAGGCAAGAAGGTCCGCACCCTGAAGGCGGCAGCAAGGGTGGCTCTCAGGAAACAGGTCTTCCACGCCGCGCGTCCGTTGAAACGGGGTGAAATCATCCGTCCCGACGACATCGAAGCGCGGGAGATCGAAATCACCGACCCATCGCGGACCTATGTCTTTGAAGCCTCCCAGGCCGTGGGCAAGAGGCTGGTCACCCACTTGTCCATGGGCGAGCCCTTGGATCAATCGTGCCTGGACAAGCCCCTCCTGGTGCGACGCGGAAAGACCGTCACCATCGTCTACCGAATGCCCGGGATCAAGTTGACCGCCAAGGGAAAGGCCAAGGAAGAAGGGGGCTACGGAGACTGGATACGGATCGTGAACCTGGATTCGGACAAGGTGGTGAAGGGCCAGGTACTGGATGGGCAGACCGTCCTGGTGGTCCGCTGATCATCGAGGAACCGGAGTGCAGGAAATCCCGAAGGGAATGGATCACACGATGGACACAAGAGGAACCCTCACCTGGACGTTGGGCGCCCTGCTGGCATTGATCCTGGCGGGCTGCGCCACACGAGGAGAGCCGCCGCCCGGAGCCACCGCCGCGGCCTCCGTCCCGCCCGCCGCGGCCGTGGAAGCCGTCCAACCATCCCCTGCCAGCTCGTCGCTCACGGGATCCCTGTGGACGGCTAAAAACGATTCGCTTTTCCGGGACATCAAGGCCCATCGCATCGGAGACATCGTCACCATCATGGTGAGCGAGGAGTCGGAGGCAAGCAAGGAGGCCACCACGAGCACGAGTCGGTCCAAGGAATTGAGCGGCTCGGGCAATTTTGTGGGCCTGGGCACCACCACCAAAACCATCCTTCGACCCCTCAACGACACGGGGTACGGCTTCACCTTCGACAACACCTTCACCGGCAAGGGCAGCACCAAGAAGGCCGACTCCATGACGGCCTACATGACCGCCACGGTGACGGACATTCTGCCCAACGGCAACCTGGTGATCCGGGGTTCCCGCTGGACTCGGGTCAACGACGAGATGCAGCAGATCATCCTGGAAGGCGTCATACGGCCCATGGACATCAGCCGGGACAACACCATCTTGTCGCAAAACATCGCGGAAGCGAAGATCTTCTTCGTGGGCAAGGGACCCGTCACCAACCATCAGAAACCGGGGTTGCTCGGCCAATTGTTGGACGTGCTGCTCCCGTTCTAGCAGGAGGCGTTTCCGCCATGAGACGCATAGCGTGGGCCGTGGTTCTTGTTGCGGCCATCAGCCTTTGGATCTGCCCGGGCGCCGGAGCCGTACGCATCAAGGATATCGCCCGTTTCATGGGCGTTCGAAGCAACCCCCTGTTCGGCTACGGCCTGGTGGTGGGACTCAACGGAACGGGGGACAACAGCAAGACGGAATTCACCACCAATACGCTTGCCAACATGCTGGACCGCCTCGGCATTCATGTGGACCCCGACGCCCTGAAGGTCAAGAACGTGGCGGCCGTGATGGTCACAGCCCAGCTGCCCCCATTTGCCCGCATCGGCAACCGTATCGACATCCAGGTTTCGTCCATCGGCGACGCCAAGAGCCTGGAGGGAGGTACGCTGCTTCTGACGCCCCTTCAGGGCCCCGACGGCCAGGTCTACGCGGTGGCCCAAGGCCCCATCTCCACGGGAGGTTTCTCCGCCGAAGGAGCCAGCGGAAGTTCCGTCCAGAAGAACCATCCCACCGTGGGCTACGTGTCCGGCGGGGCCGTGGTGGAGCGGGAGCTTCCCCTTGCCCTCGACCAACAGGAGGGGCTGGACCTCATCCTGGAACAGCCCGACTTCTCCACGGCCAGCCGGGCCGCCCAACAGATCAACCTGACCCTCGGCGGTCCCTTCGCCCGAGCCGTCAGCGCCTCCACCGTTCGGGTAAAGGTGCCGCCCTCGCTTGGCACGGACATCGTGGGATTCATCTCCAGGGTGGAAACCGTGAATGTGACGCCCGACGTGGCGGCCAAAGTGGTGATCAACGAACGCACGGGAACCATCGTCATGGGGGAAAACGTTCGGATCTCCCCCGTGGCGGTGGCCCACGGAAACCTGACGGTCCAGATTACGGAGCAACCCGCGGTCTCCCAGCCCCTGCCCCTGAGTCAAGGCGAGACGGTGGTGACCCCCCAATCGGCGGTCCAGGTCCAGGAGGGCAAGGGCAGCATGAACCTTCTGAGGGGAGGAGCCACCATCGGCGAGGTCATTAACGGGCTCAATGCCATCGGGGCCACCCCCAGAGACATCATCACCATTTTGCAGACGATCAAGGCGGCCGGAGCGCTCCATGCCGAACTCGAACTCATCTAGAAAGAAGAAGGGAAGCGGCGGCGAGGAAGGACCGGCTGCGGACGGCTGGCTCACCACCTACTGTGACCTGTGTACCCTGTTGCTGACCTTCTTCGTTTTGTTGCTCAGCATGTCGGTGCTGGACGAAGTGCGCAAGAAGGAAGTCCTGAACTCCCTGGTGGGAGCGTTCGGATTTCTGCCGGGAGGGCGTACGGCCATCGGAGCGCCCAAGGGCATGGACATCAGCGAGTTTTCTTCCCCCATGCAGAAAGACGAGGAGTTCAACTTCGATCTGCTTCGGGAAGTCACCATGAAAAACCAGCTGGAGCCGGAGGTGGAAATCATAAGGAAGGACGACGCGGTGACCATCGTCCTCAACCAAAGGCTGCTCTTCGAGCCCGGTTCCTTCACGTTGACGGGGTCCGCCTCCAATTATCTGGCGCAGCTTTCCCCCTACTTGCGCCGGCAGAAACGGGAAATAGAGATTCGGGGGCATACCGACCGCTATGAAGAGGTGGGCGATCCCCGCTGGGTCGACCGATCCTACGAGATTTCCGCCAAGAGGGCCTTGGCTGTCTACAGAAAGCTTCAGAGCTTGGGCGTGCCGGTGGAAAAAATGAGCGTGCACGGCTTCAGCTTCCATCGACCGCTGGTTGACGGCGTAAAGTTTCCCCATCTGCGCTACAGGAACCAGAGGGTGGAGATCGTCATGACCTACAGCCGCTCTTTGCCGGCCACCCTGCTTCGGGCGGATCCGAAACCGGCGCCCTATTTCAACTACAAGAACTTCTTTTTCCGGCTCTTTCCCATGGACGGCAACGCGGGCTCCCCGGAGGGAGCCATGAACCGCTCATCCGTTCCGCGTTCACCCGGGATGAAGCATCATGGCTAAAAAAAAGAAAGGCAAAGGAGAACAGGAAGCGGGCGGAAGCGCGTCGTGGATGGTCACCTTTTCGGACCTTTCCACCCTGCTCTTGACCTTCTTCGTTCTCCTGCTCAGCATGTCTTCGCTCAACGACAAGGCCATCCGCAGCACCTTTCAGAATTTTGACAAGACCAGCGGCATCCTT
The DNA here is from genome assembly GCA_014359885.1 of Desulfacinum sp. GTDB lineage: Bacteria > Desulfobacterota > Syntrophobacteria > Syntrophobacterales > DSM-9756 > Desulfacinum. The sequence goes on from JACIYN010000013.1 coordinate 57,145, forward strand.
TTCTTCAAGAATCGGGAACAGGTCCGCCTGAACGCGGACATGGCCATCAAGGAGATCGTCAAGAGCCTCAAGAGCATCTACGTGGTGGACGTGCGCGACCTGGATGAGATCACCAAGGTCCCCCTGAAAAAGGACCTGAAGCTGGTCGTCTCCTCAGGAAATGCTCTTTTTGTCAAGAAGCGGTGGGCCCCCGGAAGTTTTTCGTTCATCTTCGGAAGCCAGCTTCTTTTCGAAAGCGGTTCCGCCCAACTGAAACCCAGCGCCTATCCGGTCCTGGAAAAGTTTGCGGCCTTTCTCAAGGAGGCCCCGTACCAAGTCTACGTGGACGGTCACACCGACAGCCGCCCTGTGAGCGGGCGGGATTTCGCCTCCAATGATGACCTGTCCCTGGCCCGCGCCATGGCCGTGGCGCGCTACTTAGTGGATAAGGCGCGTGTGCCTGGAGACAAAGTGGCCGTGGGGGCTTACGGGGATTCCCAGCCCCTCGTGCCCAACACCACGCCCGAAGGCCTCCGGATGAACAGGCGCGTCGAATTGATCTTCGAAAAGGTGAGCTAGAAAATGAACGTGAACGCCCTCCAGATTCCCCCCTTGGGATCCGACACGGAAAGCTCCGGGGATCCCGTACGCCGGCAAAAAGAGGAGCTGAGGAAGGCTTGCCGCGATTTTGAGAGCCTGCTCAGCGCCTATCTTTTCAAATCCATGAGGAGCGCGGTGCCGAGGGCCGAAGACCCGGAACACGCTCGAACCATCTACGAATCCCTTTTCGACGAGGCACTGGCCCAGGAGTGCGCGGAACAGGGATCTTTGGGCCTGGGGGAGCTTCTCTACCGCCAACTGGAGCCCTTGATCCACGAGCCCGGTTCCCCGCGGAAAGCGAAGAGGGCTTGAAACAAGTGATTTCAGCATTCCGCGCTTTGTGCCGATTATTTGATTGAGGAGATGGTCATGAATCAACACGGGGCAAATGGGACCGGAATGGACGACCCGATCGAGCTAAACGGAGCGAACGCGAAGGGGGATTTCCTCCCGGACGACCTCTTGGACACAGCCCGGTCTCTCCTGGATGCGCTGGAAGAAGAAGAGCGGTGTCTCAAAGAAAGGGACCATGACGGACTTCTGCATCTGGTCCCAACGAAAGAGAGCCTGGCACGCTCGCTCGCTGCCAGGCTCCGAACGCTCTCCGGCCGGCCATCGGACGGGAGGGGCTTCGACCGCGCGAGTTTGCAGGAGCTTAAAGAGATCCTTCGGCGGATCGAAGCCCGAAACGAGAGGAACCGCCGGTTCATCCAGGAATCCCTCGCTATCTACCAGGGGATCCTGGGGCTCTTTGAGAACGAGCTCTACGCACCGTCGCCCCAGGTCCGAGCTTTCCCGGCGATTCGAGGAAGCTCCATTCACAGGGAGGCCTGACATGGCAGGGTTGAACGCATCGTTGGAGATCGCCAAGAATGCGCTTCTGAACACCCAGGTTCAGATACAGACCACGTCCCACAACATCGCCAACGCGGAAAACCCCAACTACACGCGCCAGAAGGCTTCCACCGTCACCCAGGGAGCAATCCGGGAACGGGCCGGATGGGTTGGTACGGGCGCCCGTCTGGACCGCATCGTTCAGCAGCGCGACGCCTTCCTGGAAGCCAGCCTCCTGGGAACCTTGTCCTCCAGCTCCTACTACGGAGCCATGGAACGTATTCTCGGGACGGCGGAAACCTACCTCTACGATGACGGAGAGACCGGCATCTCCGGAGCCCTCAACGACTTTTGGGACGCCTGGAACGCCCTGGCGCAAAACCCGGACGGCAGCGCGGAAAAGGCGACCGTGATCGAAGCGGGCGGGAACCTGGCAGGGCTTCTCAATGAGACCGCCAGCGACCTGGACGCCCTCCAGGGCGACTTGCAAAAGGAGCTGGAAGATTCCCTGGAACCGGTGAACACCCTGTTGGAACGAATCCGGGAACTCAATGACCAGATCGCCCGCGCCGAAGGATCAGGACAGACGGCCAACGATCTCAGGGATCAGCGCTATGAAGCGTTGAAGGAACTGGCCGAGTACGTCCAGTTCGAGACGGAAGAAATTTCCGGCGGGGCCGTCAATGTCTTCCTTGCCGACCGAACGGCCCTGGTCATCGGTACTCAGTACGCGGCTCAGCTGACCCTCCAGGACGAAGCCGACGGTTATGCCGTCACGATCAAGGACACGGGAACGGCGGTGGGCCGACTGGGCGGCTCCCTGGGCGGGCTGCTGGCCTCGGCAGCCCAAGTGGACCAGTGGCAGGACAGACTCGACGAGTTTGCAGCGGCTCTGGTTTTAGCCGTTAACGGGAAATACAGCTCCTCCCCGCCCCCCCCCGCTGACCCCAACGACTATCTCTTCTTCGACCCTTCGGGGACGACAGCCTCCACCATCTCGCTGACAAGCTACCCTTTGGACTACCCGCCGGACGCCCAGGATGTCCTGGACTGGCAGTCGGACGACGCGCTCACATGGGACGGCGAGTCCGTGTCCCTGGGGACCTACCTCAACAGGTTGACCCAAGATGTGGGGCTGGCGGTCCAATCGGCCCAATCACAGCAAAGTTTCCGTGAGAGCCTGGTGACGGAGCTCGAAGCCAAAAGGCAGTCCGTCTCGGGGGTCTCCATCGACGAAGAGATGGTGGAACTGTTGAAGCAGCAACAGCTCTACCAGGCGGCCGCCAAGGTGGTCCAGTACACATCCGACATGATCCAGACGGCCATCGACATGGTCTAAGAACAGGGGACGATCCATGCGTGTCACCTTGCCGCAGCTCTACGCAGCCACCCGGGAGAACATCCTGAACCGAAACGAGAAGATCAGCAACCTGACCACTCAGATCTCCAGCGGCAGGAAGCTGAAAACCTCGCACGACGATCCCAATGCCTGGGCTCAGTCACGGAACCTCACCGACGGCCTCGAGAAACTGGAACGCTACAAGTCCAATCTGGAATTCGCCAGCGGCATGAACAGTGTGGCGGACAGCGCCCTGGATCACATTCACGATCTGCTGATTCGTGCCAAGGAAATCGGTACGGCCGCCAATACTCCCAACTCGACCGAAGAAAAGCAGGCCTACCTGGAAGAACTGGACCAAGTCATCGAAGAGATCATGTCCACGGCGGAAACGAAGTACAACGGCCAGTATGTCTTCGAAGGCTATTTTGACGAAACCGCCTCCCCGCCCGACTGGGTTTCGGCAAGGGACGCTACACCTCCCGGCGATGCGCGGGTCCTCTCCTTGGATCTGGACGACAGGGCGACGGACACCGAGGTGAGCGTGGACGCAAGATCCGTTTTTCAAGGGCTTGTACAAACTTTCGAAGACCTCAAGACCGCCATAGACACCGGCGATTCCACCCAAATCGCAAATCAGCTGGCAAGCCTGGACACCGCCATGGCGGAGACCCAGGCTTTGTCCAGTAAAACCGGGGCCCGCTTGGCGGGCTATGAGCGGCGGCTCGACGCATTGGAGATCTTCCAGGTGCACGGACAGGACCGCCTCTCGGAGATCCGGGATACGGACCTGGTGGAAGCCATCACGTCACTGAAGCAGAACCAGATTGCCCTCGAGGCGGCCCTCCAGTCCACCGCCGCCGTCCAGGGTCTCAGTCTGACCAGGTACCTCTAAGGACGGCCCCGTCCGCACCCTGTGCCTCCGCCGCTTCCCCATGTGCCCCCGGAGCAAACCCCTCTCGTCCAGAAACCATCCGTCCTCCCACCGTTGAAGCCACAAAAAGCCCCGGCCGGAATCCCGGCCGGGGCTTACGGGATGGAACACCGCGATCGTCAATAATATGACAAGGCACGGAGGCGGCCTGCTGTCATCTTTATGACAGCCGGCCAGCTCCGATCAGAAGATCTCGTCCAACATTTTGGCGGCAATCTTGTCCGCCTGGACGGCATAAGATCCGTTTTCCACCATTTGCCGCAACTGATCCACGCGCTCCGTACGAATCTCTTCCCTGTCCATCACGACTTTCTTCGCTTGAGCCATCTCGAGCGCTTCTTTGCTGAGTTCCACCCGATCTTCCACTTGGAGACCGTCCGGCTTGTTGGTCACGACCGGCGGCTTTTCCTGCGAACGGAAGGTGCTTCCTTCCACCGCCTGGTTCGAGCTGTTCACGTAAGCTGACAATCGCTTGACGTCCATGGTGTCCGTCCTTCCTTCGGGTATGGTATGGATCGATTCGGTCACATCTGCGGCACGCTTTCACGCCTTCTCCATCGGTGGCGCCTCATCCGTCAAGCCCTGTTCCAGGACTTGGGACGTGACCCGGTCCCGGATCAGGCGCCGCCGGGCCTCCTCGGAAATCGAGACGCGCTCCTCGGGTGGTTTTCCGGACCGGTCCGCCCCCCCCACACTGGAGGCGAGACGCGACTTCTGCAACTGCCGCGTGTAGGTCCTCAGAACCCCTTGGACATGATAATCACTGATGACCATGACTGTCTGTCTCCCTCACCTCTATTATCGGACGACCGGCTCGAAAACTTGAGAAAAACGTTCGACTTTCCTGTTCACGAGGGGCACCGGCCGAACGACGAAGCCACTATGCACCTCTTTACCCACCCTTGGGGGCACCCCCACGTGGCGGTCGATCAACCATAACACTGGCACGATATGTGCTTCAACCGTCTGCACGGGCAAGGCGCCGCAAGACCATGACCCTGGACAAGCATGGAGGATTCGTTTTGATGAGCGACATCCGGTCCGAGAAGACCGACAGCCACGGGATCCGGGCCTACTGTCCCCGCTGCATCCATTTTTCCATCACCTGGGACCGGCAGGCCCCCTACGGTTGCCGTGCTTACGGGGTGCGCACGAGCCAGCACCCCAGCCGCAGTGTCTTGGCCGCATCCGGAATCCCCTGCCAGCTCTTCCGCGACAAACGCACGGGCTGACCATCGCACACCGGGACATCCGAAAACACAGAGGGTGATTATGAGCAATCACGCTACCGCGCAACCCCCGTCTTTCGCTCACGATCTTGCCGAGGCGGTCCTTCAGGCCGTTCACCAAATCCTTCCGGAGGCCGGTCCGGAAAGACGGCGGCTGGTGGAAACGCTGGCCCAGGACTCCAGGATTCGCACACTCGTTGAACAGGCCTCCGCGGTCGAAACGGAACCCCGGGTGCAATCCCTGAGAAACCAGGTGGAGAGGCTGCGCCGCCAAAAGGATGAGCTGCTCAAGGACACCCTAGAGCTCAAAGACCAGAAGAACCTCATGGAAGAGGCGGCCCGAAACTCCTTGTATCTCCTCCTTTCCTGGGCTCGGCCGATCGCCGGCTCCCAAGAGGTGGAAACGCTCGATGAAATCAAGAAACTTCTCATCTCCGAATCCGACTGGCAGGCCGTGGAGGAGCGGATTCGCACCCTCAAGCGCCTCAGCCCTGCCGAAGCCTCAGCGACCGCCCGGACACGCGGCGGCGTGCAGGACGAAGGGGCTGTCACCGGGCCGCATGTGGAAACGCTGAGACACCAGCTGGGCCGGCTGCTCAGCCAGTTCCACGTGGATCTGGGAGCCCAGTATCTGGAAGAATGGAACCGACTCCGTGAACGACTGCACCAGTGCGATTCCATCGATGCGCTGATCGAGGCCATCCGGGACACCCTGGCCCTGGCGGAACGGTTCTCCGGGGCTCTCAACAGGGAAAGAGCCCAGCTGGCCAAGTTTTTTTCGGACATCGGCCAGGATCTCCTGGAAATGGAGGTTCTGCTCTCCTCCGCCGTGAATCTCACCCGGGAAAACTACCAGGCCAATCAAGACTTCAACACGCTCCTGGACGGGAAGATGGAGGAGATCAGCGCCTCGGTCAATCTCTCGCGGACCTTGGAGGAGCTGAAAAGCGCGCTGGAGGCCAAGATGTCGGCCATCAAGCGGTTCTTGAAGGAGAAGCAGAAGGAAGACGAAACCCGCTTCCGGAAAGCGGATGAGAATAGCGAAGTCCTACAGAGCAGCCTTCAAAGGATGAAACAGGAAGTGACCCAGATGGAAGAAAGAACCAGACGCCTGGAAAAACAGGCCCTGCAGGATGCCCTGACGGGAGTCTACAACCGCCGGGCCTTCGATCTGCGCATCCAGGAGGAAATGTATCGATATCAGCGCTACGGCCAGCACTTCTCCCTGTTGGTCATCGACCTGGATCATTTCAAAAAGGTGAACGACTCGTTCGGCCACACCACCGGTGATCAGTGTCTGAAGGAAGTCACGAGGAGGATGAAGCTGGCCTTGAGGCGATCCGATTGTCTTGCGCGTTATGGTGGGGAGGAGTTCGCCGTCATTCTGCCGGGCACCGACGGCGGGAAAGCCCTGGCGGTTGCCGAGAAACTCAGAAAAATAGTGGAGAAGACCCGCTTTCTGTACAAGGGGAAACAGATCCCCCTGACGGTCAGCATCGGAGTGACCCAGGTGGGCGGATCCGATAAAACCTCCACCGATGTCTTCGAACGGGCCGATCGAGCCCTCTATCGTGCAAAGGCGCAGGGGCGTAACCGAGTGGAGGCCATCCTCGCTTAGCCCGTCCCGGAATTTGTGATTCCCAAGTTCCCGCGAAGCTCGCCCCCGGATCCGACGTGGAGCGCAAACCCAGACCTTGGCGGAAGTCTTGGATTCCCGCCCCCCGTCGAGCCGCTGGAAAGGCTTGACGGGGCGAGCGGGGGCCCTTCTCAGAAGCCGAATTCCGCCAGCAGGGCGTCCACATCGCTCTGAGAGTGGAGCGCCTCTTCCACCTGTTCGTGGGCGGGACCGTAGAGTTCCTCCCTCGCCTTTTTGGCTTTCTCCACTTTGACCCCGAACTTCGTGATGAGCTGGACCAGTTTCACCTCCAGATCCTCCAGCAACGTGATGATCTTCATGATGATCTGGCCGGTCAGGTCCTGGTAGTCCTGGGCCGTGAGGATCTGGATGAGGTCTTCATGGGACCGCCGAGCCGACTCGGCCAGATGTTCGAGAGCCGATCGGACCTCGGTCAGCCGTTCCCGGGCGTTGTCACCGATGGCGTGCAGGCCGTCCAGTGCCGTCTCCATCTCCTTGAGGCGCGACTGATCCTCTTCGTTCCTTTTCTGGAGCGCCTCCACGTGATCCAGGGTGGTGTTGGCCGCCGTTTCCGTCAATTTGATGATGTGCTCCAGGCGATTGCCCGAATCGGGAATCTTGTCTTCCACCATCTCGCGCAGCGCAGGATCCATGGCACCCACGAAGTCCCGAAGCGAGTCATGGAGCTCTCTGGCCAGGGTCCCGATCTCCTTGTACAAGCCGGGATGGGAGCTCTCCGAGAGCCTGAGCAGGATCTCCTGGGCCCGCTCCACGTTGCCTTCGGACATGCACAGCATGAACTCCTTGATGTCCTCGAGCACCTTTCCCGCTGGCTCCCGCTCTTCAGCCAGGCGGGGGCGGAGAGTGTCCCAGTTGTCGAGCGAGGACTGCGCCGCCAGGAGGTCTTTCCAGCCCTGGCTCTCCGCCGGAACCTCCAGGCAGATGATTTCCTCGCCCGTCTCTGCCACCTTGACCTCCACCTTGGCCCCCAGACGGGCCGCCAAGTTTCGCAGGCGCGTTCTCTCCACTTCCGCACCGCCCGGATCTAGGGCCGGGGTGTCCGGAGCCGGAGAGCCCACCAGCTCGTCGATCAGGGCATCTTCGTCGAGGGCTTCCTCCGCAGACGGTCCTTGGCCCTGGTCGCCTGGGGTTTCGGACGCGTCGTTTGCCGTTTCCAGGATGGACAGGACTTCGTCCACGTTCACCCCGCCGGACTCCCCCTGTCCCTTTTCCGTCCGCATCATGGACTCCATGAGGGCGTTCAGGGCGAAATTGAAAACGGCGCCTTCTTCTCCACGGATGCTCCCGTTGCCACCCAGGACATGCTCATCGAAAAAGGACTCCAGGCGCGCTCCGGCCTGGGACAGATCTTCCATTCCCAGCATGGCCACCGTGGTCGAGAAGGTCTTGAGGGCCTCGCGGCACTGATTTAAGGCATCGGCATCTTCGGCATCGTCGCCCAACGCTACCATTGACTTCTCTGCATCTTTCAGCAACCGGATCAGCTCACGCCACTCTTCTTTGCCTATCGAAACCATTGTCTCCACCTTCTTCGTATGTACTGACAATGCCTTTCACATCCAGAATCAGAGCCACCTTTCCATCGCCCAGGATGGCACCCCCCGAGATGCCCTTCACATGGCGCAGCGCACTGCCGAGACTCTTGATGACCACCTCCTGGCGTCCAATGATCTCGTCGGCCAACAGGCAATACGATTTCTGATCCTCGTTGACCACCAGGATGAGAGCGTCCCAGGGATTGCGGAAGCGCGGCTCCACATGGAACAGCTCGTGGAGTCGTATGAGGGGCATGAGCTGGTTGCGCACCTTGATCATCTCCTGGGAGCCCTGGACCGTGAGGTAGGCGTCCTTGGAGGGCCGCAGGGATTCCCTGAGCGCTACGGTGGGCACGACATACCGTTCCGTACCGACGCAGATGACCATGCCGTCGATAATGGCCATGGTCAGGGGCAGCTTCAGCTCAAAACGTGTTCCATGCCCGGGCACGCTGGAGACCTCCAGCTTGCCACGCAGTTCCTCGACGCTGCGCCGCACCACGTCCATCCCGACCCCGCGCCCGGAGACGTCCGTCACTTCATCTTTGGTGGAAAAGCCCGGATGGAAGATGAGCTCGTAGATGGCGCGCTCTTCCAGGTTGTCCTCGGGCGAGATCAGCCCTTTGGCGATGGCCTTCTCCCGGATTCTTTCCGCATCGAGCCCTTTGCCGTCGTCCTGAAGCTCGATGAGGATGTTTCCGCCCTTCTGGTCGGCCGTCAGGTAGATGGTTCCCTGAGGGTCTTTGCCCACCCGTTCCCGTTCATCGGGGGACTCGATCCCGTGGTCGATGGCATTGCGGATCATGTGGACCAGGGGTTCGTAGATTTCCTCGACCATGTTCCGATCGATTTCGGTCTCCTCGCCGCGCATCTCCAGGCGCACGTTCTTGCCCGACTTGCGCGACAGATCCCGCACGAGTCGTATGAGCTTCTGAAAGGTGCTTTTGATGGGCACCATGCGCAGGGACATGGAAATCCGTTGGAGTTCGGCGGTGATCCTTCGCAACTGGACGGAGTCTTTCTGGAACTTCTGATCCTTGATCGCCTGGACACCGGGATTCTGCAGCACCATGGACTGGGCGATCACCAGCTCCCCGACCATATCCACCAGGTTATCCAGCTTCTGGGTGTCGACACGCACCGACGCCGCGCCTTCCTTGATCCGGCGCTGTTCCCGCAGAGCGCCGGCCACGTCCAGAGGCGAGGCCGCCCCCTGCTCCACCAGGGCTTCGCCGATCTTCTTTCCGGTTTCCCGCGCACTCCGGGCGGCGGTCTCCACGCGGTCGGGATCCGCAACCCCCTTTTCCACCAAAATCTCCCCGACCTTGGGGACCTTCTCCCGCTCGCTGGGGCGTTCCTCCCGGGGGGCGAAACTCCGTAATCTCTTGAGGAAAGCCCCCACCAGATTGGCCGAAAGTTCCGCCCGGCCGTCGCCCAGGGCCGCCTCCAGTTCGCTCAAGACAACCTTGAGGATGTCCACGGCATGGAGGACGATATCGATCACCCCTTCCGTGACATCAATGGCCCCCGAGCGCGCCTCGTCCAGAAGATTTTCCACTTCATGGCTCAGCTCGTGGATGCTCTTGAGATTGAGAAAGCCGGCCACTCCCTTGATGCTGTGGAAGGGGCGAAACACCGCATTGATGGCTTCCCGGTCCCGAGGGTCGGCTTCCAGGGAAATCATGTTAAGCTCGATGGAAGCAAGGTGTTCCTTGGCCTCTTCGATGAAGTCCTTGATGAGTTCCGGATCTTCCAGATGAACTTTTTCCGGCTCCCTTTCTTCCGGCATCTCTTCCCCAGGCCCTGGGACGCCCCCGGGGGACTCCCCGGCGGGCGGCTCCTCCCCTCGCGGTGGGAGGTCCTTGCCTCGCTCATGGTCGGGGGCAACTCCCCCCTCCGCCAATTGCCGCAACAGGGACTGAATCTGGACCCAGTCGGCCTCCGGATCCTTGCTCTCCTCCAGGATGATTCGATTGAAAAGGCCCTTGATGGTCGCTATGGGACCGTGCCACGACTCCGGCAAACCCTGATCGCCCTGCTCCAGCTCCTCCAGGATATTCAGGCATTCGCCTATGCCCATCAGATCGTCCGGTCCGGCGACAACCCCGTTGGCCAATCGATCGAGGAGGCTCCGGGCTATGTGCAAAGAGTTTTCACTACCAGCCATTTTCGGCTCCACCGTTAGTCTTGAGGCAAGATTTTTTCCAGCTTTTCCGCCAGCACAGCCGCGGTGAAGGGCTTGACGATGTAGTTGCTCACCTTCGCCTTGACCGCCTCCACCACGTTTTCCTTCTGGGCCTCCGCCGTCACCATGAGGAACGGCAAGTGCTTGGTCTTATCGTTGGCGCGGACCCACTTGAGCAACTCCAAGCCCGTCATCTTGGGCATGTTCCAGTCCGAAACGATCAGGTCCACCTCCTGGGACTCCAGGATCTTCACCGCCGCGGCGCCGTTTTCCGCCTCGTAGATCTCCTTGAAATCCAGCTCCCTGAGGATGTTCTTGACGATGCGCCGCATCGTAGCAAAATCGTCCACAACCAAGACTTTCATGTCCTTGTATGCCACGAGTCCACTCCTTCCAGTCGTACGTTGACAATATCGAGAGGCGGTGGTGGGGATCCGGAGGCATCGAGCAGGCCTCAGGCCACGGTTTGCTCAGCCGTTCCCCCCTCCAGGACCTTCCAAAGGGTCTCCGGGATGGCATCAAGCGGCACCACAAACTCCGCCGCCCCCATCTTGATGGCCTCCTTGGGCATGCCGAAAACGACGCAGGAGGCTTCGTCCTGTGCGATGGTGCGCGCACCGGCCTTGCGCATTTCCAAAAGCCCCTTGGCCCCGTCCCGGCCCATGCCCGTCATGATCACACCCACCGCATTGGCGCCGGCATAACGGGCCACGGAATGGAACAAGACGTCCACCGCCGGTCTTTGATGGCACACCAGAGGACCGTCCTTTATCTCCACGAAGTATCGGGCGCCGCTTCGTTTGAAGACCATGTGCAGGTTTCCGGGGGCGATGAGAGCCAAGCCCGGCCGCACCGTATCGCCGTCCTGAGCCTCACGCACCTCTATCTGGCAACACCCGTCCAGGCGCTTGGCGAAGGCGGTTGTGAATTTGGGAGGCATGTGCTGTACCACCACGATCCCGGGGCTGTTGGGAGGCATCTGCATGAGCACGTACTTGAGGGCCTCCGTGCCGCCGGTGGATGCGCCGAGGGCGATGATCTTGTGGGTGGTTCGGGTCAGGGCCAGCGAAGGCCGGGGGCTGGGACTGTCTCCGGCTTGAGCCGCGGGAGGGACACGCCGGGAGGCGAAGTCCTTGGCACGTGCGGCGGCCCGGATCTTTTCCACCAGTTGGACGCTCATGTCCCCCACGGTATAGGATCCCCCGGGCTTGGCCAGCACCTCCACCGCGCCGTATTCCAACGCCTCCAGCGCCATTTCGCTGTTCTTGGGTGTAAGGGAACTGACGATGATGGTCGGCGTGGGGTGATATTTCATGAGTTTCTTGAGAAACGTCAGCCCGTCCATGCGGGGCATTTCCACGTCGAGCGTGATGACGTCCGGCCTGAGCTTGGCGATCTTGTCCCGGGCCACATAGGGATCGGGCGCCGTGCCCACCACCTGGATGTCCGGATGCTTCCCCAGTTCCTGGGTGAAAATCTTTCTCACAATGGCGGAGTCGTCCACCACCAGTACGCGGATGGGATTCATGTGATCGTCTCCAAACACCGAAGTGCCACTGAGTGTCGCTCCCGAAGACCCGCCATCGACGCCCCCTCCTCATCCAGGGGGTGTCACGAGGGGCGGTCGGTCGCCGGAAGATCCCGTCAGGGACCGGCCGGGTCCACGGCCGCAAACCCCACCGGCTCGCCGTAGGAGAACATCTGGGAGGCGTTGTCGGTACCGGAAACGGGGCACTCCACCGGTCCGGCATCGGGAAGCCCCAAGCGCCAGGCATCGGGGCCCAACTGGTTGATCCAGCTCCCGGCCACCATGTTGGCCAGTTCGCCCATGGCGTCCTTGACATCCTCCGGTCGAACTTCCTGGGCATCCAGGGCCAGGAGGTTCCCCGCCAGCTCCTTGGCGAAACCGGATCTGAGCCAAAGGGCCAGCGTCACGGCCTGGTTCCCATCGGCTCCAGTGACTTCAATCCGCGCGCGCCACCCCTCGAACGCCTCCGCGCCCGGGGTGACGTCACGAAAGGAAACCTCCGTAAAGTACATGGTTTCCAGCACCTCAGAAATCGCAGCCTTCATCGCTTCCAGCCAGTTCCCATTCATCCTCGACTCCTAGTATTTTCATCACGAGAGAGCGCACATCCTCAGGTTGGAACGGCTTTCGCAAGTACCCCTTGGCTCCCAAAGCCATGGCTTCCTCCAGCCGCTGCTCGTTGCTCTCCGTCGTTACGAGCACCACCGGCACATCACGGAAGTCCTCGTGGCCCGCCAACGTCCGCAGGAATTCGATGCCATCCATTTCCGGCATGTGGACATCGCTCAGGATCAGATCCACCCAGGACTCCCCGAGCCGCTCCAGGGCCTCCCGACCGTTTCCCGCCTCCAATATCTCCCCCAACTCCAAGCCTGAAATCTTGAGCACCTTCTTGATGACGTTGCGCATGGACTTGGAGTCATCAACGATCAACACGTTGTAGGCCATACCGCCCCCTTCCTTGTATCCTACAGCTCGAATTCCCCGTGCCCGGACACCTTCAGAACGACACGGCCGGTCTCAAGCTCCAGGCGCACGGTGCGATTCACGTTGCCCCCCACGTGTTCGGCCGCAATCAGTATGTTGTTTTTCCAGAAGATTTTACGAAGCATCATGTAATTTTTCTTGCCGATATTGAAGACGCCGTTTTCGTCCAGAATCTGGGCGCCCCCCACCACCTTGACGATTAGGCTCTTTTTCGTCGCCCCGAACTTATAGCTTTCTTTGAAGAGCATGGGAATGCCCGTATCGGCGAACATGGCTGGCTTGGTCCGCGCCTTTAAGGGATCCGTTGATGACTCGGGAAGCATGTAGTGCAGCATGCCCCCCACTTTCACCTTCGGGTCGTAGATGACCACGGCGATGCAAGATCCCAAGGAATAGGTGATGATGGTGTCTTCGGGTCGATTACTCACGGCCATGTCCCCTACGCCGACAACCACTCTGTTCATGGACTCTCTCTCATGTCTTGGGGGAAGCCGCCTGCTTCCTACTTCTGATAGACCGCCGGTTTGATGTACTTGAGGGGGTGGTCGAGGCCGGTCAGACTTTCCGAATGGCCCACGAAGAAATACCCCCCGGAAACCAGATACTCCGCCATCTTCTTGATCAACATCTCCTGGGTCTTCTTGTCGAAATAAATCATCACGTTGCGGCAGAAGATCACGTCGAAGGGCCCCCGAAAGGGGTATGGGTCCTTCAGGTTCAATCGGCGAAAAGCGATTACTTTCCTCAGCTGCGGCGCCACCTCGTAGAGTTTCTCACCCGCTCCCCCCCTTCTCAGGATGAAGTACCGACTGCGCAGGGCCGGAGGCACGTTCTGGAGTTTGGCCTTGTCGTAAATCCCCCTCTGGGCGGTCTGGAGCACACGGGTGGAGATGTCGGTTGCCAGGATGCGAAAATCCCATCGGTCGGGCTGATCCAGATTTTCCAGGACGCTCATGGCGATCGTATAGGGTTCTTCCCCGGTGGAACATCCGGCGCTCCAGATCCGGATTCGGGAGGAACCCTGCTCCCGGCTCCTGCGCACCATTTCGGGCAAAGCCCTGGTGACGAGAAAATCAAAATGCTTGGGTTCCCTGAAGAAGTATGTGAGATTGGTGGAGACGGCGTCGAAGAAGCGGATGAGCTCATCCCGCCCGTCTTCAGACAGGATGTACTTGTAGTACTCCTTGGGCGACGCCATGCCGGTGGCTCGCAGGCGCTTGGCCAGCCGGGCTTCCAGGAGCGACTTTTTCCCCTCATGGAGGTTGATGCCGCATTCCTCGTAGACGAGTGCACTGAATTGCTGGAACAACCGCTCCGAAAGGCGTTCCACGTAAGTATCCCTCCGGGATCTCGAGGATCCCCACCATCATTTTGTGTGCGGATACAGGGGGGGCTGGCTCCCCTGCCTTTTCCCATGAGGAAAATCGGATATTCGAGAGGTTGACTTTAGGAAAAATTGGACGGAGCGACTGAGAAAAGGGGAGTCAGGAATGGTCTAGGGGTTTTGGGCAGGCGATGGCGGAGGCTGCGGTCTGAGGTCGTCGCCCCGTTGGGGATTCAGATCAATCCAAAGATGGCGGAGCATTTCCAAAGACCACTCGGCCTTCTTCCTTTCTTCACGAACGCGCTCTTCGGCCCCGGGCGGCCCTTGGGGCAGCGTCTTGTGGATTATGCCCTCCTGGCCCTCAATCACATCGGCCCAGCAAACGGACGGCCCTCCCCACCGGACGCCTCCGGCGATCTCCTTCCCCCGCCGCCCGCCCAAGGGCGCCATCGAGGCAAAGACAAAGACCGTCAACAGACAGAAGGCCCGCATGGCGGGCCCCTTCCCGACTTTCATCTGTGTACCATCCCGATTCAGGTCCCCAGGTAGTCCCCTCGGCCCCACTTGATGGATTCCACATAGGCCACCACCCGCGCTTCCTCGGCGATCCGGCGAAGGGGGTGATCCGGAGCCAGTTCCTGCGCCGCCTTCCAGGCCTCCTCGGCGGAGGCCCCCAGGTCTTCAAGCCTGCGTCCCACGTCCTTCAAACGCGCGGCGTTCCCGGACAGCTGCTCCGCAAGGTCTTCAAGCCCCTCCAAAACCTCTAGGATTCTGTCCTCCGCGGACCGCTCCCCGGGGGCTTTCGGATCCGAGCAGAGCAGGTCGGTAGGGCCCGCAACAGACGGCGGCTCGATTCCCGAAGCCGTCTTCCCATCCGTTTCCCGGTCCAGCTCCTGGGCCAGGATTCGACCGAACGCCCCCGCTTCATCGACGGGCGCCGATTCCGTCCTTCTTGGTTCTTGCCCGACGGACACATTGGAGTGCGGTCCGCTCACTTTCATCTTCTGGTTCCTCCTGCATATTCGGGTAGCACCTCACTTTTGAATAGAGGCAAATAGTTTGCCAACCTCTCAGCTCCTTGGAATCCTTGCCGCCGCCGGTGCGACCCACCCGTCCCGGGAAGAATTTACCCCCTGGTGCGGCAGAATGTTCCGGGCACAGGCAACAGCAAAAGGGCGCGGGTTCCCGTTCCCTTCGCTTCCAGCCTTGATTCCGCCCCATAAGGAGCCAGAAGGTGCCGGACGATGGAAAGCCCCAGCCCCAGGTGTTTCCGGTCCGCCTCGCACTCCACGACCTCGGCCGGCCATCGGGAGACAAACGGATTGAACAGTTCCTCGGCGGACATCTCATCGGGCAGGCCGCAGCCGCTGTCCTCCACACGGACCGCCACGCCCTCCCGGGTCACCTCGGACGCCAACACAATTTCCTTGGCGGGAGCCGTTCGAAGAGCGGTCAGGGCGTTTTGAATGAGATGATGGAGGGCGGGGATCAGATGGCGCCCCAGAACGCGCAACAGAGGCACATGTGGTGCGAGCTCCATGCGGAATGCAACCTGATGCTTGAAGAAGAGGTCGGCCTTGTAGACCCGTCCCAGCTTCTCCAGGATGAGGTTCACATCGATCTCCGATTCGTTCGCCTCGATCTCGTGCAGGGTCATGAAATCGCGGAGCATCTCGGAAAAGACCTGGACCTGATCCAGAAGCCGGCCCACACGTCCTTTCTGGGAGTCGAGCAGCCGCGACAAATCGGCGGGGTCCGGGATCGGAAGCACTCTCACGAGGTCCTCGATACGGGAATGATTCCTTTCCATCAATTCCAGGAGCATGGAGATGTTCTGCAGGGGGCCGTTGATATTGTGGATGAGGCCGCGCACGAGCCGCCCCATATGAGCCGGCCGGTCCAGCTCCGCAAAGGCCTGGAACAGGTGTTCCGTGTTGAATCCGGAATCCATCGTCTAATTCTCTTTGCAGGAATGGGCCCGTCTTGGGAGATCCCGGCCCGAAGGATCTCCGCCCCGCGCCTCGCCGGCCCTTTCCTTCCATTTGCGCTGCAGCTGGAAAACGAGACGAATGATCGACTGGCGGTCCGCCTCGTCAATCTCCACAAACTGCACGCCCACCACATGAGCCGCAGGATCCCCGGATTCCGCCGCAGGTTCGACCCAGCAGATCTTTCCCACGGCATAGATGGGCCTGGGGTCCCCCACCTGCGGCAGCAGGCACAACTCCAGGTGGCTCCCCACCGAATGCAGGGACACCGTGGCGAAGGAAAGTCCCCCGCCGCTGATGTCCACGACCCGCCCCTGGTACGCATAGCTGGGGCGCAGACCGCTCTGCTTTTCCAAATACCCGAGCAGCCGATCCATCTTGGACTCAAGGCGCACCAGGGTTTCCATCACCTCCCGTGCAAACGGATCATCCGTGTCCGTCTCGTGGAGGCCGGCGGACTCGCCCCTCGGCCCGAAGCCCAGAAAAAAGGGAGGCTCCTGGTCCTGCGGAAGCTCATTGTACAGGACAGCCAACTCCGGAATCCGGACCCTCAGATACTCCCGGTTGTTCACCTCTTCCATTTTGAATCCTTCTCCATCACCGCCAAAAAGGCTTGCACCACGTGGGGGTCAAATTGCTTGCCGCTGTTTTCCCGAATCTCCGAAACAGCCTTCTCCAGCGGCAGCGAATCCCGATAAGCCCGCCTCGAAGTCATGGCATCGAAGGCATCCGCCACGGCGACGATTCGCGCCAAAAGCGGAATATCCTCCCCGGACAGTCCGTCGGGATACCCCCGCCCATCCCATCGTTCGTGATGATGGCGGATGATGGCCCGCTCCTCAAAGCCAAGGCCGAGATCCTTGATGATCGATTCGCCAATCACGGGGTGCCTCTTGACGATCTCATACTCGTCCGCAGTGAGGCTGGACGGCTTGTTCAGGATCTCATCCGGCATCCCGATCTTGCCGATGTCGTGGAGGTAACCCACCGTCTTGAGAATATCAATTTGCGTGCCATTCACGGCCATCTCACGGGCCAATCGCACCGCCCAGTGGGTCACCCGCTCGGAATGCTTTCCCGTATACGGGTCCTTGGCCTCCAGAGCGCTCACAAGGGACCTCAAGATCCCATAGAAGTTGGTGATGAGGCTCTCGTAAAGCGCCATATTCTCCACGGCGAGGGCCGCCTTGGTCATGAGAAAATCCACGAGGGCGCTGTGGCCTTCCCCGGCCCTCTCATCGGCCGGGGCCTGGAAAATCCCCAGGAAACCGAACAGCTCCCCTCGAATCCACATGGGCCACAGGCTGCAGGGTTCCTCGAGAAGTCGGCACAGGGAAGAGACCCCCTTCACTCGGCTTTCTCCCGGGGCCGCCGGTGCCGTCTCGGACACCCCCAAGCCCTGTGCGTCTTCGTTGATGCCCGTCGCCGCAAAGGCGCTCAGGGGAGCCCTCACAGGTGTCCTGCCCTTTTGCAGGCACCTTGTGAGGATCTCATGGTCCACGGGGAAAGTTCTGGGCAGACCGCCGTTGTCGAAACCCAGCCCGGAGATCATGGCAACTCTTTTGAGATCGGGCAGATAAACGAAGAAACCCACTCGACGGCACAGGGTCAGGGACGAGGCCAACTCCACGATGGAGGCATAGAGGTCGTCGCTGGATCGAATCTCATCAATGACGCGCGAGACATGGAAAAGTTTCTCCTTCTCCTCGATGCGCTGCTGCAGCTGGCGATTCACATGCCTCAGTTGCTCTTGTGCCTGGCACTCCAGCTTCAGGCTCAGGTTCTCAAGCAGGAGGTTTCTCTCCTTGAAGACCCGCTCCAGGGCCAAGGCAAGATCCCGCATGGTGAAGGGCTTGGTGAGAAAGTCCGAAGCGCCCAAGCGCATGGCCCGTATGGTGGACTCCATGGTGGGATACCCGCTCATCATGATCACGGGCAGGGTCCGGTCCTTCTGCTTGAGGCGCTCCAGCAGCTCCACACCGTCCATGTCGGGCAGGTTCAGGTCGATGAAAGCGCAGTCGAAACCATGGGCATCCAGCGCCAGCAGAGCGTCCGCTCCCTTGGGGAAGACCCGAACCTCTTCATGGCCCAATTGCTCCAAATAGTCCCGCAGGACGTCCCCAAGCAACGTATCGTCTTCGATTATGAGGATGTTCATCTTTCCGCCGCTGTCACCTGTCGCAGGACCAGCCTTTTCAGTCGCTCAAACTCCGCCTCGTCGATCACCTTTTCCCGACGCAGGTCCTTCAGGCGCTCCAACTCCGAGAGGACATGTCCCATCTTGGACAGGCCGCCTTCCAGGAGTTCCACGGGCAAGGGCTGGCGGCCCATCACCAGGAAGCGCTCATAACCCGGGGTCTCACCGCTCGTTCCCGGTCCCGGTTCGTGGTCTTCCGTTCCCGTCGTCCGCTTCGACTCCAGCTCCCGGAGCCGGTGGTAGGCCTTCTCCAGTTCAGCCAGAAGAATCGCCCGCTCTCGCATGCTGCGAACCTTGTCGATGGCATTGCGGGTGGCCACCGCCACCTCATCGATACGGAAAGGCTTTTGGATGTAGTCGTAGGCTCCTTGCCGGATGGCTTCCACGGCCGATTCCAAGCTACCGTAACCGGTGATGATGATGGTGAGCACGTTCGGGAGATGCCGACGGGCCTGCCTGAGGAGGGTCAGCCCGTCCATGCCGGGCATGTTGAGATCGGTGATCAGGATATCAAAGGGCTCAGCGCGAATGAGCTCCAGGGCTTCCTCTCCGGTGGAGGCCAACGAAAGGTCGGTCCCCTCGTCCTCGATGGCATCCCGCAGGATATCCCGGTACACATCATCATCATCGACAATCAAAATTTTGACAGGCAAAGCCTCCACTGGATCCATCCCGCTTTCCGTTGATGGGGCCCCTAGACCTTGCCGTTCAGGAGCACCCCAGTCAGCTCTTCCAGCTTCTCCCGAAGTTCCAACAGCTCCTCGGGGGGTATCTGGCGGATCACCTCGCCGGTTTCCTTGTTCACGACCGAAACCACCATGTCCCCCGTTTCCTCGTGGAGTCTGAAGCTGAGTTTAATGTTAAGATCTTGAAGGTAGTTTTGCACGTCTCCGACAAGCCCTTCCAGCTCCTCCCGGTCCGTACCGCTGAGGCCTTGCGAAGGTCGCTCCATATCCTCTCGTTTCAATTGAAGCTTCTGGGAGCTCCCTCCTCCCTCAACGGGCTTGATGAGGTCGCTCTTCCGCCACTTCGGGTCTTCCCTGACCCAGTGCTCCGTCACCACCGACTGGATGCCGTCCACCCTCGTTTCCATGACGTCCACCTCCTTCTATCGGTCGAGGTTCAAACACCCCCGCCGCTTTGCTTCCCTTTCCGACAAGAGCTCTGCAAACTGACGGGCCAAGGCCTGCGTGAGCCTCTGATAGGAAGCGGCCCCGCCTCCCGGGATCACGTTCCAGAAAAGATCCAGATCCCGTCGGGGCTTCGACAAGGCGCTCTGTTCCATCCACCACAGGACGCTCCCCGTGCGCATGTCCTTCACCCATACCTGGACATCCACATGTTCGCTGAGGGCCCCCGAGCCCGCAACAAATCGCTCCACCTTGCCTCGAACCAGCAAGTCCACCCCGTCAGGGACGGATGACCCCGCCGGCCCGCCTCCTTCGGCCAGCACCATCACCTGCCCGAAGGTTCCCTCGGCGGCCAAGATGGCCGAATAGATGCGCGCCATCTCCAGGGCCGCCCTTTCCATCCCTTTCGGAACCTCAAAGGCCGCCACGGCCGCCCGCCGATGCCTGTGCGGAGCGGGACATTGCCACGCGATCACCCGGGGAGGGGCGAGTTCCACGGAACCGGACCTGGAGGTTGTGGACACCGAGGCACACCCACCGCAGGCGGCCACAACCAGAACCGGGACCCAGACCAGGCACCTTGCAATTCCAAACACCCCCGCCTCCCCAACAAACCAACTCGTGATCCTAAAGAGCGCCATACAAGGAGAAAAGTCTGCAACTCTATAATCGGAGTCCGCAGGCAATCCCATGAAGGATTTATTTCGGCAGGCCGGGAAGCCGGCGGCAAAGCCGCCTCCTTAAGTCGATCCGGAAAAGTTCACCCGCGGGACGAAGGGAAACCGGCTGTGGCGGGCCCCAACTGCCGGAGCCGATCTGTAGCGGAAAGGATGATCGAACGGCCGCCATTCTGGAGGGGGACGAGCGATGGGGACCGTCTGCAAGTCGCCACGGGAATCGGGCAAGAAAGGGAAGGTACGGGCCTCCGGTCCATCTACCCGTTCCGCGGCGTGGATTCTCAAGCGAAAAGGCTCAGGGATTCGAGGAGCTTCTGATAGCTCAGCGGCTTGGAAAGAACAAGATCCACTCCCTTGTCGCTCAGATCGTGCCCCTCGTATTGGGCCCCCCATCCGGTCACCAGGATGACCGGGAGTGAGTCTTTCGAGGCTTTGGCCGCCTTGGCCACGTCCCAGCCGCTCACCTCGGGCATGCCCAGATCCGTCAGGACCAGGTCAAAGGCGGCAGTCTCCAGGTAACTCAAGGCGCGCCTCGGATCATGAGTGGCGGTGACCCGATGCCCCATGAGGCGCAGCATGTCGCGCAGCAGCTCCAGAATCTCCTTTTCGTCATCCACCACCAGGAGGCTCTTGCCCGTGGTCTTCAGCCGCAGCCCCAGGCCCCGGTCGCAGCCCGGACCCTCTTCGTCGGCGGCGGGGAGCTTGATCGTGAAGGTCGTGCCCCTGCCCGGTTCGCTCGCCACCAACATCTCCCCACCGGTACGGAGGATCAGACTGCGGCACACACTCAATCCAAGGCCCGAATTCCCCACGCCCTTGGTGGAGAAGAAAGGATCGAAGATGCGGTCCCGGGTTTCCGCATCCATTCCCACCCCCGTATCCGAGACCTCCAGGACCGCCCGGTCGGCCTGCCGGTAGGCCTTAAAAGAGAGCCGCCCGCCTTGAGGCATGGCGTCCACGGCATTGAAAACCAGGTTGGTCAAAACCTCCCGAAGATCAGCCGGATGGATGGCTCCCAGGATGCCGTCTTCCAAGTCCATGCGGATCTCGACCGTGTGTCCCGCCCTTTCCACCGTGTTCTTCCAACGCGGTCGGGTCAGCTCGATGACGTCGATGACCGCGCACCGCAAATCCGTCTTTTGCTCGCCCCGGCCGCGGTCGCTTTCCTTTTCCGTAAACTTCTGCAAGCGGCGGACGATATGGGCTCCATCGCCCACCGCCTGTTCAATGCTTTGCAACCTTCGCTCGGCGCCGCGGCCGCCCGCCGTGATCTCCTGGGCCAGCAGCTGTGTGTTTCCCAGGATGGACATCAAAATATTGTTGAAGTCATGGGCCACCCCGCCCGCCATGGTCCCCAAGGCGGCCAGCTTCTCCGTCCGAACAAGCTGCCGCGAGAACGCCTTTTTTTCGGAAATATCCTCGACGATCAGTATGTATCTGACGGACGGATGGCGGAGCTGGGAGATGTCGGCCAGGAAGACATCGGCGGAAAACCCGGCCATCCCCCCTCCGCCCATGTCACGGTCGGAGAGCCGGGCCGATCCGTCCCTGTCGGCCCGCGACTTCAGCGCCTCGAAATCTGTCGGCCGGGAGAAGAGGATCTCGGGACTTTGCCCCAGGAGCTCCGCGGAGCGCACATCGAGCAGCCTGGCCATCCTCTGGTTGACCCGCAAGATCCGTCCGTCGTCGGCCAGAAAGCACATGCCTTGGGGCACCAGGGCCATGATCGTGCCCACCAGGTTCTCCGCCGCCAGTGAGGCTTCCGTCTCCCTGCGCAGAACCCGCTCCCTCTCCTCCAGCGCCTTTCCAAGCTCCTCCCTTTCCATCTCCAGCTGATGTATCGTGTTCCGATCGGTCAAGATTCCCGTCACCAGGCCGGCAAATATCTCCCAATGGCGCCGCTGATCCCCGGAAAACGATCCGCCTTCCGCATCCACAAGCACCGCGCCCCCCCAGTCCGCCAAAGGAAACCCCACAAGGCTCCAAAGGCGTGACCCCAGACCGTCCCCCGGCCCCTGGAGGGAACCCGCCAAGGAAACCTCCTCCATGAATTGCACGCGATTCAACTGCACCACCCTTCGTGCAAATTCATATAAGGCGGTCCCGGGCTCCAGGAGAAGGTCTTCCGGCCCGTCCATATTTTCCGGACGGGAACGGAAGCCGAAGCTTGACAACAGCCTCGGAACACCCGCATCCCTTTCGGCACCGAAGACCGCGCACAGCGTGAAGCGCGTTTCCTCAACCAAGATACGGGCCAACCTTTCCGAAAAATCAGATGAGGAG
The DNA here is from genome assembly GCA_014359885.1 of Desulfacinum sp. GTDB lineage: Bacteria > Desulfobacterota > Syntrophobacteria > Syntrophobacterales > DSM-9756 > Desulfacinum. The sequence continues at coordinate 79,551 of JACIYN010000013.1, forward strand.
ATCAAGGTCCTGTCTAGTCCACTCAAGCGATGGAGAACTTTAAACAGTGACGCCAGCTCTTCGTACCGACGCCTCAGGCTTGACATCTCCACCCGAAGGATCTCGCTGCCGGCTCGGTTCACCCTACCCTCCTCGCAAGTCCCTGTCCGTCAGGCGGTCACCAACCTATTTTCAGAAGCTCTTTATCTCAAGGCTTCAATGTAACGTCAGTCCCTTGGCGACCGAAATACATTTTCAACACGTCATTCATGCAATACAAGTAGATTTCGTAATCTAGCCTGTTAAATATTTGTGTCAAGAAATCGATCATGTAAACATCGAAGACTACGGGACCCGAAAGCCGCCGGGAAGTTCCGCGGGCGGGATCGGCAGAGGGGATTCCGCTTTTTGCTCATCCATTTCCACCCGCTTGCCGATAAAGGATATGAGGGACTATGGCACCCCAGAAGGCCATGGCCCCGGCCGACACCAACCCCAACGGTGATGGAGGGCACCATGATCGCAAAAGGCGCGGCTCCGGTAGGATTCCTGCTGATCCTTGCCGTCCTGGTCCATGGACTTTTCACGGCACCGCCTTGCGCGGCTCAGGGACACCGGTTCTTGAACGGCAGGGTGGAAGCCCTGGAACCCCAAACCCTGGTCATCGACGGGAACGAGTTTCCCATCCATCCCCACTGCCAAGTGTTCATCCAGTCTCGAGTCGCGGGAGCCATTCAGGAAGACCCCGGGGAGATCAAGGATCTTCGCGTGCGGGATCAGGTGACCATTCGAATCAATCCGGAAGGATCCGTCGACCAGATCCTCATTGAACGGTATCACTGAAGACCCGTCCTGCAACCCGCGACTCCTTGCTTTGGGAGGCCTGTCATGAAAGCACGTGCGTATCCCCTCATCCTTGCCCTGTGTCTGCTTGCGACTTTTTATGGGGGAGTCGGCCTCGCCGGCGAGTGCGATCCGCCGCCCTTCATCTCCGCCGGGGCCTCCCCCATGGTCATGATGGTCATGGAACGGGATCATAAGCTCTATTACGAGGCCTACAACGACGCCCAAGATCTGGACGGAGACGGCCTGCTGGATGTGGGGTACAAGCACTCCATCGACTACTACGGCTATTTCGACCCTTACAAGTGCTACACCTACAGCACCACCGGGCAGCACAAGTTCATCCCCACCCGCTATTCGGCCACCAAGTACTGCGGCGGCAGCGGCGAATGGAGCGGCAATTTTCTCAACTGGCTGTCCATGTCCCGGATGGATGTTCTGAAACGGGTGCTCTACGGGGGCCAGAGATCTTCGGACAGTTCCGATGAGACGGTTTTGGAAGGTGTCTACATCCCCCAGGATGCCCATAGCTGGGGGAAAGAGTACGCCGGCAGCGACACCCGTCAGCTCACCCCTTTCGACCCGCCCTCTTCCGGCCGTCGCCATCTGTTTTGCGTCACAAGCCTGGGCTCCGGCCAGCCCCACGTGATTCGGGTCGCTCAAAACGACACCCACCGAGTCTGGGAATGGGCCACCACGGAACGCGCGGTGTGCAGTGGACCCGAAACTCCCTGGGGATACCGCCAGGGGCCGGTGGGCACACGGAACGACATCCTGGACTACACCGTAAGGGTCCAGGTCTGCAGCACCGATTGGGACAAGGGCCTGGAGCAGGACTACTGTAAGCTTTACCCCGGCGGCGGTACCACCCCGAAGCCCGTGGGCCTCCTTCAAAAATACGGCGAGGGAGACGGTTCCAAGGTCTGTTCCAAGACTTACAAACCCTGCCAGGCGGACAACGACTGCGGGACCGGCGAAGGGCTCTGCGTCTTCCAAAGTCCCCTCTACATGGGACTGCTGACCGGATCCTACGAGAAGAACCTGAGCGGTGGCGTTCTGAGAAAGAACATCTGGACGGTGATGGATGAAATCAATTCCCAGTCGGGAAGCTTCCAGAGTTCGGAAAACGTGCAGGGGAACATCATCCTCACCCTGGACCGCATGCGCCCCGTCGGATTTCGATATTCCGATTATTCCTATCAGGCCAGCGACGGGGGCACGTGCGGCTGGATCACCGCAAGGGCCCTCCAGGAAGGCGAATGCCGCATGTGGGGAAACCCCGTGGGCGAAATGATGTACGAGGCCCTTCGTTTCATCACCGGCAAGGGCTCCCCCACAAGCGCCTTTACCTACAGCGGCAACGACGACGCCGGACTTGATCTCTCCAAACCGGACTGGTTCATCAAGAAAGGGAACCAGAACCTGGTGCCCTTCGACCTGTTTCCCGATTGTTCCAAGCCGAACCTGCTTGTTCTCAGCGACATCAACCCCAGCTACGACTCGGACCAGCTTCCCGGCAGCGCCTTCGGATCCTTCACCGGCGATCTGGCCGGCCTCAACGTGAGCAGCCTGGCGAACGTTATCGGAACCGCCGAGGGGCTCAGCAGCGGCAACTTCTTCGTGGGCCAGAGCGGCAGCGTGTATGACTTCATCTGCACAGCGAAAAACATCACCAATCTGAGCTCCATTCGGGGGTTGTGCCCCGAAGAACCCACCAAGCAGGGAAGCTTCTATTCCGCCGCTGTGGCCTATTACGGCAAATCCCAGATCACCGCCCAGGAAGGCATTCCCGATGTCACCACCTATGCGGTGGCCATGTCCTCACCGATCCCCGACATCAACGTGAAGGTGGGGAACAACTATGTACGTCTCGTTCCCATCGGCAAATCGGTCAGCGGAAGCCACGGCACGAAGGACGCCTGCGCCGACAAGTGCACCGTCACCCGGGACACCGACGGGCTGCACATCAGCAACTGCACCTCCACCGCCTATTGCCCCTCCAACCAGATCGTCGATTTCTACGTGGACACCGTCACCTATGACGCCGGCGGGAACCTGACCTACGCCAAGTTCCGAGTGAATTTCGAGGACGTGGAGCAGGGCGCCGACCATGACATGGACGCCATCGTGATCTACGAGATAGAGCCCGTGGGCTCCTCCCAGGTGAAAGTCAAACTCACATCCGAGTACGCCGCCGGGTCCATCGACCAGGTCCTCGGATTTATCGTCTCGGGGACCACCGCCGATGGCGTTTACCTGCCGGTAAGAGACAAGGATGCCACAAGCGACGGCGACACGCCGTCCACGGTGGGTGACCTCCCGTTGGACTGGGAAAAGACCTTCACCGTTTCCGGCAACCCGGCGGGAACCCTTAAAAACCCCTTGTGGTTCGCCGCCAAGTGGGGAGGTTTCGACGACATCAACGGCAACGATATTCCGGACCTTCAGAATGAGTGGGACAAGGACGGCGACGGAGTCCCGGACAACTACTTCTTTGTGGCCAACCCGCTGGAACTGGAACAGAAGCTGGAAAAGGCCATGGTGGCCATCCTTTCCAAGGCGGGCAGTGCCGGAGCCGTGGCCACGGTGACCCAGGAGGTTTTGGGGCAGGACCTGGTCATCCGGGGAGCCTTCACCACCTACGAACAAGACGCCAGCACCTACGCGTGGAAGGGACACCTGGAGGCCTATTGGCCCTATGAAGGCTGTGCGGCCATGACCAGTATGGGCCAGAGCGTGTGCGAATCCTACGCGGGGTGCGAATGGTTCGCCGGCCAGTGCATGGGCTCCCTCTACAGCTTCCAAAAGACAGAAAACCTGGAAAAGTTCTGTTCGGACCCCGGCTTTTCCGACGGGAACTGCTGGGATGCGGGGAAAATCCTTTCCACCGCCTCCCCTGGCTCCCGGTGCCTGTTTACATCGCTCAGCGGCACCATGACCAAGCTCGATGACGGCACCTCCACATGCAGCCGCCCGTTCTACACTTCCCTGGCGACCAACACGGCGTCCATTCGATCGGCCCTGGCCAACAATCTGGACTTCGACGGAGATGCGGACACCGACAACGACGACGCCGACGCCTTGATCCGATGGATCCGGGGCCACTGGGACAACTCCTGGGAAGGGACGGCCCGGGATCGCGACGGGTGGTCCTTGGGAGACATCGTTTACTCCACTCCCGTGGTGGTGGGGCCCCCGTCGGTCAGCTCCGTGGATCCCAACCTGGCCGGATCCTGTTCGGACTGCACGAGCAGCTGCGGGGCCACCTCCTTTTACTGTTACCGGGAGGCCCAGAAAACCCGGAAAAAGGTCGTCTACGTGGGCGCCAATGACGGGATGCTCCATGCCTTCGTCGTCGGTGTCTGGTGGGCCGACTCCAGCCCCAATACCGACTCGGACGGCGACGGCGAGGCGGACGAAAGCCATTGGATCTACAACCCCGATGAGCCGGATAGCGAATGCGACGGCGCCACGTGCACCGGTAAGGACCAGGTGGGCAAGGAGCTGTGGGCCTACGTGCCCAGCAATCTCCTGCCTGAACTCAAGGAACTGGCACGGGCGGACTATGGACACCAAACGGGATGCGCCCACCGAACCATGGTGGATCTGTCGCCCATGGCCTGGGAGGTCTTTATCGACCATGACGGCGACGGGGACCGGGAATGGCGCACCGTCCTTCTGGGTGGAGAAAGGGGAGGAGGGGACGTCTATTTCGCCCTGGACGTCACCGACCCGGACAATCCCAAAGTCTTGTGGGAATATTCCATCCTCCGGAACATGGTGCTGAAGCTCACCGGCGGTTCCGGCACCACCGATGCCACGCCGTTTCTGGACAAGACCGTCTACGATCAGGCGCGCACCTTGCCGGTCTCATGGACCATCCCCTACGTGGGCTACCTGAACGTTCCCAGCGGCGTCTGCTTCGACACCAACACCCGGGTTGAGCCCCTGCAGGCGGGGAGCCCCGGCGTTTCCACGGCCTGCCGGGGCGCCGGCGCCCTGAGCGGCTGGTTCGCCATCCTCGGCGCCACCCCCAGGATCTTCCAGCCCGATGTGGAACTGCCGGCTTCGCTGTCCTCGGCGGAAAAGACCGCTCTGCTCAAACCCTACCTGGTGGCCGTGGACATCGAAAAAGGCATCAACATCTTTCAACACCTGTGGCCCACGATCGTCCACCAGTGGTCCTCCCAGTGGCCGACGGTGACTTCGGGGGCCAACACCATCCCCTATGCATTGGGGGACCCGCTGGTGCTGGACATCTGGAACGCCAACGGCACCGTCTCAAGTGACGGGGTCCTGGACCACATCTATTTCGGAGACCTGAACGGAAATTTCTACGGACTGAAATTCAACCTGGACTCCTCATCCCCCGGAATCAAAATGGAGGCGTGGAAGACCAAGCCGGCTTCCGGGACCAACCTCTACCGATCGTCCCGTCAGCCCATCACCGTCATGCCGGTGGCGACCCTGGATCCCGACAAGTACCTGCGGATTTTCTTCGGCACGGGCAAGTTCGACAACGTCATCGGGGGCCAGGACGACCGCACGGACACGGCCACCATGTCCTTCTATGGATTGAAGGATAGCACCGTGCGCCCCACCGCCTTTTCCGGGGGGATCACGGTGGACGGCCTGGCCGTGAGCGCCGACTTCCAGTGCGGTTCCTCGTCCTTCGAATCCGGCTGCCAGTGGGTGGAAAGCGACGGTTCGCCGGATTGCTGCGAGAGCACATGTTCCGGGGCCTGCTGGACCTGCGTCCAGGATCTTTTCGTCACGGGAGAGCGGGTGGTGGACTCGGCCCTCATCGCCGGCGGGGTGGTCTTCTTCACCAGTTTCGTCCCGAAGGACGATCCCTGTGCGGCCGGCGGGGACGCCTACCTCTACGCCGTGGATTACCAGTGCGGGGCTTTGTCCACCGACCCCTTCAGCACCTCCGGCTTCACGCAGGTGAGCACCACCACGGCGAACCTGGGAGCCGGACAATACACCACCGTGAAGGACGGCACGCAGGTGAAGGCGTACGTTTTGAAAATCGGGGAGGGCATGCCGAGCCGGCCCGTCATGGACTCTTCCGGCCAGTACATCTTCATCCAGACAAGCAACGGGCGCATCCACCGGCTGCGCGTCAATCTTCCGGACCCGGTGGAACGCATGGGCTGGAAACAGCAATAGGAAAAGTATAAGCTCGACAACAAGCTCGATTTCCGAAGGCGGCTCAAGACCGGGCCATGGATCGGCCGGCGGAGCCGCCTTCACCCCTTCCACCCACCTTTCGGAAAAGGAGATCTTTCATGGACGCAACGAACCGTATCGCCCTCCTCGTTGTACTGGCGGGCCTGTTGCTCACTTTCGCACCCAATCCCGTCCCGGCATCCGATTCCCCTTGCCCGGACAGGACCACCCTCCAACAGGGAGCGGAAAAGATATTCCCCCAAGGGACGATCATCCAGGAGATTTCCCCCGGCCCCGTCCCGGGGCTGTGCCAGGTGCAGGTCCTCTTCCAGGGACAGAAAAGAATCCTCTATTCGGATAGATCGGGAAAGTACTTCATCCTCGGTCAGGTCATCGACGTGGAGGCCAGGGCCAACCTCACCCGAACGGCGACGGAAGAAGCGAACCGCCTGACGCCCGAAGAACTGGACAGGCTGAAGGGCTGGACGGCCTTCGAGAGCGGCACCGGATCCAATTACGTCTATATCGTGACGGACCCCCAGTGCCCCTATTGCCGACAGGCCGAAGAGCGCCTGGAGGAGCTGGGCAGGCAGGGGCGCATGCGTGCGCGCTATATCCTCTTTCCCCTGCCGTCTCACAAGGGAGCGCGCGAACAGTGCATTGCACTCCTATGCGACAAGAAGGGCCTGGAAGAATTCAAGCAGGGCTACTCGTCGGGAAACCAGTGCGCGGAAGGAGCCGGCACGGTGGATGAAACCGCCGCGTTTCTCAGATCCAAAGGGATCTCGGGAACCCCCACCTACATCTTTCCGGACGGAACCTTTCATTCGGGATTGATGGGCAACGACGAGCTGGTGACCCGAGTGGAGAAGGCCATGGAACGAAGCGCAAGCGGCAGGTGATCCAGGGATCCTGCCGGGAAACGACCGGTCCCGTCTTCCAACGTCCGTTCGCCGTCCCCGCGGCAGCGGGAGTCCGGCTTGAGCAAGTCATGGACCCCGCGGCAGCGGGAATGCCGGTCTGCGGATTTTCCGGATACGCTCCGAGGAGCTTGCTTAAAAACGCTCCAGGGACGACCGCTTTTCGCGTAGCGCAGCCCTCCAGGGCTGCGGAAGATCTCCCGCACGTCGGATGGGCTACCAGGCATGGTGCCTGTTATGTCATGGGGTTGCGACGGCGGCCCTTTTCCGCGGGGCTGAAGCCCCGCAGCTACGAAGAGGACGAATATTCCCGGCCTGGCAAGTCGGAGATCCATTATCGGACACGCTTCGAAGGGATCTTCCTGGCGGGTGACTTCTTCTTACCGGGAGCGGACCTGGCCGATCTTTCGGATGAAGCTCACCACACGGGACTGGGCGTCTCCGCCCCGCTGATCCGGAAGCGGCTGCACCCCCTGGCCCCGGGCCAGGTAGTAGTAGCCGCGGAACTTATTGATGTCCCAGCCTGGAACCGTCCTTGCGTCCAAAAAGGTGATCTGGGGCGTGAGTGTACCCGGGCCCGTTCCCAGGCTCTGGTCGGGTTGCATGTAGGGGATCTGGGCGGGGGTGACGTCCTGGTTCGGCGTGAGATCCCTGAGGATCTCCTCGTTGGAGCGTTCCGTAAGGCACCGCCAACTGAGCTGCAAGGCCCCTTCCGCCAGGTTGAACGTCACGTCGTGGCGCTCCACGGACTGGGTGATCCGGTAGGTGCTGCCGCTCTGGACCACGAGCCACACCCCTAGGAGGCTCAAAAGAGCCACCATGCAGATGGCCAGCACCATGGCCATGCCCTCCTCAGCCCATGTCGCCCCTCCGTACCGGCTCTGCCGAGTCCGTGGCTCTCTTGTCTCCATGTGGCCTTCCTCTTTCCAGGCTCAGGTGTTTCGAGGATGGATGAGCACCGTGTAGGTTCGGTACAGGTAGCCGCAATCGGCCGCCGCTCCACCGGCCGTGCGATTCTCCACGGCGGGCCGGCAGAAGGAGGGATCGTTCAGGCGGTCCCGATCCCGGGTGGGGCTCCTCAGGACGACCGACACACGCAGCACCTGGATCCGGCTGGGATCGAAGGGCGACATTTCGCAGAAGCCTCCCCCCACGCCCACACCGGCGCAGCCGGCCGCGCCGTACCAGTTTCCCGCATCGTCCTGGTAGGCCACCTGGAGATCCGCCACGTTGGCGGCGACCACTTGGCGCCCGCCGGTGGACCGATCGCTTCGGCGAAGGACGAACACCTCCGGCGAACCCGCTGGATGGCAATCCGCATTGCCGTCATCCACGCAATAATAAAGGGCGGGCGCCAGAAAGGTGCCGGAAAGGGGATCGGCCGTGTTGACTTGCAGGCCCGAGGTCGAAGTGACGCGCGCCACCTTGTTGGTTCCGGAGTCACTGATCACGAACTGGTAGACGCCTCCCACCACGTCCGCTCCGTCCCCGTCGCTGTCCGCATCCGGCAGGCCGTCGCCCCCGCACGAATCCGTATCCACCCCGTCCCCGTCGATATCCAGATCGTCCGTACAGGAAGCGTCGTTGAGCGGATCGGCCACGGTCAGGGTGGTGGTCCCTGATCCCGACACAATGGAAAGGCACGCGGCGCACTGGGAATCCATCAGCCGGGCGGCTCCCGCGACCGGATCGAGCAGGTCCACGTCGTTCACGTATAGCCGGTCACTACCGTTGGCTCCGCCGTCCTGGATGTAGAAGGCCATGGTGGGATTGACCGACCAGCCCGCCTCCATGAGGTCCCGCTGGAGAAGGCGCAAGACGTCGCCGGCATCCTGGGCCACTTCCTTTTCGCTTCGGTCTCGGACATAGTTTCGGTGCTGAGCCGTGAAGATGCCCACCGCCGCCGCCATGACCACCCCTGTGATGGCGATGGAAACCATGAGCTCCACCAGCGTCATGCCGGCGCTCCCCCAAAAGGTTCCGCCGGCGCCCGTTCGTTCGATCCCCGCCCCGGGGTGGGGGGCCCGGGGGCGGCAGGGCGGCGGCACCGTCCGGAGCCCCGCTTCCGCCCCTCCACGCCCCCGGCTACGGAACCAGGATTGTTCGAAGTACCGTCTGGCCTTGTCCACCTCTTTGCTCCGCCCACTGCACCGTCACGGTCACATTCAGCCGCCAGGGGAAGGTCCCATCCTGGGCGACGTTGGTAACGCGGGTATAGGTCACGTTGCCCTGCTGCAGGACGTCCGTGGTGGTGCCCACCGGCACCGTCCCGCCCGAGGCCAGCGTGCTGCGAAAGGTCTCCAGCTGTTGATTGGCAAACACAAGGGCCGAAGCCTCCCGCTTGGTCTTGAGATTCACCTGGCGACTCGTCCAGTGGAATCCCCAAAGCGCCATGAGGGCCACCCCAAGGACCAACAGCGAGACCAGGACCTCCACAAGCGTGAACCCACCGCGGGTCCCTCCTTGGAGGCACGTCCGCCCCCGCTCGCCCGAGACGCTCCTATTGCACATAGACCCGCCCCAAGATATTGACGGAAACCGTCGCCGACACATTGCCCGATGACTGAAAGGTGACGGTACCCAGCGTGCCGTTGGGTCTTCCGTCGTTTCCGATGGACAAAACCCGCCACCCCGCTCCATTGACGGGAAACGTGTTGCCCGAGATCGTCACCCTCGAAGACAGACTTTCCACGCGGATCCAGGGTTCCCCCGGGTCCCGCTGGCCATCCCCGTTGTCGTCGCGGAACAGTTTGTATTCCCTCTTGTTGGGGTTGAAGATCAGGCTGTGGGTCACTCCCTTCTCGTAGGCCAGGGCCTTGCCCTCCTGGATGACCGTCTCCAGGCGCCGGGCGGCGGTTCGCACATCCTCTTCGGCCGTCGCTCCGCTCAGCCCCCAGCCGATGAGTTTCAGCAGGATGGCCACCACAGCGACGGTCACCATCAACTCCACAAGGGTAAACCCCTTTTGGTTCCGGAAAGGCTTCATGGCGTCTTTCCCGTCGGCCCGCTTCCTTCTCCCTCGGGGGGTGGGGACACCGTCATGTCGAACGTGTACTGCGTCCTGTTCCCGACTCCGTCCTCGGCCTCGACGGCAATACGGTAGACGCCTAGGGCACCTTTTTCGGGCCGCCAGCGAAGGCTCGCTCCGTCGGGCTCCACTTGCATCCCTTCGGGCCCCTCCAGCAATCGGAACCGCAGGGAATCCCCCTCGGGCTCATTGATGGTGAACGAAGCCCGATACTCGCCCTCGTGAACGGTCTCCTCAGCGAGTTCGAGCACAGGCGGCGCGTTGCCCACCATCACGGTGGCCACCACCGGATCGAGGACCTCGCCGAGAACGGAAACCGCCACTTCCACACTCACCAGATCCCCGTATTTCACCGGCACGGGCAGGTTCTGCGCATCCGCCTCGACGGCCTTCCCGTTGATTTTCCATCGGTAATGCACACTAGTTTCCAGATCCAATGGATTGTGCAGGTCCACCACCGCCCGGACGGCATCCCCCGTTACGGGATTCGCCGGCTCGATCCGAACCGATCCCACGCGAACCCGGGCATCCCCCTCGGCCGAGCGATCCGTCACCGGTCCCGTTTCCCGGCCTCCCACGACCGCTCCGGCCTTTTCTCGGGAGACCGTGTCTGTACGATCCTTGGGCGGCTCATCGCCCGCAGAGCAGGCCAAAAGGGCGAGAAAGGCACCGCCTACGAGGACGGCGCCCCATGCTTTACGGTGTTTACGGCCTCCGGCTGCCATCATTCGAAAATCCATTTGAAGACGGAAAAGGCGGTGGCATCGGGATTGAGCACCTGGGGCGTCGCATCCGGCGTGTTCGCGGTGACGTACAACTCGATGATGTCCGTGGCCGCGTAGTCGTAGAGCTTCTTGGACGCCCTCACCCGAAAGGTCACGGCTCCCGCCGAATCCACCTTGACCTGGTAGCCGCTGGCGGTCGTTCGCACCGTGGACGCCGAACAGGAGCTTCCGAACGAAGCCAGGCAGCTGATGGTCCCGGCATAGCGGTTGTTCTCGTCCCAGAACATCTCCTGGTCCATCTTGACATTCATGAGAGCCAGGATGGCCTCACTTTGGCGGGCCCGGTTCACGTAGTTCACGTACGCCGGAATCGCCACGGAACCCAGGATGGCAAGAATCGCCACGGTCACCATGAGCTCCACCAGCGTAAAGCCGGTTGGATCCTCTCGGAGGGCGCAACATCTGAAAGAAGACGCAGAACGTTTCATCTTTTCCCCACCCGTCTTTTTTTCCCGCGCCGGATTTGATCAGGTCGACGGCCTTCGGCCGTCGTCTTATTCTATAATCGTCAAATGGAAAGAAGAACTTGAAATGAAGATTGCTCCGCTCCGGAAGCCCCAGCGATCAAAGGCATCTATGCGCTCTCCGGATGCCGAAACCCCTGGCCGCGGTTTCCGTCTCCACCTCATCCCTATCAGGCCGCCCCCTGCACGGGCTCCTTGCCCGCCTCCGGCGTTGCCACGGCGCTCGCCTCGAGCCGCGCCATGAGTTCCTCCAACACATCCCTTTTGGGATAGCCCGGATAAAGCTCCAAGGTCTGCCTGAACGCCGTCAGACTGGTGGCCACATCGCCCTTCTTCTGGGCGAAAAATCCAAGCGCGATCCAGGCCTTGGCATACTGCGGATCCAGCTCGATGGCTTTCTTGGCGCTGGCGACCGCCCCCTCGTAGTCACCATCCTCAAAGGCGTACCAGCCGCTCAAGAGATACGCATCCGGGTTCAGAGGCTCTCGCCCCAGGAGCCCGTTCAAAAGCCTTTCACCAAAGGGCCTAAGCGCCCGGACCACCTCATAGCGGCGAATAGCGTAGGAAACTCCCAGGGTGATGTTGGAAATACTCCACGGCCGCTCCAGATACTTTTCGGCGAAACTCCAACGGCGCTCCTGTTCCCCCGTCCGGTCCTTGAATAGAGCGATCCGGCGAAGGACACTTTGAGCGACCGGGCTTTCGGGAACTCTCTGCGCAAACAGCAAAGCTCCGTCATAATCTTCTAGGTCATAGAGCTTTTGAGCAATCCATTCGTCCGGCGATAGCGGCCCCGGATCGGGCAATCCGTCCCCGTCAATGTCCTCCTGGAGCGACTCAATGTTCCGTAAAATAGATCCAAGTTCCAAGTAAGCCCACTTCTTATTATCATTTAACTTGACATATTTTTGGACAAGGTCCAAAGTCTTTTCCACATAGTCATAGGCCATTGCGTAATTTTTCTCAATTCGGTGGCAGTCCGCAAGTTTCAGATAGAATAACGGCAATGAGGTCGCATCAAAACTAGAAGGTTGTTTCTCAAGCAATTCTTCACCCATTTTAATTGCTTCATATACATTCCCTTGATTTAAGTACGAAGAAACAATGCTAGTGGAAGCGACGAAATACTCTTCTAGCCCCTTTCGCCCAAGCTCGATAGCTTTTCGAGCCTCTTCAATTGATTCTTCGTAGTGGCCAGCTCTTCCTAGTGCCACGGAATAGTTAGCATGCGCTCTTGGGTTGTTGGGAGCCTTTTCCACCGCGTCTTTGTTTATTGTAAGTATATCCCGCCAATCTTGATTCCTAGCGTAGGAAGTAACACACAATATTGAACAGAGGATTGAAAAAACTGCCCATAAAATCTTCATCTGATCAGCCATGCAATAGGACGGCAAAGCCTTTTTCCGAAAAATCAGCATTGCATGGCACACTGCTAGCGTCACCCCAATGGATGGCAAGTACATGCGGTGGTCAAACTTAAGTTCCAGAGGGACTATGGTAGACTCAATAAGCAAATTAACAAAAAACCATATAATACCAAATGTTATCAATGGCAATTGCTTACTATACAAAACAGACAAAAAACCAAGCACTACTATGATCACAATGGATAATAGCGTTTGGGGGGGAGAAAACAATGACGTGGATATGCTCACGTCATGCTCAATGGAAAGAAAGGCAGGGTTTGGAAATAAAATAGTTAGTAGATATTGTAATACAATTCGGCTCTCCGTCAACAATCTTTGAACAAGAGTAAAATGCCGATTGGAATATCCAGCCACTATATCTTTGAGCACGTGACCCAGAAGAACAGTACTCAAAAGGCAAATGCATCCAATAAGCGCAATTACCACAGGTCGGCGACTAGATCGTTGAACCTTTCTTATGAGAAACCTGGTAAATTCGGCCTGAAAGAACCATAAGTCAAGAACGATGAAAACCACGGGCAACATCGCCGAGTTTTCTTTTGATAAAAAGGCACATATGGCTAAAATCAAGCAAACGCCCCACAGCAACAGAGCCGCTCCCCTCCGCCCATGCAATCCAGCCAACCTGGCGCTAACGTAAGACGCTGCACTCGAAACAAAGAACATTGCTTGCAACGATGCCATTCGCTGAACAAGATAAGTGACCGCACTGGTTTGGACCGGGTTAAGCGCCCACAGAGTGGCCACAAATACGGAAAAATAAAAACGCCCATCCGGGCTGACTCCGAACGATGCCCCGGAAGCTTCAGTCAAACCCCAAACCAACCAGATAACTGCCGCGAAGCAAAGCATATGTATAATCAAGTTGGTCAGATGAAACACCCAGATCTGACCCCCTCCTAAATAGTAATCCAGCGCAAAAGTTAGCGTCGGAAGAAACCTGCGAACCCCGAATTCGCCATCTGCAAGCCTATAAATGTTGTCATAACTCAACTTATCAACATGAACATGTGGATTTCTGACGAAACTATGGAAATCATCCAGGACTGGAGGCGACGTGAAAGTATTGGAATACGCCACAGCAATAAGAAGCAGGCTCAATCCAACAAGGAGGACTCTTGATATGTATCGTGCCTGAACTACGCTCAAAACTGTAACTCTCCCAGAATGGTATAGAGGTCAATTTGAGGGAACAAATGGGATGCGACAGACCATAACGACCTGTCGCATCCTCTGTTTCAAACTGCGAGAGACATAAAGAGTCCTTCAGAGCCTAGCCTGAGCGAACAAAACATTCGCTGAAGGCATGACCAGGCAGTCACCTGAGAATGAGCACATTAATTGCTGATTCGCGAGATTACAGACCAAGCTCGTCAGCGAGAGCTCCAGTAAAGAACCAGCGAATTTTCCCCTCTCCCACGACTTCAGCCTCGACACCAAGCGTAGCCGCATTTCCGTTACTGTCATCGAATCTGTGCAGGGGTTTACACTTCGTGGCTGCGTCGGGAGCGAGGGTGATAGTAATATGAAATGGATTGGTACCCTCAAGAGATGGGCTGAAGCAGGTAGTATCCGCATCAAGCAGCATAGAGTTGGTAAAAACACTACTGTCCGGCCATTCTTGTCTCACACTATAATAAGTGGTTATGCTGTTTTCAATGGCATGCTGGCCTGGAAAGACCAGAGAGGTCAGCCTTGCTTTGGATACATACCGCTGATAGAACGGTACGGCCACGGCGGCCAGGATGCCGATGATGGCCACCACGATCATGAGTTCCACCAAGGTGAAACCTTTGCTTTCCTTCATCTTGATCAACATGGATTTGCCTCCTTCCTTGGGACGACTACGTAATGTTCGGGGCCCACAAACGCCCCCTTGCCCGCATGGGGATCGTTTCCCGCCGAATCCTTCGCATCCCTCCTTTCCTCGGCATGTTTGGGAAGAACCATCACCTATGATGATCGGATCCCATTGCCTCAGACTTTAAGCAATCCGTATGCCACTCAGCAAAAATCACGCAACCGGTGACATGTCCAGCAGTTAGGACCGGTCCGCACCAGGGGTGGACAGGCTGGCACAGCGGGAGGGGTGACAAAATATGTCAGTTTCCGGACAAAATGTGTCGAGACTCAAGTCTTCCTGCAGATCCGCCGATAGTCGAAAAGAGACCGGTGGTCTTGCGCGCTTTTTCTTGATCGCAGTGGATTTTTCTGTAGAGTAAAACAGGGTGTTGAGGGCACGTCAAGAGACATCAGTCAAGAGATGGGGATGGCAACATGATGAGGCGGATTCGTCCAACCGACCGGGCCGGAGCCCTTTCCTGGATCTTCCCTCATGGCACCCGCCCGAAAAGAGGCGGGGTTTCGTGGGGCGCTGTCATTTTCCTGGCGATTCTTCTTGCGGCACCCGCCTTTGCCCACGCGGCGGCCCAGCCGCCGGAGGCGCCTCCAGGAGACGCGCAGGCTCCTCCCCCGGTGGAACCAAGTGCCTCCGTACTTTCCGAAGAGCCGGAGATCAGCCCGCAGCAGGCCCAGACCCTTCGAAGGCAGATGCTTCAAGCCCTTCTGACGGACGATTTCCGCTACCGTCCCCTGGGCCTGGTGGACCCCTTCGTCCCCTTCATCAGCCCGGAGACCACCGTCACCGAATCTCTCCCGGAGTTCGAGGAGAGGCCGAGTCCTTTGTCGAATTCCGGACTGCCCCTCACCCCCCTTCAAAAGATGAACCTGGGGGAGGTGGAACGGGGTCTCAAGGCCATCGTGTGGGGGGCCATGGGCTCCCGGGCCCTCATCGAGGATGCAGCCGGCAAGGGCTACATCGTCAAGGAGGGGACACCGCTCACATCGGAAGGCGTGGTGGAACGGATCTACAAGGACGCCCTGGTCCTGCGCCAGTACGTGTGGGACCCGAAGGAGCGTCAGTGGGTGCCGAAATTTGTCACCATCCACCTGAGCAAGGAAGGAATGAAGGATTAAGGATTAGGAAGGGGTAAGGGCTAGGGGATAAGGGATTGTTGGCAAAACGGGAGGCCCGGGGCGGGATGCGCCGGGCTTTTTTTGCAGGCGTTCAATCGGCCGGCCCGTGGCGGAGCAGGGTGTAGAGAAGAAGTCCCGCGCCGGCGCTGACGGCCATGTCGGCCACGTTGAACGCCGGCCAATGGTACGGCCCCAGGTAGAAATCCAGAAAATCCACCACCTCCCCGAACCGAAGGCGGTCCACCAGGTTCCCCAGGGCCCCTCCCGCAATGAGACTCAAGGCCAGCCGCTTGGCTCGCTCTTCGGTACGGCACTGGCGATAAAGAAAAAAAACGGCCCCCACAGCCGCCACGGCCACTCCGGCCAAAACCTTGGGGCGCCAGGGATCGTCGGCTCCGGAAAAAAAGCTGAAAGCCACCCCCGTATTCCGAACATGCACCAGGCTGAAAAAGCCGGGGATGATTTCCCGTTGGCTGTAGAGGGGTAGAAACCGGAGGACCAGTTCCTTGGTGAAAAGATCCACGGCGAGAACCGTCAGCACCACGGCCCCCAGCAGGCCATAATCCACCGCCCGCCCGGCCGGCGAAGATCCCCCTTTTTTCATCCTATGGTTGTCCATGCATGAGACTCACTCTAACGATCATGGCAAGCTCGCCCCCCCGCCTCAATGGAAAAACCTGCCCCCGGGCGCTGTCCGGCCTGTGGGAGCGCCGCGAAGCGCAATGAGCCGGGAGGCGCCCCGCCGCCTTGGAATGGCCGGTCACTCCCTGTGGCGGTTTTCGCCGCTCCTCCGGCTTTGTTGGTCCGGCCCAAGAATGTGCTCGACCACATAGGAGGAGGCTTGTGCGCGGCAGCATGCGTGCGCCGAAGGCGCCGGGTCCTGCCATGGGCCGCTCCGGCCGGCGCGGCCCATGCCAGCACCTCCTATCCGTCTCTGCGAACTCTGCGTCTCTGCGGTGAACCCAGAAAAAAGACCGTCCGGATGCCGCCTCCGTCACCCGGCCAACGCCTGCAAGGCCGCATGGCAGCGCCCGCACACGCCGGGATGGTCGTCGAAGGTTCCCACGGTCTCCGATTTCACCCAGCACCGCCGGCACTTTTCCCCGGAGGCGGCCTCCACCAGCACCCGAAGACCCTCCACCTCCTGTCCGTCCACGGCCTCCCGCCAATTCTTTCCGTCCTCCATCCGCACGTCGGAGACGATGAAGACCGTGCGGAGAAGCTCCGCGTCGTCGGCAAAGAATTCCTTCCATCCATGGGGAAGAGACAGCCGGACCCGGGCATCCAGGGCGTGGCCGATGACCTTCGCCTGCCGCGCGGCCTCCAGGGCCCGGCTCACGTCGGCACGGATCCGCAGGATCCGCTCCCACCGCTCTTCCAGCGCCGGATCCAGCAGGGCCTCGTCCACCTCCGGAAATCCCTCCATGTGCACGGAGGGGCCGTGGTTTCCAGGCAGGTGCCACCACGCCTCCTCGGCCGTAAACGAAAGGATCGGGGCCATGAGGCGCAGGAGCGTGGTGGTGATCTCATGGAGCACGGTCTGGGCCGCGCGGCGCTCCGGGCTCGCCGCCGGCGACGTGTAGAGGCGATCCTTCAGGATATCCAGATAGAAGGCGCTCAGGTCCACCGCGCAGTAGTTGTGAACGGTGTGATAGACGCGGTGGAACTCGAACCGGTCGTAGGCGCGCCGCACCTTTTCAATGACCTTCTGGAGAACGTGCAGGGCGTAGCGGTCCAGTTCGGGCATCTTCTCCACGGGGACCGCATCCCGTTCCGGGTCGAAGTCGTAGAGGTTCCCCAGGAGGAACCGCCAGGTGTTACGGATCCTGCGGTAGGCCTCGCTCAACCGCTTCAGGATGTCCTGGGAAATGCGGATGTCGTCCCGGTAGTCTTCCGCCGACACCCAAAGCCTCAGGATTTCGGCTCCGTATTTTTGGATGATTTCATCGGGAACGATCACGTTTCCGAGCGATTTGGACATCTTGTAGCCCTGGCCGTCCACCACGAACCCGTGGGTGAGCACCGCCTTGTAGGGCGCCCGGTCCCGCGTTCCCACGGACGCCAGGAGCGACGAATGGAACCAGCCGCGGTGCTGGTCGCTCCCTTCCAGGTAGAGGTCCGCCGGGGATCGCAGGTAGGGCCGCCGCTCCAGGACCGCCGCATGGGAAACGCCGGAATCGAACCACACGTCCAGGATGTCCATCTCCTTTTCCAAATCCCGGCCGCCGCATCCCGGGCATGCGGCGCCCTCGGGCAGCAGCTCTTCCACAGGCCTTTCGAACCAGCAATCGGCCCCTTCCGCTTCGAAGAGTTCCACCACCCGGTCGAACACCTCCCGGGAAGCCAGGATCTCCCCGCACTTTCGGCACCGGAAGGCGGTGATGGGAACCCCCCAGGACCGCTGCCTGGAGATGCACCAGTCGGGACGGTTTTCGATCATCTGGTAGATGCGGTCCCGGCCCCAGGACGGAACCCACTGGACCTGGTCGATGGCCTGGAGCGCCTTCTTTCGGAGATCGTTGATCTCCATGGAGATGAACCACTGCTCGGTGGCCCGGAAGATCACCGGTTGCTTGCAGCGCCAGCAGTGGGGATAGCTGTGGGAGATCTCCCTTTCCAGAACGAGCTTGTCCAGTTCCTTGAGCTTGGCGTTGACGTCCTTGTTGGCGTCGAAGACGAACCGACCGGCGAAGAACGGGACCTCCTCCGTGAAGCGCCCGTCGTCGTCCACGGGCGAATAGACGTCCAGGCCGTATTCCAGGGCCATGTCGTAGTCTTCGCGGCCGTGGCCGGGGGCCGTATGGACGCAGCCGGTGCCGGCGTCCAGGGTGACGTGGGTTCCCAAAACCAGGACGGATTCGCGGTCCACGAAGGGGTGGCGGCACTTGAGGCCCTTCAGTTCCGGTCCGTCGAATCGCCGAAGAATCCTGTAGTCCTCGATTCCGAAGGCCTCCATGCAGTTTTCCAGAAGCCCCTCCGCCAGGATCCAGACTTCGCCGCCGGCTTCCACGGCCACGTACCGAAAGTCCGGGTGGACCGTGATGGCCAGGTTGGCGGGAAGGGTCCAGGGTGTGGTGGTCCAGATGAGAACGGACACGTCCTTGCCGGCCAGCTCCGGAAAGGCCGCCCGACTCTCGTCGCTCATGGGAAACTTGACGTAGATGGACGGCGAGACATGATCGTGGTATTCCACTTCGGCTTCGGCCAGAGCCGTGCGGCAGCTGCAGCACCAGTAGACGGGCTTCTTGCTCCGCACCACGCTCCCCCGCTCGAAGAACCGCCCCAGCTCCCGGGCGATGGTGGCCTCGTAGTCGTAGCTCATGGTGAGATAGGGATTGTCCCATTCCCCCAGAACGCCCAGCCGCTTGAACTCGTTTCGCTGGATGTCGATGAATTTTTCCGCGTACTTGCGGCAGCGGCGGCGGATCTCCACCTGGGTCATGCTCTTCTTCTTGGGTCCCAGCTCCTTGTCCACCTGGTGTTCGATGGGCAGCCCGTGGCAGTCCCAGCCCGGCACGTAGATGGCGTCGAAGCCGCTCATCTGGCGGCTTTTGACGATCATGTCCTTGAGGATCTTGTTGAGGGCCGTTCCCAGGTGGATGTGACCGTTGGCGTAGGGAGGGCCGTCGTGGAGAATGTAAGGCGTTCGCCCCGAGGACTGACGGCGAAGGGTGTTGTAGAGGTCCATCTGCTCCCATTTGGCCAGGATTTCCGGTTCGCGCTGAGACAGGTTGGCCTTCATGGGAAACTTCGTCCTGGGAAGATTGAGCGTGTCTTTGTAGTCCATCGTGCGTCCCTCGGTCCCTCCTGAAGTCGCCATGGGATAAAACAAAGCCCTTTCGGGGTTTGCCGTGAGTCAACCGTGAAGAACCTATGCTTGTAGCACAGAGCCGCGCCAAGTCAAGGTTCCAATGGATGTGAGCGTTCCATAAAAAAAGGCCTCCCCGGCGGGGAGGCCTCCCACACGCGCCATGAAAACGCGTCCTTTCCTTCCTAGTACATACCGCCCATGCCGCCGCCCATGCCGGCACCCGGCATCTCGGCCTTTTCTTCCTTGGGCAGTTCCGCCACCATGCATTCGGTGGTGAGCATGAGCGAAGCCACGCTCGCGGCGTTCTGGAGCGCGGAACGGGTCACCTTGGTGGGATCGATGACACCGGCTTCGAACAGATCGCAGAATTCGCCGGTCTCGGCGTTGTAGCCGAAGGCGCCTTCGCCGGCCTTCACCTTCTGGACGATGACGGAGCCCTCTTCGCCGGCGTTGTTGGCGATCTGGCGGGCCGGTTCTTCCAGGGCGCGGCGGATGATGTTCACGCCGTGCTGTTCCTCGCCTTCCAGCTTCAGGTCCTCAAGGGCCTTCAGGCAACGCAGGTAGGCCACTCCGCCGCCCGGCACGATGCCCTCTTCCACGGCGGCGCGGGTGGCGTTGAGAGCATCTTCCACGCGGGCCTTCTTTTCCTTCATCTCGGTTTCCGTGGCGGCACCCACGCTGATGACGGCCACGCCGCCCACCAGCTTGGCCAGGCGTTCCTGGAGTTTTTCGCGGTCGTAGTCGCTGGTGGTCTCTTCAATCTGCGTGCGGATCTGGCGCACACGGCCTTCCAGGGCCTTGCGGTCGCCGGCGCCGTCCACGATGGTGGTGTTGTCCTTGTCCACGCGCACCGTCTTGGCGCTGCCCAGATCGTTGATGCTCACGCTCTCCAGCTTGATGCCCTTTTCCTCGCTGATCACCTGGCCGCCGGTGAGGATGGCGATGTCTTCCAGCATGGCCTTGCGGCGGTCACCGAAACCGGGGGCCTTCACGGCGCACACCTGCAGGGTGCCGCGGAGCTTGTTCACCACCAGGGTGGCCAGGGCCTCGCCTTCCACGTCCTCGGCGATGATGAGGAGCGGACGGTTCATGCGGGCCACCTGCTCCAGAACGGGCAGAAGGTCCTTCATGCCGCTGATCTTCTTTTCGTGCACCAGGATCAGGGGTTCATTGAGGACCACTTCCATCTTTTCCGGGTCGGTGACGAAGTAGGGGGAGATGTAGCCGCGGTCGAACTGCATGCCTTCCACCACTTCCAGGGTGGTCTCCATGCCCTTGGCCTCTTCCACCGTGATGACACCTTCCTTGCCCACCTTGTTCATGGCTTCGGCGATGATGTTGCCGATGGTGGCATCGTTGTTGGCGGAGATGGTGCCGACCTGGGCGATTTCCTTCTGGTCCTTGGTGGGCTTGCTGATCTTCTTGAGCTCGTCCACCACCACCTTCACGGCCTTTTCGATGCCGCGCTTCAGGGCCATGGGGTTGGCACCGGCGGTGACCAGCTTGGAGCCCTCATAGTAGATGGACTGGGCCAGGATGGTGGCCGTGGTGGTGCCGTCGCCGGCCACGTCGCTGGTCTTGCTGGCCACTTCCTTGACCATCTGGGCGCCCATGTTTTCGAACTTGTCTTCCACTTCGATTTCCTTGGCCACCGTCACGCCGTCCTTGGTCACGGTGGGGCCGCCGAAGGCCTTTTCGATGACCACGTTGCGACCCTTGGGACCCAGGGTCACCTTGACCGCGTCGGCCAGGGTGTTGACGCCCTTCAACAGGGCTTCGCGCGCCTTCACGTCGTAGATCAGCTGCTTTGCCATGGGGTACAACCTCCTTCAGGGTTGGATGATTGGCTCGGACCGGTTTACTTTTCGATAATGGCCAGGATGTCGTCTTCGCGCATGATGAGGAGCTCTTCGCCTTCCACCTTCACGTCCGTTCCGGCGTACTTGCTGAACAACACCCGGTCGCCTTCCTTCACGTCCAGCGGGCGGCGGCTGCCGTCTTCCATGAGTTTTCCGCTTCCGACGGCGATGATTTCACCCTGGATGGGCTTTTCCTTGGCCGTGTCGGGAATGATGATGCCGCCGGCGGTCCGTTCTTCCTCTTCCAGACGCTTGACCACAACACGATCATTGAGGGGCTTGAGTTTCATGGATTCGACTCCTTTCTTCGATTGGATTGTTGCGCAACGGTGGAAAACATGCGCACCCCTATTAGCACTCACGCAAGACGAGTGCTATATAATCATGTGGGACCCCGTTGGCAAGAGGGAAAACTCAGAAGGCGGGCAGAATCAGGGTGAAGGAGGTGGAAAAGTCGGGATCGGAATCCAAGCGGATGCGACCTCCCGCCTCCTCCACCAACCGGTAGACGATGCTCAGGCCCAGCCCCATGTGGCCGTCCTTGGTCGTAAAATGGGGCTCAAAGATGCGGGAGCGATGGGCCGGATCGATTCCGGGTCCGGTGTCCGAGACGTTCACCACGATCCGCCGGCCGTCGGTGGCGGTCTCCGGGAAAGCCCGAATCCCAATGCGTCCTCCCTGAGGCAGGGCTTCGGCGGCGTTGGCCAGCAGGTGCCACAGGATCTGGTGCAGGTGGCGGGGCGGCATCTTGGCGACGGCTCCCGGATCCACTTCCGTGTGGATCTGGTGGGAAGCGCCCAGGTGCTTGGAATCTTGCAAGGCTTCCACGGCCTGTTGGACGGCCTCGCGAAGGAGAACCGGCTGAGGGGCTCCACCGTCGCCGGTCTCGCGGGCAAGCCAGAGGTAACGGGTCAGGAGGTTGTTGATTCGCTCCACTTCCCTTTGAAGAATCCGGTTGAGTCTCCGGGCCGACTCGTCCGCCGGCCCGTCGTTTTCCAGGATCTGCACCACGCCGCTTATCGCCGCCAGCGGGTTCTTGATTTCGTGGATGATCTCTCCGGCCATTTTTCCGGCAAAGGCCAGTTGTTCCAGGCGCCGAACGTGCTCTTCCATGGCTTTGAGGCGGGTCTGGTCCATGAGGAGCACGATCCTTCTGTCACCGGGTGCTGTTTCGGGCTTTTCTTTGAACCGGGTGAGGCTCACCAGAAGCGAGCGCCGGATGGTGCCGGAGTCGCGCACCGTCACTTCCTGCGGGAGCGGCATTTCCGTTGTCCGCCCCCGAGTCTCGGCGCTGGACATGGGTCCTCGCTGGACAATCTCGTGCAGGCGCGGCTCCACCCGCTCGAGGGGCCTTCCGACCAAGGCTCCGGGGTCCGCTTCCAGGAGCAGGTGGGCCGTCGGGTTGGCAAATTGCACCAGGCCGCCCTCATCCAGGATCAGCAGCCCGGCCCCCATGCGCTCCACCATGTTCCGGTAGGAGTCTTCCACCCATTCCAGCTCCTCTTTGCTCGCTCGGGCCTCTTGGAGGGATCGGCGGAACTGGGACGCCAGGTGTCCGCTCAAGAAGGCGACCAGAAAGAAGGCCGCCATGGAAACAATGAGGATGTAGAAGTAGTGATCGCTGCCCCTGGGGACTGAACCTCCCGGAAGGAAATGAAGCGGGCGGATCCAGCCGAAGTACTGGAGGTCCAGAAGCGCCCCGTAGGCCATGCTGGAGGCGGCCGCCGCCAGAAAGGCCCCCCGCTGGTAGAAGAAGACGGCGGCAGCGATGATGATGGGGATGTAGAGGAAACCGAACGGGCTTTCTACTCCCCCGGAAAGGAAGATCAGGATCGTCACGGCGAGGATATCGATGAGGAACTGTCCGGCGGCGAAGAGCCGCACGGCCCTGATGAACCGGAGGATCCCGGCCGCCACGACGGTCACCAGGAAGAGGATCGCTGAAAAGAGGTAGAGGGGGGTGAGGGGCGGCGCCAGCAGGTTTCCCCGAAGACGAAACTGGAAAAGGAAGGTGACCACAAGGAAGAACACCGCAGCCAGGAGACGAAAGACCAGGTGCGCCTGGACCTTACGAAAGATCCCGTTTTCCCGGACTTCGTCGGAAGGTTCTCCGGCCTGGGAAGAATTCTTTGTCATGGATCCTGTGGTGCCCCCCTGGCTGCTCAGAAAATTTCCAGCCTGTATGAGACATGACCCATCCAAGAAACGGGATCTGCAGGGCGAAAGATTTCTCACCCCTGCCTTGTTCCCTGTTTCCGGAAGATCCTCTTTTTCATGGTGCCTGCGGCGGCGGATGGAGTGCCGTGATCGTCGGGAAACGGGACCGACCGCGCTCAGGACCCCCGGGACACCACGTCGGCCAGTTGGAAGATGGGCATGTACATGGCCACCAGCAACCCGCCGATGGTCACGCCCAAAAAGACGATGAGCATGGGTTCCAGAAGGGACGTGAGGGCCTCCACGGTGGCATCCACTTCCTCGTCGTAGAAGTCCGCCACCTTGGCCAGCATGGCGTCCAGGGCTCCGGTGGCCTCGCCCACGGACACCATGTGGATCACCATGGGCGGGAAGATGCCGGAATCCTGCAGGGGTTCTGCCAGGGTCTTTCCTTCCGACACCGCCTTCTGGGCGTCCCGGATGGCCCGCTCGATGACCGTGTTGCCCGCCGTGGCCGCCACCAGCTCCATGCTCTCCAGGATGGGCACACCGCTACCCAGCATGGTTCCGAGGGTTCGCGTGACACGGGCCAGAGCCACCTTTTTCAGCAAAAGGCCGAAGACGGGAATCCGGAGCGCCAGGCGATCCGTGAGGTCCCGACCCCTTTTGGTCTTTCGGAATCGGGAGAAAAGGACGGCCAAGAGGATTCCGCCGAGGATCATCCAGTGGAAATAGTTCTTCGTAAAGTCGCTCATGTTGATGACCACCTGGGTCATGGTCGGAAGCGCCGCACCGGCATCCCGGAACAGACCGGCGAAGACGGGTATGACGTAAATAAGGATGACGGCGATGACGATGACGGCAATGGAGACGACGATGGCCGGATAGGTCATGGCCCCCTTGACCTTCTTTTTCAGGGCCGCGACCTTTTCCAAGTAGGCGGCCAGGCGGGTCAGCGTCACGTCCAGGATGCCGCCCGCTTCGCCGGCGGCCACCAGGTTGACGAACAGCTGGTCGAAAACCTTGGGGTGTTTCCTTAAGGACTCCGAGAAGGTGGCCCCCTCCTCCACATCCTTTTTGATTTCTTTCAAAACCTTCCGGAAGGCCTTGTTTTCCGTCTGGTCCCGCAGGATCTCCAGACATTGAATGATGGGAAGACCGGCATCGATCATGGTGGAAAATTGGCGGGTGAAGAGGACCAGATCCTTTTCCTTGACCTTTTCCTGCAGCGCCGGGATGTATTCCAGCAGGTCCTTGGGCTTCGGCTTGAGGGATTTGAGAGTGACCCCTTGGCGTTCCAGGATCTGGCGGGCGATGGTGATGTTGTCCGCCTCCAGCTCCCCCTTCACCTTCAGCCCTTTTCGGTTGACACCTTTCCAGATGAATTCGGGCATGACCTTCTCCCTAGTCCTTGACGGTTGCGCGAATGACCTCTTCCACGGAGGTGATGCCTTCCTTGAGTTTGTTGATGCCGCTCTGGCGCAGGGTCAGCATCCCCTCCCGCATGGCTTCCGCCTTGATCTCCGACGCGGACGCTCCCACGAGAACCAGCTCCCGGATGGCATCGGTCATGGTCATCACCTCGTAGAGGGCGATTCGGCCCCGGTAGCCCGTGTTGCTGCAGGCCATGCAGCCCCGCCCCCGGTAGCATTTGAAGGTTCCCACGTCCTCTTCATTCACTCCCAGCTCCAGGAGGGCCTCCGGCGGGATTTCCTCCTCCACTTTGCACTCCGGACACACCTTTCGGGCCAGGCGCTGGGCCAGGACCAGGTTGACGGCGGAAGCCACCAGGAACGGTTCCACGCCCATGTTGAGCAGCCTGTTGACCGTGCTGGGGGCGTCGTTGGTGTGCAGGGTGCTCAGCACCAAATGGCCCGTGAGAGCGGCCTTGATGGCCACCTCCGCCGTTTCGAAATCGCGGATCTCGCCCACCATGATGATGTCCGGATCCTGGCGCAGGAACGAGCGGAGCGCCGCGGCGAAGTTGAGGCCGATGGCTTCGTGGACCTGCACCTGGTTGATGCCCGGAAGGCTGAACTCCACGGGGTCTTCCGCCGTGGAGATGTTGTGGCTGATCTTGTTCAGTTCCGAGAGCGCGCTGTAGAGGGTGGTGGTTTTGCCGCTTCCCGTGGGCCCGGTGACCAGCACCATGCCGTAAGGCCGGTAGATGGCCTCCCGGAAGGCGTCCAATTGCTTGGGCTCGAAACCCAGCTTGGTCATGTCCAGCTGGAGGTTGGACTTGTCCAGAAGACGCAGCACCACCTTCTCGCCGAAAAGGGTGGGCAGGACGGAAACACGAAACTCCATCTCTCCGCCCTTGGCCTTCAGCTTGATGCGCCCGTCCTGGGGAAGGCGTCTTTCAGCGATATCCAGGCGGCTCATGATCTTGAGCCTGGAAATAATGGCGTTTCGCAGCTGAAAAGGCGGGTGCATCACCTCGTAGAGCACCCCGTCGATGCGGTAGCGCACCCGCATCTTTTTCTCGTAACATTCCACATGAATGTCGCTGGCCTTCTTGCGGATGGCGTCCAGGAGGATCAGGTTGACCAATTTGACCACCGGGGCCTCCCCGGCGGCATTTTCCAGGTTGCCCAGGTCGATTTCATCCGAGGATTCACCCAGATCCACATCGTCGGCCTCCTCCCGGATCATGCCCATGACTTCTTCCAGGCTTTCCTGGGAGCCGGCGTTGAGATGCTCGATGGTCTGCCGGATCAGACCTTCCGGCGCCACATGCACCCGGACGTTTTTCTGGGTGATGAAGCGAACGTCATCGATCACGAAAAGATTTCCGGGATCGGAAGTGGCCAGGTGGAGGGTGTTGCCCACCAACCCCAGCGGCACCACCTGGTACTTGTGGATCACCTGGGGAGGAACCAGCTCCAGGACCTTCTTGGGGATGTGCTTCGCGGCGGGATTGACCACCGGAACCCGGAATTGCTTGGCCAGAAATTCCGCAAGGATCCTTTCATCGATCAGACCCTGCCGGATCAAAATGGCCCCCAGCCGTTCGCCGTTGCGGCTCTGCTCCTGGAGGGCCGATTCCAGATCCTCCGGCCGAATGAGACCGCCATCCACCAGCAACTGTCCGATCTTGTTGCGCAAAGACGTGGTGCGCTCCCTCGCCGTTTCCTTCATGGTCGCCATAGAACATCCGTTTTGAGGGCAAATGGGATCATCACCGCTCGGGGTGTTGCAACTCCCTTTAAGAGAATCGCCAAAATCCCGGAAAACTTTAGTCTCTTTACGAGGTTTTTTTCGTCGAACAAGGTTTTAAACCGCTTGACATGGGCTTTTTCGTGAGTAGTATTACCGCGATTTTCACTGGAGAACCTAGAAAGAAATGGGAGGTGGTCATCATGGTTTGCCAAACGCTGAAGGCGGGTGCCGACTGCGCCTTCATGACGAAGTCCGGATGTGGGTACAATGGGGGTCAGTGCCACCAGGTGGTGGAGCAGTGCGAAGGTTGCGCGCGGATCGTGGAGTTTCCCGCAGGTCGCTTTTGCATGAGCTATCCCAATCCGAGCATCAAGTGGAAAACGGGGCACTGTAACTTCGCAACGCATGTGAAGGCTCCGGTCACAACCGCTCAGGCGAAGATCAACCCGCTGAAGGCATCCAAGCGAGCCACGAAGCGCAAATAGCGACATATTTCGCTTTTGGTCGACGCGCCACAAGGTGAGAGCCCCCCTCCTGGAACCCACCGCGAGGAAGCTCTCACTTTTTTTTTTGCCTTCAAGCTTCCCTCCCCCGCCATCCATCCCCGATGGAACGCCCAAATCCATTGACTTCAGAGGCCTTCGTCGATATGTGAGTAAAACGCTTCCTCGGCAGCGGTTTGTCCATTTCAAACAAGGTTTTACGCCTCACGGAAACGGAAAGGACAGCGGGCATCGTGGCACGGACGAAGATCTTGACAGGCAACGAGACGGCGGCCCTGGCCGCGAAGATGTGTCGGGTCCAGGTGGTGGCGGCCTATCCCATCACCCCCCAGTCCAAGATTCCGGAAGTGCTTTCGGAATACGTGGAACGGGGCGAGCTGGACGCCGAGTTCGTACGGGTGGAAAGCGAGCACAGCGCCATGGGTGTGTGCATCTCGGCCTCCCTGGTGGGGGCCCGCGCCTTTACGGCCACGGCGGCCAACGGGCTGGCCTACATGCATGAACAGCTCCACTGGGCGGCCGGAGCCCGGGTGCCCATCGTGATGCCCGTGACCAACCGTGGCCTGGGGGCCCCCTGGACCATCCTGAACGACATGCAGGACACCATCAGCCAGCGCGATACGGGCTGGATCCAGCTTTATTGCATGAACAACCAGGAGGTCCTGGACCAGATCATCCTGGCCTACAAGGTGGCCGAACGCGTCCTGGTGCCGGTCATGGTCTGTTTCGACGGCTTTCGGTTGTCCCACACCATGATGCCCGTGGAGATCCCCGACCAGGAGAAGGTGGACGCCTATCTCCCGCCGTTTGAGCCCCCCTATCTTCTGGATCCCGAAAATCCCGTGAACATCAACCCGGTGGTGCTCACAGACCCGCTGCCGGGAGCGGACGGCCGACCCTGCCCCGGGTACATGGGCTTCAGGCGACGGCTCCAGGAGACCCTGGAATCCGCTTTGGACGTCCTCCTGGAAGAGGGCCGGATCTTCGGGGAGCACTTCGGGCGGAGCTACGATGATCCCCTCTACCGGTACCGAACGGAAGATGCCCGGCTGGTCTTCGTCACCATGGGATCTCTCGCCAGCGAAGCCACGGAAGCCGTGGACATGCTCCGCGAGGAAGGCATTGCCGCCGGGGTCGTTGGCATCCGGATCTTTCGCCCGTTTCCCAGGAGGGCCCTGAGGGAGGCGCTGGCCGGCGTGCAGACCATGGCGGTTCTGGAAAAGGCCGTAAGCTACGGCCACGAAGGAGCTCTGGCCTCGGAAGTCAAGGCCGCCCTCTACGGACTCAACGGGACCCGGCCCCTGGCGGTCAACTTCATCCTCGGCCTGGGAGGCAAGGACGTGAAACCCGCGGACGTGTGCGAAGCGGCCCGCAGGGCCTTGTCCTTTTCGGGCCCCGAAGAGGTTCCCGAAAGCCCCATCTGGCTTTCCAACGAGATCTGACGGAACGGTCCCGGAAAGACCGGCCGCGCTGTTCCGGATCCGGCGACAACCAACAAGGGGATGGCTTAAGAAAGAAGGCACCTATTCAGGTGTAAAGAAGTCGCACCCGCCGAAATTTTAAAAGGATGGACGCATGGCAACGGCAATCATGGACCTTCCCGATAGAGAATACATCCTTCCCGGAACCAGGACTTGCGCCGGCTGCGGCCTGCCCATCGCCTACCGCCACATCCTGAAGGCGCTTGGCCCCAAGACCGTGGTCACCCTGCCGGCGTGCTGCCTGACCATCTTGCATGGCATGTATCCCAAGACGCCGGTGGCCATCAATTCCGTGAACAACACCTTCGGCAGCACGGCCGCTTCCGCTTCCGGGCTCGTGGCGGGCCTCAAGGTCACCGGCCGGGAAGACTACACCGTTCTCGCCATGGCCGGCGACGGGGGCACGTTCGACATGGGCATCCAGGCTCTCAGCGGCGCCGCCGAGCGGCAGACCAACTTCATCTACGTCTGCTACGACAACGAGGCCTACATGAACACCGGGGTCCAGCGATCCAGCGCCACCCCGGCCGGCGCCGTCACCACCACCACGCCGGTGCGGCCCAAGGAACAGCCCAAAAAGGATTTCATCCAGATCATGGAGGCGCACCATCCGGCCTATCTGGCCACCACGTGCTCTTCGTACCCGGCGGATCTTTACAACAAGTTCGTGAAGGCCAAGGACATCCGCGGCACCCGATTCATCCATCTGGCGGTGCCCTGCCCGGCCGGGTGGGGATTTCCCACACGCCACACGGTGAAGATGGGGCGACTGGCGGTGGAAACGGCCGTGGTGGTTCTGTACGAGGTGGAAGACGGCCAATTCCGGCTGACGGGAAAGAGCCTGAACATGGCCAAGACGGGCAGAAAACGGCCGGTGAGTGAGTACCTGGAGGGACAGGCCCGGTTCAAGAAGATGACACCGGAGCAGGTGGAGGCCTTCCAAGAGTGGGTGGATCGGCGCTGGGAACAGCTCCTGGAGCGGGCGGGTCTTTGAACCATTCGCGCTGGGCCCCTGGCCCCGGCTCTCCGTGCCGGATACCTCAATCAAAAGCCCTCGAACACCGCCATGGCACCCTGAGGGTCACATGAACTGTAGGGGCGAAAAATCTTTCGCCCCTACAGTTCCCCTGATTCCCCACTTCTTGCCTTGTCGAGCGCCGTCCCGGCCTTCCTCAAGGAGGCGCTGTTCCCGCATCGCAATACAATCGTCAGACCCAGCGCACCAGCACGCTCCCCCAGGTGAATCCCGCTCCGAAGGCCGACATGACCAGGTAATCGCCCTTTTCCAGGGCGTCTTTTTCCACCACCGCCTCATAGAGGCACAGCGGAATGGTGGCACCGGTGGTATTGGCGTAGCGGTCGATATTGACCACCACCCGGTCCATCTCCAGTCCCATGCGTTGAGCGCAGGCCTCGATGATCCGAAGGTTCGCCTGGTGGGGGATGAAAAGCTTCACGTCCTTTCCCTCCAGGCCGTTTCTTTCCAAGATCTTCACGGAAACATCGGCCATTTCCGTCACGGCGAACTTGAAGACGCGTTTGCCCTCCTGATAGACGTAGTGCTCCCGGGCCTCCACCGTCTCGTGACTGGCCGGCTTGCGGCTCCCTCCCGCCTTCATGTGCAGGTAGGGCTCGCCGGCACCGTCCACCCGCTGGATGAAGTCCAGAACCCCGTACCCCTCCTCTTCGCAGGGCTCCAGGAGCACGGCCCCCGCGGCGTCTCCGAACAGCACGCACGTGTTCCGGTCCGTGTAGTCGATGATGCTGCTCATCACGTCCGCGCCGATCACCAGCACCTTGTCATAGCGCCCGGATTCGATCATCTGCGCTCCGGTGGTGAGCGAAAAGACGAATCCGGAGCACCCTGCGGACAGATCGAATCCCCAGGCCTTGTCCGCACCGATGCCCTTTTGCACCAGGCAGGCGGTGGACGGGAAGAACATGTCCGGAGTCACCGTCCCGACGATGATGGCGTCCACTTCCGAGGCTTCGACCCCGGCCCGCTCCAGGCATTCCCTCGCGGCCCGGATGGCCATGTGGGAACAGCCCAGCCCCGGATCCAGGATGCGCCGTTCCCGGATCCCGGTTCGGGTCATGATCCATTCGTCGGACGTGTCCACCATCTTTTCCAAATCCTGGTTTGTCAGCCTCCGTTCCGGAAGGAATCGCCCCACGGAACGGATCCTGGCTCGTCTTGACTTCATAATCGACCGTCCTTTCACATGACGCCCTTGTACCAGCCGCCGTCTATCTGGATGCTGGCTCCCGTGATGTAACCCGCCCTTTCGGACGCCAGGAAGGTGACCAGGGCGGCGAATTCTTCGGGGGTCCCCAGACGCCCCATGGGAATCGTGGACTGCCAGCGGGCGATGATCTCCTCGGGCGTGGTTCCTTCCTTCTCGGCCGTGACCACGGCCAGGCTCCGCACCCGCTCCGTCAGGGTGTAGCCGGGGCAGACATTGTTCACCGTGATGTTGTAGGGCGCCAGTTCGTTGGAAAGCGTCTTGGCCAGCCCCACCACGCCGGAACGCACCGTGTTGGAAAGAATCAGGCCGTCGATGGGCTGCTTGACGGAGATGGAGGTCATGTTGATGATCCGCCCCCATTTCTTTTCCATCATGACGGGCACCGCTTCGCGGGTCATCAGGATGGTGCTCATGAGGTTCAACCGGATGCCGAAATACCACATGTCGTCATCCACCTCCAGGAAGGTGCGCGAGGGCGGCCCGCCGGCGTTGTTCACCAGGATGTCCACCGTGCCGAAGTGTTCCAGGCCCTTGCGGATAAACCCCTTGGCCTGATCGGCGTCGGTCACGTCCGCCGGAACTCCGATGACCTCGGCTCCCGTGGCCTTGCGGATCTCCTCCACCGCCTTGGGCAGCTCCGGATCGTCCAGGCCGCAGATGGCCACCCGGGCGCCTTCCCGGCACAGTTCCATGGCAACGGCCTTCCCCAGACCCTGGCTGGCCCCGGCCACAAACGCCACCTTACCCTTGAGTCCCAAGTCCATAGACGCGCTCCTTTTTCTCTTGGGGGTTCAAACCCGTTTCCTCTTGCAGCGGCCACCGGTACAGACGCTCCATCTGCTCCGTGTAGCCGCCCTTCGAATCGTAGATGTAGAACGGGGGCGTCACGAGCACTTCCGGCCCGCCCCCCTTCCGGCACTCCATGTGGACGAGGCGCGCCGGTTCCCCCTCGCAGGAATGGATCATGGTGAGTTTCTTCGGGCGAAAACCGTGCCGGACCACGGCCGCCACCAGATCATCCAGCCGCGCGGCCGGGTAGATGATCGCCAGGCGGCCTCCGTCCCGCAGCGCATGAGAAGCCCCGCGGCAGAAATCGTCCAGTTTTCCCAGCACTTCATGTCGGGCGACCGCCTTTTGGCGGTTCGGGTTGACGCGCCCGGAACGCGCCCTCCGGTAGGGGGGATTGGATACCACCAGATCGAAGGTTCCCTCGCGGAGCGCGGTCGGCACGTGACGCACATCCATGGTGTGGACCACCACTTTCCCTTTTAGGCCGTTGATCTCCACGTTCGCCCGGGCAAGGTTTGCCAGATCCGACTGCACTTCCACGCCCTCCCAGGCGCCCCCCTTTCCCTGAACCGCCAGGATGAGCAGCACCACGCCGCAGCCGGTTCCCAGGTCGAGAACCCGTTCCTGCGGCTGTGCGGAAGTCAGCCCCGCCAGGAGGACGGCGTCGATGGAAAAGCGGTAGCCCTCCCGGGGCTGGCACAGCACCAGCCGTCCGTCGAACAGGCTGTCCCGGGTCCATCCCTTGTCCGGTTCCATGGCACCTCACCCCACGGCCTCGCCGGGGTCGATGGGATGAATCAGCAGACCGCTCACCACCTTGGGGTGGAAATAGGTGGCTTTGTGGGGCATGGTGTTTCCCGAACTCGCCACATCCCGGACCTGGTCGATGCGGGTGGGATTGAGGAAGAAGGCCAGGGCCACCCGGCCGTCCGCCACGTCCTGCAGGGCTGCCTGCACATCGTGGCTGAAGCGGATGTTACCGGCATCGTGCAGGTATCCTTCGTCCAGACCCAGAAGGCCCCGAAGGAGGACATGATCCACCGCCATCACGTCCAGATCCCAAAGCACCTCCGGAAATCCCTTCCGAGCCAGGAAATCCCGGAGCGCCTGTTTGCTTCCGCGCAGGAGATACAAGCGATCGTGGCCGCGTATGGCCAGGCCCACGGCCGTTTCCCGTCGCGCGCCCGCATCCTCCAAGGCTCCGCGCCAGCGCTCCACGCCCGCATCGGTTCCATCGAAGGCCTCCACCCGGAAATAGGGAGCCGGGTTGTCCAGCAGGCGCGTTCCCAGCGCCGGGTCCACCTGGGGAAGAAGCCGATGGGTGGGCAGGATGGTCAGCCCCGGGTCGTCCATGGAGGAGAGGTAGACCAGTACATAATGGAAGGACGCATCGGGAGGGGCCTCCGGGTGACGGGCCCGCATCCAGTCCCTATAGGCCAAGGCGGTTTCGTAGCGATGATGTCCGTCGGCGATGAAGATGTCCTTGTCCGCCAAAAAATCCCTCACACGGCGGATCTGGTCGCCGTACGAGATCCGGAAGAACCGATGGGTCATGCCGTTGTGATCCGAAAAGGAGGCGCACGGAAGGCGGTGGGCCTCGGAGCCCGTGATCTCATCCAGATTCCCCTCCGGATCGGCGTAAAGGGCAAAGATGGGACTCAACTGGGCGCTGCAGGCCTTCATAAGCCGCAAGCGTTCGTCCTTCACCCCCTGGAAGGTCTTCTCGTGGGGTCGGACGCAGCCGCCGCACAACTCCTCCAGCCTCAGAAGGGCGAAAAAACCCTTCCGGGTTCTCCGCTCTCCCGAGACCTCGTAATCGAGTTCGTGGGGATAGATGCACGGCTCGGCTTCCCGGATCAACACCCCCTGGGCCAGCCATTCCTTCAGGTAGGCGGCGGCCCGGGAATGGGCATTTTCCCGGTCGTCGTCCCCGGGAAGGGTCTCCCCCAAATCGAGCCGAATCATGTTGAAGGGATGCTTCTGGTGAAAGCGCTTCTGTTCCTCGACGCCGATCACGTCGTAGGGCGGGATGACCACCTGTCCCAGGTCCGCAATGAGCCGGGTGTTGTAGCGCAGCGCGCGAAATGGAGCGATAACGGCCATGGAGGCAACATCCTTTCACACGGATTCGCGACAGCAAAACTTGTTTATTATTCGTCGAATAAGGTTTTCCGCCTTGGTAGGGGACTCCCTACCATAGGCTCAGGGCGGAGGCAAGAAAGGACCGTGGCGGCCGTGGATCAGGTGGGAAAAGTCGAAGGCGGGCGAGGCGAGGCCATGGTAGTCGATCACCCATCGTCCCAGGTCCAACCAGGCCTCGCAACCGTCGAGGACGGCGCGGTCGCTGGATGCCGCCACGCAATCCCGGCCACAAAGGTGCCTTTCCGGTACGGGCACCGCCCGCGCCGAGCCGTTCAAGCCCATCTCCTGGAGTCGCCTTTCGTACATGCCGGCCAATTCGCCGCTGCGGCTCATGGGGGAATCGAAATAGAAAGCGATCTCGCGGGGCGGGAACTCCCGCAGGGTTCGGCAGATGACCTCCACGACCCTTTGCGTCGCAGGCCCGGGGCGAAAACGCGCGGACACCGCGGCGATATCGCGCAGGGCCCCGTCGTTGGCCGCCACAAGAGGTCGGCCCAGCAGGGCGCTTTCCACGGTAATGTGGACGTTGTGGCCGTCGACCGCCAGCCGGCGGCTTCTCCATGCGGCGCCCCGGGCCTTCTTGGCCCGGCGCCGAAGCGCGGCTTCCTGGGAAAAGACGCCCCGACCAAGGAGTTCACGGCCGGCCCGGGGCAGATCGTAGCGGTTTCCCACCCAGGTGATCGCCGAGGATCTGGGATAACCCCTGTTCAAGAGGCCGAAAAGGTCTTCGGCCGCCTGGTAGAGAACCCGGACTTCTTCGCTCACGGGGCCCCCTCAGCAACGGATTCCGCATCGCCAATGACCAGGACCAGGTCCCCCGGCGGGCCGCCCCAAGGGGCGTCTTCGCCCCGGCCGGCCATCCGTAGGGTTCCGCCCACCGGAAGGCCCGGAGGGATCCTCACCAGGATGCTTTCCATACGCCCGCCTTTTCGGTACCGAATCTCCTTTTCCGCTCCGTCCCGCCTTTCCCGTTCCGTCAGGGGCAATTCAACCACAACAGGCGGGCCCTTCCTGCCCGCCGAACGTTTTCCCGCTACGGTTCTTCCAAGGGAAATCTCCCACGGACGGTTCCCCTCCTCCCTGCCGGCGGAGCGCCCAGCCAGCATCTCGAAAAGGATGTCAAACGGGTCGACGTTCCGACGGACCACCCCTTCCCGATCCGCTCCACGGGAAGGAACATCCCCCGCCCTTTCCACGCGAATGGGAACGCTGCGGCCCACGGACCGGTCGTAGTCCTTCTTGCGGTCCGGATCTCCCAGCACCCGGTAGGCTTCGTTGATTTCCTTCAGTCGTTCTTCCGATTCCGGGCTTCCCTCGTTCCTGTCCGGATGGTGCTCGCGGGCAAGCCGACGATAGGCCCGCCGGATGTCCTCACCGGAGGCGCTCCGAGGGACCCCGAGGATGCGGTAATAATCCTTGTGTCCCATCCGTGCCACCTCGTCTCTGGCTTGTGCTGCCGGCCACCCGTTTTTCCGGGCGTCCAAAAATTGTCACCCCTTCTCTCGCCCGAGAAAAGGGGTGTCATGGACTTGCATTCTTATTATAGCGCGGATCGAGAACGATTAGAAAGCCCGCGGAAAAGTCCCACGCCGTCAGGACGAAGTCTTGGCCTGCTGGTACTTTTTCAGCTCCTCTTCGCGCAGTTCCTTTCGCAAGATCTTGCCCACCATGGTCTTGGGAAGAGACTCGCGAATCTCCACCGCCTTGGGAACCTTGTAGGCGGCCAGCTTCGACTTGCAAAACGCGATGATCTCCTCCGGGGTCAGCGTCTCGCCCGGTTTGGGCACCACGAACGCCTTCACCGTCTCCCCGCGGTACGGATCGGGAACCCCCACGGTGACCGCATCAAGGACCTTGGGATGGGCGTAGAGCACCTCGTCGATCTCCCGGGGATAGATGTTGTAGCCGCCCGCGATGATCATGTCCTTCTTGCGGTCCACGATAAAGACGAAGCCGTCCTCGTCCATCTTGGCGATGTCGCCCGTATAGAGCCATCCATCCCTGAGCGTCTGGGCCGTCTCTTCAGGCATGTTCCAGTAGCCCGGCATGACCTGGGGTCCCTTGACCGTCAGTTCCCCCACTTCGCCCACGGGCACTTCGCTCACGCCGTCTTCCAGGCTGATGATGCGACAGTCCGTATCGGGCACCGGCACGCCGATGGATCCCGTCTTGCGCAGCCCGCCGATG
Source organism: Desulfacinum sp. (assembly GCA_014359885.1). Taxonomy (GTDB): domain Bacteria; phylum Desulfobacterota; class Syntrophobacteria; order Syntrophobacterales; family DSM-9756; genus Desulfacinum. Next base: position 115,479 of record JACIYN010000013.1, read on the forward strand.
GGATTCACATGGGTCACCGGGCTCGCTTCCGAAAGACCATAGCCCTCGATGATCACCCCGCCCGTGATCTCTTCAAATTTCTTGAGGATCTCCACCGGCATGGGCGCCGATCCCGTGACACAGTAGCGGATGGAAGACAGATCGTATTCCTTGATCTTGGGGTGGTTCACGATGGCCACGTAGATGGTGGGAACGCCGGGAAACAGCGTGGGCTTGGTCTTGTGGAGCGTCTTGAGCAGGCTTTCGATTTCGAAGCGGGGCAACAGAATGAGGGTGGCCCCGCTGTAGAGGGGTTGGTTCATGGCCACCGTCATCCCGAACACGTGAAAGAAGGGCAGAATGCCCAGCACGCGTTCCTTCCCCCACTGCAGGTCGGGAAGCCAGCCGCAGATCTGGATCACGTTGGCCAGGATATTGGCATGGGTCAGCATCACGCCCTTGGAGACCCCCGTGGTCCCCCCGGTGTACTGCAGCAGGGCCAGATCTTCCAGGGTGGCCGGGCAAGGGGTGGTGGACGGGGCGTTCGCCCGAAGGAGGCGGGTGAAGTTGTAGACCCGCCGGTCGTCGTAGGGCACCGCCGTAAAGAGCTTGTCCTTGCGGGCCTTGAGGGGATAGAGCCATTTGAGCGGGAACGGCAGGCATTCCCTCAGGCTGGTCACCACGATCTTGCGCACCTGGGCGGCCGCCGCGGCCTTGTCCACCTTCGGGTAGAGGTGATCCAGGGTGATCACCACCTCCGCTCCGGCGTCGTTCCACTGGTGCTCCATCTCCCGTTCCACGTACATGGGATTGGTCATCACCGCCACGGCGCCCAGGTGCAAGGTGGCGTAGTAGGCCACCACCGTCTGCGGGCAGTTGGGAAGCATGATGCCCACCCGGTCCCCCTTTTTCACGCCCAGCTCGCTCAGAGCGGAAGCCATGCGGAGGATCTGGTCCCAGAGGGCCCTGTAGGTCAGGGTGGCCCCCATGAAGTAGGTGGCCACATTGTCGGGGTATTTGGCAACGGTCTGTTCCAGGAGAACCGGAAGCGGTTTATCCGGGTAGTCCAGTTGGCGGGGAACCTTGGGGTGATAGTGGCGGTACCACGGGCGATCCATCCTTCCCTCCTTTGCCATGCTCCATAGGCGTTGATTCTGTCACCTTCTCCTCGTTGCGAACCACGCAACCCCTCGACCTATAGAAAACCAGACTTAAAGCGACGTAAAGCGAAAAAGGATGGGGCAACACCGGCGGGGAGAGCGGGAGAGGGAGCGGGATGAGACGGCACTTCAGTTATCGCTGGGAGGCATCCGCGGTGTTCTCAACCTAACAGAGATGGCGCCCCTTGCGCCATCCCACATGGATCAAAGAGTGGGGCGGCGCAAGGGCCTTTTGTGGGAGCGCCGAAAGGCGCGATTTTCTTTGCGTGACCGCGTGGCTCTTGAACGGCCGCCCACCCTCATCGCGGCTTGCGCGGCTCCTGCAAATGTTGTTTCAAAATCATGCTGGCCGCGCAACAACCCGAGAGCACGGTTCTTTCTCATGGACAGGTCCTGAGGGGCGGGCGTAAAGCCCGCCCCTACCAAAAGGTACGGACCCCTTGGGTAGGGGTGGGGTTTATCCCCGCCCGCCAATCACGCGGTGTAAGAGACACACGAAGAAAAAATCTTCAGTTTAGGCTCAAATCTGTCGGAAGCAGGAGCTTGCTCGTTTGGAAATGAAACGTGTCGCGGATTCCCGTGATGGAGTTCCTGGGCCCGAGAGACCCGGTTCCGCGGGGCGGATGCCCCGCGGAACCGGAAAAAGACAAACCTCTTGCCAGCGGCTAAAGGAAACCCGCTTTCAAACAAGCTCCTCATCGGGAACGAGGGCGGCCTTCACCAGCTGAGCCGCGCTCAGCAGGTGCTCTTCATCTTCCGGACCTCTTCCGTGAAGGCCGGGACAAACTTGAAGAGATCCTCCACCACGCCGTAGTCGGCCTTGGTGAAGATGGGCGCTTCCGGATCCTTGTTCACGGCCACGATGTACTTGGAAGATCCCATGCCGGCCAGGTGCTGGATGGCCCCGGAAATGCCCACGGCGATGTAAAGGTTGGGGTTCACCACCTTGCCCGTCTGGCCCACCTGGTCCGAATGGGGGCGCCAGCCGGCATCCACCGCGGCGCGGGACGCACCCACCGCCGCTCCCAGTTCCTTGGCCAGTTCCTCCAGAATAGCGAAATTTTCCGCCGCCTTCATGCCGCGGCCGCCGGAAACGATGATTTCCGCCTCGGTCAGTTCCACCTTGCCGGACGTATCCAGGTCCACGCCCGTGGCCCGGGATCTGGCCTCGGGAATCTCCACGGCCACCGTTTCCACTTCGGCCTGCCGGGTGGCGTCCGCATCGCGGCAGTCCATCACATTGGGACGGCACGAAATCATGGGCAGCGCCCCTTCGGCCCATTCGCACCAGGCCAGGCACTTGCCGGCGAAGATGGGCCGCTTGGCCTTGAGAACTCCGTCTTCCACCATCACTTCCGTGCAGTCCTGCGCCAGGCCGGCTTCCAGGCGGGCCGCCAGGCGGGCGCTCAGGTCCTTTCCGTCCACGGAAGCCGGCAGCAGCACGGCCGCCGGATCGGCCTGTTCAATGATGGAAGCGATGACGGGCACGTAGGTTTCCGCCACGTAGCTTTCCAGGGCCGGATCATCGGCCACGAAGACCTTGTCCACCCCGTAGAAGCCCAGCTGGGCCGCCTTTTCGGTCACGCCCGAGCCCACGGCGATGCCGTACAGGCTCACTCCCAAGGCATCGGCGATCTTTCGGCCCTCGCTGGCCACCTCATAGGACACTCGGCGGAAATCCCCGCCGCGGAATTCGGCAACAACAAAGACGCAATCGGCCATTTCTAACTCTCCTTGTTCTTTGCGCTTCTTCGGATCCCATCCGCAAAGGGCACGCGATTAGATGACCTTGGCTTCCTCGTGCAGGGCCCGGACCAGTTCCGCCGCCTTGCCCTCCGTGTCCAGCCCGTCGTCGATGATTCGGCCGGCTTGGCGTTCCGGGGGCATTTCCAGGGAGACAATGCGGATCTTGGCCGCTTCCGCGCCGCATTCCGCGGGATCCAGGCCCAGATCGGCCAGGGTCTTCACTTCCAGAGGTTTCTTCTTGGCCTTCATGATGCCGGGAAGAGAAGCATAGCGGGGATTCCAGACGGCATGGGAACCGCCCATGGTCACCAGGGCCGGCAGGTCGGCTTCCAGGGTCACCTTGCCGCCCTCGATGGGACGTTCGATGGTCACCGTGGATCCATCACATTCCAGGGAGATGGCCAGGCCCAGATGAGGCCATTCCAGCAATTCCGCCACCATGGGGCCGCGCTGCGCCTGGTCGTAATCCACGGCGCGGGAGCCGCACAACACGATCTCCGGCTCCAGCTCCTTGACCGCCGCCGCCAGCGCACGGGCCACACCCAGGCTGTCGGCCCCTTCCAGGGCCGGGTCGTCGATCAACACCCCCTTGTCGGCCCCCATGGCCATGGCCGTCCGGATGGATTCCACCACGCGCTGCGGGCCGCAACTGACGATGGTGACCGTTCCGCCGTGCTTTTCCTTGAGGCGCAGAGCCGCTTCCACGGCAAACTCATCGTACGGGTTGATGATCCACTTGAGATCGTCCGTCACAATGGATTGTCCGTCGTTGGCGATGCGAATGACTGATTCCGTGTCGGGCGTTTGCTTGAGCAAGACTACAATGTTCACGGCATGTCCTCCTTTCCCCTTTTCACCTCAGGCCAGAGCGATGTTCCTGTGGAGAGGGCTTCCGGCCACCTCATAAAATGGGCATCCTGCGGAAAAAACTCGTGCTGGGAACCCGTCCGGGACGGGTGCTTTTCCACGGGCAGCACCCTACATACACGAAGAGGAAAAGAAAAGCCAAGAAAAAAATGAATGATAGTTCATTCAGATTGGACCCGACTCCCCCCTTCCCTCCAACGTTTCAGATACACTAACAAAATGGACAGCGCCGCCGGGGTGATCCCCGGAATCCGGGACGCCTGCCCCAAAGACACGGGGCGCACGGCCGAGAGCTTCTGGCGCACCTCGTTGGAAAGCCCCGGCACCTCCTCGTAGGAAAACTCCTCCGGAATCCTGGTGCTTTCCAGGTTCTTGAACCTTTCCGCCTCCTGGCTCTGCCGGCGGAGGTAGCCCTCGTACTTGCACTCGATCTCCACCTGCTCCCGCACCCGGTGGGACAGGGGCGACGGCGGCGGAGCCAGGTGCGCGATGTCCTCGTAGGTGAGCTCCGGCCGCTTGAGCAAGCGATCCAGCGTGACCGTTTCTTCCAGGGGAGCGGACCCTCGCCCCGCCAGATATGCGTTGACCGCCTCGTCGGGGCGAAGGCGCGTCGCCTTGAGTCGTTCCAGTTCGGAGCGGATGGCGGCCCGCCTCTCCTTCAGTTCCTTGTAGGCGTCCCGGGAATGGAGCCCCAATTCGAATCCCTTCTCCAGCAGACGCAGGTCGGCATTGTCTTCCCGAAGGAGCAGCCGGTATTCGGCCCTGGAGGTGAAGATCCGGTAGGGCTCGTTGGTTCCGCGGGTCACCAGATCGTCCACCATCACGGCCATGTAGGCCTCGGAGCGGTCCAGGATGAAGGGGGGCCTTCCCTGGACCTTCAGCGCCGCGTTGATCCCCGCCCAGAGCCCCTGGGCGGCCGCTTCTTCGTAGCCGGACGTTCCGTTGATCTGCCCGGCCAGGTAGAGCCCTTCCACGCGTTTGGTCTCCAGGGTGGGCTTGAGCTGGGTGGGCTGAACGTAGTCGTACTCAATGGCATAGGCCGGCCGCATCACCTGGGCTTCTTCCAATCCCGGGATGGAATGGATCAGCTCCATTTGGATTTCGTAGGGCAGGGAATTGCCCGTCCCGCTGGCGTAGATCTCTTCCGTATCCAGCCCTTCGGGCTCCAGGATGATCTGGTGTTCCTCCTTGTGAGGAAACTTCATGACCTTGTCTTCCAGCGACGGGCAGTAGCGGGCCGATACCCCCTGAATAGTCCCGTTATAGAGGGGGGACAGGTGGATGTGGCGGCGAACCACCTCATGGGTCCGCGGGTGGGTCCGCCCCACCCAGCACGAGACCTGGGGAAGCTCGATGCGGTCCGTAAAGAGCGAAAACGGTCGGGGGTCCGGGTCGCCCTCCTGTTTCTGGAATTGGGAAAAGTCGATGGATCTCCGGGCAATCCGCGCCGGGGTTCCGGTCTTCATGCGTCCCAGCTGGAACCCGAGCTGCTGCAGTTGGTCGGCCAGGGCGATGGAGGGGAATTCCCCCGCCCGGCCGGCCGGGATTCGGGTCCGGCCGATATGGATCAGGCCGTGCAGGAAGGTTCCGGTGGCCAGCACCACGGCGGCGGCTTCGTGGAAGACCCCCAGTTGATCCACGACGCCCCGCACCCGGCCGCCTTCCACCACCAGGCGTTCCACCAGGGCCTGTTTGACCTCCAGGTTCGCCTCCCGCTCCAAGACGTGCTTCATCAGGGTTCGGTACCGAACCTTGTCGTTCTGGGTCCGGGTGCCTCGAACCGCGGGCCCCTTCTTGGTGTTCAGGCGGCGGAACTGGATGGCGGTCCGGTCCGTGATGCGGGCCATCATGCCGCCCAGAGCGTCGATCTCCTTCACCAGATGTCCCTTGCCGATGCCTCCCACGGAAGGAGAACAGGGCATGTGGGCCACGGTGTCCAGATAGATGCTCAGGAGCAGGGTCCCACATCCCATGCGGGCGGCCGCCAGAGCCGCTTCGCAGCCCGCATGCCCCGCTCCGATCACGATCACATCATAGGGTCCGCTCATCTTGGCTCGTTCCTCGATATGCGATAAGAATGCCCCGGGACCGCTCCCCGTCGTTCCGGCGGAAAGGGGCGGCCGGGGTGATGACGATTCACAAGGAAATGGAATCCATGCAGAAACCCTACAGGGACTACAGTTCCTACCTCCGGGGCCTGTTTGGCTGCCGGGTGCACAAGATCACCATCGACGCGGGACTCACCTGCCCCAACCGCGACGGCACCCTGGGAACCCGGGGATGCATCTACTGCAACGCCCGGGGATCCGGCACGGGAGCCTCCGCCCGAGGCGTCCCCATCGCCGAGCAGATCCGGAGCGCGAAATCTTATCTTGCCGCGCGCTACAAGGCCAAGAAATTTCTCGCCTATTTCCAATCCTTCACCAACACCTACGGCCCTCTCCCCAAGCTCCGCGACCTCTACGGCCAGGCCCTGTCGGACCCCGACGTGGTGGGACTCACCATCGGCACCCGTCCCGACTGCGTCCCCGATCCGGTCCTGGACCACTTGCAGGAGTTGAGCCGACACCATCTGGTCTGGCTGGAATACGGCCTTCAGTCCGCCCACGATAAAACCTTGGATCTCATCGGGCGGGGCCACAACGTGGCCCAGTTTTGCGACGCCGTGGAAAGAACCCGAAGCCGGGGGCTCTCCGTCTGCGTTCACGTCATCCTGGGGCTTCCGGGGGAGACGCTGGAGGACATGGTGGAAACGGCCGACTTTCTGGCCCGCCGGGACATCCAGGGGGTGAAGATCCACCTGCTCTACGTGGTTCGAGGCACCCGACTCCACGAATGGTACTCCCAGGGGAGATACCACTGCCTCAGCCGGGAAGAATACGTGGAGGCGTGTGCCGCCTTTCTTTCCCGACTCCCGCCCCACGTGGTCGTGCAACGGGTCACGGGAGACCCGCACCGGGATGAGCTGGTGGCGCCCTCCTGGGCCCTGGAAAAGCAAAAGAATCTGGCGGCCCTCCACCGCTACATGGAAGAACACGGGTTGCATCAGGGGAAGTTCTGCTCACAGGATCCGCTGTAGCCTCCACGGAGAATCCATTAACGTCTACCCGCGTTGATTCGCGGTTCCCCTTTTCATCAACACACGGGCAGCGTGATGGTCAGGAGCAGTTCTTTTTCCCCCGTCCGCTGCAGGCGGACCAGCCCCCTGTGCTTGTGGATGATCATCTTGGCCAGGGGAAGGTCCAGCTGGCGCGTTTCGTCCAGGCGGCTGGTAAACGGATAGAAGAAGTGGTCGATATCGTCATCGGACACATGCAGTCCGCACGCCTTGATTTCCACCAGCACGGCGTTGGGAAGACCGTGGCTGTGGACCTCCAGGGATCCGCCTTCGGCCGGACAATAGCTGACCAGGGCCGTGACCAGAACTTCCAGGGACTTTTTCATCCACGCCGGGTCGATCATGAGCTGGGGGAGATCCGGCTGGAGTGAAGCACTGGCTCGTATCGCCTTCTGATAAAAGGCGGAGCGCAATTCCCCGAGGACTTCCTCGATGAGGGCGTTGATGTCGCTCCTTTGGAGGGCGACCTCCACCGGCTTGAGGTAGGCCAGCACCTTTTCCAGAATCCCCTCCAGGCGGACGATCTCCTGGAAGATGATCTCCGCCTTGCGCCGGTTGGCGTCCCCTTCCGGCAAGCGGGTGAGAAGGCGTCGGGCGAAGCCTCCCGCCACGGCGATGGGATTCCGGATTTCGTGGGCCAGCCGGGCGGAAATTTCACTGAGCGTCTTCAGCTCCTCCGTCTGGATGATCTGCTGCTGCAGCTCGTAGCGTTCGCTCACGTCCACCAGGAATCCGTCCACCATCTGAACCCGGCCGTCATCGCCCAGCACGGGAATGGCATGGTCCAGGACATGGACGGGCCGGCCGTCGCGATGGCGGACCCGGTATTCTTCCCGGTATTCCCGGCCCTCTTCCATGCAGCGGTCCATGAGAGGCCAGATGCGTTCCCGATCTTCCGGCCACACCTTCTCCTTCCAAAACCAGGAATCCTCCAGAACCTCGGAAGGGCCCACGCCCAGGAGGTCCTCCACGAAGTGGTTCACATACACCGTGCGGCCCTGCACATCCACGCGGTAGACCACCAGCGGCACCCGCTCCACCAGGCTCCGGTACTTCTCCTCCGACTCCCTCAGTTCCCGGGTCCGGGCCTGAACCTTCTCCTCCAGCGTGGCGGCGTAGAGCTTGATCTGCTCCCGGGACATTTCCAGGGACCGGAGCATGTCGTCCAGGGCGTCGGCCAGGGTTCCCAACTCCCCCGATGGTCTCACTTCCAGGGGGCGAACCTTTCGCCCCTCGCCGATCTCCCTTGCCAGTTGGATCATCCGGTCGATGGGCCGCGTGAAAAGGAAGCTGATGAGGTAGATGGCACCGATGGAAAGCACCATGCCCACCAGCCCCAGCCCGATCATCCATTGCCTGTATCGTGTGGCCTGGCGGACGGTTTCCCAGCGATCCACCCCCACCTCCACCAGGGCCGCGGGACGCCCCTGATAGTCGTTGACCACGCTGATCAAAAGGCAGTAGGGATGCCCCTCCATCTCCCGGTGGATGTGAACGTCGCGCCCCGTTTCGAGCACGGTTCCATACACCGGCTCGGTCCGAACGAAGGACTGAGCGAAGGTGGTGGCAACGGACCGGAAAGAGAGGGCGTCGTCATCCGAGCCGGCGGGCATGAGCAACGAGACACGTTCATCGGGCCTCAGGTGAAGCTCTTGGAGGATCTTGTTGGAAAGCGCAAAGCCGATCTCCACCGTTCCCACCATGGACCCCTTCCAGAAGACGGGCACGACGCCGCGGATGCCGTATCCGGTGGCTCCTTCTTCCAGGCCGTAGAAGGCCTTTCCCTGGCTCAACGCGTCCTGGATCTGCTTGCGGGCCGACCGCAAATCGTCTCCATATTGATAAAGACGATGCAGGCGAAGAAAGGAACGTCCGGGAACGACCTCGAAATGGAACTGCTGGATGCCGTGTTGGCGGTGCATGAAGAGATACGGTTCATAGCAAAGGGCGAGGAGCCGGGCGCGATCCCGTTCCGCCAGAGCCCGGGCCACTTCGGGATTTTTGGCGAAACCCGACGCCAGGGACACGGCCCAGCGGCCCCGCAAGTCCAGCGTCTGGAAAAAGGCGCGCAGCAGGCTGTCCAGACGCTGCTCCTCCTGCCGGCTGATCAGGGTGTTCTGGCTGAGAATGGAGATCCAAACGAGGGAAGAGGTTCCGAAAAGAGCCAGGAGGATGAACGGAATGATCAGGCGGTATCGAAGCGGCAAGCCTTTCAGTCGTTCCAAAAAACGGGATGATCGCCGGTCTCTTTTCATGGAACCGCCCACGCTTCCCTTTGCCGGCCGGCTGTTCCCCCGGGAGGCCCTTAGTCCGGGGGTTGTTGGAAAACCCGCAGCTCGGTCAATCCCGCGAAACCTGCACCCGCCTCCAACGGCGAACGACCACCTGCCGTTTACCTTCCATTCCTGGGAGTTGCTTAGAAATGACCCTCCGGATCAAAATGCCGGGGAATTTCCGTTTTCTTCGTAGCCGCGGGGCTTCAGCCCCGCGGGAAAGGCCCGTCCCCGCCCATGAAGCGACAGAAGGTTCCCGACGGCCTGCCGGGGACTCTTCCGCAGCCCTAGGAGGCTGTCCGAGAACTCCGCAAACCGTCACTCCCGCGCAAGCGGGAGTCCATAAGGTGCCGGAAATCCTGGATCCCCGCTCCCCGTTCAAGCCGGGCACAAGCTTCGCGAGGATGACGGATGGAGACAAAACGAGGCAAAGCACCCATTGTTAGACAGCCTCCTAGAGGGCTGCGCTACGAGAAAAGGGTTCATCCCCGGCGTTTCGGGCAAGCTCTTGGATCACCGCGGGGCAGGGCCCCGCCTTGAAGGAACATGCGGAATTTCTACGAGCCACGCTTCTTTCCCGTGGGGGCGGTTCGCGAACCGCCCCTACCCAAGGGGTCTAGGCTCCTTGCACGGGCGGCTGGATGCCCACCCTGCAGGACCACACCAGGAAAGAGAATCGTCCAATTTCCATGCTACGTGGCCTTGTTCTGTTCTTGCGAACGGCCTGTAGGGGCGAATCATCATTCGCCCCTACATTCGTTTGCTTCTGAAGAGTGCGTCTTCTCCTTCGCCACCGCGGCCGACCGTGATGCGAGCTGATTCGAAACAATCACGCTTCTGGTCTTTTGCGGGCGCGGCCCTATCGAGAGCGTGCTTCCGCAAACCGAAGGGCCTTTTCCAGGCGCCGCAACACGGTTTCCTTGCCCAAGATGTCGATGATCTCAAAAAGACCGGGGCTGGCCGTCACCCCTGTCAGGGCCACCCGGACCGGCTGGGCGATCTTGCCGAGCTTCACGCCCAGATCCTCGGCCATCCGGCGGAAAGCCTTTTCCAGTTCCGCCTCTTCGAACCGCTCCAGGCCCTTCAGCGTCTCGATCAGCCTCTTCAGGGGCCCGGCCAGCTCCGGCGTCAAGAATTTCTCCGCCGCCTTGGGATCGTATTCCACGTCCTCCACCAGATAGAAAGCGGCGGCGTCGGCCATTTCCCGCAAAGTGCGGCACCTGGGCTGGAGTGTGGCCACGGCTCGCTCCAGGTAGTCGTCTCCGTGGTCCGGATAGCCCCGTTCGGCCAAGAAAGGCTTGAGGAGGCGAACGATCTCCCCGGCCGGTTTTTCCTTGATATAGTGGGCGTTCAGCCACAGGAGCTTTTCCTGGTCAAAGACGCTGGCCGATGCCCCCACGCGATCCAGGTCGAATTTTTCGATCAGCTCCTCCCGGCTGAAGATTTCCTGGTCGCCGTAGGACCAGCCCAAGCGAACCAGGTAGTTGACCAAGGCTTCGGGAAGGTAGCCCTGCTCCTTGTAGGCCATGACGGACGTGGCCCCGTGCCTCTTGGAAAGCCGGGTTCGATCCTGGCCCAGGATCATGGGCACGTGGGCAAATCTCGGCAGAGGCGCCCCCAGGGCCTGATAGATGAGGATCTGCCGGGGGGTGTTGTTCACGTGATCGTCGCCACGGATCACGTAATTCACGCTCATGGACACATCATCCACCACGACGGCGAAGTTGTAGGTGGGAAACCCGTCGCTTCGCTGCAGGACCAGGTCGTCCAGCTCGGCGTTATCAAACTCGATGGAGCCCTTGATCAAATCGTTCAACACGGTGGTCCCGGCCTGAGGACATCGAAAACGCACCACCCTCCCCGGACCGGGCCCCAGTCCCTTATCCCGGCAGCGCCCGTCGTACTTGGGTTTCCTGCCGGCCTTGAGGGCCTCCTGGCGGCGCCGCTCCACATCCTCCGGTGAACAGTCGCAGTAGTAAGCAAGCCCTTTGTCGATGAGCCGCTGCAGGTACTCCCTGTAGACGTCGAGCCGTTCCGTCTGGTAATAGGGGCCCTCGTCCCAATCCATGCCGAGCCACTCCATGGCGTCCAGAATGGCTCGCACCGACTCCTCGGTGGACCGTTCGCGATCGGTGTCCTCGATGCGCAATATGAATTTACCGCCGTGATGCCTGGCAAAGAGCCAATTGAAGAGAGCCGTTCGGGCGCCTCCAATGTGCAGGTACCCGGTGGGGCTCGGGGCAAATCGGGTGATGATCTGTTCCATCTGTTTCCACTCCCTTTATATTTAGGTACATTATAGAGGGCTTGCGGCGCTGTCAAAGACGCAAACGAATAACACACCACAGGCCGAATCTCAAGAAGCCCGGACGACGCAACTTCCCATGGCGATCTTAGCCATGCAGGGACGAAAGATCTTTCGCCCCTGGAGTGTCCGACACGCAAAGGAGGAGTGCATTGGAGAGGAAGGTCCGGAGGCGGAGGCTGGAAACGTGGGGCTGGATGCTTTTTGTGGGATCCGCCCTGTGTTTCGTCATTGCAGGATACCTTTCAGGAGACCCCTGGAGCCTGTCGGGAAGCCTTCTGTTTTTCGCCGCCTGTTTTTTCTTCCTGATCCCGCAATGGAAGGACCAGCCTTCGAGCCGCACTGAACGGGATTCGCAAAGTGCTTGACACGCCAAAGCCGATCCCTATACTCAACCATTTACTCGTGACGGCTAGGAGAAGGGATGAAGATTCGAGTGGATGAGATTCCGGAGGCGGGGCGGTTTCTGCATCTCCATTGGACGCAGGAACGGCTGGAAAAGATGCTGCCGCCCAACGATCCCTCCGGTCTTCATTTAAGGAGGCCGCTCAACGTGGATCTGGAGATCCAACGGCGGGCGGACCATCTGGAGGTCACCGGCACGATCGCGGGAGTGGTTTCCCTCTTGTGCGATCGCTGCCTGGAGGACTATGATTGGCAGTTACGCCGCAGCGTTCGGATCCTCCTTTTCAGGGAGGACGCGGGCCCCAGCGACGAAGAGGTGGAGCTGGACCCCGAGGAAATGGAGTACGAGTTCTTCGATGGGGAGATCCTGGAGATCGACCGCATGATCGCCGAAGAGATCTTTTTGGAACTTCCCTTCCGGAGCTTGTGTTTCGAGGAATGCAAGGGGCTGTGCCCCGGGTGCGGCGCCAATCTGAACACCGAGGCGTGCGCGTGCACGCGGCGGGATGCCGCAAGTCCCTTTGCACGTTTGGCGACGCTCGATCTTAAAGGGTCCTCCTGACAACGGGGCCGGAACCGGCTTATCCGATCGTGGAATCGAGGACGATCACACTGCACATCGACGAGGAGAAACGACCATGGCTGTTCCCAAGAGAAGGACATCGAAGGCGAGACGAGACAAGAGGCGGAGCCACAAGCATCTGACGGCCCCTTCCTTTTCCCAATGCCCCCAGTGCCACGAACTTCGGCTTCCGCACCGTGTGTGCCCGACCTGCGGCTACTACAACGGGCGCCCCGTTCTGGAAGTGGAAGAAGTCTAGCGGTCCCTGGAGCGGTGCTCCCTTGAAGGACTGGGCGGATGATCATTGCCTTGGACGCCATGGGAGGCGATGCGGCCCCTGACGAGGTGGTACGTGGGGCCTACCTGGCACTGGAACGTTCATCCGCCCGCATTCTGCTGATCGGTGACGAAGAGAAGATTCACCGCTGTCTTTCCGTTGGACCGCATCCGCCGGCCTTGGACATCCTCCATGCCCCCCACGCGGTGGGCATGGGGGAGATCGGTCCGTTGGCCCTCCGCAAGAAAAAACCATCATCGCTGTCCGTCGCCATCCAGCAGCTCGCACAGGGCTCCGTGGATGCCGTCGTCAGTGCGGGAAACAGCGCCGCCATCGTGGCCACGGCCACCCACACACTGGGGCTGTTGCAAGGAGTCAAGAGGCCGGCGCTGGCGGCGGCCGTTCCCTCTCTCCACGGACATGTCCTGCTCGCGGATGCCGGTGCCCATACCCAATCGAACAGCCTGCACCTGGCTCAGACACTCTGCCTGACCCTTTCCTACCTCAGGCGGAGGTACGGGGCGGAGCATCCCCGGGTGGGTCTGCTCAACGTGGGGCGCGAATCCACCAAGGGACCCGAGGTCATCCGGGACGCGGCAGCCCTGTTGACCCAGGCGTCCGTGCCCTTTGAGGGATTCGTGGAGCCCCATGAGATCTTTTCCGGGGAGGTGGACGCGGTCGTCTGCGACGGGTTCCTGGGAAATGCGCTGTTGAAGCTTCTCGAGGGCGTCGGAGAAGCCCTGCGTGTGTCCCGCACGGCACCCGTCGAAGACAAGGACGGGAGTTGGACGTCCCGGTTGGCGGGAGCGGAGCTCTCGGCGGCCCCGCTCTTGGGGTTGGGAAAACCGGTCCTGGTGGCCCATGGCAGGTCCCGGGCGAAGGAAGTGGCCAACGCCGTTCTGGCAGCCGAAAAGTTGGTGGAATCGGCCGCTCTGCAAAAGATGGCGGAAGACACGGAGTTGATCGAGCGCCTTTCGGCTTTGCGCAGCCAGGACGCCCTGTGGCGCCTGGGCCGGTGGAGCCGGAGATGGCGAAAAACCCTTTCAAAGGCTGAAACGGATAAGGGAGGTGGGCCTTGAATTACTTTCTGAGCGAAGAACAGAAGATGATCCAGGAGCTGGCCGAGCAGATCGCCCGGGAGAAGATCCGCCCGGTGCGGGCCCAATTGGACGAAGCCGAAGAGTTTCCCACGGAGCTCATGGAGGTCCTGGCCCAGTCGGACCTTTTCGGAGTCTACATTCCGGAAGAATACGGCGGGCTGGGAGGCGGCATCCTGGAAAACTGCCTGGCCGTGGAGCAGCTCGCCCGAGCCTGTATCGGGGTGGCCACCTCCTTCGCCGCCAGCGGCCTGGGTGCCTACCCCATCCTGCTTTACGGCAGTGAGGAGCAGAAGGCCGCCTACCTTCCCGACATCGCCGCCGGCAGGCGCCTGGCCGCCTTTGCGGTCACCGAGTCGGGAGCGGGCAGCGACGTGACGGCCATCAAGACCACGGCGGTGAAGGACGGCGACCACTATATCCTCAATGGCACCAAGCAGTGGATCACCAACGGCGGCGAGGCCGACATCTACAGCGTGCTGGCCGTGACCGACAAGACCAAGGGCCCTCGGGGCGCCAGTTTCTTCATCGTGGAAAAGGGCGACCCCGGGTTCAGCTTCGGCAAGAAGGAAAAGAAGCTGGGCATCCGCGCTTCGGCCACCCGGGAACTGGTCTTCCAGGACTGCCGCATCCCCAAGGAGCGCCTCATCGCCAAGGAGGGCATGGGATTCATCATTGCCATGAAGACCTTCGATAAATCCCGCCCCGGCATCGGCGCCCTGGGAGTGGGCCTGGCTCAAGGCGCCCTGGACATCGCCGTGGAATACGCCCGGAAGAGAATCCAGTTCGGCAAGCCCATCATCAGCTTTCAGGCGGTGCAGCACAAGCTGGCCGATATGGCCACCAAGACCGAAGCGGCCCGCGCTCTCATCTACTGCGCCGCCCGCCACATGGACACCAACCCGCCGGACGCCAGCAAGGTGGCGGCCATGTGCAAGGTCTTCGCCAGCGACGTGGCCATGGAGGTGACCACGGAAGCAGTCCAGATCCTGGGCGGGTACGGCTACATGCGCGACTACCCGGTGGAGAAGATGTTCCGCGACGCCAAGATCCTCCAGATCTATGAGGGCACCAACGAAATCCAGCGTAACATCATCGGCCAGGAGCTGAACAAGGAATACGGCCGGATCAAGGAGACCTTCTTCTAAGCCCCCCTCGCGGGCCCGATTCCTTATGGCTTCGGCCGGAAGGTCAGAGCGTTCCCGTCCTATAGGAAACAAGGGAAGATCCGTCATGAAGATCGTGGTGTGCATCAAGCAAGTCCCCGATGCGAAAAACGTGCGCATCGACCCCAACACCCACACCCTGGTGCGCCAGGGCGTGGAGTCCATCATCAATCCGTTCGACCTGTTCGCCGTGGAGGCCGCCCTGCGCCTCAAAGACCGCCACGGCGCCCACGTGACGGCCATCACCATGGGCCCGCCCCAGGCGGAGGAGGCTCTCCGGGACGTGCTGGGCCGCGGCGTGGACGATGCCATCCTCCTGAGTGACCGCGCCTTCGCCGGGGCCGACACCTGGGCCACGGCCACGGCCCTGGCGGCCGCCATCCGAAAGATCGGCGATGTCTCCCTCATCTTCTGCGGCAAGCAGGCCATCGACGGCGACACCGCCCAGGTGGGCCCCGAACTGGCCACCATCCTGGACATTCCCTACGCCACCTTCGTCAAGGAGCTGGACCTGGATGGGTCGGAGCATCTGAAGGTGGTGCGCCGTACGGACGAAGGAACCGAGATGTGGCGGCTGCCCATGCCCGCGCTGGTCACCGTCCTTCGGGAAGTGGGAGACCCCCGGGTGCCGTCGCTCAAGCACAAGATGCGGGCGAAAAAGGCCTCCATCCCCGTTTGGGGCATCCAGGACGTGGGTCTTGAGGAGGACCGGGTGGGACTGAGCGGCTCTTACACCCAGGTGGTGCGCGTTTTCAGCCCGCCTCGACGATCCGACCGCGTGATGCTCCAGGGGTCCGTGGAAGAACAGGTGGAACAGCTTTACCGATACCTCAAGGAAGCCAAGGTGCCCGGCTTATGAAAGCGTTGATCGACCCTCAAAAATGTACGGTCTGTGGTGTCTGCGAAGACGTCTGCCCGGTGGGAGCCATCTCCGTGAGCGAGACGGCCGCGGCCGTTTCCGACGACTGCACCCTGTGCGGCATGTGTGTGGATGCGTGCGAGTTCGGTGCCATCTCCCTGCCCGAAGTGGGCACCGGCCCCAAGGACGATCTCAGCGCCTACCGCGGGGTGTGGGTCTTCGCCGAATGGCGCAAGGGAGCGATCCATCGGGTGAGTTTCGAGCTCCTCAGCGCGGCCCGGAAGCTGGCGGACAAGAAGGGCGTTCCGTGTGCCGCGGTGCTTCTGGGATCCGACCTGGACGGCGTGGCCCCTTCCCTTCTGGAATACGGAGCCGACACGGTCTACGTGATCGACCACCCAGGCCTTGCCGTCTTTACCGATGAGGCCTACGCCAACAGCCTGGTGGCCCTGGTTCGGGAAAAGAAACCGGAGATCCTCCTGGCCGGCGCCACCACCATGGGCCGGTCCTTCATCCCGCGGGTCGCCGCCCTGCTCCAGACGGGTCTTACGGCCGATTGCACCGACCTGGACATCAGCGAAGACGGCCTTCTGCTCCAGACCCGCCCCGCCTTCGGCGGCAACGTGATGGCCACCATTATCTGCCCCAACAGCCGCCCGCAGATGGCCACCGTTCGGCCCCGGGTCATGAGACCGGAAAAGGATGCCCGCAACGGCCGCATCGAAAAGGTGGACCTTCCGGAAGAGGTCTTCCGCAGCCGCGTGGAGGTGCTCCAGGTCATTGCCGAAGAGGACACCACGGCCAAGCTGAGCGAGGCGGAGGTGATCATCTCCGGAGGCCGCGGCCTCCAGAGGGCGGAAAACTTCCGGCTGGTGGAGGACCTGGCCCAACTCATGAAAGGTGCCGTGGGCGCCTCCCGCAGTGCGGTGGAGGAAGGCTGGGCCCCTCCGTCCCACCAGGTGGGACAGACCGGACAGACCGTGGCCCCCACCCTTTACATGGCTGTGGGCATCTCGGGTGCCATCCAACACATCGTGGGCATGCAGGGCTCCAAGGTCATCGTGGCCGTCAACAAGGACCCGGAGGCGCCCATCTTCGACGTGGCCTCCTGCGGGGTGGTGGCCGATCTTTTTGAATTCATCCCGGCCTTCATCCAGCGACTGAAAAGGGATGGCTGAGCGGATTGAGGGAATTGAGGGAAAAGATGAAGGAGGCGGGCATGGAACAGACCAAGGTGGTCATGGTGACGGGAGCCAGCCGGGGAATCGGACGCGCCGTGGCCCTGGCCTTTGCGGAACCCGGCACGACGGTGGTGGTCAACTACCGTTCCGGAAAGGACGCCGCCCAGGAGACGGCCGATGCCGTGGAGGAAAGGGGCGCCCGGGCGGTTCTCTGCCCCTTCGACGTGGCCGATCCCGAAGCGGTCAAGAACGGCTTCAAGGAGGTGGTGGACTCGCTCGGCCGACTGGACGTGCTGGTCAACAACGCCGGTGTGACCCGGGACAACGTCTTTCCCCGCCTGAAGGAGGAAGACTGGGACCAGGTGCTGGACGTGAACCTCAAGGGCATCTTCCTGTGCTGCCAGGCGGCGGTCCGCCCCATGCTCAAGCAGCGCTACGGCCGCATCATCAACATCACTTCCGTTGTGGGCTTTACAGGTAACCCCGGTCAATGCAATTATGCGGCGGCGAAAGCCGGCATCATGGGCCTGACCCGGTCCTTGGCCCGGGAGCTCATTTCGAGAAACATCACGGTGAACGCCGTGGCTCCCGGATACATCGAAACCGAGATGACGCACGCCCTGCCGGAAAAGGCGCGGGAAGCCCTCCTTACGCAGATCCCGGCGGGACGCACGGGACGGCCCGAAGAGGTGGCCGCAGCCGTTCGCTTTCTGGCATCGGACGAGGCCGCCTACATCACCGGGCAGGTCCTCCACGTGAATGGCGGCATGTACATGGGTTAATCCAGGGCGGAAGCCTTCCGAGCAAGCGAGGAGATTATGAAGGGAAGCACTGGCCGTCGTGTGGTGATCACCGGGTTGGGACTGGTGACGCCGCTGGGTGTGGGCATCGAACAGAACTGGAACAAATTGATCAACGGCATTTCCGGCATCGGGCCGATCACGCGTTTCGACACGGACGGGTTCGCCACCAGGATCGCCGGGGAAGTGTCGGACTTCAACCCGGAAGACTTCATCCCCAAGAAAGACATCCGCAAGATGGACATCTTTCTCACCTACGCCGTGGCGGCCTCCCAGCTCGCCTTCCAGGACGCGCGACTGGAGATCGCCCCCGAGGAAAGCACCCGCGCCGGCGTGGTGCTGGGCTGCGGCCTGGGAGGGTTGAGCACCATCGAAAGTTCCCACAAGACGCTGCTCGAATCGGGCCCGCGTAAAATCAGCCCCTTCTTCATACCCATGCTCATCGGCAACATGGCCCCGGGCCTCATCTCCATCCAGCACAAGGCCAAGGGTCCCAACCTGTCCATCCAGACGGCCTGCGCCGCCGGCACCCACGCCATCGGGCAGGCGTTTCACCTCATCCGGGACGGCGTGGCCGACATCATGATCACGGGCGGCGTGGAATCCACCATCACCCCCCTCTGTGTGGCCGGCTTTAATGCCATGCGCGCCCTTTCCACGCGCAATGACGAACCCGAAAAGGCCTCCCGCCCCTTCGACAAGAACCGGGACGGTTTCGTCCTGGGCGAAGGCTGCGCCATCCTGATCCTGGAGGAAGCCGAGCGCGCCCGGGCTCGAGGGGCCAGGATCTACGCGGAAGTCATTGGGTTCGGCGCCTCCGGGGACGCCTTTTACATGACGGCGCCGGCCCCGGAAGGGGAAGGGGCCGCCAACTGCATGCGCATGGCCCTGGAAGACGCGGGCATCGCCCCCACCGAGGTGGACTACATCAACGCCCACGGCACTTCCACGGATCTCAACGATCGTCTGGAAACCCAGGCCATCAAGACTGTCTTCGGCGATCACGCCCGGAAGCTTGCCGTCAGCTCCACCAAGTCCATGACAGGCCACCTGCTGGGGGCCGCGGGAGGCGTGGAAGGAGCCTACACGGCCCTGACACTCTACCACGGGATCCTGCCGCCCACGATCAATTACGAAACCCCGGATCCCGACTGCGATCTGGACTACGTGCCCAACACCGCCCGGAAAGCCGACCCCAGGGTGGCCCTTTCCAATTCGTTCGGCTTCGGCGGCACCAACGGCACGGTGGTCTTCCGGAAGTGGTCGGAAGAATAATCCAGCGAAGAAAGTGGACAGCCATGCTCAAGATCATGATAGGGGCCGATCACGCCGGCTTCGAACTGAAACAAAAGATCGTCACCCGGCTGCAGGATGCCGGCTATGACGTCGAGGACATCGGGACCCACGGCACGGAATCGGTGGACTATCCGGACTACGCCTTCCGGGTGGCCCGGGCTGTGGCCTCCGGCCGGGTGGACCGGGGCATCCTGGTGTGCGGCAGCGGCATTGGCATGTCCATGGCCGCCAACCGCATCCCGGGCGTCCGCGCCGTGCTGGCCTCCGAACCCTATGCCGCCAAGATGAGCCGCCGCCATAACGACAGCAACGTGCTGTGCCTGGGCGGGCGCTTCACCGGCCAGGACCTGGCCTTCGAAATCGTGGACACCTGGCTGGCCGAAAACTTCGAAGGGGGCCGCCACAGCCGCCGCGTGAACCTTTTGGACAAAGGGCCCCAAGAGGTCTGAGGAATCGTCACTCCAGACGCTCGCAACCCACGAGGACATCATGGACATTCACGCACTCCAGTCGATGGATCCCGAAATCGCGCAGGTCCTCCGCGATGAAGAGCACCGCCAGCGGAGCAAGCTGGAACTCATCGCCTCGGAAAACTTCGTGAGCGACGCCGTGCGAATCGCCCAGGGCTCGGTGCTCACCAACAAATATGCCGAAGGCTACCCGGGCCGGCGCTACTACGGCGGCTGCGAATTCGTGGACGTGGCCGAACGGCTGGCCCAGGAACGCGCCTGCCGGCTGTTCGGTGCCGAATACGCCAACGTGCAGCCCCATTCCGGATCCCAGGCCAACATGGCCGTCTATTTCGCCCTTCTGGAGCCCGGGGACACCATCATGGGCATGGATCTCCGCCAGGGCGGCCATCTGACCCACGGAAGCCCGGTGAGCTTCTCCGGAAGGCTCTTCAAAGTGGTCTCCTACGGGGTCAAGCCGGATACCGAAACCATCGACTTCGACGGGCTGGCCCGCCTGGCCCGGGAACACCGCCCCCGGCTCATCGTGGCCGGGGCCAGCGCCTATCCGCGGGTCATCGACTTCGCCCGGTTCCGGGAGATCTGCGACGAAGTGGGCGCCTACCTCATGGTGGACATGGCCCACATCGCCGGCCTGATCAGCGCGGGGCTCCACCCCAACCCCGTTTCCCACGCCCATGTGGTGACTTCCACCACCCACAAGACCCTTCGGGGCCCCCGGGGAGGCCTCATTCTGGCCGGAGCCGAACTGGGAAGGAAGCTGGACAGCCAGATCTTCCCCGGAATCCAGGGCGGCCCCCTCATGCACGTGATCGCCGCCAAGGCCGTGGCCTTCCAGGAAGCCATGCAGCCCTGCTTCAAGGAATACCAGCGCCGGATCGTCCGGAACGCACGCACCCTGGCCGAGGCGCTCCTGTCCCACGGCTATCGGCTGGTTTCCGGCGGAACCGACAACCACATGATGCTGGTGGATCTGCGCAACAAGGGCCTGACCGGCAAGCAGGCCGAGGAGGCCCTGGACAAGGCGGGCATCACGGTCAACAAGAACTCCATCCCCTTCGATCCCCAGACGCCCCATGTTACCAGCGGCATCCGGATCGGCACCGCGGCCGTGACCACGCGGGGCATGGAGCCGTCCCACATGGCCGAGATCGCCCGGTTCATCCACCAGGCCCTTTCGGCGGTGGACGATTCCGAGCGGCTGGCCGAACTGAAGGCCGATGTGGCCGCGTTCTGCGAAAGTTTTCCCCTTCACGACCCCGGCCGTCACACCTTTGGGATCTCGGCTCAGGGGTAGAGAATAATGAGGCCCGGCGTGATGTATGAAACACGACCTCGTTCCGTTCGTGCGGGCGGCCTGTAGGGGCGAATGATTATTCGCCCCTACAGGGGCCCGCATCCCAAAGGTGCGTTTCATCCTTCGTTGTCACGGCCCGTCTGTGATGGGGGGATAATGTATAAGAGAACCGAAAATGAACGCTAAAAGACCCGAATGAGGGTTTTCGTTTCGGAGCGCCCTGGCCGCGCTCCAGGTTGACGGCAGGTTCGCCGGGGGATAGGCCCCGCCCCCACCCCGGAGGTCCATCCGTTGGTGTAGGGGCAGGCTTTACGCCCGCCCGTGAGGACGTGTACGGAACGAGTCCGCAATGAGTGTGCACCAGGAGGATACGGACAAGCTTTACATGCGGCGGGCCCTGCGGCTCGCCGCGCGCGGTTCCGGCTGGACCAGCCCCAACCCCATGGTGGGTGCCGTGGTGGTCCGCAACGGCCGCATCGTCGGGGAGGGCTACCACCGGCGGGTGGGCGGAGCCCACGCGGAGGTGAACGCCTTGCGCCAAGCCGGCGAGGCCGCCCGTGGCGCCACGCTCTACGTGACCCTGGAACCCTGCAACCACCACGGCCGGACGCCTCCGTGTACGGAAGCGGTGCTGGCCGCGGGAATCCGCCGGGTGGTCGTGGGCATGAAGGACCCCAACCCCAGGGTATCCGGAGGCGGTCTGGAAAAGCTACGTTCGGAAGGTGTCGACGTCATGGCTGGCGTTCTGGAAGAAGAGTGCCGGGCGCTCAATCAGCCCTTCCTCAAGTGGGCTTCCCGGGGCGTCCCGCACGTGACCCTGAAGGCCGCGGCGACCCTGGACGGGCGCATCGCCGCCCGCACGGGAGACGCCCGTTGGGTGTCCAACGAGAAATCGAGGCGCTACACCCATCGCCTGCGCCACTGGTTGGACGCCATCCTGGTGGGCGTGGGCACGGTGCTTGCCGACGATCCCCTGCTCACCGCACGCCTTCCCGGCAGCCCATGTCGCCAGCCCCTTCGGATCGTCCTGGATGGAGGGCTTCGCCTCCCGGAATCGTCCCAACTGGTCCGAACCGCCGCCGAGGCGCCCGTGCTGGCGGTCTGCGGGGAGGACGCACCGAAGGACAAACGCCGGCGCTTGGAAGACCTGGGCGTGGAGGTGCTGCCGGTTCCCCGTGCGGAGTCCGGATGCGACCTTGCGGCCTTGCTCCGGGAACTTGGAAACCGCTCGGTCACGAGCCTCCTGGTGGAGGGCGGAGCCCGCGTGCACGGGTCCTTCCTGGACCGGGGCCTGGCCGACGCCTTGGCCCTCTTCCTGGCACCCAAGATCCTGGGTGACGCCGAGGGGGTCCCCGTCTTCCGAGGCCGGGCTCGGCTGAACATGCAGGAGGCCGCGGGGCTCTACGGCGTCAGGATCCGAAGGTTCGATACGGATTTGTTGGTCACCGCAAGGTTTCGTGAGGAGCTCTACTGAGCGTTCCGGATCTGCGCGTTTCCGACCCGGCACAGCCCTTGAGGCGCTTGTCCGGGGACGTTCCTTTCCTGGGAGCGCGGGCGTCCCGCCCTCAAACGAGTCTATTGGGTTGTTGGAACGGGAGGGAGGAAGTTGCCCATTCCAGGACAACCTGGACCAAGGGGCAAAGCAAGGAGAATCCTATGTTTACGGGACTGGTGGAAGGAACGGGGACCCTGCTCCGGGTGGACCGCAGGGGACCGGATGCGCGGATGACCCTCCGCGCGGACTTCGACCCGGGAGGTTTCACGCTGGGAGAAAGCATCGCCGTGGACGGGGCGTGCCTGACGGTCGTCTCCTTCGAGGGCCGCACCTTCAGCGTGGACGTGTCCGCGGAGACCCTCTCCCGAACCACTCTGGGAACCAGGGGTCCCGGAAGCCGTTTCAACCTGGAAAGAGCCCTCCGGCTGGGGGACCGTTTGGGGGGCCATCTGGTCACCGGGCATATCGACGGCCTGGGCACCCTCCAGGATCGGGCCATGGAAGGAAGATCCTGGAGGCTCACCTTCTCCATCCCCCCGGAACTTTCCCGCTACGTGGTGGCCAAGGGATCCATCGCCGTGAACGGCGTGAGCCTCACGGTCAACGGCTGCGGGCCCGACCGGTTCCATGTGAACGTCATTCCCCACACAGCCGAGGTGACCACCATCGGGCTCCTCCAGATCGGAGACCGGGTGAACATCGAAACGGACATCATCGGAAAATACGTGGAACGCATGCTCCAGGGCCACCGACCCGACGGGGACAAAGGCGGGCAACAGCGCGGCATCGACACGGCCTTCCTGGTGGAACACGGGTTCCTTTAGCGGGCGAACCTTTCTTGTATCGCGGGAAACATCATGTTATAGGTCTCCCGACCCGCCGACCGGGTCGGGATGCGTTTTTTCGGGAGCGGGTTCCCCGACTCCCTATTCCTTTGTCGGAAGGAGCCGATCATGCCATTGGCAACCATTCCCGAAGCCTTGGAAGATATTCGTCAGGGGAAGATGGTCATCCTCGT
Organism: Desulfacinum sp.; assembly: GCA_014359885.1. GTDB lineage: Bacteria > Desulfobacterota > Syntrophobacteria > Syntrophobacterales > DSM-9756 > Desulfacinum. The sequence goes on from JACIYN010000013.1 coordinate 138,850, forward strand.
GGACGATGAGGATCGGGAAAACGAGGGCGATTTGTGCATCGCCGCCGAAAAGGTCACCCCGGAGGCCATCAACTTCATGGCCAAGTACGGTCGCGGCCTCATCTGTCTGGCCCTCACCCCCGAATGGGTGGACCGCCTGCAGCTCCCCATGATGGTCCGGGACAACAAGAGTCCCTTCGAGACGGCCTTCACCGTCTCCATCGAAGCGAGAACCGGCGTGACCACGGGAATCAGCGCTGCGGACAGGGCTCACACCATCCTCACGGCCGTGGCCGACGACGCCAAACCCGAAGACCTGGTGAGCCCCGGCCATGTGTTCCCGCTCAGGGCCAAAAAAGGCGGCGTCCTGGTGCGCACGGGCCAGACGGAAGGATCCGTGGACTTGGCGCGACTGGCCGGTCTGAAGCCCGCCGGGGTGATCTGCGAGATCATGAAGGACGACGGCACCATGGCCCGCATGCCGGACCTGGAGAAGTTCGCGGAAGAACACGACCTCAAGATCGTCACCATCGCCGATCTCATCGAATACCGCATGCAGACGGAAAGCTTCGTCCAGCGCGCGGCCGAAACGCGCCTTCCCAGCCGCTTCGGGCAGGACTTTCGGGTGATCGCCTACACCAACGTGATCGACGAATACACCCACCTGGCCCTGGTCAAGGGGGAGATCCACCCCGAGGACGAGGTGCTCGTGCGGGTGCATTCGGAATGCCTCACCGGGGATGTGTTCGGGTCTCTCCGTTGCGACTGCGGGGACCAACTGCGGGCCGCCATGCAGCAGATCGACCGGGAAGGCAAGGGCGTCGTTCTCTACATGAGGAACCACGAAGGGCGCGGCATCGGCCTGGTCAACAAGCTCAAGGCCTACGCCCTCCAGGAACAGGGCTACGACACGGTGGAAGCCAACGAGGCGCTGGGCTTCAAGGCGGACCTTCGGGACTACGGGATCGGCGCCCAGATCCTGGTGGATCTGGGAGTGCGAAAGATGCGCCTCATGACCAACAACCCCAAGAAGATCGTGGGGCTGCAGGGCTACGGCATCACCGTCACCGAGCGGGTACCCATCGAAATCGAGCCCAACCAATGCAATTACGACTATTTGAAGACCAAATGCACCAAGATGGGCCATGTACTGCACTGTCTGGAACCAGCCCGAGAGGTGAAAAAGCATGAGAGTGTTTGAAGGCAACCTGCGAGCGGAAGGGCTCAAGTTCGGCATCGTGGTCAGCCGCTTCAACGATTTCATCTGCGAGCGGCTGCTGGGCGGGGCCGTGGATGCCCTCACGAGAACCGGCGCCCATGAGGCCGATATCGATGTCTACAAGGTTCCCGGAGCGTTCGAGATCCCGCTCACGGCCAAGAAGGTGGCGGCCAGCGGACGCTACGACGCCGTGATCTGCCTCGGGGCCGTCATCCGTGGAGCCACCCCCCATTTCGACTACGTGGCGGCCGAAGTCTCCAAGGGGATCGCCACGGTGAGCCTGGAAACGGCCGTCCCCATCACCTTCGGGGTGCTCACCACCGACACCCTGGAACAGGCCATCGAACGGGCCGGTTCCAAGGCGGGCAACAAGGGCTTCGAAGCGGCCATGGCCGCCGTGGAAATGGTCAATCTCTTCAAGAACGTCTAGGTGGGAAGGCACATGGGAATTCGGCGCCAGGCCCGGGAATTGGCCTTGCAAGTGCTCTACCAGATGGACTTCAACCGGATGGCCCCCGAGAAGGCCTTCGATCTGGTTTGCCGGTGTTTCGAAGCGCCCCGGGAACCCCGGGCCTTCGCCAAGCTCCTGGTGGAAGGGGTCTGCCTCCACCGAGACGCCATCGACGAACGGCTGGCCGACGCTTCGGAAAACTGGCGCGTGGAGCGCATGTCTCCGGTGGACCGGAACATTTTGCGCATCGCCCTCTACGAGATGTTCCACCGGGACGACATTCCGCCGCGGGTTTCCATCAACGAGGCCATCGAACTGGCCAAGCGCTTCGGCACCGAAGACTCCCGGGCCTTCGTCAACGGTGTACTGGACAGGCTCTACCAAATGAAGCAGCAGGAAAAGCAAGCCGAGCAAGTGCCGCCGGCCGACCGGCTCGGCTGAGGGCGGCTCAAGGAGCCTGCTCGGAAAAGGACTTACCCTTTCGACCTTATCTTGTTCGTGCCCGCGCCTGTAGGGGCGAATAATCATTCGCCCCTACAGGGACCTGCCTTCCAAAGATGCGTTTCATCCTTCGTTGTGCCGGGCGCCCTGGGATGGGGGTTATTGGCAGCCGCGGAGCCTTTCCCAGCCTAAAGGGCTGCGGAGGAATCCCCGGTCGTCGGATTGGCCATCGCATAGGGGCTGCGACTTCAAGGGGTTACGAGGGGCCTTTCCGCGGGGCTGAAGCCCCGCGGCTACGAGGAAAGGGGGCCCGGCCCTCCAAGCTGGACGAACATTCTCGGACAAGCTCCTAGCCTTCCTGCAAGCCGTCCATGACCCGGCGGATGGCGACCGCCAGATCCTCCATCTTGTAGGGCTTGGCCACCATGCCGTCAAAACCGTAGTCCCTGTAGCGGGCCATGACGGGATCGTTGGAATAGCCGCTGGAAACGATCGCCCGCACCTCCGGATTCACCTTGCGAAGAGCCTCCAGGGTTTCCTGCCCCCCCATGCCGCCCGGCACGGTGAGATCCAGGACCACCACATCGTAGGGCCGCCCCGATTCCAGCGCCCGCCTGTAGGCCTCCACCGCCTCACCCCCCTTTTGGGCGAGGGTCACCTCAAAGCCCATCAGCCGCAGCATCTCTCCGACGGTCTCCCGCACCATCTCTTCGTCGTCCATGACCAGAACCCTGCCCGTGCCTTTCGTACCCCTGGAACCATCCTCCGTCTCACCGGCGGCAGTCGCCCTATCCTCGGCGGCGGGCAACAAGAACCACACTTCCGTCCCGTGCCCTTCCTTGGAATCCACGGAGATCGTCCCACCGTGCCTCCTAACCACGGAATAGGCGACGGAAAGACCGATGCCTGAGCCCGGGCCGCAGAAGTAGGGATCGAAGACCCGCTCCAGCCTTTCCCGGGAAAGTCCGGGGCCGTGATCCCGGATGGAAAAGCGCACGTAACGCCCGGCAGGGAGCCCATCGCGATCCTGGGGAATCACGACATTTTCCGCTCGTACGTCCATTTTCCCGCCCTTTCCCACCGCCTCCTTCCTGCAAAGGACAATCTGGTGGATCGCCTGTCGCACAAGGGATTCGTCCGCCAGGATCGGCCATAGGTCTGCGGGGGCTTGCACCTCGGCTTTGACGGCAGACCCGGAAAGGGCGAAATAGACCGCCTGCATCAAGGTTTTCTTGGCGTCCAAAGGGGTCTTGATCGGTTCGCCACCGTTTGAGAAGGTGAGCAACTGGCGGGTGATCGCCTGAGCCCGGAAGCAGGCCTGTTCCGCATTTACCAACCGCTCATGGGTGCGACTGCCCGGCTCCGTTCCCACCTTGGCCAGCGAAATGTTTCCCAAAATGGCCGCAAGGGCGTTGTTGAAGTCATGGGCGATCCCCCCCGCCAACATCCCCAGGGCTTCCAGCTTGTGGGCCCGCAGCCATTCCTGCTCCCTGGCTTTCCGGGGGCCGAGATCTCTACAGACCACACAGAGAGTACCCGCCCCTCCGGTCCTGATGGGACTCAAACTCATTTCCACCGCCAGGCTGCGACCGTCCTTGGCCCGAAGCCTTCTTTCGCAGACCCAGCCCTCGGGGGCCCCGGCCGCTCGATCGAGACACTCGTCCACCTCGTCCGGGGCGGCATCCAGGAGCGCATACAGCGACAATCCCCTCATCTCCTCTTCCGAGTAGCCCAAAAGCGAGGCCAGAGCCCTGTTGGCCTCGTCGATGCGCCTCCCCCCCACATCGACCACGCAGACCCCGTCCAGAACCTGGGCCATGAGAGATCGATACCGGGCTTCACGGTCTTCCAGGCTGCCGGCTTCCCTCCGAAGCTCGGTAATGTCCAGGGAGATCTTTAGAACGCCCTCTACCGCCCCTTGGGCGTCGAGAAGTGGATACGCCTTGACACTCCATACCAACCCGTCGGGGGTTCGCTGTTCGCTCCGGACCGGTTCCAGGCGCTTCATGGCCCGAAGCGCGTGGCAATCCGTGCAGGGTTGGCTCCGGCCATGGAAGACCTGGAAGCATTGTTTACCCACAAGATCGTCACGAGCCCTCCCCGCCAAGAGACACGCCGCAGTATTCGCCCACAGAAGCTGCAATTTCCGATCACAAAAAAGAACCTGCTCTTGAATCTGATCCAACGCAGAGAGGAGTTGATCGTGCATCAGGCTGCCTCCGAGCATTCTTTCCACGTCCAGTTGGGGCTGATCGACGAGACAAAGGTACCGGGTGGTCGTAGATATCGAAATGGTTTTCACATAGCAGATGGCGTTCCGGCCTTGCAAGCACATTTGGGCCGTGGAATATGGGGCAAGAAAGGCGACACCCCCGGACGGCAAGCCGCCGGAGGCGCCGAAAAGAAGGCTTTATCGATGGAGGCAGGGAAATCAGGCGGTCCGCATCACCCTAACGGTTCGCAGGTGGTAGGCGACCAGGAGGGCGAAAAGGCCCATGCCGGCATAGTTGACGCCGTGGCCCACCCAGATCATGGCCACGGCGCTGGCGGCGTAGAGAACCGTTTCCAGCCAGCTGATGGGAGCCAGAAAGTACCTTTCCATGGCCACCACAAAGGCCAGAAGAGCCAGTGTGGTGCCGATGACGGTTCGGATCACTTCCCCCGTGGGCCCATCCAACAGGAGGGGATGATAGGCCATGACCACGGGGATGATGTAGAGCCCCTTGGCCAGCTTCCAGGATGTGAAGGCCGTCCGCATGGGGCTTGCCCCCGCGATCCCCGCGCCGGCAAAGGACGCCAGGGACACGGGCGGTGTCACGTTGGCGTCCTGGCTGTACCAGAAAACGATCATGTGGGCGGTGATCAGGGGGATACCCATGTCCATGAGCGCCGGGCCGGCCAGGATGACCAGGACGATGTAGGAAGCGGTCACGGGCAGGCCCATGCCCAGGACCAGGGAGGCCAAGGCGATGAGGGCGATGGCCAGAATCGGTATGCCCTGGGAGAGGGAGACCACCATGGAAGAAAACCGAAGGCCCATGCCGGTCAGGTTGGTGATCCCCACGATGATGCCGGCGGCGGCGCAGGCGATGGAAACCATCACCGCATTCCGGGCGCCCGTTTCCAGGGCCGCGATGAGCTTGGACAGGGAGAGCCGGGAGCTCTTTCGGAGCATGGCGGTGACATAGACGGATACCACCGCGATGAAGCCGGCCATCATGGGACTGAAGTTCATGAGAAGAACCGTGATGAGGATCGCCAAGGGGATCAGGAAATGCACCCCTCCTTTGAGCGTCTCCCCCAGCCGGGGCAACTCCTCCCTGGGCTGGCCCTTGAGCCCTTCCTTTTGGGCCTCGATGTGCACGAAAAGGAGGGTGGTCAGGTAGTAGAGCACCGCGGGGATCAGGGCCACCTTGATGATGTAGAGATAGGACGTGTTGGTGAATTCGGCCATGAGGAAGGCTCCGGCGCCCATGATGGGCGGCATGAGCTGCCCGCCGGTGGAAGCCGCCGCTTCGATGGCCCCCGCCACGTGGGGCCGGTATCCCACCCGTTTCATCATGGGAATGGTGAAACTTCCCGTGGACACCACGTTGGCCACGGCGCTTCCGGAAACCGACCCCAGGAAGCCGCTGGCCAGGACGGCCGTCTTGGCGGGGCCTCCCGAAAAGCGCCCGGTGAGGGAATAGGCCAGGTCGATGAAGAAGTTGCCCCCTCCCGTCTTGTCCAGGAAGGCGCCGAAAAGAATGAAGATGAAGACGAAGGTGGCCGCCACCCCGATGGGCAGGCCGAAGACGCCCTCGGTGGTCAGGCTGAGCGTGGTGGCGATCCGCTCCACGGAATAGCCCCGGTGGATGAGAAGATCCGGCATGTAGGGCCCGAAGTATCCGTAAAGGAGGAAGGTGGTGGCGATCAGCATCATCATGACGCCGATGACCCGGCGGGTGGCTTCCAGAACCAGGGCGATGCACAGGATGCCCATCCCCACATCCCACCGGCTCCAGTCGCCCTGGCGAGCAAAGATGCCGTCCAGGTCGATGACGATGTAGCCCGTGACCGCCAGGGCCGCGGCCACCAGGAGGAAGTCCACCGCCAGGGTCCAGTTCCACTTGTCCTTGGAAGCTCCCTTGTGGAGAGGATAGAGGAGGAACGTGAGCACCAGGATGAGTCCCAGGTGGACGCTGCGTTGCGCCATGGCCGTCATGGCGCCCAAGCCGGCCGTATAGAGCTGGAAAAGGCTCAGAAAGACGCCCACAACGGTCACCACCTTGGCGATCCCCCATGCGAGACCGGACTGTGATTTTCTTGCCGCTGCCGCTTCCGCCATCGTCTTGTTCCGCTCCTGCCTAGCTGTTTTAGGATTCGTTGCGGGTCGCCACTTCCACCAGAAGCCTCTTTCCCGCCCAGCGTTCGCTCAGATGGAATTCCCGGCCCCTGTAAAGGAGGGTGTGATCCACTGCCGGAGACCCCACGCGCAGAACGAACCGCCCCAATGTCTGGTGAATGTCCCGTATCCAGGTCCAGGTGCCGTCAAAATCCACGCGCCCCCGTCCCTCCCAATGGCCCATCCCGGCCCCGAACATCTTGAAACAGGTGGCCTGCACGGCCAGACGCCCCTCCGGATCCACCTCGAAGATTTCAAATACGGGCGTCCGGTCCACCGAATGGATGTAACGGATGGTGAAGGTCTCATCCCTTCGGAGGGGCCGTTCGAGGACGACGTCTCCGGTTTCCAGGGAAGTGAGGCGAAGCAGGAAAGGCTCTCTCTCCCCGGCCCACGGCGAAGGAGAGGCCATGAGTGCCGAGAAGGAAAAGACGGCCGCGAAGATCAGGAGGGTGGAGGATTCAACGGGTTTTCTCATGTTTGCCGAATCTTATGGTTACCTTCTCCCAAATCGAGCGATTCTGTGACCGGATTCTCGTATCACCGCTCCATGAGCGGGCGGGGATCAACCCCGCCCCTACTTTCCCTATGCGACGGTTTTTTGGGAACTTCCCCGTCACTTGGCGATCTTGTCTTCCGGAACTTCCAGGCCGATCTCCTTGAAGTATTTCACCGCACCCGGATGGAACGGAATGGGCGAATACTTCACGGCGTTTTCCGCCGTGGTGTATTTGGCGCCGGGATAGACCTTCAGGAGGTAGTCCTGGTGCTCGAAGGTGGCTTTCACCAGGTTGTAGACCATATCTTCCGGCAGATCGCGGGTACAGATGGCCACGTTCCACACGGAGACCGTGGGGACATCCTCGTCCACCCCCTTGTACATACCGGCGGGAACGACGGAGGGCGCATAATACTTCACCTTCTCGGTCACCTTCTGGATGTCCTCGTCACTGAAGGGCACGATCATGATGTCGTGGGTCGTGGCCAGGTCCATGATGGACGAGGTGGGAGGGCCCACGCACCAGATGCCCACATCGATGGTGTGATCCCTCAGGGCGTTGGCGTTTTCCACGAACGAAAGCCGCCGCACCTCGAAGGAATCGTAGGGCACGCCCACCGCATGCAGGACCAGATTGCTCATGTATTCCGTTCCGCTTCCCGGGGATCCCACCGACACGCGCTTGCCCTTGAGGTCCTGCAGCGTCTTGATGCCGGATCCCTTCAAAGCCACCACGTGATACACGTTGGGGTACATCATGAACATGGCGGCGATCTTCTGGGGCTTGCCTTCGAAACGGCCCAGGCCGTGGTAGGCCTCATAGGCCACGTCGCCCATGATTAGCCCCACCACCGTTTCTCCCTTATGGGCCAGCTTCACGTTTTCCACGGACGCTCCCGTCACCTCGGCCACCGCCTGCACGTCCTTCACATGGCGGGTCCAGATCTCGGCCAGGGCGCCTCCGTAGGGATAGTACACGCCACCGGTGCCGCCCGTGCCGATGGAGATGAACTGCTTTCGGGCATCGACCCTTTCCGTGGCCCCCAGACCCAATACCAGGGCCAACGCCAGAATCACCATCAGGGACAAGTGAAATGGTCTACGCATCGTTTCCTCCTTCATTTGCTTAAGGTTAGGCAAACCCAGGCACGTCTTTCAGTCTTCCAAGGCCCGAACGATCACCTCCAGTTCGGCCGGAATCTCCGTGTAGCCGGACACGGGATAGCTGAACTTCTCCTTGGCTCCAGGCTGAACGACGGGGGGTTTCCCCTTCACCGGGAGCAAGCCCCCCACGGATTTTCCTTCGGGGTTCAGGACCATGACCCGGTATCGCAAAGGCCGGTCGGACACGTTCTGCAATTCCACCGTGTATTGCAGGGTCGGCTTCCCCTTGATCTCCTCCACGGAGCAAACAAATTGAGTGAGCGCAACCGAATCCGCCAGATCCCACGAGATCTTGGCGGGACATTGCACCACCTCCGGCGAGGGCCCCTTGGCCATGAGTCCGGCGCAGCCTCCCACGACCACGGCCAAGCACCCCAACAAGGCAAACAATACCAACTGGTTCCAACCTTTTCCTTTCCGCATCGTCATGCCGTGTCCTCCTTTCTGATCATCCATTGCATGCAACCCGAGTCTTCCACCCCGCTGACAACCGCTTCCCATCAAGGCACCGATCCACCGGCGGCCCATGGCAAAAGCCGTAAAGTCCGGCTCGGTCCGCCGGATACGCAATGCTGGAGAAGATCACCCTTCAGCTGCGAGAGGAGGAACGGGAGTGCTGCGGGAGAACGAACAGGAGAAGTCGAGCAAAAGGAAAGTCGCAAAGGAGCATCAGCAACGATTCATGAGATCAGCGCCACATCCAGCGGAACACCTCCCAAACGCTTGTCTGTCAACAGGTTTTGGGCAGCAGCCGTGGAGAGCTCCCCCCTTCCTACCCCAAGGGCTGCCCAAGGAGCCTGCCCGAGCATGGTTTTCCGGCTCAAGAGGCCGGGGATTTCCAATTACTTCGTAGCCGCGGGGCTTTAGCCCCGCGGGAAAGGGCCTTCGTAAGCCCATGAAACGACATAAAATGCGCGATGGCCCATCCAACGTTCGGGGATTCCTCCGCAGCCCTAAAGGGCTGCGCTACGAGAGAGGAGATCATCCTCGACGTGTTCGGACAGGCTCCTGGGAAGAAGGCCGGTTGATCTTTCCGACCGGTTGTCCGGAGCGTGCCCGGGAACCGCAGGAGCGAACGATCCTTCGCCCCTGCGGCCCGCGTGCATGGAAGGGGCCCCCTCACGCTCACGACCAACGCGCTTCCGGACAAGGGCCTACACCGGCATGATGCCGTGCTTGCGGTCGGGAGCCTCTTCGTCCTTGTCCAGGGTCATCTCCAGGGCCCGGATAAGACGCCTTCGCAGCTCGCCGGGCATGATAATGTCGTCCACGTGCTGCAGTCCGGCGGCGTACGTGGGATTCACGTACTTTTCCATGAATTCCGCCTCGCGCCGGGCCCGCGTCTCTTCGGGATTTTCCGAAGTGGCGATTTCCTTTCGGAACAGGATGTTCACGGCCCCCTGGGGCCCCATGAGGCAGATCTCCGCCGTGGGAAGTGCGAAGACCACGTCGGCGCCCAGGTCCTTGCTGCACATGGCCAGGTAGCCGCCGGCGTAGGCCTTTCGGAGCACGCAGGTGATCTTGGGCACCGTGGCCTCGGCGTAGGCGTAGAGCATCTTGGCGCCGTGGCGGATGATGGCGTTGTGTTCCGATCGGGTCCCGATGAGAAATCCCGGCACATCCTGGAGGTTGATGAGCGGGATGTTGAAGGCGTTGCAGAAGCGGATGAAGCGGGACCCCTTGTCCGCCGCGTTGTAGTCGAGGGCTCCATTATACTTCACCGGGTTGTTGGCCACAACCCCCACCACATGGCCGTTCAGCCGGGCCAGGCCTATGATGAGGTTCTGGGCGAATTCCTTCTTGAGCTCGAAAAAGGATCCCCGGTCGAAGACGCACTCGATGACCTTGCGCATGTTGTAGAGGCGCTTCTGATCCGTGGGGATGATCTCTTCCAGTTCCACGGTCTCCCGATCGGGGGAGTCCTCCGGGGCCTCATAAGGCGGCAGATCCTTGTTGTTCAGGGGAAGGTAGCTCAAGAGCCTCCGGGTTTGCTCCAGGCACTGGCGGTCGTCAGCCATGGTGCCGTCGGAAACCCCCGTGATCCGACCGTGCACCTTGGGGCCACCCAGGGACTGCTCGTCCGTCTTTTCGTACACCACGGCTTCCACCAGGGGCGGCCCGGCGATGAACATGGCGCTCGTCTTTTCCACCATGAAGATGAAGTCCATGAGGGCCGGGGAATAGGCCTGGCCGCCGGCCACCGGTCCCATGATGAGCGCAATCTGGGGTACCACGCCGGATGCCGCCACGTGCCGGTAGAAGAGTTGCCCGTACTGGGACAAGGCTCCCATCTGTTCCGTCACCCGCGCGCCGCCCGAATCGTTGATGCCCACCACGGGAAAGCCGTACTTTCGGGCCATGTCGATGATCTTGCAGATCTTCCGGCCGTGGCGCTCGCCGAAGGTCCCCGCAATTACGGTAAAATCCTCGGCATAGACCATGCACCCGCGACCGTTCACCTCCCCGTAGCCGATGATGACCCCGTCGGCGGGCACCTCCTTCTTGTCCAGGCCGTAGTCGCGCCCGATGTGCTTGGCAAAAAGATCGATCTCCTCGAAGGTCCCCGGGTCGAACAAGAGATCGATCCGCTCCCGCGCCGTCAGTTTGCCCTTGGCATGTTCCTTTTCCTGGAGGGCCGGACCGCCGCCGGCACGCAGCCGCACCCGTTCGGCCTCCAGTTTTTCCTTCAGTTCCTTCCAATCCGCGGCCATAGAGACCTCCTGTGGGAATGAGCTGTCAGCTGTCAGTTCTCGGTTTTCGGTTCTCGGATCACGGATCACGGTTCTCGGATTTTGGTTGAGTTCTCAGACAGGCTCCTAGCCCTTAATCCTTCAATCCTTAATCCTTAATCCTCACGCCCCTTACCGATTGGGCTGGTGGCCGCAGGTGATCCCGGCGATGATCATCTTCTGAACGTTGCTGGTGCCCTCCACGATCTGGTAGGACTTGGCGTCCCGATAGAACCGCTCGATGGGATACTCCGTGGAAAAGCCGTAGGATCCGAAGATCTTCATGGCCTCGTTGGCCGCCCGCACCGCCGCCTCCGATGCGTAATACTTGGCGATGGACGTCTGGAGCTGGTTGGGCTTGCCCTGATCCTTCAGGTACGCGGCATGGTAGACCAGCCACTTGGCCGCTTCGTGTTCGGCGGCCATCTCGGCGATCTGGGCCTGGATCATCTGGTAGGTGGAGATGGGCTTGCCGAACTGGGTCCGTTCATTGGCATATTTCACCGCCAGATCCAGGCACGCCCCGGAAACCCCCAAGGCCCCGGCGGCGCAGCTGATGCGGGTGTTGTTGAGCATCCACATGCAGATCTTGAATCCGTCGCCCACCTGGCCCAGGACCGCGTCCTTGGGAATCTTGGCCCCGTCGAAGATGATCTCGCCCGTGGGCGAGCAGTGCAGGCCCAGCTTGCTTTCGATGGCCCGCGTCACGATGTTGGGATTGCCCGCCACATCCACGATGAAGCAGGTCATGCCCTTGTACTTCTTTTCCTTGTCCGTATAGGCATAGACCAGGCCCACATCGGCGATGGGAGCGTTGCTGATCCACATCTTCTGGCCGTTCAGTTCCCAGTGGTCGCCCATGTCCTTGGCGGTGGTGCGCATCCCGGCCACGTCCGAGCCGGCGTTGGGTTCGGTGATGGCGAAAAACCCCACCTTCTCGCCCGAAACCCAACCCGGGATGTAGGCCCGCTTCTGTTCGTCCGTGCCGAACTGGTTGACGGTGATCGCCGGGCCGATGTTTTGCATGTTGAAGGGCACACGCCAGGATGGGGACACCTTGGCGATCTGCTCGGTCATGAGCACCGATTCCACGAAGCCCATGCCGTTTCCCCCGTACTCCTCCGGGATGGCGCAGCCGAAAAAGCCCAGTTCTCCCATCTTGCGGAGGCGCTCCCGGTTGAACACGTGCCCCTTCTCTTCCTCTTCCAGCGTGGGCAGGATCTCGTTTTCGGCAAAGCGCCGGGCCTGTTCCTGAACGATCTTTTGTTCTTCGGTCAGTTCGAACCGCATGGCCGCCCCCTTTCGCCCTACTCGATGATGGCCAGAAGATCGTCTTCTTCCACGCGATCGCCTTCGGCCACCTTGATTTCCTTCACCACCCCGTCACAGGGGGCATGGATGCCGGTCTCCAGCTTCATGGATTCCATGACCATGATCTCGTCGTCTTCCTTGACCGCATCCCCGGGCTTCACCTTGATCTTCAGGATCTTCCCCACCATGGGTGCCAACAATTCTTCCGCCATTGGTCGCCTCCTTTGTGTCCTTGGATTTGGACGGAATCTCGCCGTCGCTATTGAAGAATGGAAAGAAAAATCCCCGCCGCCAGGATGGTGCCGATGACGCCCGCGATGTTGGGCCCCATGGCGAACATGAGCAGGTAGTTCTTGCGGTTGGCTTCGCTGCCCACCTGGTGCACCACCCGCGCCGCCATGGGCACGGCGGAAACGCCGGCCGCCCCCAGCAACGGGTTGATCTTGTCTTTGAGAAAAAGGTTCATGAACTTGGCAAAAAGCACCCCCGACGCCGTACTCACCACGAACGCCGCAAGGCCCAGGACGAAGATGAAGATGACCTTGGGTTGCAGAAAGGTTTCGGCGTTCATGGTGGCTCCCACCGAAAGGCCGAGAAAGATGGTCACGATGTTCATGAGTTCGTTCTGGGCCGCCCCGGCCAGGCGCTCCACCACGCCCGATTCCCGAAAGAGGTTCCCCAGCATGAACATGGCCATGAGCGGGGCCGAAGCGGGAACGATGAGGATCGTCACCAGGGCGGCCACGATGGGAAAGAGGATCTTTTCCCGCCTGGGCACCTTGCGGGACTTCTTCATGGTGATCCTTCGCTCCGCCTCCGTGGTGAGAAGCCTCATCACGGGCGGCTGAATGATGGGCACCAGGGCCATGTAGGAATAGGCCGCCACGGCACAGCTTCCCAGCATGTGGGGCGCCAAGCGCGTGGCCAGATAGATGGTGGTGGGGCCGTCCGCACCGCCGATGATGCCCACCGTGGCCGCTTCCGGGAGCGTGAAGCCCATGAAGCGGGCCGCGAAAAAGGTGACGTAGACGCCCACCTGGGCCCCCGCCCCCAGGAAGATGAGGGACGGCCGGGCCAGCATGGGCCCGAAGTCGGTGAGGGCCCCCAGTCCCAGGAAGATCACGGGCGGAATCACTTCCCACTGGACACCGTAGTGATAGAAACGCCAGAGGAGGCCTTCGCCGGGTTCCATGAGGCCCGTGAGCGGGAGATTGGCCAGCAGGATGCCGAAGCCGATGGGCAGCAACAGGAGCGGCTCGAACTGGCGGGCGATGGCAAGATAGATCAGGGCGAAAGAGACCGCCCACATGAAGACCATGCCCGGGGTGAGGGCCGTCAGGCCGAGATGGGCGAGGAAGGCCGCGCCAGAACCGGTCATTTGGCCTCCTCCTTCTCCATAAGCCCCACCACCAGGCTCATGAGCTTAATGGCGCCGTAGAGGACTCCCATGCCCAGGAAGACGCCTCCCACGCCGTTCAGGAAGACCATCAGAGTTTCGTGCATCTCTTTAACCTCCAAATGTTGGAAGCTATCGACTCTCAGTCGTGATCCGTCCGTTCACAAATAAAAAAACCGCTAATGAACACGAATAAACGCCAATGGCAATGAGCGAGATGTGGAAACGGCGCCCCGGCGTAGATTCCTTCATCCCGGCGGGGTGGCGAGCTCGCCATGATCGTTACTGCTCGCTTCTCGGATCCGGGGTCGCCATTACCCCCCCGGCAACCCACGCCTCACGCCTCACGCCTTACGCCTTACGCCTTACGCCTTACGCCTTACGCCTTACGCCTTACGCCTTACGCCTTACGCCTTACGCCACCACAGCCAGTTCCCGCAGCCGGGCGATCTCCTCTTCGCTGTAGCCCAGGTCCCGGCGGAGCACCTCGTCGGTGTGTTCTCCCAGAAGGGGCGGATGCCGGTCGATACCGCACGGAGTTTCGGAAAACTTCATGGGGCTCGCCACCAGCTTCACCGACCCCGCCGTGGGATGCGGTACTTCGGCCACCATCTCCCGCGCCTTCACCTGGGGATCGGAAAAGACCCGGTCCAGGGTGTTGATGGGTCCGCAGGGGATCTTGAGCCGGTCCAGCTCCTCCAGCCACTGGTCGGCCGTCTTCTGCAGCATGGCTTCGGCCACCAGGGGGATGAGCTCCTCGCGGTGGATCACCCGCTGGGGGTTCGTGGCGAATCGGGGATCGTGGGCCAGGTGGTCCAGTCCCGCCAGGCGGCAGAAATCCTGCCACTGCCGGTCGTTTCCCACGGCCAGGGCGATGTAGGTTCCGTCTTTGGTCTTGAAAGGTTCGTAGGGAACGATGTTGGGATGGGCGTTGCCGTAGCGCCGGGGGAGCTCGCCGGAAACCAGGTAGTTGCTGCCCACGTTGGCAAGCCAGGCCACCACGGCGTCCAGGAGCGCGATGTCGATGTACTGACCCAGGCCGGTCCGATCCCGGTGGCGCAGGGCCGCCAGGATGGCGCTGCAGGCGAAGAGCCCCGCCGTGATGTCCACGATGGCCACGCCCACCTTCATGGGAGGCCCGTCGGGATCCCCCGTGATGCTCATGATGCCGCCCATGCCCTGGATCATGAAATCGTAACCGGGCTTGTCCTTGTAGGGGCCGTTTTGCCCGAATCCCGTGATGGAACAGTAGATGAGGCGGGAATTGAGTTTTTTCAGATCCTCGTAGCCGAGGCCCATCTTGGGCAGGGTGCCCACCTTGTAGTTTTCGATGAGGATGTCGCTTTGGGCTGCCAGGCGCCGGATGATCTCCCGGCCCTCTTCCCTTTTCAGATCCACGGCGATGCTGCGCTTGTTGCGGTTGACGCACAGGTAGTAGGCCGCCTCACCGCCCGCTTCCGGCGGCCCCCAATGGCGGGTGTCATCGCCGGCACCGGGCCGCTCCACCTTGATCACGTCCGCCCCCATGTCCCCCAGCATCATGGAGCAATAGGGACCCGCCAGCACCCTGGACAAATCCAGCACCTTCACGTCGCTCAACGGCTTGTCGCCCGCCATGACCGCCTCCTTACCCCTGCCTTCTCTTCTGACGTCTTCTCGCCCCACCGCGATGGTGCACTCCTTTTCCGGCGTTCCGCCTCTCGCAGTTCGTTCCAGGGGCGGGGAGGAACCCCGCCCCTACCCGCCAGGTCATTTGCTTCCATCGAAGCGGGCCTTATGCCCACCCGTCCAGGCCAGATACCAGAAAGACACGGATTGCCGGGAACCCCAAGGCTCATTCGCCCCCGGGGGGATAGGGACCCGTGTGGCCCATCCGGCGGGACAGTTCCCCACCGGCCGATTGGAGCCCTTCCAGGCAGCGGGCCTTGTGGGCCGCATCCCGATAGCGGAGTTCCGGAATGGCCAGACTGAGCGCCCCCAGCAGGTTGCCCCCGTGGCCGAGGACGGGAACGCTCAGAGAACCCAGTCCCAGGGTTCGTTCGGCCAGGCTCTCCGCATAGCCCTTCTTCCGAATCGCTGCCAGCTCCTGGCGCAAGGCCTCCACGGTCCCGGGGGTGTTGGGAGTCAACGCCTTCAGATCCTCCTCCGCCAGGTAGGATTCCACGAAGGTGTCCGGGCAGAAGGCCAGCAGGCACTTGGACGAGGCCCCCGCATAGAGCGGAGACCGGTTTCCGATGGGCATGCCGGCCTTGAGGGCCTGCGGGGATTCCACGCTGTCGATGCACACCCGCTCCCGCCCGTCGATGACGTTCAGGTGCACCGTCTCCCCCGTGTCGTAGCTCAACCGCCTCATGATGGGCGCCGCTTCCCGGGTCACCGGGTACTGGGCCTGGAGCACCTCCAGGAACCGGAAGTAGACATGGCCCAAGCGGTACTGGCGGGTTTCGGGATCCTGCTCCACGAAGTGGTAGGCCTTGAGGCTTTTCAGGAGGCGCTGAACGGTGGCGGGACTGAACCCCAGATGGGCGGCTAGTTCCCTCACCCCCCACGCGGCGCGTTGGGACTGGAAGGCCAGGAGCAGCTCCAGGGCCTTTTCGATGGCGTTGGGGCGATCTTGTTGTTCTGCCATACGAGACACCGTTTTTTTATTTGGATCAATAGCAGACGCCCGGGGCCGTGTCAAGGCGTGATCCGGGGTCCGTGGGCCGTAGTCCGTGATCCGTAATCCGTAATCCGTAATCCGTAATCCGTAATCCGTAATCCGTGATCCGTGATCCGTGATCCGTGATCCGTGATCCGTGATCCGGGGGCCGGGGGCCGAGACGGGAAACCCGCACGCTCTGTGCCGGGAAGGACGAGTGATGGGGGATGAGTGACGAGTGACGAGTGACGAGTGACGAGTGAGGAGTGAGGGGTGAGGGGTGAGGAGGGAGGAGGGAGGAGGGAGGAGGGATGGGCGATGGGGCGTTTGCAGTCCGTCAGCGGGGATCCGACCAACGGGGAGGGCGAGGGGCTTGGTTGATCATCGGCCACCAGCTGCTCCCCTCCCAAAAGACTCAAGAAATCCACCGAAAATGCCGAATACTCAAATGGCCTACTCTTTCTCGATCACCACTTCATCGCTTCACGGAAGGGCGTGCATGGTTTCCTTGGAGAAGAACCGCTGGATCCCGTTCGCACTTCTCTTGGCCGCCTTCGCCACGGCCCTGGCGGCGGCGTCGGAAATCGACGTGCCGTGCGGGCGGGCTTCGGCATGCCGGGACGCCATGGACTACCGCTTGTGGAATCTACCGGTGGCCGTCTGGGGATGCCTTTTCGATTCCGCCCTTCTTTTCTTGTGGGCCTGCAGGCGGCGTTTCTTCCTGTACGCCCTGAGCGCAGGCATGGGCATCGAAATCTATCTTCTCCACACCCTCTACCGCGCCGGTCTTTTCTGCCCTCTTTGCATCCTTCACGCGATCCTGCTGGCGGTGGTCTTACTGGGCCTCGTTCCACGGAACAGCGGTCTCCCCAACGCCGCCACCGCCCTTGCCGCCTGCACCCTCTTTCTCCTTGCAGACCCCCTGGGCTCCCCCCCACCGGTTCTCTACGCGGCCGCTGAATACAGCTCGCCCACCGTGGCCCTGGTGGGCGGCGTGCCCATCACCCTTTCCCAGCTGGACGGTGCCGCCGCGGGAGACATCTTCCGCCTGGAACGGCAGATCCACGACATTCGACGCCGGAAGCTGGAAGAGATCATCGAAGGCATCGTGGTGACAAAGGAAGCCAAGAAGCGCCACATTTCGCCGGAAGAGCTCTACCGCACGGTGGTGCAAGGAGTGTCCCCCTCCCAAGAGGAATTGGATTTTTACGTGGCCGCCAACAGGGACTACTGGGACGGGCCCTACCGGCATGAAGAAGAACTGAGGAACCAGCTCCGGCTTCAGCTCGTCCTGGAAAAACGGGAGCAGGCTTGGAAGGACTTTGTGCGATCCTTGTACGACAAGTATGGCGTCTCCATCACCCTCCCCGGCCCGTCCTCCCCCACGGTGGTGGTGGACACCCGGGAAGGCATCGCCGTGGGCCCGCCCGACGCACCGGTGACCGTGGTGGAATTTTCCGACTACCAGTGTCCCGTGTGCCGGGAAGCCCATGGAGCCGTCCAGGAACTCATGGAAGAAACGCGGGGCCAGGTGCAATGGGTCTTCATGGACTACCCGCTCAAGCGCCACACACAGGCCCGGAAGGCGGCCGAAGCCGCCCGATGCGCCGCCGATCAGGGCCGGTTCCTGGACTATCGGAACGCCCTTTATGCGGCCCCCGGGCCGGATGCCCTGACTCCCCAGGGCCTCCTCAACACCGCGGCATCCCTGGGCCTGAACCCCACGGCCTTTCGCCGCTGCCTGGAATCGGGTCGCCATGCCCGCACGGTGGAAGAAAACCTTCAGGAAGCCCGCGCTTGGGGCATCGACGCCATTCCCGCCTTCGTCGTGAACGGCCGACTCCTCATGGGCTTTCCGGGAAAGGAAACCCTCGCCGGCGAAATCGCCAAGGCCCGATCGGCCGGCGCGACCCGCATCGCCCGGGCATCCCGCTGAGTTCTCGGTTTCACCCATCACCCTTCACCCATCACCCTTCACCCATCACCCTTCACTCGTCACCCTTCACTCGTCACCCTTCACTCGTCACCCTTCACCCATCACCCTTCACTCGTCACCCTTCACTCGTCACTCGTCACTCATCACTCATCACTCATCACTCATCTCCCGCCTTTCATTGAAAAAAGAGACCCGGTGCGTTATAGAAGCCATGGCCCGCATCCGGGCGGGCAACCCCCTATTGAAGGAGAATCCACACCATGATTGGTGCTCTGCTCAAGAAGATCTTCGGCACCCAGAACGAAAGAAACCTGAAACGCATCGCTCCGCTGGTGGACGAGATCAACCGGCTGGAACCCTCCATCCGGGCCCTGAGCGACGCGGCTCTCAGGGCCAAGACGGGCGAGTTCCGCCAGCGGTTGGAAAAGGGCGAGCCCCTGGACGATCTTCTTCCCGAGGCCTTCGCCGTGGTGCGTGAGGCCGCCGTTCGTACCGTGGGCATGCGGCCCTACGACGTCCAGATGATCGGCGGTATTGTGCTCCACCAGGGAAAGATCGCCGAGATGAAGACCGGTGAAGGAAAGACCCTGGTGGCCACCATGCCGGTCTATCTCAACGCCCTCACCGGCAAGGGCGTGCACGTGGTCACGGTGAACGACTACCTGGCCAAGCGCGACAGCCAATGGATGGGAGAGGTCTACCGGTTTCTCGGCCTGTCGGTGGGCTGTATCGTCCACGGTCTGGACGACCGCGAGCGCAAGGAAGCCTACCAGTGCGACGTGACCTACGGGACCAACAACGAGTTCGGCTTCGATTACCTTCGGGACAACATGAAGTTCCGCCTCGAGGACATGGTCCAGCGGGAACTGCACTACGCCATCGTGGATGAGGTGGACAGCATCCTGATCGACGAGGCCCGAACCCCGCTCATCATCTCCGGCCCGGCCGAAAAGTCCACCCAGCTCTACGTGCGCGTCAACCGCATCATCCCGCACCTGAAGGCCGACATCCACTACACCAAGGACGAAAAGAGCCGCACCGTCACCCTGACCGAAGAGGGCGTGGCGGCGGCCGAATCCCTTCTGGGCGTGGAAAACCTCTACGACCCGCGCAACATGGATCTCCTGCACCACGTGCAGCAGGCCCTGCGCGCCCACACCCTCTTCCAGAAGGACGTGGACTACATCGTCAAGGGCGGCAAGGTGATCATCGTGGACGAGTTCACCGGCCGCCTCATGCCCGGGCGCCGTTACAGCGACGGCCTCCACCAGGCCCTGGAAGCCAAGGAGGGAGTCCAGATCGAAAACGAGAACCAGACGCTTGCCACCATCACCTTCCAGAACTATTTCCGCATGTACGACAAGCTGGCGGGCATGACCGGTACGGCGGACACGGAAGCCGAAGAGTTCGCCAAGATCTACAACCTGGAAGTGGTCATCATCCCCACCCACAAGAAGATGATCCGGGTGGATCACCCGGACTGCATCTACCGGACGGAAAAGGAGAAGTTCCAGGCCGTGGTGGAGGAGATCAAGGAGCTCCATGCCATGGGTCGCCCGGTGCTGGTGGGCACGGTGAGCATCGATAAGTCCGAGATGCTCAGCAAGATGCTCAAGCGCCAAGGCATCCCCCACCAGGTTCTGAACGCCAAGCACCACGAAAAGGAAGCGGAAATCGTGGCCAAGGCGGGCCAGAAGGGCGCCGTCACCATCTCCACCAACATGGCTGGCCGCGGCACCGACATCGTCCTCGGGCCCGGCGTGGCGGAGCTGGGCGGACTGCACATCCTGGGCACCGAGCGCCATGAGTCCCGGCGGATCGACAACCAGCTCCGGGGCCGTGCCGGCCGCCAGGGCGATCCGGGATCCTCCCGGTTCTACCTCAGCTTAGAAGACGACCTCATGCGGATCTTCGCCGCCGACCGCATCTCGGGGCTCATGCAGCGGGTGGGCATGGAGGAGGGAGAACCCATCGAGCACCGGCTGGTGAGCAAGGCCATCGAGAACGCCCAGAGCCGCGTGGAGGCCCAGAATTTCAGCATTCGAAAGCATCTTCTGGAATACGACGATGTGATGAACATGCAGCGCGAGGTCATCTACCGGCAGAGGCGCGAAGCCCTGAGCGGCGGAAACCTCAAGGCCACCATCCTGGACATGGCCGAAGAGCTGCTGGACGAGATCATCGACACCACCACGGACGAAAAGACCTACCCGGAAGACTGGGATCTGGAAACCCTGGAAAACGAAATCCAGCGCCTCTTCGGCCCCGGCCTCCTGCCCTCCCCCGAGGAGATCCAGGACATGACCCAGGCGGGGCTTCGCGAGACACTCCGGGAGCGGATGCTCGCCCGGTACGACGCCCGGGAAAAGGACTTCGGAGAACCGCTGCTGCGGGACCTGGAAAACTACGTTCTGCTGCAGACCCTGGACAGCCTCTGGAAGGACCACCTTCTCAACATGGACCACCTGAAGGAGGGCATCGGCCTCCGGGGCTACGCCCAGCAGGACCCGCTGGTGGTCTACAAGAAGGAAGCTCACGAGCTCTTCGACGACATGATCCACCGGCTCAAAGAAGAGACGGTCCGGATCCTCTTTCATATCCAGATCCAGCGCGAGGAAGAAGTCCAGGAGCTTCGCCGGGAGCAGGAAGAGCAGCCCATGTTCTACGGGCCTCCCGAAGGGGCCAAGCCCAAGACGGTGGTGAAAAAGGAGAAGGTGGGCCGAAACGCCCCCTGCCCCTGCGGCAGCGGCAAGAAGTACAAGAAGTGCTGCGGCCGGTGATTTCGTGAGTCGTGAGTCGTGAGTCGTGAGTCGTGAAGTCGTGAAGTCGTGAAGTCGTGAAGTCGTGAAGTCGTGAAGTCGTGAAGTCGTGAAGTCGTGAAGTCGTGAAGTCGTGAAGTCGTGATGGGGGTTCCTCCGGGCGTTTTTCCACCTTTCCAATGGCGAGCCGGGAGAAATTACCCCCACCCAACAACCGACAACTGATAACTGATAGCCGACAACTGATAGCTGACAGCTGATAGCTGCCAGCTCCCCACTCCGAAAGGATCCCACGACCGTGACCATCCAAGTGCATCACGGAAACTTTCAAGTCCCGGGCTTTCGGGTGGCCGCAGCCCGGAGCGCCATGCGCTACCGAAATCGCTTGGACTGCGCCCTCATCGTGAGCGAGGTTCCGGCGTCCGCCGCCGGCGTCTTCACCCGAAACCGGTTTTGTGCCGCTCCGGTGATGGTGTGCCGGGAGCACCTGGCGGCGAGCGCCGGCACGGCCCGGGCCGTTTTGGTGAACGCCGGCATTGCCAACGCCTGCACGGGGGATGAAGGCCTGGAGAGGGCCCGCCGTTCCGCCCGGTCCGTGGCCCGACGGCTGGGCGAGGACCCCGACCGGGTTCTGGTGGCGTCCACGGGGGTCATCGGCCCGCAGATTCGCGAGGAGCTCCTGGAAGCCGTCCTGCCGGATCTGGTGGAACAGTTGGCACCCGAAGGGTGGGAAGACGCCGCCCGGGCCATCATGACCACGGACACCGTCCCGAAGACGGCCTGGGCGCGGGGAATCCTGGGCGGGAAAGAGGTGACCGTGGGCGGCATCGCCAAGGGTTCCGGCATGATCGCCCCCGACATGGCCACCATGCTCGCCTTCCTGGCCACCGACGCCGCCGTCTCCCCGGACGCCCTCCAGGCCCTCCTGAAAGAGGCCTCGGACCGGACCTTCAACCGCATCACCGTGGACGGGGACACCAGCACCAACGACACGGTGCTCGTGCTGGCAAGCGGCACCGCGGGGAATCCCACCATCGAGAACCCCCAGAATCCCGACGCGGGCGAGCTTTTCAACCTTTTGGGGGCCGTCTGCGCGGACCTAGCGCAGCAGATCGTCCGGGACGGAGAAGGAGCCACCAAGTTCGTGACCGTCCGGGTTCGGGGGGCGCGCACGCGGGACCGGGCCACCCGGGTGGCCCGCACGGTGGCCAACTCGCCTCTCGTGAAGACCGCCCTCTTCGGACAGGACGCCAACTGGGGCCGGGTGGTGGCCGCCGCCGGCCGGGCGGGCGTGGATTTCGACCCCGACCGGGTGAGCCTCCGTTTCGGCGATGTCGCCGTCTTCGAAAACGGCCGGCCGCTCAACGGACCCGACCTGGAAGAGAAGGCATCCGCCGTTTTGCGTCGAAAAGAGGTCGAGATCGCGCTGGACCTGGGGGAAGGCGAAGAGGAAGATACCTATTACACTTGTGATTTTTCCTACGACTACGTGAAGATCAACGCTGACTACAGGTCCTGAGCCGCAAAGGGGTCCCACATGGCCGCATCATCCAAAACCCTGCAACCCGGAAGTCCCGTCCCCGCCTTCTCCCTGCTGGACCAGGACGGCGAAGTGGTCCGTCCCGAAGATTTTCAGGGATCCAAGCTCTTTGTCTTCTTCTACCCCAAGGCCAACACGGGCGGCTGAACCGCCCAGGCCGTCTCCGTGCGGGACGCCCTGGACACCCTGAGCCGAAAGAACGTGAAGGTGGTGGGCATCAGCCCCGACGCCCCCGGAACCCAGAAGAAGTTTGCAGAAAAACACGACCTGCCCTTCCCGCTGCTTTCCGACGACGATCACGAAGTGGCCGAAGCCTTCGGCGTGTGGGCGGAAAAGACGGTGCGCGGGAAGACCTCCCTGGGCATCGTGCGCTCGGCCTTTCTCTTCGATGAAGAGGGCCGCCTCTTGCACGCCTGGTACGGGATCAGCCCCAAGGACACCGTGCCCAAGCTCCTGGCGGCCCTTGGATAGCCCATGCCTGACGGTCAAGGCGAGGCTCATCGCCCCGCATGGATGAAAGAGCAGGCCGGGCAAGGACTCTTTGTGGAAGCGCCGCAAGGCGCGATTTCCTTTGCGTGACCGCACGATTGTTGGATGGCCGGCCCCCATCCTCGCGGCTTGCGCCGCTCCCACACATTCCGACTCGGGCTTATGGCGTTCTTTCACACGAATTGGACGATTTTCTCCTGTCGTGCTGACCGGATGGCGCGCGTTAAGCCCGCCCCTACAGCCCCTTTCCCCTTTTCCCTTTAACCTTTCGCCTTTCGCCTTTTGCCTTTTACCTTTCCCCTACAAATAATACTTATGCAGATATTCCAGCACCATCCGGTGCGTGTTGTAGACGGGGGCCACGTCGGCCATGGAGTTCTTCATGATCTGGGTCCAGTGCCGGGGGCTGGCGTAGAAGGTGGTCACCATGTCGTCGATGTCGTTGTAGAGGTCGGCGGCGGCTTCCTCGTCGCTCTGGTCCTCGTCGTCGCCCACGGCCCAGCCGTTCACGCGGTCCCGGCACGCTTCGCGCCACCAACCGTCCAGCACGCTCATGTTCACCCCGCCGTTGAAGCAGACCTTCATGCCGGAGGTCCCGCAGGCTTCCCGGGGCCGCCTGGGGGTGTTCAGCCACACGTCGGCCCCCTGGGTCATGAGCGCCCCCAGCCAGATGTTGTAGTTGGGGATGTAGATGATCCGGAGCTTATCCTCGTACTGCTTGCCGATGTGGACGATCTGCTTGATGAGTTCCTTGCCCGCGTTGTCCTGGGGATGGGCCTTGCCGGCGAAGATGTACTGAACCCGGTCGTGGGAGAGATTGATGAGGTACTCCAGGTCTGTGAGGATGAGCGTGGCGCGTTTGTAGGCCGCCGCGCGGCGGGCGAAGCACACGGTGAGGAGCTCTTCGCTGAAGCCCGCCCCGGAGATGGCGTTCACGTAGCTGATGAGGCGCCTCTTGGCCTGCCTTTTGGCGTCGCGCACCTCCTCGTCGGGGATCTCCCGGGCCTGGGCCAGCATCTGGGGCTGTTCCCGCCAGCCGGGGATGTGCTTGTCGAAAAGGGCCTGGAATTCGGGCCCGGTCCAGCTCAGGTGGTGCACCCCGTTGGTAATGTGGCCGATGTCGTAGCCGGGAAACATCTGGCGGGAGACTTCCCCGTGCAGCTCGCTCACCCCGTTGCTTGCCCGCGAAAGGTTCAGGGCCAGCAGGGTGGTGTTCAGGGCGTCCGGGCCCGCCAGGTCCCGGATGTTGCCCGGCAGGTAGTCGCCCAGGACGGACTGGGCCATGGCGTAGTCGAAGATGTCGTGGCCGGCCGGAACGGGCGTGTGGGTGGTGAAGACGCACTGCTCCCGCACCTTTTCCACGTTTCCGCCCAGGTCCTTGAGGAGCGCCAGGGTGAGGAAGACCGCATGGCCTTCGTTCATGTGATAGGTGGTGATGCCGGGCTCCAGTTTCTTGAGCACCATGTAGCCGCCGATTCCCAGCACCGCCTCCTGGCAGATGCGCGTGTGCTTGTCCCCGCCGTAAAGGTAGTGGGTGATCATCCGGTCTTCCGGGCGGTTGGTGGGAAGGTCCGTATCCAGGAAATAGACGGGCACCCGGCCGTGCTGGCCCGCCTGGTTGTACTTCCACACCCCCACGTGCACCTCCCGGCCTTCGATGGGCACCGTCACCTTGAAGGGAAGAGGTTCCATGAAGGCCCGGGGGTCGAAATAGGGGTAGAGTTCTTCCTGTTCTCCCAGGGCGTTGATCTGCTGGATGAAGTAGCCCCGCTTGTAGAGGAGGGTCACCGCCACCAGGGGGATGTTGAGATCCGCCGAGGACTTGATGTGGTCCCCGGCGAGAATGCCCAGACCGCCGCTGTAGGTGGGGATGTGCTCGCTCAAACCCACTTCCATGCTAAAATAGGCCACCTTCATGGACGCCTCCGTCGTTCCTAGAAGTCGTATGGGTTGCGGGACCGGTCGTTTGATCGGCCGGTCGGACCGGCCGGGTGCGTGCATGCCGCCGACGACTTCTATAGCATAGTGAGCTCGGCGCGTCAGGTTCTTAGCGAGCAGGTTGAGGCGGGTGGGTTTAGGTCATCGGTTCTTGGTTCTCGGTTTTCAGTTTTCGCTTCTCAGGTATCTGTTTACGGTTCACGGATCACGCATTACGGATCACGGTTTTTCGGGAATCCCCCCCGGCCCCCCTTTGGAAAAGGGGGGAGACATGCCCGGCGGATCCCCACGCCCCACAAACGACTTCACGACTTACGATTTCACCCCCCCACGGTCCGCGCATCCCGGATTACGCCCCCCCACGACTTGACCACCCACGATTTCACGATTCACGATTTACGATTTCACGATTTCACGACTGCACGCCCCCCACGGCCCCCGCACCCCGGATTACGCTTCCCCACGACTTCCCCACCCACGATTTCACGATTCACGATTTACGACTTCACGACTTCACGACTTCACGATTTACGACTTCACGACTTCACGACTTCACGATTTACGATTTCACGATTCACGACTGCACGCCCCCACCCCACCCATCACCCATCACTCGTCACTCGTCACCCATCACGGACGCCGCTCGCACAACCAACATGCACAAAACGTGTGCAAGTTGTTGACAAGATTTTTGTCTCCATTTATCTAATAGGGGCTTTTGAAGCGCAGGCCGTTTTTCCCGGGGGGAGGAGAAGACGTCCTATTTTTTTGTCCCCCAATGTGATTTTTTTCTCTTGAAAGCGACCCCTTACCAACGGAACCGAAACCAGAGGTCACGATGAGCGACGTCAACATCTGGATCAACGACCAACAAGTGAAGGCGAAGGCGGGCCAGACGATCCTGGAGGCAGCGGACGCCGCCGGCATCTTCATTCCCCGGCTCTGCTTTCATCCGGCCCTGGAACCCAGCGGATCCTGCCGCCTGTGCGCCGTGGAGATCGACGGCCAGCGCGGCCTTCCCGCCGCCTGCACCACGCCGGTGTCCGAAGGGCTTCGGGTGAACACCCAGTCGGCCAAACTCCTGGATTTCCGCCGCGAGATGCTCCAGCTGATCCTGCGCGATCACCCGCGCCACTGCCTGGGCTGTCCCCGCAACGGCACCTGCGAACTGCAACAGCTGGTGACGGTGGTGGGCATCGACTTCCCCTACCCGCCTCCCGACAAGGAACGGCCTGAACCGCTGCCGGGCGGCGCCTATTTCGAGCGGGACTACAGCCTGTGCGTGCGGTGCGGGCGCTGCGTGCGGGTGTGCCACGAAGTCCGCGGGGCGCGGGCCATCGTCTTCCGCGAATCCAAGGACGGCCGTCAGGAAGTGGGAACCCCCTTCGGAAGGCCGCTGGAAGAGTCCGGCTGCCAGTTCTGCGGGGCGTGCGTGGATGCCTGTCCCGTGGGGGCTCTCCGGGAGAATCTCAGCGACATCCACGGAGAGCCCGCGGCCAAGATGCAGGCCATGTGCGAAGCGCTCACGGCCATCGTGACCGATCTTTACAAGAAGGAGCTGGAAACCCAGTGGACCACCGCCCTCTGCCCCGTGTGCAGCGCGGGCTGCCGCCTGATGGTGGAAAAGGCCGCCGATGAGACGATCGTGCAGGTGAAGCCCAGCCCGGACGGCCCCGCCAACCACGGCCAGGCCTGCGTGCAGGGCCGGTTTCTCCTGAGGCGCTATCTGAAGCGCCCGGATCGCCTGACATCCCCCATGATTTATGAAGACGGTCGCTACCGCCCCGCCTCCTGGGAGGAGGCGCTGGATCGGGTGGCCGAAAAATTGAAAACGGTCCCGGCGGACCGGCTGACCCTTCTCACCGACGGGCGCCTCACCAACGAGGAGCTCTTCCGCCTCGGGCGCCTCGCCCGCGAAGGCCTGAAGACGAGCCATCTGGGCTTGGCGGTTCCGGCCGGCCAGGTTCTTTTTGAAACGGTGCTGGAAGAGGAACTGGGCACAGCCGCGGCCACCAACAGCCTGGAGGACCTGGGGGAAGCACCGGCCATCTTCGCTCTCGGCCTCAATCCCGCGGCATCGCAGCCCATCGCCGGAATCCGCATCCGCCAGGCCGTGCTCAAGGGAGCCAAGCTGGTGGTGGCCAACCCCTACGATGTGGCCATCGCCCGGTACGCCCACGTGCACCTTCGCCCCGTTCCGGGGTCGGAGACGGCGCTGGTTCTGGGACTCCTGCGGGTGATCCTGGACGAAGGCGGTGCGGACCAGGATCTTCCGGCCGATCTACTGGATGCCTTCAAGGCGCTCACGGCCCCTTACGACCTGGAAACGGTCTCGCGCCTTACCGGCATCCACGACGAAACCCTGGTGGAAGCGGGCTGCCTCCTGGCGGGCCGGCCCACCATGGCCGTCCTCGTGGGACTGGGCGCCTTGAGCGCTCCGGATGTTGCCGATCTCGCCCGGGCGCTTCTCACGCTGGCCCGGGCCAAGGGCGCCTTCGGCCGACCGGGGGGAGGCTTCTGGCCCCTTTTCGGGTCGAGCAACCGGCAGGGAGCCCGCGATCTGGGCTGGAGCCCCCGCGTGATGGACGCTCTGGCCCAAGGGCGCATCCAGGCCGCCTTGGTGGCCGCGGAAAGCCATGAACCCGGCCTTTGGGACGCTCTGGCCCCCTACGCCGACAGACTGGAACTGGTGGCGGTCCAAGACGTGGTACCACCCCCTGAGCCCTTCCGCCCCGAGGTGATCCTTCCCATGGCGTCGGTCCTGGAAAAGGAAGGTTCGCTTACCAGCGGGGAACGGCGCGTGCAATGGACGGAGAAGGCCCTGGAGGGCCCCGACCAGGCCCGTTCCGGCATCTTCCTGGCCCAAGCCCTGGCCTCCCGACTGAACCTGGACTTCCCCGAAGCCGTCGCCGGAGACATTCTGGACGAGATGGCCGCGTCGGTGGAAGGCTACGGGGGCGTCACCCGCAGCCGGGCCCGTTTCGAAGCCGTGCAGGTGCCCTGCCCGGCCAAGGATCACGGCGGAACCCCGATCCTGTTCCAAGAGGGCCCGCCGCCCTGGAAGCCGTGGACTCCCGCCCCGCAGCCTGCCCCGGCGGAAGAAGAAGCGGCCGCGGAGTTCCCCTTCGCCGTGGCGGCCAAGGAAAGCTTGCTGCCGTCGTACCTGGGAGCCCTGCTGGCCCCTGAAGCCCAAACCGTCATGGCCTTTGACGGCGAGATCGAAATGAACCCGGCCGACGCCTACCGCCTGGGCTGCAACACGGGCGATACGGTGGCCGTGGTCTTCCAGGGCGGAGAACTCACCGGGCCCCTGGCCCTGAACATCCATCTGCCGCCGCACGTGGTGGCCGTCAAGGCCGAGGCGCTCGAGGCCGCAGGGGCTTCCAACCGACCCGGAGCATCCATTGCCGCAAAAGTGGAGAAGAGATAGCCATGTATCCCATTGTCGATCATGAAGTACTGGCCCCCAGGGTTCACCGGTTGCGCGTCCAGGCCCCCGTGGTGGCCGAAAAGGCCAAGCCCGGACAGTTTGTGATCCTCATCATCGACGAAAAGGGCGAACGGGTTCCGTTCACCATCAGCGACTGGGATCGGGATGCCGGCACGGTGGACTTCGTCTTCATCGAAGTGGGCAAAACCACGCAGCAGCTGGCCACACTCCGGCCCGGCGACCGGCTCCTGAGCTTCATCGGCCCCCTGGGACGCCCCGCCCAAGTAGACCGCTACGGCCATGTGGTCACGGTGTTGAGCGGCTACGGGATCGCGGCCACGGTGCCCATCATCCGGGCCCTCAAGGAACACGGCAACACGGTGACCACCATCGTCCAGGCGCCGGACAAGGAGCGACTCTTCGGCCAGGAGCCCCTGGAGGAACTGAGCGACAACCTGATCCTGGCCCTGGGCACCAAGGGCGACGGCATGATGGAAAGCACCACCGTGGCCATCCGCAAGCTCCTGGACGCCCACCCGAAAAAGCCCGTGGACCGGGTGATCGCCATGTGTTCCCTTTGCCTCATGCGGGTTCTTTCGGAGATGACCCGGCCCCTGGGCATCAAGACCATGGTGCACCTCACCCCGGTCATGGTGGACGGCACGGGCATGTGCGGCGCCTGCCGCCTGAGCGTGGGGGGCGCCAACCGATTCGCCTGCGTCCACGGCCCGGAATTCGACGGCCACGAAGTGGACGGCTGGGAAGTGCTCATGGCGCGGCGCTGCACCTACGCCGACGAGAGCATCCTGCAGCAGGGCTTCCAGTGCCGTGGTTGTTCTCAGTGGTAATTTAAGGAGAATCGACAATGACTGAAGCAAAAGAACCCAAGGCCTCCCCCAAGAAGCCCAAGCTGAATCTCAACCGGGTGGAGATGCCCAAACAGTCCGAACACGAGCGCCGCCACAACTTCGACGAGGTGGCGCTGGGATATACCTGGGAACTGGCCAAGGAGGAAGCGAGCCGCTGCATCCAGTGCAAGAAGCGAAACTGCCAGCAGGGATGCCCGGTGAACATCGACATTCCGGATTTCATCGCCGCCCTGCAGCGCGAAGAGATCGAGGAGGCCTCCCGGATCCTCAAGCGCAAGACGTCCCTTCCGGGCGTGTGCGGTCGGGTCTGCCCCCAGGAACTCCAGTGTGAGCAGGCCTGTACACTCAACAAGAAGGGCGCGCCCATCGCCATCGGCCGCCTGGAACGGTTCATCGCCGACTGGGAGCGCACCCAGGGGGCCCCCACCATGCCGGAGATGGCCCCGTCCACGGGAAAGAAGGTGGCCGTGGTGGGTTCCGGCCCGTCGGGCCTCACGGTGGCCTCCGACCTGGCCATCCTGGGCCATCAGGTGGTGCTCTTCGAAGCGCTCCACGTGGCGGGCGGCGTGCTCATGTACGGCATTCCCGAATTCCGCCTTCCCAAGGAAATCGTCCAGCGGGAAGTCCAATACGTGCAGGCCCTGGGCGTGGATCTTCGGCTAAACACGGTCATCGGCATCAACTACAGCCTGGATGAGCTCCTCAACACGGACTACGATGCGGTCTACCTGGCTCCGGGCGCGGGTCTTCCCAAGTTCATGCGGGTGCCGGGAGAAAACCTCAACATGGTCTATTCCGCCAACGAATTCCTCACCCGCACCAACCTCATGAAGGCGTACCTCTACCCGGAATACGCCACGCCCATCAAGATGGGCAAACGCGTGGCCGTGATCGGAGGCGGCAACGTGGCCATGGACGCCGCCCGCTGCGCCGTGCGCCTGGGCGCCCAGGAAGTCTACGTGATCTACCGGCGCACCCGGGCCGAGATGCCCGCCCGCCTGGAGGAGGTGGAAAACGCGGAAGAGGAAGGCATCCAGTTCCATTTTCTCTGCAACCCCACGGGCTTTCTGAGCGACGGGCGAAACAACGTGGCCGCCATGGAACTCATCCGCATGCAGCTCACGGAACCCGATGAAAGCGGCCGGCGCCGTCCCGTGCCCATCCCGGGAAGCGAGTACATCATGGACGTAGACACGGTGGTGGTGTCGCTCGGCACCTCGCCCAACCCCCTCATCCCCTCCACCACCCCGGACCTGGAAGTGACCCGGTGGGGCACGGTGGTGATCGACGAGCGGGGCCGCACCTCCAAGGCCCGGGTCTGGGCCGGAGGCGACATCGTCTCGGGCGGCGCCACGGTCATCAGCGCCATGGGCGAAGGCCGCATCGCCGCCGCCGCCATGCACGAATACCTCACCAACGGCCAAAAGAAGATCATCCCCCCCTCCCCGCAGAAGGGTGAGGAGTGAGGAGTAAGGGGTAAGGGGTAAGGGGTAAGGGGTAAAACGTTAGGCGTGAGGCGTGAGGCGTGAGGCGTGAAGTCGTCAATCGTGGGAACGGCTCTCCTTTCCCTTAAAACTTAAAACTTAACACTTAAAACTTTCTTCCCGGAGAGATGAACATGGTCAATTCGAACCCGATCGGCTCCGTGCTGGTGGTCGGCGGGGGCATCGCCGGTGTACAGGCGGCCCTGGATCTGGCCGACACGGGCTACTTCGTCCATCTCATTGAAAAGACTTCCGCCATCGGTGGGGCCATGAGCATGCTGGACAAGACCTTCCCCACCGATGACTGCGCCATGTGAATTCTGTCGCCCAAACTGGTCGAGGTCGGCCGGCATCTGAACATCCAGATTCACACGCTTTCGGAAGTCAAGGACATCACGGGCGAGGCGGGCAGGTTCCAGGCGAAGATCTTCCAGCGCGCCCGCTACATCGACATGGAAAAGTGCATCGCGTGCGGCACCTGCGCCGAAAAGTGCCCCCGCAAGGTTTCCGACGAGTACAACGCGGGGCTGGGAAAGCGCAAGGCGGCCTACGTGAAGTTCCCGCAGGCGGTGCCGTTGAAGTACGTGATCGACAAGGATCACTGCATCTACTTCGAGAAGGGCAAATGCCGGGCCTGCGAGAAGTTCTGCCCCACCCAAGCCGTGAACTTCGACGACCAGGACCGGGAGTTCACCCTGGAGGTGGGAAGCGTCATCCTGGCTCCGGGCTTTGAGCCCTTCGATCCCAGCATCTACGACACCTACAGCTACACCCATCCCAACGTGATCACGTCCATGGAGTTCGAGCGGATCCTGTCGTCGTCCGGTCCGTTCGAAGGCCACCTGGTGCGGCCCAGCGACCACCAGGAACCCAAGAAGATCGCGTGGCTCCAGTGCGTGGGATCCCGGGACATCCACCACTGCGACAACGGCTATTGTTCCGGGGTCTGTTGCATGTACGCCATCAAGGAGGCGGCCATCGCCAAGGAGCATGCCGGGGCGGACCTGGACACGGCCATCTTCTTCATGGACATGCGCACGCCGGGCAAGGATTTTGACAAGTACTACGAACGGGCCCGGACGGAAAAGGGCGTGCGGTTCATCCGTTCGCGCGTCCACAGCATCGAACCGGTCCCCGGAACGGACGACCTGGCCATCCAGTACGTGACCGAAGACGGCCGGATCACGGAAGAGGTCTTCCACCTGGTGGTGCTGTCGGTGGGTCTGCAGATTTCCAAGGACACCCTGGAGCTGGCCGAAAGGCTGGGCGTGGAGATCGGAGACGGGCGGTTTGCCGCCACCTCGCCCTTCCAGCCCGTGCAGACGTCCCGGACGGGAATCTACGTGTGCGGCGTCTTCCAGAGCCCCAAGGACATTCCGCTCTCCGTCATGGAAGCGTCCGCGGCGGCGGCCGAATCGGCCACCCTGCTGGCTCCGGCCCGTAATTCCCTCACCCGCAAACCGCCGGAACTCACGGAAAAGGACGTGGCGGCCCAGGAACCGCGCGTGGGCGTCTTCGTGTGCCACTGCGGCGTGAACATCGCCGGCGTGGTGGACGTGGAGGCGGTGGCCGACTACGCCCAGACCCTTCCCGGGGTGGTCCACGTGGAGCGCAATCTTTTCACCTGCTCCCAGGACACCCAGGACCAGATGAAGCAGATCATCGAGGAACACAACCTGAACCGGATCGTGGTGGCGGCCTGTTCGCCCCGGACCCACGAGGCCCTCTTCCAGGAGACCCTCAAGCAGGCGGGCCTCAACAAGTACCTTTTCGAGATGGCCAACATCCGCAACCAGGGATCGTGGGTGCACATGAACGAGCCGGAAGCGGCCACGGAAAAGGCCAAGGACCTGGTGCGCATGGCCGTGGCCAAGGTGGCCCTGCAGCAACCCCTGGGCGAGATGCAACTGGGGGTCACCAAGTCCGCCCTGGTGGTGGGAGGCGGCATCGCCGGCATGACGGCGGCCCTCACCCTGGCCGACCAGGGCTACCCCGTGACCCTGGTGGAACAAAAGGACGTCCTGGGCGGCCACGGCCGCAAGCTCTATTCCACCTGGGACGGCCAGCCGGTGGCGCCCTTCCTGGATGAGCTCATCAAGCGCGTGGAGGCCCATCCGGAAATCACCGTGCTCACCCGTGCCCGGATCACGGACGTGCAGGGCTTTGTGGGCAATTTCCACACGGTGGTGGACGTGGACGGAGAGCGCCGGGAAGTGGACCACGGCGTGGCCGTCATCGCCGTGGGCGCCCACAGCCTGAAGCCCACCGAATACGGCTACGGGCAAAGTGAGCGGATCTTCCTCAACCTGGATCTGGACCAGGCCATCGGGGAGCGCGACCCCCGGATCGCCGCGGCCCGGTCCGCCGTCTTCATCCAGTGTGTGGGATCCCGGGAGCCGGATCGTCCCTACTGCAGCCGCGTGTGCTGCAGCCACTCCATCGAAAACGCCCTGCGGCTCAAGAAGCTCAATCCCGACATGGACGTCTACGTGCTCTATCGGGACATCCGCACCTTCGGCCTGCGGGAAAACCTCTACAAGGAAGCCCGGGCCCGAGGCGTGCTCTTCATCCGGTTCGACCTGGAAAACAAGCCCGTGGTGGACGTGGCCTCCGACGGCACCCTCACCGTGACCGTCAAGGACCACGTGCTGCAGCGGCCCGTGGTGCTGAAGCCCGATATCCTCACGCTGGCCAGCGCCATCGTCATGCGGGAATCGGAAGCGGACGAGCTGGCTAAGATGTTCAAGGTGCCCATAAACGCCGAAGGCTTCTTCCTGGAAGCCCACGCCAAGCTCCGTCCGGTGGATTTCGCCACCGACGGTGTCTTCGTGGCGGGCCTGGCCCACTATCCCAAGCCCACGGAAGAGTGCATCGCCCAGGCCAAGGCGGCGGCTTCCCGGGCGGCCACGGTCCTGGCCCGGGATTTCATCACGGCCGGCGGCGTGGTGGCCGTGGTGAACAAGGACCTTTGCTGCGGCTGCCAGGGCTGCGTGCAGTGCTGCCCCTTCGGGGCCATCGATTACCTGGAGCGGGAAGGAAAGTGCGAGGTGAACCAGGCGCTCTGCAAGGGCTGCGGCACCTGCGCCGCCACCTGCCCGTCGGAAGCCATCACGCTCCTGGGCTTCTCGCACCTGCAGCTCTACGCCCAGATCGACGAGGCGCTTTCGGCGTGATCGGCTCGTGAGGCGTCAGGCGTAAGGCGTGAGGCGCCGACTTGAGAGTCGTCCATCACGAGCCACGAACGGCAAATGATGGCGAGGCCCCTCTCCCCCCTTTTCTAAAGGGGGGCCGGGGGGGATTCCCCGAAAACCGATAACCCATTACTGAAAGCTGACAGCTGATAGCTGACAGCTGACACCTTCCAATCCGGGGGCATTTATGCAGAACCCATTCGAACCCAAGATCCTGGCCTTCCTGTGCAACTGGTGCAGCTACGCCGGCGCGGACCTGGCGGGCGTGAGCCGCCTGCAGTACCCGCCCAACATCCGGGTGGTGCGCGTCATGTGTTCGGGGACCGTCTCGCCCCACCACGTGATCCACGCGTTCCAGCGGGGCGCCGACGGCGTGCTGGTGGCCGGCTGCCACATCGGCGACTGCCACTACCTCAAGGGCAACTACATGACGCTCAAGCGGATGAAGTTCGTCCAGGAGCTCATCCGGTTCGCCGGCTACAATCCGGAGCGGTTCCGGCTGGAATGGATCTCGTCGGCCGAGGGCGTCAAGTTCGCCGAGGTGGTGCGGGACTTCACGGAAAAGGTCCGATCCCTGGGCCCGGCGCCGTCCTTTGAGGCCAGCCCCCGCCTGGCCATGGGCCTCTAACCATTTCAACCGAGACAGGATGGACTCCATGAAGACCAAGGTGCGACAACTGCTGGAAGAAGGCCGGGTGGACGCCTTCCTGGCCTACAAGACGATCCACGGCGTGCCCTTTCCCACGCTCTTTACCCGAGAGAACGTGGACGAACTGGAACCGTGGGCGCCCTTCAAGGCGCGCTATCCCGTGACCAAGATCCTCCTGGCCCAGGCCCGGCAAAACCCGGAAAAGACCTTCGGCGTGCTGGTCCGCGGCTGCGAGGAGCGCTCGCTCCATGAGCTTTTCAAGTGGAACCAGCTTTCCCCGGACAAGGTGGTGGTGTTGGGTCAGGCCTGCACGGAAGACCTGGCGCTTTACTGCGAATGCAAAAAGCCCTTCCCGGATCAGCTGGACTACGGCGAGGCGCCGGCTCCCGTGCCCAAAAGCCGCCGGCTGGAGGAACTGGAGGCCATGCCGGAAACGGACCGGCTCCAGTGGTGGCTTTCCCTCTTCAACCGCTGCATCCGCTGCCACGGCTGCCGGGACGTGTGCCCCGTGTGCTTCTGCACCGAATGCAGCCTGGAACACAAGGAACTCATTCCGGCCCGGAAGCTCCCGCCGGACAGCTCCTTCCACCTGGTGCGGGCCGTGCACATGGCGGGCCGGTGCATCGACTGCGGCCTGTGCGAGGAAACCTGCCCGGCCGGCATCCCGCTGCGCGCCCTCTACAAGCGGGTGAACGACCTGGTGGAGAACATCTTCCAATACAAGACGGGCGTTCCCGACGGAAAGTCGCCCTTTACCCTGCTGGGCGACGAAAGCTTCCTTCCCGCCGGCCCCCGCTAAACGTGATCAACTTCCCCTTCCGCCGAGTTGGATCCGCAACGGCAGGCCGCTCGGCGCGAAGGGAAGATGTCGTTTCGCAGAAAGCTATTTCCCGGAAGACCTTTCGATCGCACCTCCCAACGATTTCAGATCCTTTCCGATGCCCTTCACCGTATTGCACGCCGAGAAACATCCTGCCATCAGCATCAAAGCCGTACACCAGCCCACGAGCCTCGTCGCAATCCCGCCTGAACGAAAAATGGACCGCACTTTTGTAACCCCCTGTATACCCCTTTTTTGGCTACTCATCCTGAAGAATTTGCCAACCTTGCAGTTTCAGTGTAGAACGCCGACGTTCTATCCATCTTAAGCAAGATGACGGGGAGTTCGTCAACAATGGACTACAAGGTGGTGATCATCGGGGCGGGGCCGGCGGGCATCTTCGCGGCCCTCACGTTGGCCCAAGGGGGCGTGGGCCCGGTGCTGGTGGTGGAGCAGGGAAAGGACCTGGACGAGAGGCGAAAAGGGGCCAAGGACGTTCTGTGCGGCTGGGGAGGGGCGGGCGCCTTCAGCGACGGAAAGCTCACCCTGTCTCCGGAAGTGGGTGGCTTTCTGGGGGATTTCGTAGGCACACAAGCCCTCGAGGAGCTCCTCCTGGAAGCCGATCGGATCTACGTGCGCTTCGGGGCTCCTGAGCGGATCTACGGCGAGCCCACCGCGGAGATGGAGGCTCTGGCCGACCGGGCGCGCCTGGCGGATCTGGAGCTCATCCCCATGAGGATCCGCCACATCGGAACGGACAACTGCCTCGTGGTGCTGGAGCGACTGAAAAAATTCCTGGAAAAGCAGGTGGAGATCCGCACCAACTGCCGCGCGGTGAAGATCTTCGCCGAAGACGGCGCGGTCCGCGCCGTGGAACTTTCTTCGGGCCAGGTGGTGCGCACCCGGTACGTCATTGCCGCCCCGGGCCGATCGGGCGCCCGGTGGATGAAGGACCAGGCCCGGGCCCTGGGACTGGGAAGCCAGGCGAGCCCCGTGGACATCGGCGTTCGGGTGGAACTCCCCGCCGTGGTCTTCAAGGACATCACCGACATCAGCTACGAATCCAAGCTCATCTACTACTCCAAGACCTTCGACGACAAGGTCCGCACCTTTTGCATGAACCCCTACGGCGAGGTGGTCCAGGAACAGAACGGGGACATGCTCACCGTGAACGGCCACAGCTATGCCGGCAAAAAAACCCAAAACACCAATTTCGCCCTGCTGGTGAGCAGCGCCTTCACCGAGCCCTTCGACGATCCCATCGCCTACGGCCGCTACATCGCCCGGCTGGCCAACCTGCTGGGAAAGGGTGTGATCGTCCAGCGGCTGGGGGACCTCCTGGCCGGGCGCCGAAGCACCCCTGAGCGCATCGCCCGGTGCCTCACCCGCCCCACCCTGCGCCAGGCCGTCCCCGGAGACCTGAGCTACGTCTTTCCCTACCGTCACCTGCTGGGGATCGTCGAAATGCTCCAGGCCCTGGACAAGATCGCTCCCGGCACCGCCTCCCGCCACACCCTCCTCTACGGCGTGGAGGTGAAATTCTACTCCCACCGCATCCAGGTGACTCCCGAACTGGAAACCCAGGTGGCCAACCTCTTCGCCGTGGGCGACGGCGCCGGCATCACCCGCGGGCTGCTCCAGGCATCCGTGAGCGGCATGCTGGCGGCGCGGGCCATCGTGCATCGTGAGGCGCGAAGCTTAAGGAATGAGGAACAAGGAGTGACGGGTTAGGGCCAGAACTTGAGGAGGCCCATGAGGAGGGTGAGGAAGGAAAATCCGATCCCCATGGTCCATTGGAGCGTGAGGAAGCGCTTGTCCATGGCCACAAAGCGTTGGTCCATAGCTTCAAACCGCTGTTCCATGGCCTCAAAGCGTTGGTCCATAGCTTCAAACCGCTGTCCCACGGCCTCAAAGCGGGCGGCCATCTCCCGCTGGAGCGCTTCAAAGCGCTGGTCGATCACTTCGAAGCGCTTTTCCATGGTCTCGAAACGCTTTTCCATGGTCTCGAAGCGCTTTTCCGCAGCGTCGAACCGGGCCGCCTCGATCTCCCGCAACGACTTGAGCTCCTCCTCCACCCGGACCATACGTTCCATGAGTGAAAGTTCCCTGGAACGGCGCTCGTTTTCCTTAACGAAGGCGGCGATCTTTTCAGCGAAGAGGCCGTCAACTTCCCTTCGCAGAATCTGCTGCACGACGGCGGCGATCTTTTGTTCCAGCAGGGCGTCGTCTATTTGATGGGATACGGCCATGGGGTGCCTCCCGGGAAGGCCTTTGCAAAGAGCGATGAACCAGCATTCAAGTCTATAGCATGCACCAGAAGTTCCGACAAGATGACGGGACCTCGTCGGGCGGAAGCGCCGGCCCATCGGGGCGGGGGACTGGAACGCTCAGCGGGCGGCATAAACCCCGCCCCTACCCAAGAAGGCGAGCCTCGCCATCACCGTTGGATGACAACCGAAGGCTGAAAGCCGATGGCCGACAGCTGAGAACTGACCGTTCAAAAACCCCTTGCGATGGGCCACGGGGTGTGCTAACAAAAGCGATTCGTTGAGAGCGAATCGCGCCATGCGAAAAAATATTGCATATTCAGCGGGTTAGCAAAAAGACTGCGGAAAGGAACACAACCATGAGCCGAAAATGCGCATTCTGTGGGAAGACGCCTCATGTGGGCCATAATGTGAGCCACGCCAACAACAAGACCAAGCGCACCTGGTATCCCAATCTGCAGCGGGTCCGCCATGTGGGCAAGGACGGAACGGTGCGCCGGGTCCGCGCCTGCACGCGCTGCATCCGTTCGGGCATGGTGGTGAAGCCGGCCTGAGGCGCCGCCGTCCCGGTGTGACCATCCAGCGAAACCCCCTTCCGCTCGGAAGGGGGTTTTTTATTGGCCATTCCCCGGCGGTGCAGCCGCCGGTTCATCGCGCCCTGCGAGGCTCCCACAGGGCGGCCGACACCTCGGTGCAGGTTCTTTCCTCCACGCAGGGCACAGCGAGAAC
Organism: Desulfacinum sp.; assembly: GCA_014359885.1. GTDB lineage: Bacteria > Desulfobacterota > Syntrophobacteria > Syntrophobacterales > DSM-9756 > Desulfacinum. The sequence goes on from JACIYN010000013.1 coordinate 177,165, forward strand.
GCGCGTCACACCCCACCGCTTAAAACTTAACACTTAAAACTATCTTCTAACCTCAAAGACGCTCTTTTCGTTGCGTAGGGCGGTGATCACCCGGTTGAGGTGCTCGCTGTCGCGCACTTCGATGCTGAGGCGGCACTGGGCCAGGCCGTTGGGGGTTCGGGTGATCTGGAAGTCGTTCACCGCGGCGTCCATCTGGCCCAG
>JACIYN010000014.1 GCA_014359885.1 Desulfacinum sp.
TTCGCCACGGATCCCTACGAGATGGCCCGGATGATGATCGCCCATATCGACAAGAAGCGGGAAGCGCTGGGCATCATGGGTCCGCGCGAACGCAAGCTCTTCGACATGGCCGACCGTCGCGCCCTCGACTGAGAAATCCCTTCCCGGGGGGCGCACCTTCCGTGCGCCCCCAAACCCTCCCCACCCAACAAAAGTCTTCGCCCTTTTGCGTGATGCGGCCAGTTTCGTTCGGAACGCGCCGGGCAAACAGGGACGTGCGGTCGATCCGCGACCAAACGCAACCTATATGCATCCCGCCAAAACAGAAGCGGCGCAACCCTTTCGGATTGCGGCGCCTTTTCGTTCGTGGTGCCGAAGCGGGGACTCGAACCCCGACAGGCCTATTGCCCACTAGATCCTGAATCTAGCGCGTCTACCAATTCCGCCACTTCGGCATTATAGTCACTATGAAAACCGTTGCCTTCAAGGCGGGGCTAAATTATGGTAAAAGCCTTTGAGTGTCAAGCCCATTTTCGTGCGGAATCGGAGGTTCCAAAGCAGGAGATGAAAGTCTACAGGGATATCGCATCCATTCAGAAACCATTCAGGAATCCGGTGATCACCATCGGTAATTTCGACGGCGTCCATCGCGGCCACCGGGCCCTGTTCCAGCACGTGATCGATTGGGCCAAGAAGCTGGGAGGCGAATCGGTGGTCATGACCTTTGATCCGCACCCCCTCCAGGTCTTGCGCCCCGGAAACGGCCCGGATTTCATCACGCCCCATGCGCGCAAGCTGGAACTCATCGAACAGGAAGGGATCGATGCCGCCATCGTGGTGCCCTTCAGCCATGAGTTCGCCCGGATTTCGGCCCATGATTTCGTCAAGGATCTTTTGGTGGACCGGATCGGGATCAAGGGCATCGTGGTGGGCTATGACTACCGGTTCGGCAGGGGCCGGGAAGGCAACATCAAGATGCTCCGGGACCTGGGGGCCCGCTATGGATTTCAGGTGGAGATGGTTTCCGGCATCGAGCTGGACGGCACCGTGGTGAGTTCCACCGCCATCCGCCACCTGATCCGCGACGGCCGACTGGGTGAGGCGGAAACCTTGCTGGGGCGGCCCTACGAGATCACGGGCCGGGTGGTCAAGGGTAAGGAACGGGGGCGCCTCTTGGGCTTTCCCACGGCCAATATCCGCATGGAATCCCAGGTGCCTCCCAAACCGGGAGTCTACGCGGTGGAGGTGGAGCTGGACGGCGAAACCTACGGGGGCGCGGCCAATTTCGGCACCAACCCCACCTTCGGCGATCCGGAGCCGTCCCTGGAGGTGCACCTGCTCGATTTTGAAGGCGATCTCTACGGCAAGGATCTGACGGTCCGCTTTGTGGAGCGGCTTCGGGACGAACGGCGTTTCGACGGCCCGGAGGCCCTGGTGACCCAGATCCGCAAGGACGTGGAGGAGGTGCGCCGGGTTCTGGCGTCCCGAAAGCCCGTGGCCGTGGCCGCCTGCTAGGTGGAAGCCGTGAGGTGAGTGCCTCACGCAAAGACGCCAAGGCGCAAAGAAGAATCACCCTAAGGTCCGGGCGGGTCTGGGCCCGCCCGGATCGGCGTTCAGTCGGATGACGACAAAACCCCTTTGGGAGGCAGAAGCTTCTCGATAAGAGACTTCAGAAATTCCAGGTCCCTGCCTTGTTTTTCCTGAATGGTTTCCAAGCGCGTCGAAAGGCTTCGTTGAGTCAGGCGGCGTCGATTTCTTCCGGCGTCGCCTGACCCGCTTCCGGCGGGGGTGTCCCTTCCTGAGGAAGGATGAACCGCTCCACCTTTTCTTCCAGGGTGTCCAGGAGCGGGCCCAGCGTGGACCGGTCCAGGGCCGAGACGGCCACGGCGTCATGGCGGCGCAGGGCCCGCGCCAGCACGGGGGCGGGCGCCAGATCCATCTTGTTGAAGACCAGCACCGACGGCTTGCGGTCCAGATCCAGCTTCTTCAGCACCTTTTCCACCGAGTCCATGTGATCTTCATAGTGGGGATTGCTCACGTCCACCACGTGGAGCAGAAGGTCCGCGTCGTGCAGCTCTTCCAGCGTGGCGGAGAAGGCGTCCAGCAAGTCCTGGGGCAGGTCCCGGATAAAGCCCACGGTGTCCGTTACGATCACTTCCATGTCCCGCGGAAAGCGCAACCGGCGGCTGGTGGGGTCCAGGGTGGCGAAGAGCCGGTCTTCGGCCAGGATCTCGCTGTGGGTGAGGGTGTTGAGAAGCGTGGACTTTCCCGCATTGGTGTATCCCACGATGGACAGGATGGGTACCTGGTTTCGGAGCCTCTTGGACCGCCGCTGGGAACGGTTCTTCTTCACCTGTTCCAACTGCCTTTCCAGGTGGGCGATGCGGTCCTTGATGCGGCGCCGGTTGATCTCCAGCTTCGTTTCCCCGGGGCCTCGCATCCCGATGCCGCCGCGAAGCCTTGACAAAGCGTCGTCCTTCACCCCCAGCCGGGGGAGCAGGTATTTGAGCTGGGCGATTTCCACCTGGAGCTTCCCCTCGCGGCTCTGGGCCCGCTGGGCGAAGATGTCCAGGATAAGCTGGGTCCGGTCGATGACCCGCAGCTCCGTGATGTCCGTGATGGTGCGCACCTGGGACGGGTTGAGGTCCTGGTCGAAGATGAGCAGGTCCACGCCGCACTGAAGCGCCCGCACGATGATTTCCCCCAGTTTTCCCTTGCCGATGAGGTGCCTGGGGTTGGCCTGGCGTTGGCGCTGGATCAGGGTGTCGGCCACGGTGATGCCGGCGCTTTGGGCCAGTTCCTTCAGTTCCTGCATGGACGCGGCGGCCTCTTCCCGGTCCAGATCGGTCACGCTCACCAGGATGGCCCGGTCCTTGGCCGTTTCCGCCGGCAAGGCTTGTCGCCCCCTTTCCAGTTCTTCTTCCAGGGATTGGATAAACCGGGAAAAGTGGAGATCCGGTTCGGCGCAGGACATCACGGGAAGAACCTCCCACGCCGGCCGCTCGACGCCCTGCGCGGGAAAGATGTGGGCCACTTCCAGATCCCGGGCGCCCCCGTGGGGATCCATGCGGACGGCGGCCATGCAGTCCAGGCGCAGGAAGACCAGGTCCATGAGGTCGTCCTGGCTGAGGGGTTCTCCCTTGAGGTGCGTGTGGACGAACCGCAAGCCCCGAAGACGCCAGCGGCCGCCGCGGCTCTTGGGAAGATCCGGAATGTAGATGGATCGGGGATCTCCCACCAGCACCATTTCCACCGTGCCGTCCCGGGCCAGCATCAGGCCCACCTGGCGGCCGCTTTCCTGGGACAATCGGGCGAGATCCCGGGCCAGGTCGGGGGAGATCACGTCTTCCGGTGCGCACCGGCGCCTGTAGAGGTTTTCCAGGCGCTTTCGCACCTGCTTCTTCAGTCCTGTAATGTTGCCGTAAACCCTTCGAATCGTCTTCCCTCGCTGTGAATGACTGTTTTATGGCCCCAGGCGTTTTTTCCAGTATTCCGGTTCTCGATGCAGATGAGCAAGAGCTACAATCAAGATATGATCATCTCTCCATTGGTAAATAACTCCATACGGAAACCCGCGGACCAGAGCTCTTCTTGTTCTTTTTGAAATGGGGTGCCATGCTTCAGGATATCTCGATATTCTTTCCAGTGTTCTTAATACTTCGTCAAGGAACTTCCTGCCGAGACCCGGAGATTCATGGTCATAATATATAACGGCCTGATCGAGTTCTAATTGGGCAATCTCGAGAAATATCAACTTCACTGAGGGTCCTGCCGGTATTTATTAAGAATCTCATTTAAGGAAACCGACCGAATTCTTCCTTGCTCATAAGCGGTGATCCTATTCTCCACTTCCTGAGCCCATAATTCGTCCAGTTTCTGGTCATGTCGGTCCAAGCTACAAAGGAGACTATCGATCAACCGAATTTTCTCCAATGGTGGCAAATTCATGGCCTGTTGCAATATATCTTCGGATTTCTTCATGGCGTCCTCCGTGAGCAGCGCTTCTGCTATCCTTTGTAATCAATAACACGGTTAGGAAAAAGAGGCGAGCACGACTCAATCCGCTACATTCCGGTCCGGAAGCGAGTTTGGAAAAGGAAAAGGGGAAAGAACGACGATTCAAGGCTTGGCGGATTGAGGGATATGGGGAATCCCCCCGGCCCCCCTTTGGAAAAGGGGGGAGGCGATGGGAGCCCCTGATGCCCCCATCACTCATCACTCATCACTCATCACGGATCACGGATCACGGATCACGGATCACGGTTCACAGATGGCGCCGGTCAATGAGACGCACCGCCTTTCCTTCGTTTTTCGGAAGGCTGTGGGGTTCCACCAGGGAGACCGTGGGCGTGACCAGCAGCTCGCTTTTGAGCTCCTTGGTGATCCGGTTTCGGATGCGCTGCAGATGCCGCATGTCTTCCACGAAGATCTTGTCGGTCACTTCCACTTCCACGGTCATGGTGTCCACGTTGTTTTGGCGGTCCAGCACGATCCGGTAGTTGTTGCCCACCTCGGGGATGGCCATGAGGACCTGTTCCACCTGGATGGGAAAGATGTTGACCCCCTTGAGGATGAACATGTCGTCGGATCGGCCCTGGATCCGATCCAGGCGGCGGTGCGGGCGACCGCAGGGGCAATCTCCCGGTAGAATCCGGGTGAGGTCCTTGGTGCGGTAGCGGATGAGCGGCATGCCCTCGCGGGTGAGGGTGGTGAGCACCAGTTCGCCCAGCCGGCCTTCGGGAACGGGCTCCAGGGTATCGGGGTCGACGATCTCCACCAGGTAGGCGTCTTCCCAGATGTGCAGCCCGTTCTGGAAGCGGCATTCGAAGGCCACGCCGGGTCCGTTCATTTCGGAAAGGCCGTAGCTGTTGAAGACCTTCACGCCGTAGAAGGCTTCCACGCGGGCGCGGACCTCTTCCGAATAGGGTTCCGCCCCCAGGTAGGCGATGCGGAGCGACAGATCCCTTTTGGGATCCAGGCCCAGCTCCTGCATCACATCCATGAGCCTCAGGGCGTAGCTGGGAATGATGTGGATGACGGTGGTTTCGAAATCCTTCATGAGCTGGATCTGCCGCTTGGAGTTTCCGGCTCCGGAAGGAATCGTGAGCATGCCCAGGCGTTCGGCGCCGTAATGGAAGCCCAACCCGCCCGTAAAGAGGCCGTAACCCGTGAGGTTTTGGAAGGTATCGCCCGGGCGGGCGCCGGTCATGTAGAGGCACCGGGCCATGAGGTCCGCCCAGGTATCCAGGTCTTTTTGCGTGTAGAAAACCGCCGTGGCCTGGCCCGTGGTGCCCGAAGAAACGTGGAGGCGCACGAAGCGGTCCTTGGGCTGGCACAGGAAGCCGTAGGGGTAGGCGTCCCGAAGGTCCTGCTTGGTGGTGAACGGCAATCGAGCCACGTCCTGAGGGGTGCGGATGTCTTCCAGCGAGATGTCCTGCAGGCGCTCCCGGTAAAATGGTGCCCGGCGCGCCCGGCGCACCGTTTCCCGCAACCGATCCACCTGGAGGGCCTCCAACCCGTCCCGGGAAAGGGCTTCGTGTTTAGCGTCCCAATAGGATTCTTCCGTTTGCAGATTCTGGAGCATGGTCTTCCATGTCTTGGCTCAAGGTTAATATGAAAGAGAACCGCGAATGAACGCAAATAGACGCAAATGTGAAATGCCGGTGTGTGGGAGCGGCGAAAGCCGCGATAAGGGTGGGCGGCTATTCAACAGCCGCGCGATCTCGCAAAGCAAATCGCGCCTTGCGGCGCTCCCACAAAGGGCCCTTGCCCCGGCCCGCTCTTTCATCTGTGCGGGGTGGCGCAAGGGAGACCATGACCGTTGATGGAAATCGCTTCACCCCCGCTGTGGGTTCGTTCGAGAACGGATCAGCCCGTCCATCCCGCAAAGCCCATCCCTGCAACATGCGGTGATCTTTCGGGTAGGGGCGGGGTTTATCCCCGCCCGCTCATCCCTCGGGATAGAGAAACCCGATGCAAAGATCGGCCAATTGAGGCCATGGTCGGCCCGGTTCCTAGGCCGGGTCGGCCAGGGTCCCCTCTTCCGGGGCCAGGTCTTCGAAACGGGTGTAGCTGTTGATGTAGGCCAGCTTGACCCGGCCCGTGGGGCCGTTTCGCTGCTTGCTCACGATGATTTCCGCCGTGCCCTTGTCCTTGCTTTCCGGGTTGTAGACTTCGTCGCGGTAGATGAAGGCGATGACGTCCGCGTCCTGTTCGATGGCCCCCGATTCCCGCAGGTCCGAAAGCTGCGGGCGCTTGTCGTGGCGTTCCTCCACCTTGCGGTTGAGCTGGGATAGGGCCACCACCGGCACGTTCAGCTCCTTGGCCAGGGCCTTGAGCGAACGGGAGATGTCGGAGATCTCCAGCTCCCTCCGTTCCGAATGTTCCCGACTCCGCATGAGCTGCAAATAGTCCACCATGATCATGCCAATGCCGTGTTCCATCTTGAGCCGCCGGGCCTTGGCCCGCAGCTCCAGGGTGGTGATGGCGGGCGTGTCGTCGATGAAAAGGGGGGCTTCCATGAAGTATCCGGCGGCGGTGAGCAGCTTGGCACAATCCTGCTGGCTCAGAAATCCCGTGCGCACCTTCTGGGAATCCACGCGTGCTTCGGAGCACAGAAGCCGCATGGCCAGCTGTTCCTTGCTCATTTCCAGGGAAAAGACCGCGCAGGGGATTCCGCTTTTCATGGCGGCGTTTCGAGCGATGTTCAAGGCGAAGGCGGTTTTTCCCATGCTGGGGCGGCCGGCGATGATGATGAGATCCGAAGGCTGCAGGCCGGAGGTGATCTTGTCCAGGTCCCGGAAATGGGTGGGAACGCCGGTGACCAGCTCGCGGCGCTCCTGGAGCGACTCGATGGTCCGGATGCTCTCCTTGACCACGTCCTTGATGGGGGCGTAGGAATTGCGGATCCGGTTTTCGGTGATGGCGAAGATGGCCGATTCGGCCCGGTCCAGAACCTCCTCGGCGTTCTTGCCCGCTCCGTAGCACCAGGAGCTGATCTCCCCCGCCACCTGGATCAGGCGCCGCAGGATGGCCTTTTCACTGACGATCTTGGCGTAGGTGGGAACGTTGGCCGCCGATGGGACCAGCTGCGTCAGGGAGGCCAGATAGGCGGCCCCACCGACGGCTTCCAGTTCCTGGCGTTGCTGCAGAAGGTCGGTGACCGTGATCAGGTCCACCGGCTCGTTGCGCTCGAAAAGATCCTGCATGGCCCGGAAGATGATCCGATGGGCCTCCCGATAGAACTCGTCGCCCTTGAGGAGCTCCATGGCCGCGGGCAGGCCGCTGTTGTCCAGGAGCATGCCGCCGATCAGCGATTGTTCCGCCTCGATCTGGTGCGGGGGAACCCGGCGGAGTTCATCGGCAAGGGCTTCCATGGATCTACTCTTCCTTGGCGACCACCACCTTGATCTCAGCGGTGATGTCGGCGTCCATCTTGACCGGAACGGTGAATTCCCCCAGCTGCTTGATGGGCTGGTCCAGCAGGATGACGCGCTTGTCCACGGCAAAGCCCTGGTCGGCCAGCGCCTTCTGGATGTCGGCCACGTTCACGGATCCGTAGAGCTTGTCTTCTTCCACCACCTTGCGGCTGAAGGTGAGCGTCACCTGATTGAGCTTTTCCGCCGTGGACTGCATCTCGCGGCGCACCTTTTCGCGCTTTTGCGCCAGCATGCGCTTGTGATGCTCCAGTTCTTTCAGCTTGGAGCTGGACGCCTCCAGGGCCAGTCCTTTGGGCATCAGGTAGTTACGGGCGTAGCCGGGAGCCACCTTCACGATGTCCCCGATGCGGCCCAGGTTGGGCACGTTTTCGGTGAGAATGACTTTCATGATCGTCCACTCCTCTGTTGCAAGGGCCTTGCCGATCCGGTGTCGATCTTGGCGGATCGGCCGCCCCGGCCGTCCAATCAAGCGACCGGGGTGGGGTCGGCCTTCTTGTTCAAGCGCCGAAAATCGAACCAGGTGTCGAAAAGCCCCAAGACCACGACACCCAGGCTCACAAACTGTTGCAGGAATACCAAACCGAAGATCACGCCTCGAAGCAGGGCGGGCACGTTCCACTTGGCCAGGTAGAAGGCCAGGATCGCCACACCGTGCAGCAAATAGACGGCACCCAGTGCGAAGAGCAGGTTGAGGCCCACGATCTTGGCACTGACGGGCGGCAGGATGGTGAGGAACCCCGCCGCAATGACCCCCCACACGAGAAACTCCGGCGCACTCCACCGCCGCCAGTCGGGCCATGGGGGCAGCGGCACCCGTCGCCGAATCAGGAACCGGGTGGCCAGGTACAGGTTGAGCCACGCGAAGACGATGGTGGATCCCAGGGCGATCCCCGGAAAGATCCTCACCACGAAGGGAACGATGCGCGCCAGGTTTTCCCGGATCAGGGCCTCCTGGGCCTGGGTGAGGCCGGAATCCTGAACCAGGGCGGTCATTAGGGCCATGAGGCGCCGTTCCAGGTGGGCGAAGATCCCGCCTTCGGAACCCGCGTGGGTGAGCCAGAAAAGGACCGCTCCCAGCAGGAAGACCTTCACGGCCGCGTCTCCCACCACCCGCGTGAGGGACCAGGGCCGTCTCATGCCCAGCCCCAGCAGGGTCCCCAGCACCAGCAGCTCCAGGTAGTAGGCCAAGGTCTGGTAGGAGCCCATGGCGAGCAGAAAGATGCCACCCACCAGAGCGGCTCCGCCGGGAACCAGGATCCCCGTGGAACGGCCCCACCGGTAGAGGCTCACCACCGACGGCAACGGCGTAAAGACGCTGGCAAAGATTCCCGTAACCGGCACGAGGACAACCGTCATGTAGAGGGCGACGGTTGCGCCAATTCCCACAGCAAGCTCCCGTACTGTCATGGGCGGGTTTTGCCGGCGTTCGCCGTTTCCTGTCAAAGTTTCTGCGGCCATGGGGTGCGCCCTTTTCCTGCGGGGCGTGATCAGCGCCCTAGATGGAATGTTCCACCGTGTAGGGGAGCAGGGCCATCTGGCGCGCCCGCTTGATGGCCAGGGTCAGTTCCCGCTGGTGCTTGGCGCAGTTGTCCGAAATCCTTCGGGGAATGATCTTTCCGCGCTCCGTCAGGAAATAGCGCAGGGTCTTGGCGTCCTTGTAGTCGATCTTCAGGCTTGCATCGGCGCAGAAGCGGCACACACGCCGACGGCGAAAGACTCTCCGACGTCTCTTCTTCCTCTTCAATGCCACGGTCGGTTTCCTCCGTATATGAAAATGGGGGCCGAAGACCTATTCTTCGTCTTCGTCCTCTTCGTCTTCCTCGTCCTCTCCGCCCTCTTCGTCGTCCCTGCGGAGAGCCGCCGGCTCCTCGTCGGAATCGTCCGCGGGAACGGTCCGCGGGGCCTTCTCCTTCTCGGCCTCGGGGTCGAACTCGTCGTCCAGCTTGACCGTGATGAACTTGAGGACGCGCTCATCCAGGCGCATGTTGCGCTCCAGCTCCGCGATCAGGTCCGGGCCGGAAGCGAACTCCATGAGCACATAGTAGCCGTAGGTTTTCTTCTTGACGGGATAGGCAAGTTTCTTCTTGCCCCAGGGCACGTAGGACACGATCGTCCCGCCGCCCGATTCGACGACCCCGCGCATCTTTTCGCCCACGCTCTGGTGAGCGTCTTCGGGCAGGTCGGGGTCCAGGATGAAAAACGACTCGTACTTGCGCAACTGCATTCTTCTTGTCCTCCTTTCGGCTTGGCAGCCCCGGCTCAGGGCCGGAGCAAGGAGCTTGTATGTGGGAACTGCCTCACCTACCACAGGCGGGGAAAGAGCGTCAAGGGTTTCCGTCAACCGTGAGGCGTGAGGCGTGAGGCGTGAGGCGTGAAGCAGCGGGAGGCCGAAGGGATTCTGCGGCAATCCTACCGGAGGGACAATGCGTTCTTGTAGGGGCGGGCTTTACGCCCGCCCTTCAGGGTCGCTCCAGGAGAGAGAATCGTCCAACTTATATGAAACGCGACCTCGTCCCGTTCGTGCGGGCGGCCTGTAGGGGCGAATAATCATTCGCCCCTACAGGGGCCTGCTTCCCAAAGGTGCGCTTGATCCTTCGTTGTTACAGGTTCCCCGCGATGGGGGGTTATAGGAAGAGACCGCGAATGAACGCGAATTTGTCTTTTGCCTTGTAGGAGCGGCCTCGGCCGCGATGCACATCGCCGGCAAGCCGGCTCCTACAGGAAAAACCCTCGCTTGACGACATCTTTCATCCATGCCGGGTGGTGAGCCTCGCTATGATGGTTAGGCAACAGAGACTTTGGAAGAAGGGGGGGAAATCGCCCCCGGCTCCCGGACTACGGATCACGGATCACGGACTGCGGACTGCGGACTACGGATCACGGTTCTCGGGAATGAACCGGACCAGGATCTCGTCCGGGGCCACCCAGCCCAGCTCCTCGCGCACGACGCGCTCCTGGTATTCTCGGTCGTGCCTCAACCGGTCCACTTCCCGGTAGAGTTCCCGGGAGCGGGCCTGCAATTGCCGGGTCTTTTCCTCCAGTTGCCACACCTGTTCCCGCTTGTTGCGAAGGCCCGCCAGTCCCCTGGGCGACAGGAAAACCGCCTGAAGGAGCACCAGATTGAGAACGGCGAGGAGGGCCACCACCAGAGGGGCCCCCAGGTATTTTCGAACGCCGCTTGGCCCGGCTGGCAACGTCATACCGCTTCCCTCGCTCGCTTCGGGATGGGCACGGACGGAAAGAGGCTTGGATCTGTGTGGGGGAGAAAAGTGGCTCCCCGGAATTCGTGCATCAATTCCACGTTCACGTTCAGTTCCACGTAGGTGATCTGGTTTCGCACCCGTTCCATGTCCTGCAACAGGCTGCGGTCCATCAGCACCATGGCGGCGCCTCGGCCGGCCGTGTTTCCCAGCCCTTGGTAGGTTTCCAGGGGAAGATCGGGAAGCATGCCGATGCGGATGGCCATGACCGGGTCGATGTGGTTCCCGAAGGTGCCGGCCACATAAAATTTGTGGATGTCCTGAAGGCTCACCCCCACCTTGCGGGCGATGATGTTGAGGATGGTGTACATGGCCGCCTTGGACTTGAGCAGGATGCCGATGTCGATTTCGCTCACCACCAGGTCCCGTCCGTCCGCCGTTTCCGGTCCCCAGGCCACCACGAACCCCGGTCCGTTGTCTGTTTCCACGATGCGCGGGCACTCCAGGTTGCGGTTGAGGGTGCCTCGGATGGTGAGGATGCCGGCCATGAACATCTCCGCCACCAGGTCGATGAGCCCGGAGCCGCACAGGCCCTTGGGCTTTTCCCCGCCGATCACATGGTAGCGGAGTTCCAGGCTGTTCGGGTCGACGCGCACGCGGTCGATGGCTCCGGGGCCGGCCATCATGCCCCGCTCCACCACGCCGCCTTCCAGGGCGGGCCCCGCCGCCCCGGCACAGGCGATGAGCCAGTCCTTGTTGCCCAGCACCACCTCGGCGTTGGTGCCCACGTCCACCAGCAGGCTCAGCTCGTCCCGGCGGTGCATGCCGGAAGCCAGGATGCCGGCGATGAGGTCTCCCCCGAAGTAGGAGCCCACGTTGGGAAAGACGAAGACCAGCCCGCCCGGGTGCATGGTGAGCCCCAAATCCCGGCCGCGAAGAAACGGAAACCGGTTGGCCACGGGAATGTACGGTTCCTTGCAGATGTTGGTCGGGTTCAGTCCCAGGAAAAAATGGCTCATGGTGGTGTTGCCGGCCACCGTGAGGGCGAAGATCCGGCCAGGGTCCAGTCCGTTCTCCGCCGACATCCGGGCCGTCACGTCCCGGAAGGTGTTCAGAAGGAGATCCTGGAGCGTTTTTCGGTTGCGGGGGTCGGAGGCGAAGACGATGCGCGTCAGGATGTCTTCGCCGTAGGGGATTTGCGGATTGGGTTCGGAGCGCCGGTCGATCACGACCCCCTTTTCCAGGTCCACCAGATAGAAGGCCAGGCGCGTGGTTCCCAGGTCCACCGCCAGTCCCAGCACCGGCTCGGAAGACGCTCCCGCGTCCACCTCCAGCAGGGCCCAATGGTCTTCCCGGTAGCCCAGGACGACGGTAACCGTGAAATCTCCCTGCCGAAGCCGGCTGGAGATTCCGTCCAAATCCGAAGGATCCACCCGCACGGGCGAAAAACCGCTTCGGTGAAGAGTGCGCACCAGGCGGTCCACATCGGCCGTGTTGTCTTCCAGGCTGGGGGCCGGCACGGACAGGGTGTGCCGGACCACCAGGGGATCCGTTTGTAGCCAGTCGGGAAAGAGGTCCCTATCGTCCGGTTCCGGATGCGCGTCTTTCTTCATGCCGAAGCCCCATCTGCTTCCGTTGGCGTTGATTCGCGGTTCGTTTGCGTTTCAGGCATCCACCCAGTGGATGGGTTGAAATCCCACCACATTGACCACAAATTGGAGAAAACCGCAAATCAGAAGATCGCTCAGTTCCAGCAAGCCGAGAGCTGCGTCCAGTTTGTCCAGTTCCTCATAAACGGGGGCGCCGGGTTCCAGATTGAACCGCACCGCATGGGGATGCTGAAAATGGGACGGGCGGCACCAGTAGGGAGGAGACAGGCTGTAGTGCATGCGGCACGGCAACGGCCGCTGCCCATAGATGCTGCAAGCGTCTCCCTTGAGAAACGGACAGGCGATGTCCATCCCGTGGTACTGATGCAGACGGCGCGTGAGACGCTGCTCCCGGTTCGGGGAAACCCCGGAAGGGGTCCAGCGGCAAAGTTGCGCCCAGATTTCCTCCCGTTCCAGGCAGCGGCGGAACGCCACATCCACCGTTCCGGATACCGTGAGGCCATGGTAGAGATAAAGAATTTCCACCCCCGACACCCCGGACGGCATTTGGGTGCAGCAGTGGGAGCAGCCCGGCTTGCAGCGCACGGGTGAGCCGGAGCGCCGAAGGTGACTCAGGACGAAGCGGTGGGATTGGTCCAGCAGCTGGTAGGCCTTTTCCAGGTGGACGAGAAAGGACGCCGGCAGGGCCCGCCGGGTTTCCCACGAAGGCCCGTGCACGCTTTCCCGTGCCGCCCGCAGGTGTTCCGCCGTCGCCTGTTCGTACCGATGGAGTTCCCGGGCGATCTCCTCGGGAAGTGGATCCAAGATCACCGGTAGAGCGGCGTGGGAGGCGTGTTTTTTCATGATCGTGATCCGTGATGAGTGATGAGTGATGGGGGCACCAGGGGCTCCCATCGTCTCCCCCCTTTTCCAAAGGGGCGGGGGGGATTGGTCGTCACCGCTCACCCCTAACTCCTCACTCCTAACTCCTCACTCCTAACTCCTCACTCCTCACCCCTCACTCCTCCCCCGTTCCTTTCAAGAGGGTGAAGACCAATTGCCGGGCCAGCAGAGGGGCGTTGCCGCCCGCCCGGTTGTTGATCACCACGTAGACCGTTTTCTCCCGGTCCAGGGCGGTTCGCACGATGGCCGCCGTCTCCTCGAACATGCGGGGAAGGGCCATGCCGGGCACCAGCCGGTCGAAGGGATGGGCCTTGGCGTAGGCTTCTTCGTAGCGCACGCCCCGCGGGGTCATGAGGCGGATGATCAGCTCGCCGGAGCGGCTCGAGAAATGCCGGTTGCGCTTTTGGAACTGCACCAGCAGAGGCGGCAGCCATGTCCAGTGGGACAAGACGCCTTCCACTCCGTGTTTGGCGAGAACGCCGAAGACCTCCGGCGTGAGCAGGGCTTCCGTTCGGAGTTCCAGGTGGTAGCGGGTGTCGCGGGGCACGGCGCTGAAAAAACGGTCCAGCTCCAGGGCGAAAGCCCCCGCATGGGGCCGTTCGGCCTTTTTCTGGTATTCCTGCTCGAAGAGGAAGCCTCTAATCTTGTCTCCCAAAAGGCCCAGCGCCGGTTGGTAGAACCCTTGGGTGAAGAGTTCCGCGTTCAGGTACGACGGATTTTCCCGAAAGGAACGGCCCCGCCACATGCGCCGGGCCGTCACCAGTTGCGGAACCTTGAGCAGCACCCGGGCCCCTTCGGGCAGGTGCTCGGCGTATTCTTCGAGGGTTCGATGGGTACGGGTGGGGCGTCCCTGCGGATCCGCCAGCGGACTATAAAAGGTGAAATCCAGTTCCAAGACCGAGAAGTGTTCAAAGTACTCCCGCACACTGTCCACGGGGAGGACCTGGGACGTGAAGGAGGTCCCTCCAACCCGCTGCACCCTTTGCCGGATGCGCCCTTCGTAGCGTTCCGGGGTGTAGATCTGATGGATCCAGCCCCCGTATCGGTCGCTGGCCGTGCCGATGAAAAGGCGCGGGTGGATGTCTCGAAAGAAGAAGCGGGAGGCCGCCTCCCGAACCTTTTCCGGATGGGAGAAGAGGGGCGCATCGGCCCCGGAGGGTGCTCGATCCGGCTGCCGGCTTGGGAACGGACCGCGCCCTCCGCCCGCTAGCGTGGATGAGGGGTTTCCTTGGACGGGGCCTTGCCGGCCGCCATCCTTTTCCTTTCCGACCATCGCCTCAGGAATCGGCCGACGGGCGTTTGAATCTCCGCCGTCGACTCCGGCTCCTCCTTCCATAGGCCTTGTGTTTTCAGCGCTTCCTGCAGACACGGCCGCACCCAGGTGCATTTCAGACAAGTGGGCTGCGGCTGAATGAACCCGTCCTCATCCTTGGGGCACACCTTGGCGGCGTCCCCATAGCAAGTGGGTGTTCCGCCCTCTTCCTGCACGTCGTCCTCTTATTCCAGTATTTCCAAGACGGCTCGTTTTCTCAGCTTGGTGGCCGCCGCGTTCATGATGGTGCGTATGGCGTGGGCGTTTCGACCTTCCCGGCCGATGATCTTCCCCAAGTCTTCCTTGGCGGCCCTCAGCTCAATGACCGACAATTGGTGCCCGTTGATCTCCCGGACTTGCACTTGGTCCGGATACTCCGCCAGGGCGCGCGCGATGTATTCCACCAGGTCCTTGATTTCGCTGTCGTTCATGTCGAATTCCCTCGCTCCGTTCTCGATTGGGTGCATCCTAAGGTTGAATCGCCGATCCGCTTTACCGGGGCCGTTGTGGCGTTCTCACACGTCCACGTGCTTTCGCCGGGGTGCTGCAACCGAACATCGGCTGCTTCATGGGTTTAGGGGAATGAGGGTCTTATCGAAGGAACAGATGGACACTGCAACACTAGCCACTCTAGCGGACTCCCGCTGCCGTGTCAAGCAAGGAAAACTAAGGATAATAATATGTTGAAGAATAGCCTCTAGGGTTCGCACCGGTGTTTGATATTGACGCCTTCGGTCATGAAGATCACGCACTCGGCGATGTTGGTGGTCTGGTCGGCCACCCGCTCCAGGCAGCGGGCGGTGATGATGGTCTGGACCGCCCGCTCGATGGAGCGGCTTTCCGCGACCATCAGATCGATCATCTTCTGGAGGACCGCCACGTTCAGCTCGTCGGCCTCGTCGTCCATCTGGCACACATCATAGGCTTGGCTGATGTTGCGGTTGGCGAAAGAGGCGATGGACACCCGGAGCATGTCCATGGCGGTGTCCGCCAAGGCGTCCAGCTCCGGCAAGGGGGGCAGCGGGGGCTTGCGGCTCAGCTCCCGGGTTCGTTGGGCGATGTTGACCGCCTGGTCGCCGATCCGCTCCAGATCGATGCTCATGCGGATGGCTCCGATAATGAACCGCAGGTCTTTGGCCACGGGTTGCTCCAAGGCCAGGAGCGAAAGGCACAGATGGTCCACGGACATTTCCAGCTGGTTGATTTCCTGGTCGCCCTCGATGACCTGGGCGGCCAGCTCCGCATCCCGTGTTCGGAAAGCCCGAATGGCTTTCTCCATGGCCTTTTCCGTCACGGCCGCCATCTCCAGGATGGTCATCTTCAGTTCGTCCAGTTGGCGGTGGAAGTGGGTCTTCATGCTGGGAGCTCCTTCAAGCCATGGGGCGTGTTGTCGGCGGACGAAACGGGGGCTTTGGGGACGAAGAAGGCAAAGCGGGCGCCCCTGTCGGTGCCCGGAACCGGGCTTTCCACCCAGATCTTCCCCCCCATCTTCTGCACGATGTGCCGGCAGATGGCAAGGCCCAAGCCGGTGCTGCCCGTGGCCGTCTCGCGTTGCTTGTCCACCCGGTAGAAGCGTTCAAAAATCCTCTGCTGGTGTTCCGGGCGAATCCCGGGCCCCTGGTCTTCCACGAAAAAGACGACCCGTTCCCTCTCCTCCCGGGCGGTGATTCGGATGGGCGTCTTCTCCAAGCTGTAGCGAACGGCGTTTTCCAACAAGTTTTGGAAGACCTGCACCAGATGGTCCCGGTCGGCGCGCACCCAAAGGGGGGTGTCCGGCAGGTCCACCAGCATGTCCATATCCTTCTTCCGGGCTTCCTGTCGGCAAGTTTCCACGGCGGCCTGGATGGCGGTGCGCGCATCTACTGGTGTTTCGGGAATCGGTAAGGGGCGGCTTTCCAGTCGTGTGAGGGTAAGCAGGTCATTGACCATGCGGGTCATGTGGTTGGCTTTTCGGACGATGGTTTCTATGAAAAGTCGCGGCTCCTCCCGGTCCGCGCAGGGGCTTTCCAGAAGGGTTTCCGCATAGCCCTTGATGGCGGTGAGCGGGGTTCTCAGCTCATGGGACACATTGGCCACAAAATCCCGGCGGATACGCGCCAGCCGTTTCAGTTCCGTGATATCGTGAAGGACCAGAACGGCGCCCCGGGGCTTTCCGGTCCCTTCCAGAGGAACCACATGCACGTCGTAGGTTCGATCGCCTTCCATGGCGATTTCGAGGCGTACGCCGGGCCGGCCTTTCAGAACCTCGTCGCAGGCCTGCTGCAATTCCTTGTTCAGGAAGACTTCCAGAGGTTTGACCCCGGGCCGTGGCTTGGGATCTTTCTGGATGTCGTGGACGGCTCGGTTGCAGGACTCAATGGTTCCATCCGGCGCCAGCAGCACCACCCCTTCCCGCATGCTCTCCAGGATGGTCTCCAGGCGGGTCTTCTGGTCCTCCAGTCGTTTCATCTGGTGCTCGATCTGTCGCCCCATGTCCTGAATGGTTTGGGCCAGAGCGTCCAGACTGGGATCCCCCAGGGGCCGGCGGCTGGTTTGGTAGTCCCCGCGACCGATGTTCACGGCCGTTTCCACCAGCTTCGCGATGGGCCGTTCCAGATAGGAAGAAAGGGCGTAGGCCACCACCGTCGCCGATCCCAGCGCCAGGCCCAGAATCACCCAGAGGAACCTGAATTGCCGATCCAGGCGTTCCTGGATGATGGAGGCGGGCATGGCGACCCGCAGCACTCCGGGCGGCAGATGGGGGATGTGGTCCATGGGCATGGCGGCGTAGAGGAGGTCCCGGCGCAGGGTGTCGCTCCGGCGGACACTGAGACCGAACCCCTGGGAGCGTGCGGCCGCCACCTCCGGCCGTTCCCAGTGGTTGTCCATGAACCCCAGCTTGTCGTAGGGAACGTGGGAATCGGCCACGACCTTTCCGCCCTGGGCGATATAGGTGATGCGCACGCCCAGTTCCCGCCCCGCCTGGGTGCACCATGCGTCCAGGTCCGAGAGCCATTGGAAGGGTTCGTGTTCCCGAAGGTTCCAGTGGAGGAAGGAAAGTTCCTTGCGGATTCTTTCCTTGGAGTCGTCAAAGACCGCCCGGCGAAGCTCCTTTTGAAAGAATACGCCCGGAACCGCCAGGCCCAGCACCAGGACCAACCAGAAGGCGGCCAGCAGCCGCGTGCGGAAACTCATGGATTTCACTTAGGACTCCCGAAGCCTGTAGCCGACGCCCCGGATGGTTTCCACCACGTCCGCGCGCCTGCCCAGCTTTTGTCTCAGTCGGCGGATGTGGGTGTCCACCGTTCGGGCGTAGCCGTCGAATTGATAACCCCAAACGCGGTCCAGCAGCCGGTCCCGGCTCAGAACCCGTCCCTTGTTGTTCAAGAGCTCCAAAAGGAGCTTGAATTCCGTGGCCGTGAGAACCGTTTCCTCCCCGTCCACCCACACGCGGTGGGCTTCCAGGTCCACGGTGATGCCCTCCGCTTGTAAAGGGCCCTTCTTTTCCTGGGTGTCCGAGGAGCGTCTCAGCACCGCCTGCACCCGGAGCACCAGCTCCCGAGGGCTGAAGGGCTTGACCACGTAATCATCCGCGCCAAGCTCCAGGCCCACAATGCGGTCCGCCTCTTCGCCTCGGGCCGTGAGCATGATGATGGGCACATGAGTCGTCTCCCGCTGGCGCTTGATCGCCTTGCACACCTCCAGCCCGTCCATGCCCGGCAGCATCAGGTCCAGGATGATGAGATCCGGCCGTTCCGCCATGGCGATCTCCAGGGCGCCGTCGCCATCCTGGGCCTTCAGCACATGATAGTCGGCGGCCTTCAGGTGCCAGGCCACCAGATTCAGGATGTCCGGATCGTCTTCTACGATCAGGATCGTGGTCTTGCCCAATGCCTGTCGCTCCTGTCCAGGGTTGTCGATGAATCCGGCAACCGCCTCCTCCGTTGAAAGCAGGGGGGCACCCAGCCATCTTCATGAAAAGCATTGGACTGTCACAAATAAGTGATGGAGCGGTGACAATTCTGTGACGGAATCCTCCTAAATCCCCTTAAGCGACTGAGTTTTTATCGAATCGGCATGTGCTGTTGTCTGTAACACACTTGTCACATGCCGGTCACCTTCTGTTCACACAGCGCTCTTAGATTAGCGGTGCCGAGAAACAGACACGGCATCCCGGCAAGGAGGGAGAAAGGCGGTTTGATGAATATCGGTTTTTTCGCAGCACTGATCTTGCTCACGGCCACATCCTATCTGCTGGGGCGGAACAAAGCGGTCCGGGTGTCGGCACACGGGCGCCTTCACTCACGCCCCAATTACTACGGCACCTATGTGGCGCTGTGGTGTCTCCTGCCCGCCGCCTTGGTGGCTGTGTTTTGGATCGCCCTGGAACCCTGGTTGCTCACTCACCTCATCGTGCGCGAACTTCCCGAATCCTATGGCAACCTTCCGCCGGACCGATTGGGGCTGGTCTTGAACGATATCAAGAATCTGGCCACCGGGGCCATGGTGTCGGGCGAGCCGGACGCTGCCCTGCGGGCGGCGGCGGACCACTACCGTTCCCTTAAGTCCCTGGGGAGCGCGGCGGTGGCCGTGGGGTGTCTGAGTCTGGCCGTGGCGGGGCTGGCTTGGGGGCTCCGCAAGGTGCAGCCGACCCTGAGGGCCCGCAATCAGGTGGAACGGGTGGTCCGGGCGATCCTGATCGTCTCATCCACCTTGGCCGTCTTTACCACGGTGGGCATCGTCCTTTCCGTTTTGTTCGAAGCCGTGCGGTTCTTTCGGATGGTTCCCCCCTGGGAGTTCTTTTTCGGGCTGAAATGGAGTCCCCAGATCGCCATCCGGGCGGATCAGGTGGGGGCCAGCGGCGCCTTCGGCATGATCCCCGTTTTCACGGGCACACTGCTCATTTCAGCCATTGCCATGGGGCTAGCGGTGCCCGTGGGCCTTTTTTCCGCCGTTTATCTGAGTGAGTATGCCTCGCGGCCGGTCCGGGCCGTGGTCAAGCCGCTTCTTGAAATCCTGGCCGGAGTTCCCACCGTGGTCTACGGGTTTTTTGCAGCTCTCACGGTGGGCCCCACCATCCGGCAAGTGGGCGAACGTTTGGGTCTGGAGGTGGCTTCGGAGAGTGCCCTGGCGGCCGGGCTGGTCATGGGCATCATGATCATTCCGTTCATTTCCTCTCTTTCCGATGATGTGATCAACGCGGTTCCCCAGGATCTTCGCGATGGGTCGCTGGCTTTGGGGGCCACGCGCTCCGAGACGATCCGTCAGGTGGTGCTCCCCGCGGCCCTTCCCGGCATCATGGGAGGAGTTCTCCTGGGCGTTTCCCGTGCCATCGGGGAGACCATGATCGTGGTGATGGCCGCCGGCCTTTCGGCCAATCTCACCATGAACCCTCTTCAAGCCGTCACAACGGTCACCGTGCAGATCGTCACGCTTCTGGTGGGCGACCAGGAGTTCGACAGTCCCAAGACGCTGGCGGCTTTTGCACTGGGGCTCGTTCTCTTCATCGTCACCTTGTGCCTCAATGTGGTCGCCTTGGTGGTGGTGAGAAGATACCGGGAACAGTACGAATAGGCGGTCGTAAGGGGGCGGGACGGATGACGGACCCCCAATCACGAGCCACGGATCCCCGATAACGGATAACGAAAATGGCAGAGGATAGGCGTTTGGAAAAAGACGGCGGCATTGCCGCCGCTGTTCAAAGGACACTTGCCAAGCGATACCGTGCAGAAAGGCGATTCCGGCGCTTCGGGATGATGGCCGTGGTCGTGGGGCTCCTTTTTCTCGCCGTTCTATTCACGGCCATCGTGTCCAAGGGCTATACGGCCTTCCAGCAAACCTACGTCCTTCTGGACGTGTATGTGGATCCCGACGTGGTGCACGTGGGCAACCTGGACTCCGCGGACTATCAGGGGCTCATCAAAGCCTCGTTGCGGGAACTCTTTCCGGATGTGAAGGGACGTCGAGACAAGCGCAATCTCTACAAGCTGGTAAGCTCGGGGGCCGGCTCCGTGCTTCGCCGAAGGATCCTGGAGGATACCTCGCTCATCGGCCGGAGGCTCCGGATCTGGGTGCCGGCCGATGACGACGTGGACATGGTGATCAAGGGCCATGTGGACCGGACCCTGCCCGAATCGCAACGGCGCCTGGATGATCAGAGTCTGGCCTGGGTGGAGGTTCTGGAAAAACAGAACAGGCTGGAAAAGAAATGGAATTTTACTTTCTTTACGGCGGGTGATTCCCGGGAGCCGGAACTGGCCGGGATCTGGGGGGCGACCGTGGGATCTTTCTATACCTTGATGATCACCCTGCTGCTCTCCTTTCCCTTGGGGGCCGCCGCGGCCATTTACCTGGAAGAATTCGCACCGCGCAACCGATGGACCGACGTCATCGAGGTGAACATCAACAACCTGGCGGCGGTTCCTTCCATCGTGTTCGGACTGCTGGGCCTGGCGGTCTTCCTGAACTTCTTCGGCCTGCCCCGATCGTCTCCCCTGGTGGGAGGCCTGGTGCTGACCCTCATGACCCTCCCCACCATCATCATCGCCGCGAGAGCCGCCCTCCAGTCGGTGCCGCCGTCCATCCGGGACGCAGCCCTGGCGGTGGGGGCTTCCAAGATGCAGACCGTCTTTCACCATGTGCTGCCATTGGCCCTTCCGGGCATGCTGACCGGGACCATCATCGGCATGGCCCGGGCTTTGGGCGAGACGGCCCCCCTGCTCATGGTGGGCATGGTGGCGTTCATCGTGGACATTCCGCGCGGCTTCACGGACGCCGCCACGGTGTTGCCGGTCCAAATCTATCTATGGGCCGACAGTCCCGAACGGGCTTTCGTGGAGAAGACATCGGCGGCCATTATCGTGCTCCTCGCTTTCCTCATTGTCATGAATGCGGCGGCGGTCTTCTTGAGAAACCGCTACGAACGGCGCTGGTAGGCCAGCAAATGCCATGGAAGGAGCCTGCTGAAAATGGTTCGCTGGGTTTTTCCAACGGTTCAGCATCATCCCCGGGCTGAGCGGGCGGGGATAAACCCGCCCCTGCCAGAGGTCAATCGGTTTTTGTAGGGGCGGGCTTTATGCCCGACCGTTACGTCCGCGTCTGGAGAAAGAATCGCCCCATAGGGGGGCGAGGGATGGGCTTCCGCCTGCGCGGGAGCGAGGGTAGAAAAGTTCTGGATCACAACCCCAAGAACAAGGAGTCATGGAAATGAGGAAGGTCTTTTATCTTCTCGGTATCGCAGCCCTGATGGGTTTTTCCCAGGTGCCCGACGCATCGGCCCGCGACTACATCAGCATCGTGGGCTCGTCCACGGTCTATCCCTTCTCCACGGTGGTGGCGGAGCAGTTCGGCAAAACCACCTCGTTCAAGACCCCCAAGGTGGAATCCACGGGTAGCGGTGGGGGTCTGAAGCTCTTCTGCGCCGGGGTGGGGGT
>JACIYN010000015.1 GCA_014359885.1 Desulfacinum sp.
ATGAATTGGGGGAGCGTCACGACTTCGGGCATTTCGCCGTAGCCGTATTCTCCCTTCCGCGGTTCGTAGGGTTGGAAGCCCGTGGCCAGGACCACCACGCCCGTGTCCACCCGGAAACGTTTTTTCGTGGCGGGAGGATCCCCCAGCACGGCACCCCGGGACGGAACAAATCGGAGACCGCCTTCGCCCTCGGACTTCAAGGCCGACAGGACGGCGGCATCCTCCGGCGCGGGCGGCTCCACTTCCACTTCCAGGGAAAAGTTTCCCACGTACCCGTCGAAACCCACCACGCGGGCACAGGGATGGAAGGAGATGCCCGGATGTTCCAACACCCGGCGGGCCAGGGACAGGATCGCCTGGGAAGCGGCCTCGCCCGTGGGCGCCAGCCGGTCCAGGCTCGCCACGCGTCCGCCGACGAACGGCGTCTTTTCCAGGAGAACCACCTCAAGGCCTCGATCGGCCAGGTCCACCGCCGCCCGAAGCCCCGCGATGCCCGCCCCGATCACGGTGGCATGGCGTCGGGCTTCCACCCGCAAAGGCTCCAGCGGGGTCAGGAGCCGGGCCTTGGCCGCGGCCGCCGAAATCAGCTTCAAGGCCTTCTCCGTGGCCGGATCCCCGTGATGCACCCAGCTCACCTGCTCCCGGATGTTGGCGTGCTCATACACGTAGGGGTTGGCGCCGGCGCGCTCCAGGGCGCTCCGGAAGGTCGTCTCGTGCAGGCTGGGCGAACAGGAGGCCACAACGACCCGGTTGACCTTCCCGCTGCGAATGTCCTCCATGATGAGCTCTTGGCCCGGATCGGAGCACATGAACACGTTGCGGCGTGCCACCGCCACGCCGGGAATCTTTTCCGCCTTTTCGCACAGGGCCTCCACGTCCACGTGATCGGAAATGTTTCCGCCGCAGTGGCAGATATACACGCCGACCCGAGGTTTCTCGGCGACGTCGGGCAATGGGGTTCGCTTGTCTTCCATGGAAAAGCTCCGTCTCTTGAGTACCGCAACTCGGCCTTTTGGGAAGCTGTGTGACCATCTGCCCGAAAGCCCTTTCCCCTGGGAGCGCGGGCCTCCGGCCCGCACGAGAAGCGGGCGAGACGCCCGCGCTCCCAGCAAGATGCCCTTCTCGGACAGAGTTCTAGGAGGTTGTCTGACAATGGGTGCTTTGCCTCGTTTTGTCTCCATCCGTCATCCCCGCGAAGCTTGTCCCCGGCTTGAACGGGGAGCGGGGATCCAGGATTTCCGGCACCTTATGGACTCCCGCTTGCGCGGGAGTGACGGTTTGCGGAGTTTTCGGACAGAGTCCTACGCCACGGCCTCGAGGGCCTTTTTTCGGGATTGGAGGTAGTTGGCCGCGTGCATGGCCGCGGCGCTGGCTTCCGCGATGCTGTCCACAATATCCTTCACTCCCACGGCGGCGCCGGCGGCGAAGAGGCCCTCTTCCACCGTACGCGTGGGCGCCAGCTTCGGTTCGGGACCGCTGATGAAGCCATCGGGGCCCACGGTCAGCGCGCACCGCCCCTCGGGGTTCCAACCCGGCACCTTGCCCAGGGAGAGAACCACCAGATCGTGGGATGCCGTGGTCGTGCCTCCGTTGAGTTGATCTTCATAGCGGACCGTCACCGCTCCGTTTTCTCCCGGTTCGATCAGGGCCACCTTGGCCTTCACAAACTGGATCCCCATGGCCTGCGCATTCTGGAAGAACTGTTCGTAGCCTTTCCCGAAGGCGCGGATGTCCATGTAATAGATGGTGATATCCGCAAGCGGCAGGGCCCCCGAAAGGAGCATGGCCTGCTTGATGGCGTACATGCAGCAGATCCGGGAGCAATAGGGAATCCCCATGCTCTTGTCCCGGGATCCGGCGCATTGCACAAAGGCGATGGAATCGGGTTCCATGCCGTCCCAAGGCCGAAGCACCCGGTTGTAGGGTCCGTGGGGCGCCAGGAGCCGCTCCATCTGCAACGCGGTGATCACGTTGGGAATCGTTCCCGATCCGTACTGGGCCTTGTCCTCCAGGGGCGTGACGGAAAACCCCGTGGCCACCACGGCCGTGAGCGCCTCGATGACGATCTTTCGGGGCTGCTGATCGTAGACGACGGCCCCCGTGGGGCACACCTTGGCGCAGGTGCCGCACAGCATGCAGTTTTCCGGATCCATCACCGCGATTTGCGGAACGGCGTTGGAAAAGGGGATGCAGATGGCCTTCCGGGCGGCGAAGTTTCCCTGGTCCGGATCGGGCACGTACACGGGGCAGTGGTACTCGCACTGGCGGCACCCGATGCATTTGTCCTCATCCACGTACCGGGGTTTTTTCCGGACCGCGGCCCGCACGCGCCCCCGGTCGTCCTTTTCCAGGCTTTCCAGCTCGCAGTAGGTGAGCAGCGTGATCTTGTCGTGATGGGCGGCCGCCGCCATCTTGGGCGTGGTGATGCAGCTGGCGCAATCCAGGGTGGGAAAGACCTTGGAAAGGCGGATCATGGTGCCGCCGATGGACGCATCCTTTTCCACCACCACCACCGAATAGTCCTGATCGGCCAGGTCCAGCGCGGCCTGGAGCCCGGCGATGCCGCCCCCCACCACCAGCGCGTCGTAGGAAAGGCTCTGAATGGTCCCCATGAAAATCCTCCGTTCATCCTGGAACATCCGCAGCTTCGGTCCCTAGAGGCTGTCCGAGAATGAACCCGAAAGGCCTTTCCCCT
Source organism: Desulfacinum sp. (assembly GCA_014359885.1). Classification (GTDB taxonomy): domain Bacteria; phylum Desulfobacterota; class Syntrophobacteria; order Syntrophobacterales; family DSM-9756; genus Desulfacinum. The sequence continues at coordinate 2,696 of JACIYN010000015.1, forward strand.
GGGAGCGCGGGCCTCCGGCCCGTACGAGAAGCGGGCGAGACGCCCGCGCTCCCAGGAAATTCGTGTTTTCGGACAAGCTCCTAGGCGCTTTCGGCCAGCTCCGAGGCTTCGGGACGATCGCGGGCTTCGGCTCCCGGAGGTCCCAGCTGGCGGATGACGTCCTGCATTTGTTTGACCTCGTTGACGAACGCCCGCGTGCATACGGTGCAGATGGAGGTGAGGCGCAGCCGTCGGATGTCCAGGCCCCGCTCCTTCATGAGCTGATAGACCCGATCGATGCGCTTGGCCAGCGCCTCGTAGGCGCCCTCGTAAGGGCATTCCACGCCGCAGCTCATGACGATGATCCCGGAAATGCCCTTGTCGAAGCAGTCCAGGTAGAATCTTTCCGGAAAGAGGACCGGGGCCTTGACCTTCAAGATGTAGGTGTTGGCCGGGTAAGTGATGTGCGCCTGCCCGACGGCGTCCGCCCCCGGGTAGGCGCAACTTTCCGTCGCCAGAATGAGGATCTTGCCTTGGCCGGCGGGTGCTCCCATGGCGATCACCCTCTTATTTCCTGCGCACGACGAAAATGCGTTCGTATCCGTCGGCTTCCAGGTGCCCCAGGTACTCGTGGCCCACCTTCTTGGCCCACACCGGAATGTCGTTCTTGGTGCCGGGATCGTTGGAAAGGATCTCCAGCACTTCCCCCACCTTCACCTTGCCGATGGCCTTCTTGGCTTCCAAAAGGGGACCCGGGCAGGCGCTCCCGCGGGCGTCCACAACACTCGCTGCCTCAACGGAACTGAGATCCACAGCGGACATGGTCTGTCTCCTTTCTCGGTGCTTGGGTTGTTTGGTCGGCTTGGAGGGTCGATTGTTCGACCGTCACCCGTACCAGGAACAAGGTTCATGCCAGGTGCCATGGGAATGGACATAGAACATTGGATTCACTGCCTTTGCACGAACCGCGGAGGACCCCGAAAGGGGCTGCGGAAGATGTTCTCGGGGCCCGGCGCACCCGTTCAACTGAACAACACCCGTTAAATAGGCTTAACGGTTTTTGAGCACCCTCTCGAAACGGTGGCCGGCCCCGGGCGGTCGCATGGGCAGGAGCGGGGCCGGAAAAGGCCGGGAAATTCCCTAGAGGGAGCAATTGGCAGAGATCTTGCCTCGCATATGGAAGGACAGCTGGGAAAATCCGAGAGGAAGGGTCGAACACGATCCTGGAGCCATCCCATCAAACCGTCACTGAACTGAAAGGAGTCTTATCATGAAGCTTTGTTTTGTCATTTCCATCGGATTCGAACGGTCCGGAAGCGCCACCCGCGCCATGCAGTTTGCCAGCATCGCGGCCGAAGAAGGCCATCACGTGGAGGTCTTTTTGATCGACGACGCCATCCATTGGGCCCAGATGGGCATGGCGGAAGGGATCCGTTCCTCCACGGGCGAGCACATGAAGGATCTTCTAGACACCCTGATCAGGCGGAAGACCCCCATCCACGTGTGCAAGGCCTGTGCGGACAAACGGCTGGTGTCCCCGGACGACCTGGTGGATGGCGCCGTGATTTCCCCGGCCCCGGTGCTGGTCCAGATGATGGGTGATCCGGAATACAAGGTCCTCACCTTCTAGGGGGATTCCTCCCATGCTTCAGCGGATCCTCGTGGCCTTCAAGTTTTCCCCGGCGGGTGCCCGGACCCTCCTGCAGGCCGCCGAACTGGCGCGGGTGCACGGCGCCCGCCTTCACATCTTTCACGCCCTCGACTACCGGCTCCTCCACCCGGCAACGCCCGATGAGCGCATCGTGGCCATGACCCGGGAAGCGGAAGAGCGCTTCGAAAAGGAATACAAGAAATACCTGGAAGGGTACCCGCGTTACGGCTTCAACTGCTGGGAAGCCGACCCGTCGGTGGAGATCTGCAGGCTGGCCGAGGACATGGCGGCGGACCTGGTGGTCATCGGCTGCCACCAGGTGGGCGACCGCCCGGGCATCTCGCGCCTCGGCATGGTGGGGATGGCCATCGTCCAGACGGCCCCCTGCATGGTGCTGGTGGTGCCCTGCCCCTGACGCCCCCCGGAAACCTTTCCGAGCTTCCCCTCCCAGGGGCCATGGTCGCCGCCACAAGCACGGCGATGCGCGACCGCTCCCCGCTGGGCATGGCGCCCGACCCCGGATTCTCCGTCGTTTTGCCGCCCGCCGCCCCTTTGCTTTTCCTTCCCTGCAAGTTAAACATATTCAAGAAATGCCAATCGCTATTTCATATGATCTGATACCTTTGGATTCATCCTGAAAAATTCCCCGCACTCTCGATCTTCTCCTGGGCCTCTGGCCCCATGGATAGTCCCAAGTGAAAGGACTCGACCAACAACGAAGGAGGAGGCCATGCAGATCAAGATGGGCAGATTCGCCGGGAACGCCAAAGGATAAGGAGGCCTTTTCCGGCCGTTCCGCCGGATGGGCCCGGAAGCACCAACGTGGTCACTTCCATGCCTCGAGCATGGAAGGAAAGGAAAGGAACATGAAAAGACACCTCATGAACTACGAGACGTTTCTTCGGATCGCCAACGCCATCGGTCACTCCCGAGACCCCGAGGAGGTGATCCTGACGACGGTGGAAGGTGTGAAAACCGCGCTCAACGTCAAGGGCTGCGCTCTTTTCCTGATCAACAGGAAGACCGATCAGCTGGAACTGGCGGCATCCTACGGGCTGAGCGACGAGTACATCAACAAGGGCCCGGTGAGCGCCCTGCGTTCCATCGCCGCCTCTCTGGAAAGCGGTCCGGTGGCCATCCATGATGTGGCCGATGATCCCCGGATCGAGTACCCGGAGGCGGCCAGGAAGGAGGGGATCGCTTCGATCCTTTCCGTCCCCGTGTTTACCGGTGGCCGTGTCATCGGGGCCATGCGGGTTTATACGTCCGAGCCCTGGGATTTTACACTGGATGATGTGAATTTCGTGCAGGCCTTGGCCCAGATCGCCGGCATGGCCCTGGATATGTGCCGTCTTTACAAGGGTTACAAGGAAAGTCTCGATGTCCTGAAAACCCTGCGGGAGGCCCAGAAGGTCCGCACGACCCGACGAACCCCTTACGAAGGCGTGCCGCAAAGCGTGGACGCCGGCGATCTCCAGCGCCGGGAGCCGGCGATCGCCTGAGGACCGAAGCCCGACGGGACCCATTTGCCACTTGATCCGATCCGCCCGTCGGGTTCGAATAACGGCTCCGGATGGAGAAGGCCTTGCTTGTCCATGCACCGCCGGGGGACGGCCCCCAACGGAAAGTTGCAGCCCATGCGCCGCCATCACCTCCCTTCCCTGTGGGACCGCCTGGTCGGTCTTGTGAGCCCCCGCCGCAGGCTGGTCCACACGTACGCCCGTTTTCGACGGCTTCTCCGGGCCGACCACAGGTGCCATCGGTGCATGGCCGCCCTGGAGCGCGTCCATGGAGAAGACCTGCCCGTGGATTTCTACAAGGTGCGTCGCATGGCGGCGCTCCTGGAGTGTCATGCCCAGGCCCTGGTAAGAGAGCTCACGGCCATGGCCCCCCGGCAGGGAAAGGCGGCGGAGGCCGCCCTGGACCGGGTGCGTCGCCGCATGGCCCCGGCCCTGATCCCGGCATCCCTTCCCGCGGACTCGCCCCTTGTCGTTCCCATGGACGAAGCGGTCGGCCTCGGGGAAAATCTCCTGGGCGGTAAGGGTCTTCAGGCGGCCCGCCTGGCGGGCCTCGGCCTTCCCGTTCCCCGGTCCTTCGTGGTCACTTCCCGGGCCTTTCTCCACGTCCTGGCCCACAACCATCTGGAAGAAGAGACGGCCCGGTGGTTGGGCCGCCTGGACGCCTCCAATTCCAAAAAGCTTGGCCGCACGGCGGAAGAACTTTGCCGAAAGCTGGGAAAGTGCCACCTTCCTCCGGACCTGCTGGAGGCCGTGGATGGAACCGTTCGGCGGGTTTTCGGAGGCGAGGCGGATTCCGTTTCCCTTTGCGTTCGAAGCAGCGCCGTGGGGGAAGACCGCACCCACTCCTTCGCGGGCCAGCACCTGAGCGTGCTCCATGTACCGCCCTCGGCCTTCCCCGACGCCTATCGGCGGGTGATGGCGAGCAAGTACACGGCCAACGCCCTGGCCTACCGGGTGTTCAACGGATACTTGGACGAAGAAACCCCCATGGCCGTCCTGGTCATGGAGACGGTGGACGCCGTCCGGAGCGGAGTGGCCTACAGCGCGGACCCGTCCACGGGCGATCCCCGGCGTCCGACCGTCTACGGCGTGTGGGGCATGGGCGAGATGCTGGTGCAAGGGGAAGCCGCACCGCAAGTGGTGATCCTGGACCGAACCACGCTCTCGCTCCACGAAAGCCCCATCCGGCTTTCCCAACAGACCGAAAAGCTGGTCCTGAGCCCCGGCGGCGGCCTGGAGCGCCGTCCCCTGACCGAAGAGGAAAAGGCGAGGGGCCCGGTGGACGCTTCCCTGGCCCGCCTTCTGGCCCGGCACCTCCTGGCCTGCGAAGACCTTCTGGGCGGGCCCGTGGACATGGAGTGGGCCGTGGACGCGCGGGGACGAGCGTGGATTCTGCAGGCGCGGCCGCTCTTCGTTCAGGCCCCCCGGCCGGAATGTGCGGCAAGAGAGGCGCCGCCGGAAGAGAGGGTGCTTCTTTCCGGCGGAGAATGCGCCTGCCCGGGAACGGCGGTGGGACGCGTGGTCCGCGTGGAATCCCCTTCGGACCTGCCCCGCATTCCCCCGGACGCCGTGGTCACCGCCGCCGCCCCCTTTCCCGAACTGGCCACCGTCGCCGACCGACTCCAGGCCGTCCTCACCGATGCGGGTTCGGTGGCCGGGCATTTTGCCTCGGTCGCCCGCGAAAAGGCCATCCCCCTGTTGGTGAACACGGGCTCGGCCACCACGGTCCTGCGGCCCGGCCGAATCGTCACGGTGGATGCCACGGCCCGAAGGGTTTACGCCGGTCTGGTGTCGGGCCTTCTGGATCCCGCCTGCCGCCTGGGCCGGCTTCCCGCGGACCGCCCCGTCAAGGCCCGGCTGCGGCGGCTGCTGGATTGCGTTTCCTCCCTCCATCTGACGGATGCCGCCAGCCCCGAATTCCGGGCGGAAAATTGCTCCACCATCCACGACATCCTGCGCTTTTGCCACGAAACGGCGCTTCGCGCCATGTTCGGGGCCCACCGGCGGGGACGCACCGTGAGGGGAGCTCGCAGGCTCTCGAGCGACCTGCCCTTCCAGCTCTACCTTCTGGATCTCGGGGGAGGCCTCGCCGGCGGAGCGGGGCGTTCCGGGGCCGTTTCCCTGGAAGATGTGGCCAACCCCTTGTTTCGAGCCCTTTGGAAGGGATTGTCCTCTCCGGACGTGCACTGGAGCGACAAGGTGCGCCACATGGACTGGGAGGACTTCGACCGGGTGAGCGCCGGCGTCTTTTCCCTGGACTCCCAACTGCTGGCCAGCTTCGCTCTTCTTTCCTCCGATTATGTCAATGTCCACCTGCGCTTCGGCTATCACTTCGCCGTGGTGGACGCCTTGGGCGGCGCGGGGAACGCACGCAACCACCTGCGCTTTGCCTTCACGGGCGGCGGTGCCGATCTGAGCGGCCGGGAGAGGCGGATTCTTCTTCTGGAGCGCATCCTGGAACGATCGGGGCTCACGGTGGAACGGCGGGGAGACCGGCTGGAAGCCCACGCCCGGGCCATCCCGCCCCACCGTCTTCCCCAGATGGTGGAAATGCTGGGCCACCTCCTGGGAATCACCCGCCTTCTGGACATGCGCCTCCAAACGGAAGAAGATGTGCGGGAAGAAGCGGCTCGGTTCTTCGCCGCCCATCCCGATCTTTTCATGACGTCCCCCGTGGAGGAGTAAGCCACCGGTGAGTCGATACCCACTCACGTGGATCACGGAACAGCTGGCGGCGGGCCACGCCCCCATGTCCCACACGGATCTGGAATCCCTGAGACGACAGGGCGTGGACGCCATCCTCAACCTGTGCGCCGAATTCTGCGATCTTCACGAGATCGAAGAGAAAGCGGGCTTCGAAATCCACTACCTTCCCACCGACGACGAAGGCATCCCTGAACCGGCGGCCCTGGAGCGGGCCCTGGACTGGCTGGACGCCTGCCTCTTTACCGGCAAGAAGGTGCTGGTCCACTGCCGCTTCGGTATCGGCCGCACCGGCACGGTCCTCACGGCCTTCCTGCTGCGCCGGGGGTACGCCCTGAAAGAGGCCCGAAAGATTCTGGAAGGGTCCCGCGCCCGGCCGGAAAGCTATGTTCAGTGGAAGATGCTCCGCCGCTACTGCCGCGGGGAAGACCCGTCGGACGTCTGCCGTTTTGATCTCGGCGAAAAGAGCCTGGTGGATCTCTCCCCTTACTTTTCCCAATATGAAGAGATCCTTCGGGAGGCCGACGAGGTTTTCCTTCGGCAAGCCCCCGACCTTCCCCGCTGCGGGGCCGAAACGGACGCCTGCTGCCGCCGCCTCCTTTATCTGCAACTCGTGGAGGCGGTCCATTTGAACCATCGCCTGGGAAGGGAGATCCCCTGGGAAGAGCGGCGCCGGGCCGTGGAGCGGGCGGCGGCCTTCCGGAAGCGCCCGGCGGTTTCACCGCGGGAGCGAACCGGGATCTTCGCCGCCCTCTTCGGCCGTTACACGGAAAACCTCCCGGACAAGGACGGACCCCGTCGGGAACAAATCCTTACCCGATGCCCGCTCAGCTTGGACGGCCGATGCCTGGCCTTTCCCTTCCGGCCGCTTCTTTGCCGGATCCACGGGCTCTGCGTGCGCTACGACGGCCGGGTTTTTTGCTGGGGGCCGGAAAAGGCCCCCGGGGACTCCCCGAGCGGCACCCCCTTCGACCTGGACGATGCCCGCCGAAGACTGGACCGGCTCTCCCGAAGACTCCTCAGGGACCTCACCGGGCGGGAGCCGCCCCCCACGGCCGGGCTGGTCTTCCCCCTGCCGGACGTGGTGAGCGGCGCCTTCGTGCGCGACTGTTTTCATGCCCTGGAAGGCAGGTGGGACGTCTTTTCCAGGTAGGCGGTGAGATCGAACTTGCGGCGCAGCCCCTGGGGGGTCATGGAGCGGACCTTGCCGAAGATGGGGCGTTCCTTGAACGGCCGGTCGTGCAGGCCGAGGCACCAGGCCACGCCCACGTAGCTGGAAGGATCCCGCCCGTCCAGGGCGTACCTGTTGTTGAGATAAAGGCCCACCCGCAAGGCCTCCTGGGGGTTTCGGGTCCACAAGAGCAGCTGTTTCCCCCAGTACATGCGCATGTACCCGTGGATTTTCCCCAAACGGACCAGCTCCCTTTGGGCAACCGAGAGCTTGCCCAAAGATGCACTCCAAACCGGAAGGGGGCTCGGCAGACGAACATCAGGACGGCGCATTGATCGTTGTTGCACGGATGCCGGCCAGGGAAAAGCGGGTGATGTGATCCACCAGGCGCTCCACCAGGTCGTCGGTCACGGGGGAGTCCAGAAGGTATTCCAGATCGCCCTGGCGCAGCATGCAGGCCGCGCGGCACTGACCCACCACGCTCAGTTCGCAAAAGAGCACCTGGGGATCGGACGGATCCTTCCCCAGCAGATCGGCCAAGATCCGGAGCAGCTCCCGGCGGTGGGGTTCGATGAGCTGCTGCCAGATCTCGTTCACCAGCCCCGTGGGATGGATGAGCTCCATGAAGTAGAGACGCATAAAGAGGTGGGAGGCATCCGGCTCCACCACGTGGCGCAGAAAGCGCCTCACGAAGGCCCGGAGCCTTTCTTCCGGGTCCAGGTGGGCGGGGATGTCCGCCGCCGTGGGCTTTCCCAGGGAAAAGGCATACTTCCAGGCTTCCACGTACAAAGCGGCCTTGTTGCCGAAGTGGTAGTTCACGGCCGCCACGTTGGCCCGGGCGCGTCGGCAGATGTCCGCGACCCTGGCCGCCTTGTAGCCCTTTTCGGCAAAGACCCGGCAGGCGGCGTCCAAAAGCCGGCGGCGTGTTTCCATTCCGTCACGCCTTTGTTTCATTTTGGTGTTCCCCCCGGCCAGGCCGCGCCGGCCGCACATTTCATTTGACAATCTAAATAAAGTGCCGTAGACAGCAAATCCAACGTTTATTTGAAATAGACTTTTAACCTTGTCAAGCTCCATCTGAAAACGGACGGACTGAGCAAAAAGGGGAGCTTTTCCATGAAAACACGCAGGGTTTCTTCCTACCTTCATGCCCGGAAACGCGGACTCGCAGCGGCCCCCGCCGGAAAGCGTGCAGCGCTGCTGTCACTGGCTTTGGGGCTTTGGCTACTGCTGGGTGCGGCCTGTTCGGCGTCCGCCGCCCCGCCTTCCCCCGGCGGAGGCTCCCCGCCTCCCGTGGGCGTGGTTCCGGTGGTGGAAAAGGACGTGAATCCCCCCAGCGAGTACGTGGGACACGTGGAAGCCATCCAGACGGTGGACCTGAAGGCCCGGGTGGAGGGATTCCTCCAGGAAGTGCGCTTTCAGGAAGGAAGCCGGGTCCGGGAAGGCGATGTGCTCTACGTGATCGAACAGGATCTTTACAAGGCGCGGGTCGACGCCGCCCAGGCGCAGGTGGCCGAAGCCCGGGCGGCCCTGGAACGGGCGCAGCGTTACCTCAAGCGGCTTCAGGCAGCCCGACCGGAAAGCGTTCCGGCCACGGACATGGACACGGCCGTCACACAGGTGATGGAGGCGCAAGCGCAACTGGAAGCCGCCAAGGCGCAGCTGGCCATCGACCGGATCAACCTGGCCTATACCGTGATCCGGGCTCCCATCGAGGGACGCATCGGGCGCACGGCGTTCACAAAAGGCAACCTGGTGGGCCCCTCGTCGGGGACCCTGGCCACCATCGTCCAGATGGATCCCATCCGGGTGGTCTATTCGGTCAGTGAAAACGATGCCTCCGCCATCCAGGAAGCCCTCCGAGACGCCTCGGCGAAACCGGACAATCTGCTTTTGGCTCCCAACCTGCGCCTTGGCGACGGGAGCGTTTACCCCCGGTCCGGTCGGGTGGATTTCGTGGACAACCGGGTGGACCCCACCACCGCCACCATCACGGTTCGCGCCCGGTTCCCCAACCCGGACGGGCAGCTCATCCCCGGCCAGTACGTGACGGTGCTCGTGAAAAGCCGCAGCCCACGCCTCATGCCGGTGGTTCCCCAGGCGGCCGTGCTGGTCAATCAGCAGGGCCGCTACGTGCTTGTGGTGGACGACAAGAACCAGGTGGAGGCCCGTCCCGTGACCCTGGGCCCCGAGGTTGAAACGGAATGGGCCGTGGCGTCCGGCCTGAAGCCGGGAGAAAAGGTGATCGTCCAGGGCATCCAGAAGGTGCGCCCCGGAATGACGGTCGCTCCCAGGGTTCTGAACGGCGAAGGGAGGTAGCGGCCATGATCTCTCGTATCTTCATCGAGCGGCCGCGCCTGGCGGCGGTGATCTCCATCGTCATCACCCTGGGCGGGCTCATCGCCCTTTTCAACATTCCGGTGGCCCAGTACCCCCAGATCACGCCACCCGAAATCTTTGTCAGAGCCACCTACCCGGGGGCCAGCGCCCAGGTGGTGGCCGACACCGTGGCCGCCCCCATTGAAGAGGAAGTCAACGGGGTGGAAAACATGCTCTACATGTCGTCCACCTGCTCCGACGACGGCGGGTACGAGCTGTCGGTCACCTTCGCCGTGGGAACCGACCCGGACATCGACCAGGTGAACCTCCAGAACCGCGTGCAGCTGGCCACCGCCAAGCTGCCCCAGGAAGTGGTGGACCAGGGCATCACCGTTCGGCGCCGATCCTCGGACATCATGGCCGTCGTGAGCTTCTACTCCCCCAAGGGATCCCGGGACATGCTCTATTTGAGCAACTACGTGAGCAGCTACGTCCAGGACGCCCTGGTCAGGCTTCCCGGTGTGAGCGATGTGCACATCTTCGGCGAAAGGGAATACAGCATCCGCATCTGGCTCAACCCGGACCGCATGACCGCTCTCGGCATCACGGCCGATGACGTGATCGGCGCCGTCCGGCGCCAGAACATCCAGGCGGCCGTGGGCTCCATCGGGAGGGAGCCCGTGCGGGCCGACCAGCAGGTGCAATTCACCATCCGGGCCCGCGGCCGTCTGCAGTCCCCCGAGGAATTCCGGAACATCGTGGTCAGGAGCAATGAAGAAGGCGGCCTCGTACGCCTTCGGGACGTGGCCCGCGTGGAGCTGGCGGCCCGGGACTATTCCACCCAGTCCATCCTGAACGGGCGCCCCGCCGCCAGCATGGCGGTTTACCGCGCCACGGGCGCCAACGCCCTGGACACCATGAAGGCCGTGAGGACCGAACTGGAACGGCTCGCCGAGGAGATGCCCGAGGACGTGGCCTACCAGATCATCCTGGACACCACCCGCTATGTGTCGGCCGCCATCCGGGAGATCCAGTTTACCCTGGTGCTCACCTTCTGCCTGGTGCTTCTGGTCAATTACGTCTTTCTGCAGGACTGGCGGGCCACTCTCGTTCCCACGGCCACCATCCCGGTTTCGCTCATCGGCACCTTCGCCGTCCTGCTGGCCCTGGGCTACAACGCCAACACCATCTCCCTTTTCGCCCTCATCATGGCCATCGGCCTGGTGGTGGACGATTCCATCGTGGTGGTGGAAAACGTCTACCGGGTGATGGACGAAGAGGGCCTGCCGCCCAAGGAAGCCGCCATCCGCAGCATGGAACAGGTGACGGGGCCCATCATCGCCACCACCCTGGTGCTTCTCGCCATCTTCGTCCCGGTGGCCTTCATGCCCGGCATCACGGGTCAACTCTACAAGCAGTTCGCCGTGACCATCTGCACGTCCGTGCTCATCTCCACCCTGTGTGCCCTCACCCTGAGCCCGGCCCTGTGCGCCACCCTGCTGCGCCCCTACCGGACTGTGCGCCGGGGCCCCTTCGCGTGGTTCAACAAGGCCCTGGACGTGGCCCGCCGGGGCTACGTGGCCGGTTCGGGCCTGTTCATCCGCAAGGCCGTTCTGGGATTCCTTCTTTTTGCAGCGGTCCTGGGGGGCACCGGGCTCCTTTTCAAGACCCGGCCCACCAGCTTCCTGCCCGAAGAGGATCAAGGCTTTTTCTTCGTCAACACTCAACTTCCGGAAGGAGCGTCCCTGGGGCGGACCAGCGCCGTCATGGAGCGGATCACGGCGGAGATGGGATCCCTCGACGGGGTCAAGGACGTGATCGGCGTGAGCGGCTTCAGCCTGTTGAGCGGGCAGGCGGCCAACGTGGGGTTCGCCATCGGAATCTTGAAGCCTTGGGATGAGCGCCAGGACGCCCACCTGCATGTGGACGCCATCGTTGGCCGGGCGCAGGGGATCCTGTCCGCCGTTCCCGAAGCCAATTCTTTTGCCTTCGTTCCACCGCCGATCATGGGCCTGGGTCATAGCGGAGGCTTTGATTTCCGGCTCCTGGCCAAGGAAGGGCAAAGCCCTCAAGAGCTTTTCGGCACGGCCCTATCCCTCATGATGGCCGCCAACCAGGACCCTGCGCTTTCCCGGGTCTTCACCACCTACACGGCCAACACGCCGCAGATTTTTTTCAACGTGGACCGGACCCGCGCCGAATACCTGCAGGTGCCCGTGAGCCGCATCTTCTCCACGCTGCAGGCCCAGCTGGGATCGAGTTATGTCAATGACTTCAACCTGTTCAGCCGCACTTATCAGGTCAAGGTCCAGGCGGAATCCACTTTCCGCGACGAGATTTCCGACATCGGCCGGCTCTACGTGCGAAGCGACACCGGCCGGATGGTCCCCCTGAGCAGCCTGGCCACGCTGTCCACCACCCTGGGCCCGCAGCTCATCAAGCGCTACAACCTCTTTCCCAGCGCGGACTTCAACGGCCAGGCGGCCCCCGGGTTCTCTTCCGGGGAGGCCATGGAAGCCATGGAGCGGCTGGCGGCCAAGGTGCTCCCGCCCGGCTACGGCTTCGAATGGTCGTCGGTCTCCTACCAGGAAAAGCAGGCGTCCGGGCAGGTGGTCTGGCTCTTCGCCCTGGCCGTGCTTTTCGGCTACCTCTTCCTAGTGGGCCAATACGAAAGCTGGAACATCCCGCTGGCCATCATCTTCTACATCCCCGTGGCGGCCCTGGGGGCGCTACTGGGTTTGAGCCTTCTCGGGATGCCCCTCAGCATCTACGCGCAGATCGGCCTGGTGCTCCTGGTGGGCCTGGCCGCCAAGAACGCCATCCTCATCGTGGAATTCGCCCGGGACAGCCGCCGCCACGGCCTCTCCATCCGGGAATCCGCGCTCACCGCCGCGGGCATCCGGTTTCGTCCCGTGCTCATGACCGCCTTCACCTTCATCCTGGGCGTCGCCCCCATGGTGATCGCCACGGGGGCCGGGGCGGGGAGCCGCCGTGCCATCGGCACCACGGTCTTTTCCGGGATGCTGGTGTGCACCGTGCTCGGCATCTTTCTTATTCCCTTCCTCTTTTACGTCTTCCAGACGGCGCGGGAAAAAGGGCATGCCTGGCGGAGAGGAAGGGATAAAGGATTAGAGGATTAAGGATTAGAGGGGTAGGCGGCGTGAAGACGAGAAAAACCGGAAAAAGAGGTGGGAAGAGGGGTGGCGTGCTTCGGATGGTGGTCTTGCTGGTGACGGCGATCGCCTTGGCGGGCTGCGCCACGGTGGGACCCGACTACACGCCACCGGAAAGAAGGGCGCCCGCCGGCTGGCAGGCCCGGGGCGGCGGTGCCTGGCAACCCGCGCCCGCAGATCCCCACACCCTGGCCCGGTGGTGGGACACCCTGGGCGACCCGGTGGTCACCCGCCTGGTGGAAGAGGCCCTGAGCGGCAACCTGGATCTCAAGACCGCCGAAGCGCGCATCCGGGAAGCACGTGCTCTTCGAGGGGTCCAACGGGCGGGGCTCTTTCCTTCCGTGGACGCTTCGGGAACCTCCCTCCGCCAGCGGACCAGCGAATACGGCACCACGGGCCGGGCCGCGGAGACGGACTACTACCAGGCGGGCTTCGATGCCGGCTGGGAATTGGACCTTTTCGGCGGCAGGCGCCGGGCCGTGGAAGCGGCCCAGGCGGACCTGGAAGCGGCCCTGGCTTCCCGCGACCAGGTCCGAGCCAGCCTGGCCGCCGAAGTGGCCCGGAACTACGTGGAGGTGCGGACCTACCAGGAACGATTGGCCCTGGTGGAAGCCAATATCAGGATCCAGAAGGCCACCTACGACTTGAACCTTTCCCGGTTCCAAGCCGGCCTGATCGACGAGCTTCCCCTCCAGCAGTCCCTGTACAATCTGGAACATACCCGGTCCCAGGTGTCCTCCTTGCAAACAGGCCTAGAGGCCGCCCAAAACCGACTGGCCGTCCTCCTGAGCAAGAACCCGGGGGAACTTTCCGCGGTCCTTTCAGAACCTGCACCGATCCCCGTAGCCCCTCCGTCATTGGCCGTGGGGATTCCCGCCGATGCGCTCCGACGCCGCCCGGACGTGCGGCAGGCGGAGCGGGAACTGGCCGCCGCCACGGCCCGCATCGGGGAAGCCTCCGCGGACCTTTATCCCAAGCTCCGGCTGGTGGGGACCATCGGGCTGGAATCGCTCCTGAGCGGGCATTTGCTGGAATGGGCCAGCCGTTTCTGGAGCGTGGGCCCTGCGGTGTCATGGAACGTCTTCGATGCGGGAGCCATCCGGAAGAACGTCGAGGTGCGCAGCGCGCGACAGCAACAGGCTCTCTTGAACTACGAGAACGTGATCCTGCAGGCCCTGGAGGAGGTGGAAAACGCCCTCACGGCCTTCGCCAAGGAACAGCAGCGTCTGGAACGACTGGAAAAGGCGGTGGAAGCCGCCCGGAAGGCGGAAATCATAGCCCGAGACCGCTACCAGGCGGGTCTGGTGGACTTCACCGATGTTCTGGATACCCAGCGCACGCTCCAGTCCTTCCAAGACGAGATGGCCCAGAGCCGCGGGGCCGTCACCACCAACCTGATCCGCCTCTACAAGGCCCTGGGCGGCGGCTGGACCCCGGAGACCGCCCGATGATTCGCCCGAAACGCCGGCGGATTTCTTTGGGCCAAATTGGACGATTTTTTCTCACGGACAGGCCCTGAAGGGCGGGCGTAAAGCCCGCCCCTACAAGAAGGCACGGACTCCTTGGGTAGGGGCGGGGTTTATCCCCACCTGCTCATCAGCGGTGCAAGAGACACCCGAGGAAAAAATCGCTCGGTTCAGGCGTCGCCTTACTGTGAGAGCGGCGCAAGCCGCGAGGCGGACTGCAGAACGATCTTCGGGTGCAACAAAATCGGCGATGGACAAGGAAATCCCATGATTTGGACCATGCGGGTTGAATGCATTGGAGGCAGGTTCCTGGAGGAAAAATGCGTGCGCGTCCTGGAGGTGGATTCGGCATGTTCGCTCCTTGATCTGCACAACGCCATCGTGGATTCCGTGGGATTCGAATCGGATCACCTGTTCGAATTCTACATCGGGCGAGAGTCCCGAAGTCGCCGGATCTTTTCGCTTCTCAACGATGATCGTGTTGAAGAGCTTTATAATATCTTTGCGGAAATCAGGCTGGAGCAGCTCTACCCTCTGCCCAAAGGATGCCGACTCTTTTACCGGTTCGACTTCGGCGACAACTGGCGCTTTGAGGTTCGAAAAACTCAGAAAAAACCGAAAGAAGCCGAGCCGGGACTGGACTATCCCCGCCTGATCGAAGCCATCGGCCCCAACCCCGAGCAACATCCGAGCATACCCTGGTAAGCCGCCGGCTCCTTATCCCCAAGAGCTCGTCCGAGGATCTCGGCCCTCGTCCCTGGGAGCCTGTCCGAAAAACGATTGATTTGCGCCGTTCAACGCCCATTCGTCATCCCCACGAAGCTTGTCCCCGGCTTGAACGGGGAGCGGGGATCCAGGATCTGCGGCAACTTATGGACTCCCACTTGCGCGGGAGTGACGGTTGGGGAAGTTCTCAGGCAAACCCTAGAAAGTGAGAACCCGGTCGGCCTCTTTGGCCAGCTCGTACAGATCATCCATCCAGGCTACCGGGCAGGTACTCGATCCCACCAGACCGTGGGATTTCATGCACACACCTCAGACATAAAAGTCGCCGTCGAACTGTTCGATCTGCTCCATGACATTGAACTCTTCGGTACCCGCCTGTTGAAACATGACCCCTTTGCCCAGCATGAACACGCTGACTTCGTCGCCCTTTTTCACCCCCACGTTGGCCATCCTCATGGCGTTGTAGATGGTCTCCCCGTCGTCGGTACTGATAATGAATAGCACTTTCATCTCGTTATCCCTCCCCCCTCCGAACCGCAGGTGTGCCGAACCGTCACGTTTATTGGACCCGGGACGTCTCCAGGCTGAAGAGCTTGGGGCCCTGTTTTAGCCGGAACCGCCCCTCCACGGTCTCCCAGATCCAGCCGGAATAGCCGTATCCCCCGATGGGCTTGGTGATGAGTGCCCCACGCCACGATTCGCTGCGCGTCTGGTTGTAAGCCACGGTTCCGAATCGGCCGAAGGTGTAGTCGGGAACCGGATGGCAATAGGGTTCGCCCGCCAGTTCACGGGCCACCCGGGCCGCCTCCTCGCCCCCGAAAACAGCCGCCCGCAGACCGTACTTATGGTTTCGAGCCCGCGAAAGGACTTCGTCGGCCGATTCGAAGGGCGAAGTGAAAAGAACCGGCCCGAACACCTCTTCCCGCATGCCCAACATGGAATCGACGGCATCCCGCACCACGGTGGGCTCGATGAGATTCCCCTCGATGCGACCTCCTGTGAGAATCCGGGCGCCCTGCTCCACGGCCTCCTCGAGCTGAACCCGAATCCTTTCCACGGCCACGGAACTGGCCACCGGCGACACGTTCGTCCGGGGATCCTCGGGATCCCCCACGACCAGGCGCCGCACCCGGTCCACCACCGCTTCCAGGAAGGTGTCGTAAACATCGCGCTGCACGAAGATCCGCTTGGGCGCCGTGCAGGTCTGGCCCGAATACATGAACTTGGCCGTCATCAAGTCTTCCAAGGCCAGTTCCAAATCCGCATCGGCAAAGACAATGAAGGGATCCTGGCCCGGACCCTCGAAAACGAATTTCTTCCCGCTCTCCCTCACGGCCTTTTCGTAGGGCAGCATGTTGGCGTCGAAGCCGAACGCCACCACGGCGGAAACTTCCGGATCCGCCAGGGCCCGTTCCAGAAAGCTCCGTCCCGATCCCCGATAGAAAGTGACGTCGTCCCCGAAGATGGGCTGGTACATGGCCTCGGTCACTTCCATCACGTCGCGGCCCTTGGATGAAAACTTCACGTCCACCCGGTTTCCCACCACATAGATGGACGAGATGGCGCTGTTGAGCCACGCGCTCCCGTTGTAGGAAAGCATGAGCGCCACGCGTGATCCCGATCCTCCCAGAGGTTCCCTTCGGGACAGTTCCTCGCGCATCCCGCCGAGCATCAAAAGCCGCTCCAGGGTGATGTCCACTTCCTTGGCGCAATCGGTGACCGTGAACCGCAGATCCCGAACGGCCATCCTGATCAACCGGTCCCTGTTTTTCGCGATGCTTTCCCGCAGATCGCACACCCTTTGAAACCGCGCGTCGAAATCCATCACCACCTCCCATGTGTCCTTCCACCGCGTACCGACCCCTCAGACGACTCCGGCGACAACCGGCGCGGGATTTGAGTGACGGGCGATTCGAGATATTCAACGCCCCCCTGTCGAAGGCACCGGCAAACCGGAAGCCTTAACGCACGCCCTTTGGGGCTACTGGTCCCGAAGGATCAGCAAAGGGCATCGCATGGTGTCCAAAGTCACCGCGGACGCCCTTCCAATGGCTCAACTTCGCTACCACTCCTAGGAGGCTGTCTGAAAACGTCGAGAATGATCTCGTTTCTCGTAGCGCAGCCCTTTAGGGCTGCGGAGGAATCCAAGGTCGTCGGATAGGCCATCGCGTATTTCGTGTTACTTCATGGAGTTGCCATGAGCCTTTCCGCGGGGCTGAAGCCCCGCGGCTACGAGGAGGACCAAAATTCCTCGGCCTTGTAAGTCGGAGAGCCATTGTCGGACAGCCTCCTGGCCCAAGTTTGTCAGGTCTACGGTACCCACGCCACGATTTTCCCGATTTTGCCTATTCACCTGGTTGAAAAGAGGCGGCGCGAAGGTCGAAAATCGGATGTAGTGGTAGAAAATGGTGGGACTATATTGATACACTCCAGCCCCCGTGCTAATCTCCCGCTACTATATTCATTCGACGAGTAAGAAAAAAAGACCCGGAAGCGGGATCCACCTACTTCTACCACCAGTTGGTTGAGTCCTACAGGACTCCCAAGGGGCCCAGGCAGAGGACTCTTCTCAACCTGGGAAAACTGGATCTCGACTCTAACGACCTTAAAAAATTAGCTAATCGCATCGAAGAGATTCTGAGCGGCCAACGCCCCCTCTTTCCCGTGGATCGGCAAATTGAGCAACAGGCCCGCCACTTTGCCTCGCTTGTGCGCAAAAAACGCCTCAAAACGCCTGAATCTCAGCCCGAAAACCGGGGGGGGCACATGGCATACGGTCGATCTCGACTCGCTCAAATCCGAGGATGTTCGCACCGTGGGAATCGTATTGGATGAGGACGGATTTGCCAAGACCAGCAAAGTCTTTCCCGGAAATGTCTCGGAACCGAGCACCTTGGAAGCCGTTGTGGATGAGATGCTGCTTCCTCGTCCACGGCAGTTGCGCTTGGCTGAGCGCAAGCTCACGGTGGTCATTGACGCCGGTATTGCCACGGAGGCGAATCTGGAGATCCTTCGTGCTAAAGGGTTGGACTACGTGTGTGTGGATCGACGGCGCGTTCAGGACGTTCCAGAAGGGGAACCGCACGTTGTTCATGATGGCCCTTTGCTGGGATGACGGACGGACGCTCAACGAGGCAGGTCAGCCATTCTCGGACAAGCTCCTGATCGGGAAGGACCCTTGTCCCGTGTAGGATCAAGGTTTCAGGCCTCCCTCTCGTCCTGCAACACGCGAATGTAAAGCGCATCGCTTACGCGGAACCCGGCCATATCCCGTAACGCATTCAGGAACGGACTAACAGCGGGGATCAAACCCTTGTGCTTGGCCTCCCTCAAGACACCGATGAGCCCCACATATCGTAGCCCCAGGTGCCGAGCCGTTTCTCGTCCAAGGCGTTCATCCATGAGAAGCAACTCGGCTTCCATCTCCAAGGCCAAAGCAATGGCTTCGGCTTCTCCCGCATCTAGATCTTGCCGCAAGGCCCGCACGAGCTGCTTGTTGGCCACGGTGCGTGCCTTGATCCAAGCGGCCGCCTCAACTTCACCCGCCCCCGGTTGCCCCGCTCCTTCGACCACAACCTCCTGCCACACCGCTCCCGGCACGATGACTTCGCCGTAGAGATTGCGAAGCAGGTCGAGTTTGCCGATCCGTGCCAGATTGATGAGTGCGGAAGCGTTACTCACGACGCTCATAGTCGCCCGATTTCCTTGAGCGTGTTCAGGTCTTCCTCGTAATCTTCCAGATCATAGTGAACGAGGATAGCCCTGCTTCCCAGCAATTGCTGGAACTCCCAAACGGTCATACCGGCCATTTCTCGGGCCTTGCCGAACGATAGCCTCCCCCGCTGAAACAAGTGGACGGCCAATTCCCGCTTCATCTCTTCCGGCGTCATCCGGGCGGCATGAAAGACTTCACGGGGTATCTCGATGGCAATGGTGGAAGGCATTGGTCAATCTCCATCTTGGATCGGGTCCATATCACGCCTGCTCTGAGCTGCGGTGTCCGAGATCCCACATCGGGTGATCTCGGAAGATGCTGGCTCCCTCCTTTCCCGGAGCCTATCCAATCGCCGTCGCAGGATCAACTGCCTGATGTCTCGGGCTTTGGACGTTGAACGAGATGGCGTGCCGCGGTCCGGCTCATAGGCCTCCGTTCACTTCGGCGAGAACTTCCCAGACCTTTTGCACCTCGGGAGCCAGGTGCCATTCCTCGGGGCGGGTGACGTAGTCCAACGCCCCTTGGGCGAAGCGGTAGAAGTGCACCGTGCAGCCGCGGTACTCTTCGTTGTCGCCGTTCCAGCGCACGAAGTTTCCGGGAAAGATCCCGGCGATCTTCCAGCCCCCTTTGAGACACCAGGTCTGGGTGATGTCATGCCAGGTCTCGCAGAAGGTGGTGAAATATTCCGCGCCGGTGCCCGCGGCGATCTTTCTCGCGAAACGGCGCAGTTCGTCCGTGAGCCGCCTTTGGCGGAAGCCGGGAAGGGTGGCCACGAAGGAAAATTCCACCTGCAGGTTGCGCTCGAACTTGGTGAGCACCGAGCCGGACAGGACCTCCCCGGTTTCCACCCTTTCCAGCACCGCCATGCAATACACCTTGGATTCCGCATCCTCCTCCCATTGGTCCCACAAGGCCACCCACCGTTCGTACTCGTCCGGGTCCAGCAGGAACTCATGGGGGGACCCGTAGAGTTCCGGATAACCCAGGCGCCAGAGACGCGCCGCGGAATCGATAAGCTCCCGGCGAAGGAGCCCCACCCGGTACGTGCCGCCTTCCAGCAAAACGGGATCCACCCGGGGCCACACGATCCGCTTGGGGCTCACGGGACGCGTCCGGCACGTGGTTGCCATTTTCCGATAGGGACGGCTCTCTTTCATGGAAACGGCCATGACATCCTCCTTTTCATCGGCTGGAATCTCCGATCGCCTGTGCCCGTCAAACCTAACGATCATGGTCTCCCTTGCGCCACCCCGCCGGGATGAAAGAACCGGCCGGGCAAGGACTCTTTGTGGGAGCGCCGCAAGGCGCGATGAGGCGGTGGCCGCACCGCCATTGAATGGCCGGCAACCCCTTTCGCGGCTTTCGCCGCTCCCACATCTCGCTCATTGCCATTGGCGTCTATTCGCGTTCATTCGCGGTTGTCTTTCACATTACGGAGCGATTGTTCCATGGGGTTTGTCCATACGAAAAGAACCGCTCCATTTAGGACAAGATCATGCGGGCGTCGGCCACCGTGTAGGTGCCGTCGTGGAAGATGACCGGATTGCAGTCCAGTTCCTGAATGGGGAAACGGGCCAGGAGGTGGGAGACGGCGACGATGAGGCGCGCGAGGGCATCTTGATTCACCGGCGGCGCCCCGCGGAGGCCGTCCAGGACGGCCGTCCCCTGGATCTCGGTGATCATCTCCCGAGCGTCCGCTTCCGTGACGGGAGCCAGCCGGAACGCCACGTCCTTGAGGGCCTCCACCCAGATGCCGCCCAGGCCGAACATGACCACCGGGCCGGCCTGGGAATCCCGGGTTCCGCCCACGATGATCTCCGTTCCCGCCGGCACCATGGGCTGCACGCACACCCCTTCCAGGCGGGATCCGGGAGCCTTCCGGGCCACGGCTTCCAGAATGCGCCGGTAGGCCCGGCGAAGGGCCTCCTCGTCCGCAAGGTGGAGGGCCACGCCGCCCACGTCGCTCTTGTGGGCGATGTCTTCCGAGGCGATCTTGAGCGCCACCGGATACCCGATTGTCCGGGCCGCGGAAACCGCTTCCTCTTCGCCGCAAACCAGGACGGTCCGGGCGGTGCGGATGCCGGCCAGCTCCAGAACCCGCTTGGCCTCGTGTTCCAAAGGGTGCACCCGGCCCGACGATCGTAGATCCGCCACGAAATGGGAAAGCTCCGCTGGAAATTCGGGCGGAGGTGCGGCATCCTTCGGGCGTTTTTGCAGCCGGGACGCCCGGTGGAGGTTGGCCAGGGCCGCCGCGGCCCGTTCCGCCGTGGGATAGGCCGCCACACCGGCCCGCACCCAGGCGTCCAATTCCTCGTGGGCGTCGCTGGGCGCTCCCCAGGCCACCACGGCGGGTTTTCCGGACCGTGCCGCCGCCCTGCCGAAGGCGTCCGCCGGAAACGGATCCACATGGGGATCCCCCAAGGCGGACATGCAGACGGCCAACGCCGCGTCCACCCCGGGATCCTCTGCCAGGAGCTCCAGCACCTCCACGTAGAGGCGCCGATCCAGGTAGCCGAAGGTGGTGAGATCCACCGGGTTGTCCGGCGGCATGAAGGACGGCAACACCCCCTTGGAAACCAGCGCCTCCTTGGTGGCATCGGCTAGATCCGCCAGGACCAGGCCGCTTCGGGCCAGGATGTCGGACGCCAGTACGGCGGGCCCGGCCGTGTGGGTGATGACGCCCACCCGGTTTCCCCGAGGAGGGGGGCTGAGGGAAAGGATCTTGGCCGTGTCCACCAGTTCCTCGATGGAGTGCACCTGGAGGAGGCCCGCCTGGCGGAAGGCGGCTTCATAGACCGCCTGGGCCCCGGCCATGCTTCCCGTGTGGGAGCGGGCCACCTTGCGCCCTGCATCCGTATAGCCCGCGCCCAGGACCACCACGGGCTTCACGGCCGCACAGCGCCTGGCGGCATCGAAGAAACGCCGCACGTCGTCCAGCCCCTCGATGAAAAGGGCCACCACCCGCGTGTGGGGATCCTCGGCCAGGTAGTCGAGCATGTCGGCGAATTCCACGTTGGCGCGGTTCCCCAGACAAACCAGGGTGCCCAGCGGGATCCTGTCTTCCGCGAACCGGATGGCCCCGAAGCCCGCCACACCGCCGCTCTGGCTCACCAGCGTGATGGAGCCGGGTTCCGTGAAAAGATCCGACAAGACCGGCATGAAGGTGGCGTTCATGCGGCTATGCGACCGGAAAAAACCCAGGGTGTTGGGCCCGATGATCTTCACCCCCGCCTCGTCGGCCATGGCCTTCAACCGCTGCTGATCGCGCCGCCCTTCCTCCCCCGCCTCCCGGAATCCGGCGGTGAAGATGACGGCCCCCCGGCATCCCTTGGCCACGGCCGCCTCCAAGCCCTTCAGGATGTGCTTTTGAGGAACGGCGAAAAGAAAGAGATCCACCGCATCGTCCGGGATGGCCTCGATGGACGGATAGGCCTTCCGCCCGAGAATCTCATCCACACCGCCCGCGTGAACCGGGTAGATCCTTTCCACGCCCGAAGCCAGAGCCGAACGCAGGACGAAATTTCCCACCTTGCCGCCGTGGGTGGACGCCCCCACCACCGCCACCGATCGCGGGGAAAACATGGCCTGAAAAGCATCAAAACCTTCGCCGCCGTTCTTGTGCATCCTGTCCCTCCTTGTCTCGGAGCATGCAGCCATTTGGTTCTTGGGGCAAAAAAAAGGATGGGATCTCCGGGAAGCCGGTGTCCCAGGTACCTTCGTGCGTCTTCAAAGGAGGTCTCATAAAAGAGGATCTTCATCGTTCGCCTTCTCCAGAAGAACGCGCGCATCCAAGGCCAAGGCGCTTCCCCCCCGATCCTTCAGAAGGATCGGGTTGATGTCCACTTCCCGAACCATGGGAAAGTGACGGATCAAGAGCGAAACCTTCACCAGCGTCTCCGCCGCCATGTCCGTGTCGGCCGTTGCCAAACCCCGATACCGCCCGAGCACGGCGGAACAGCGAAGGCCTTGGATCATGCCCAGGGCCTGGGTGCGATCAACGGGGGCGAGCCGCATGGACACATCTTGAAGCACTTCCACCAGGATACCCCCCAACCCCGCGAGCACCACGGGGCCGAAAACGGGATCCTGATACCCGCCCACAATCAATTCACGCATTCCCACGGCCATCTTCTGAACCAGGATTCCTTCCAGATCGGCGGAAAGCGAACCGAGACGCCGCCAGGCCTCGGCTAATGCGTCCGCATCCCGGATGTCGACCACCACCCCGCCGCGATCGCTCTTGTGCAAAAGAGATTCTCCCACCGCTTTCAAGGCCACGGGGTAGCCCAGAAAAGCGGCGGCATCCCGCGCTTCGCCGAGAGATCGGGTCAGTTTCCATGGCGCTGTGGGTATGTGCAGGATTTCGAGCAGCTCAAGGGATTCGTGGGCCAGGGGCTGCCGTCCCAAGGCCCGCTGAGACCGAATCCACGCGGCCGCCGCATCGTACCATGGAGGTTTTCCAGCCTCCTTTTCGCCGGCCACGGGCGTGGCCTCGATCCGCGAATGGAAGTTGTGTTGCATGGCCAGCGCTTCCACGGCCTCCCGCACATCCAAAAAGAAGGGATAAGAGGCCTCCTTTTCCACCGTCACCCGATCCTCGAAGGGCACTTCGACAACGACAGCGATGGGCTTTTGGTATTCCTCTGCCAGGCGGTCCAGTCTTATGAGCAGCTTCCGGGTGGCGTCCTTTTCCACAGGCATGTGGGACACATGGATATGAACGACGCCGTCGATGTCGGGCTGCTTGAGGACCAGCTCCACAATCCCGAAATAAACATTCAGGTCGTAAATGTCGCCCAGATCCAAGGGATTGCCCAGCCGGATCACTCCCGCACGAGCGTGACGGCGAATCTCTTCCAGGACTTCTTCACTTAACGGCGGAAAGCGAAAGCCGAACCCGCCGCACGTGTCCGCCGCCACCACGGCATGGCCGCCGGAACGGGAAAGCACCGCCAGATTCTTTCCGCGAAGCGGCGGCATGGAAAACGCCTTGGCCGCCTGGATGGCTTCCGACACCGAACGGACCCGCACAATGCCGGCGGCACGGGCCAGATGGTCCACCAGGCGGTCGTCGGCCGCGAGAGCCGCGGTGTGGGATTGGGCGATGGTTCGGCTGATGGGCGATGTGTTGGATTTGTGCAAAATGATCGGTTTCGAGCTCTGCCCGGCACGTTGGAAGAATTCCCGACCTCTTTTGAAGTCTTCCAGGTAGAAATAGATAATATCCGTTTTCGGATCTTCCATCAGGTACTTCAAGTAGCCCGCTTCGTCCAGGTTGAGCTTGTTTCCGAGGCTCACGAACTTCCCAAACCCCACGCCCGAGGTGCTGAGCCTTTCGACCAGAGACAGCCCCATGCCGCCGCTCTGGGCCATGACCGCAACGGTCCCCTTGCGGTACGTGGAAGGCAACGTAATGAAAGGCACGAAAAACCCCGTGGACGTGTCCATCACTCCCAGGCAGTTGGGACCCACAAAGCGAAGCCCATGGCGCTCGGCCGCCTCCACCAAGCGCTTTTCCAATTCCATTCCGTCAGCCCCCGACTCCCGAAATCCCCCCGTCTGGATGACGGCCCAACGGATACCGCGTTCCCCGCATTGGGAAACGATGTCCGGAACAAACCGGGCGGGTGTCAAAATGACGGCCACATCCGGCGTTTCCGGAAGATCCGCAACCGACGGGTAAATCGGCAATCCTTCCACCTGGTCGCGTCGAGGCCCCACGGGATAGATTTTCCCCCCATATCCGAAATTCACAAGGTTCTTGACGATGTTTTTGCCCAGATTGTCCTTGGATGTGGACACGCCGACAACAGCAACCGATTGGGGATTGAACAGGGGATCCATGGCGACAACCGTCTCCTTTCTCGAAGGCAGGCACCTCGGTGCAAAAAGGATCGCTCTCTACATGAAAGTCTCTCCAACAACGCGTAACCACTAGACTTTCATCCTTCGTTGCCACGGGCCGCCGTGATGAGGGTTTAAGGGGTCAGCCCCGTTGACGGCACATCACGCTTTGGGGCGCAGCAACCGGAAGGTGGCGATGCCGGCGGCCGCCAGGGTGCCGTCTTCCAAATGCACCTCGATGTAGCTTGCGGCCACGTGGGATCCGGTGCGAAGGACCGTCCCCGTGGCCACCACTGTGGAACGGACGGGTTCCAGAAAATTGATCTTCAATTCGATGGTGGGCGCCACCCAGCCGGCGGGCACCGTGGTGAGCACCGCCAGCCCTCCGGCGGCATCGGCCACCGCGGTGACGAATCCCCCCTGGAGCATGCCCAGCGAATTGCAGAACTCCTTCCGGAAGGGCAGCTCCAATCGGATCCGGCCCGGCTCCAAATCCAAAAGGCGGATTCCCAAAAAGCGCACCGCTGGGATCCCCGTCATCCTCTCGCGAACATGTTCCAGATCCAGCTCCGCCATGCGGCCTCCTCGAAATCCTGTGACAAGAAACGTAAACCCAATACCCCATCCCGCCGGCGCTGCCTGCGCCAAAGGCCTTACGCCTCAGTCCCCATGCCCCACCGTAGCAGATTGCGCCCCAAGGCCCGGCACATGGCCACGGTGAGCTCGTCTTCCAGAACACCCTTCCGCCACCGGAAACGCCCGTCGTCCAATCCTTCGTAGAGGGTCCCCATGGGGGCGGTGTTGTAGATGGGACCGGCCGGCTCCCGAGCTTCCACCAGGCGAAGGCCGTGGGCGGCAAGGAACCGCTCCAGGATCATCTGGGTCAGTTCCTGGCCCCCGTTTCTCAGACCCGCGTGGGTGAGGGCCGCCCCCAGCTTCCCTTCCAGAAGGTTTTCCCGCATGTGGAGCCAGCGGGTTCGGTCCATGAAGGTCTTGAGACGGGCCGTGACGTTGCCGAAATAGACGGGAGA
>JACIYN010000016.1 GCA_014359885.1 Desulfacinum sp.
ATCCTTGGGGGATAAGCTCTCTGCCCAATAGGACTGTATTGCTCTTCCACACTGGATGTGTCGAGCATCTGAAAAATATCATCAAAAACAAAACATGGGTGATCCTTGGGCAGCAGGTCGAATATGTAAGTCGGAAAAAGTTGCCGTTGCCGGAACTGAATCGGATCAGTCTTGAATGGAATCATAGTGCCGCTCCCCCAAATGAGTCTAACGCTCATAGGAACAACATATCAGCGTGGCACTATACTGTCAAGTACAAATAGCGTATGCATATGAGATTAACATCTCATGTGTATCAATTCTCGGACAGGCTCCTAGGTACTTAGGAGGCTGCCTGACAATAGCTTTCCGACTTACAAGGCCAAGGAATTTGGGTCCTCCTTGTAGCCGCGGGGCTTCAGCCCCGCGGAAAGGGTCATCGTATCTCCATGAAGTGACAGGAAATACGCGATAGCCTATCCGATGGCCGTGGGTTCCTCCGCAGCCCTGAAGGGCTGCGCTACGAGAAAAGAGGTCGTCCGCGGCGTTCTCGGACAGGCTCCTAGGACGACTATCGCTGCAGGCCCGCCATGCGCTCCATGGCGATCATCTTGTAGGTCTCCAAAGGATGGGCGGGCGGAATCCGCTTCTCCTCCTCCGACTTTTCCCGCAAGGCGATGGCTTCCTGCGGACAGGTGGGAACGCACACCCCGCAGCCGATGCACCTGGCCAGGTCCACTTGGGCCAGATCGTCTTCCATGGCGATGGCGTCCATCTGGCACCGGTCCACGCAGGTTTCGCAGCCGATGCACTCGTCGCGGTTCACTTCCGCAAAGTAGTTGCTCATGACCACCTTGGCCGGTTCGGGGATGCGTTTCAGGTTCTTGAGGATCTGGCAGCAGCAGCCGCAGCAAAGGCAGATGTTCATGACCTTCTGGGCGTTGGAAGGCTGCAGCACCAGGGCGTGCTCCTCGGCCAGCTCCAGGATCTTCAGCGCCTCCTCCTTGCCGATGGGACGCCCCAGCCCGTTGTCCTCGTAATACTGGGCGCCGCCTCCGAAAACCAGGCACGTTTCCATGGGGCGGTCGCAGCCCTTGCCCACCATCTGGTGTTCCTTCCGACAGATGCAGGGCGCCACCACGATCTTTTCCTGCTCTTCGATGAGTTTTCGGGCTTCCTCGTAGGGCATCACGTGCTGCTCCGGCGTGACCGACTTGGGAAGCGGGATGGTGCGAAGCTGCGGGGTCTTGAGCTGCAGGGCGTGCTGGAAAAAGGCCGGGATGTACTCGTTCATGAGCCGGATGAGCTCTTCATCCAGGGAGTTCACGTGGTACTCCCAGATGCCCACCAGGAACTGGGCGGCCATGTAGCGAACCTGATCGCCTTTGCGCAGCCGGAAGATGAGGCCCTTCTTGGCCATCTCCTCCAGCTTGGGAGCCAGCTCCTCCGGGGACACGCCCGCGCGCTCGGCCACCGCCTCCACCGGTTCGGGCTTCAGGGTGAGCCTGGTCGCCAGCTCGGCTTCCTCGGGGGTAAAAAGCTTTTCCAGGATCTTCATCTCCACGCCGGACGACGTCCGGGGAAACCCGGCGGGGAGCCGATCCAGATGGGTGGCCAACGCTTCGTAGACCTGCTTGTGATCCGTCATGGTGCCTCCTTGTGTTGAGCGGGGAACCTCGAGGGTCTGAAAGTCTCGCACGCACTTTACTTGCACGCAAGCAAATAGCCCTTCCCTCTTTTCCCTGTCAAGCTTTTTTGGTGCCCGGCGGGGGCGGCCATGGAGCCTTCCCAATAAACCCTGTGGACCCCTTCCGTAGGGGCGGGGTTTATCCCCGCCCGGCACGCCGATTGAAAAGGAAAGAGGCTTCTGTTAGAAAGATGCGTTGCTTTTTCTGCCATCCCCCGAAGGGCCTGAGGAGCGGATCATGGATGCGAACAACCACGGAATGGAACCGTTGCGGGACGGCGTGCGGCGGGGGGACGAGCAGAGTCTTTTGCAGTCCTTGGAACACCTTCACCCGGCGGATGCGGCCGAGAAACTGGCGCAGCTCACGCCCCGGGAGGTGGCCCGGTACGTGGAAATCGTCGGGGCCGAGCGGGCCCTGGCGGTCTTCGAGTTCCTTCCCTTTGAGACTCAAAAGGAAACCCTGAGCTTTCTGGGGCGGGAAACGCTGCGGGAGCTCATCACACTCATGCGCCCGGACGAGCGGGCGGACCTGGTGGAGGAACTGGACGAGAACTTCCGGGAGCGGCTCCTGTCGCTGCTCATCCAGGCGGAGCGCCAAAACCTTCTGAAGCTTCTCACCTATCCCGAAGACAGCGCCGGCGCGTACATGACCACGGACTACGCGCTCCTGCGGGCCCACACCACCGTGCGCCAGGCCCTGGATGAGCTTCGGTTGCAGGCTCCCAAGAAGGAAACCATCTACTACGCCTACGTGGTGGATGAACGCCGCCGGCTCATCGGCATCGTCTCCCTGCGGGATCTCATCATGGCCCGCCCGGACAGCCGGATCGACGACATCATGTATCGGAACGTGATCTCCGTTCACGTGGATCAGGACATCGAAGAGGTGGCCCAGGAAATGGTCCACTACGACTTTCTGGCCATGCCGGTGGTGGACGGCGAGGGGCGGCTGGTGGGAATCATCACCTACGACGACATCTTCGACGTCATGACCGAGGAGGCCACGGAGGACATGTACCTCCTGGCCAACCTGGACACCGACGACAAGGTGACCTCGCCCATCCCCCGGTCGGTAAAGCTCCGGGCCCCGTGGCTCCTGGTGAACCTGGGAACGGCGCTGGTGGCTTCCTACACGGTGAGCCTCTTTTCGGAGACCATTTCCCGGTTCGTGGTGCTGGCGTCCCTCATGCCGCTGGTGGCCGGTCTGGGCGGAAACGCCGGCACCCAGTCGCTCACGGTGGTGGTGCGAGCCCTCGCCCTGGGGGAGATCAAGACCAAGGGGACGTGGAAGGTGGTTTTCCGGCAGGCCGGCGTGGGATTGTGCAACGGTGCGCTCTGCGGTCTGGTGCTGGGGCTCATCACCTACTTGTGGCACCGCAACCCCTGGCTTTCGGCCATCATGTGGATGGCCATGATCTTCAACATGATCGTGGCGGGGGCTCTCGGGGCCCTGGTTCCCATCGCCTTGAGAAAACTCAAGCTGGATCCGGCCCTGGGATCCAGCATCTTCGTGACGGCGGCGACGGATACGGGCGGGTTCTTCTTTTTTCTGGGACTGGCCACGCTCTTTTTGCAGGAAATTGTCCTGCACGGCTGAGAAGTCCTTGATAGGAAAGAGAACCGCGAATGAACGCAAATAAACGCCAATGGTTCGGCGGGGTGGTGCAAGGGAGACCGTGATCGTTAATCGGGAGGCTCCGGAATGGCAACCGGCGAAGTGAAGCTGGCGGCTTCGGTTCGGGCGGCGGGCTGAGCGGCCAAGATCGGTCCGGGGGACCTGGACCAGGTCTTGCTCAGTCTCCCTGAGGAGACGGATCCCAACCTGCTGGTGGGGCGGGGCACGTCGGACGACGCCGGAGTGTACCGTGTGCGGGACGATCTGGCGCTCATTCAGACGGTGGACTTCCTCACGCCCATTGTGGACGATCCCTACCAGTTCGGTCGGATCGCGGCGGCCAACGCCCTGAGCGATGTCTATGCCATGGGCGGACGTCCCCTCACCGCCATGAACATCGTCTGTTTTCCCGTGGAAAAATTCCCCATGGACGTGCTGAAAGACATTCTTCGCGGTGGTCTGGAAAAGATCCACGAGGCGGGGGCCGTGCTGGTGGGCGGCCACAGCGTGGACGACCTGGAACTCAAGTACGGCCTTGCGGTCACGGGGGTGGTCCATCCGGATCGGGTGATCACCAACGCGGGAGCCCGGCCGGGGGATGCACTCCTTCTCACCAAGCCCCTGGGCACCGGCGTGCTGGCCACCGCCGTCAAGGGCGGCCTGGCCGGAAAGGAGGCCGCCGCCTACGGCATGGAAGTCATGGCCACGCTCAACCGCGCGGCGGCGGAAGTGATGGGACGCTACGAAGTACACGCCGCCACGGACATCACGGGGTTCGGGCTCCTGGGCCACGCCCTGGAGATGGCGCGGGCGAGCCGGGTGGTGCTCCGGATCGAGAGCGCCGCTGTTCCCTTCCTGCCGGGAATCGTGGATTACGCGGCCATGGGCATGATTCCCGCCGGCACCTACAGCAATCGGCGGTTTTGCGAAAAGAGGGTGCAGGCGGATCCGTCCGTGGATGGGCTGGTCCTGGACCTTCTGGCCGACGCCCAGACGTCGGGAGGCCTCCTGATCGCCGTGGCGCCGGACCAGGCCGAGGCCTTGCTGGCCGACCTTCGTGAGGCCGGCGTGGATCAGGCGGCCGTGGTGGGCCGGGTGGAATCCCAGGGGGACGGCGCCATTTTCGTAGTGTAGAAAGAAGTTTTTCCCAACGGCCAACTCCCCATGGGCCGCTCCCACAGCCCACTCCTTTCCATTTGTGTTTATTCGCGTTCATTGGCGGTTCTTTCCGCACTAATCCGCCGCCAATTCCCGGTAAAAATCCAGGTAGGCCCGGGCGGCCCGCGTCCAGCTGAAGTCCTGGGCCATGGCCCGCCTTTGCAGCTCCCGCCACTTTTCCCCGTCTTCGTAGAGGCGGAGAGCCGCCTGGAGGGCGGCCAGGAAATCTTCGGGCGTGTGGCGGTAGAACTTGAAGCCGGTACCCGTTTGCGGATTTTGCTGGACATCGACCACGGAATCGTCCAGGCCTCCCACGGCGGCCACCAGGGGGATGGTCCCGTAGCGCAGACTGTACATCTGGTTGAGCCCGCACGGCTCGTACCGGGACGGCATGAGGAAGAGGTCGCCGCCGGCTTCCAGCCGGTGGGCCAGCGGTTCATCGAAGGCGAGCCGCACCCGCACGCGGTCGGGATGCGCCCGTTCCGCTTCCCGCAAGGCCCGCTCCATCCCCGGATCCCCCGTCCCCAGAACGGCCAAGGAGAGGGGCAGTTCCATCATGCCGTCCAAGGCCTGCAGGAGGAGGTCCACGCCTTTTTGTTCCACCAGCCGGCTGATCACAACGCACAGGGCCCTGCCCGCCGCCGCGTCCGAAAATCCCAGCTCCCGCAAGAGCTGGCTTTTGCACTGGGCCTTTCCCGAAAGGTGTTCGGCGTCGAAGTGGGCCGGAAGGTGCGGGTCGGTTCGGGGATCCCAGGCGCTCGTGTCGATCCCGTTCAGGATCCCCCGAAGGTCCGCGCCCCGGTTCCGCAGCACCCCGTCCAGGCCGAATCCGTTTTCCGGCTGCTGAATTTCCCGACTGTAGCGGGGACTCACGGTGGTGAGACCGTGGCTGTAGACCAGGCCCGCCTTGAGAAAATTGACTTGGCCCCAAAATTCCATGCCGTCCACGGAGAAGGCTTCCCCGGGAAGCCCCGTCAGGCCGAAAAGGGAGGCGGGAAAGAGGCCCTGGTAGCCCAGGTTGTGGATGGTGAGAAGCGATCGGACGGAGGCAAAGGCCGGATCGTGGCGCCAGTGGAAGTGAAGATATGCGGCGGCGGTGGCCGTCTGCCAGTCGTTCAGATGAAGGATGTGGGGCGTCCAATCCAGGTGGCGGCACAGGGGATAGACGGCCCGGCTCAGCACGATAAAGCGCTCGGCGTTGTCTTCGTAGTCGCCCCGCACGGGATGGGCGTAAAGATGAGGGCGATGGAAGAATTCGTCCTTTTCCAGGAAATAGACGGTGGGCCCGTTGGCGGCCGCCCCCTTCCACAGGTGCACATGGTAGGTGTGCACCCCCACGGGAATGGGGATCCACTCCCGGACGGGTTCCAGCGGCCCGGCGGCTTCTCGGGCGGAAGGGTAGAGCGGAAGCAGGAGCCGCACATCGCAGCCCAGGGCCGAGAGGGCCTTGGGGAGGGCCCCGGCCACGTCGGCCAGTCCCCCGGTCTTGGCGTAAGGGGTTGCTTCCGAGGCGCAAAAGAGCACTTTCAGGTCCATGGGACGGCTCCATCGGCTTGCAAAGGGGCGTTTCTTTTGCGAATGGGGACGAAAGTGTTTATCATGGCCGGTGAATTCATAAAAGATCAAAGGCCGTGTAGGCTTGAAGGTGAGGAGAGATAAGATCTTGGATGCCGTCGATCGACAGTTGCTGGATCAGATCCAGAGGGCGTTCCCCCTGGAGCCCCGACCCTTCGAGGTTTTGGGACATCGGGTGGGGGTCGGGGAAGCGGAAGTTCTCCAGAGAATCGAGCGGATGAAGAAGGACCGCCTGGTCCGGCAGATCAGTGCCATTTTCAACACGGGAGGCCTGGGATACCGGAGCAGCCTGGTGGCCATGGCCGTTGCGGAGGATGCCTTGGACGAGGCCGCCCGGGCGGTCAATGCCTATCCCGGCGTGAGCCACAACTACCTGCGGCCGGGGTCCTACAACATGTGGTTCACGGTGGCCGTTCCGCCGGGCGAGAGCCTGGAGAGGGTGGTGGCCGACCTGTCCGAGCGGGCCGGCGGCTGGCCGTCCATCCTTTTGCCTGCGATCAAGAAATACAAGCTGGCGGTGGTCCTGGACGTTCTGGACGAGGCGGAGGGCGAGACATCCGCGGCATCCGCCGCCCCCCAAGTGGAGGCCGAAAGGGGCTTCGAGCCGACGCCGGAAAACGTTCGGATCGTCCGCTGCATCCAGGAGGATCTCCCCCTGGAAGAGCGTCCCTTCCGCGTCTGGGGCCGGGAACTGGGCCTGGGGGAAGAGGAACTCCTGGCGCTCATCCACCGCTGGACCGAGCGCGGCTGGATCCGCCGCTTCGCCGCCGTCCTCAACCACCGGGAAGTGGGGTTCGGGGCCAACGGCATGGTGGTGTGGCGATGCGACCCCGATCGCATCGATTCCATGGGCCAGATCCTGGCCGGGTATCCGGAGGTGAGCCACTGTTACCACCGCCCCGCCCATCCCCAATGGCCGTACAATCTGTACGCCATGATCCACGGGCGAACCGAGGAGGAGTGCCGGGCCATCGCCCAACGCCTGGCCCACGCCGTGGGGCTTTCCGACTATCAGATCCTTTTCAGTACCCGGGAATTCAAGAAGATTCGTCTGAAACTCTTTTGGGAATAAGTCGAGGTTGTTTCATGGACTACGACAAGGAAGAAGTCGAACGCCGAAAGCGGGCCATCTTCGATCAGATGTCCAAGCGGGGCCAGCAGCGGATCCTGCGCCTGGGATATGAAAACTGGGATCCCTTCCAGGAACCCAAGGATCCCAGGCAGGAGATCAAAAGCTCCTCGGCCATCCGGGCGGGGATGATTCTGGCCCAGTTCTACGAAGAGCAGAAGGACGACGAGCGTTTCCGCCAGCACCACAAGGACCTGATGGACCTCTGTCGCGGGATTCTGCGCCGGGACACCAAGGCCCGGGCCATCGTGGCCTTCTGCCGGTGGTACGAAAGGCAGGAAAAGGACCTGTGGGGAGAAGGGTAGGAGCTTGTCCTGAAGGGCTTTCCGAAGCAGGGCTGTTGGGAATTAGAAGAACGAATGTAGGGGCGGGCTTTACGCCCGCCCGACGGCCATACGGTTACCCTGGGATTATCGGGCCTTGCGAGCCCTCCCACGGGAAGCCGGCACCTCGAGGAGCTCTTTCACTCTTGGAGAGCGGCGAGGTTCACCAGGATCGCTCGGATGAATCTTCCTGGCTTGGAGGGGCGGTTCGCGAACCGCCCCTAAGGAGCTTGTCTGAGAACGCCGCGGACGACCTCTTTTCCCGTAGCGCAGCCCTTTAGGGCTGCGGCGGAATCACCGGTCGTCGGATGGGCCATCGCTCATTTCCAGTCATCTCATGGATTTACGATGACCCTTTCCGCGAGGCTGAAGCCCCGCGGCTACGAAAGAGAGGGGAACCTTTTCCGGCTGTTGACGAGAACCCGTTTTCGGAAGAACTCTAAGTGGATATGGAAGCTGAGATCTCCCAACGGCAGAGGGTGATCTCTGATACGCCCCTACCCCAGCGCCTCCGGCGGGGTCAGGTCCCCGGTCTTGCAGGGGCGAAGCTCCGCCAGTTCCTCCGGCAAAAGCGGCCGCACGCTCACGATCTTCACCTGGTAGTGCAGGTCCTTTCCCGCCAGGGGGTGGTTGTAGTCCAGTACCACGCCGTCGGCGTCCTTTTCCAGCACGTGGTAGGTGTACTGCGCCCCCAGGGTGTCGTTGGTGGCCACCACCCACTTGCCCGCCTCCAGGTTGCGCCCTTGCGGAAACTCTTCGAAGGTCTTCCGTCGGATCTGCCTGGGGTCGCGCTCCCCGAAAGCCTCCCGGGCCGGGATGGTGAAGCTCAGCTCTTCCCCTTCCTTCCTTCCCAAAAGGCGGCTCTCCAGTGCAGGCAGGACCTGGTCGTAGCCTACGGCGAAATTCATGGACGCCGGTTCCGGATCTCCCTTGATCACCGTGCCGTCGTCCAGTCGCACGGTGTATTCGATCACCACGAAATGATCCTTCAGTATCTCCATGCGCTCCCTCTCCTTCATTCCACCAAGTAGCCCAGTTCCCTGGCCCTTTCCAGATGCTCGGACGCCTTGGCCTCTTTGCCGGTGGCCGAATAGGCCACGTACAGATTGTAGTGGGCCGGGGCGAAGTCGGGGTGGAGTTCCAGGACCTGGAGGGACGCCGCGATGCTTTCCTCGTAGCGGCCCACCTGCAGGTAAGCCACGGCCAGGTTGTTGTGGGCTTGGAGGAGTTGGGGCATGAGCTCCACGGCCTTACGGCACGCCTGGATCGCCTCTTCGTGTTCCCCTTTCTGGAGGTGGGCGAAGCCCAGGTTGCTGTAGGCCATGGGAAGGTTGGGATCGATCTCCAGGGCCTTGCGGTTGGCGTCGATACAGCGATCCAACTCCCCTTCCTGGAAATAGAGCCCCCCCAGATTCACGTAGGCCTGGGCCATGGTAGGGTCGCATTCGATGGCTTGCTTGAATTCCGAGATGGCCTCGGCGCGCAATCCCTTCCGGGCGTAGGCGATTCCCAAATTGTAGTGAAAGACGGGGGATTCGGGCTCGAAGAAGATTCGCTCCCGAAGATATTTGATGTATTGGTTGAGATCCGTGAGGACCTCTTTGGGAATGTCGGGCGTTTCGTTGGAACGGTGTGCCATGGGTTGTCCTCTCTTCGCAGCTTTCGGTCATGTGATTTCCAGCGTCGCCGGACACTAACAGGGGGTGGGGGGGCTGTCAAGGCGACGGGCGCGAGCCTTGGAGAATCCTGGAATTTTGTTGACAAAGTTTCTGGGCCGAGTTTATAGAGGTTGCGGACGCGAGTGAATAGATTCACTTAGTGACCGGGCGAATGGTTCGGCAAGGGCCGGTAGGTCCTTGATTTGTTTGTTTTTGGGGTCTCTGACGACAAGGAGAAAGAAATGAGTCAGGAAGCCAAAGAAAAGATCCTGGAGTACATGAAGAGCCAGAAGAAGACCAAGCTCTACTTCAACGATCTCTGCAAGGCGGTCCCGGATCTGAAGATGCGCGAGGCCAAGAAGATCATCAACCAGATGGTGGAAGAGGGCACCATCAAGTATTGGTCCAGCGGCAGCACCACCATGTACATGCTGCCCGGCGCGGATGATCTGGGCAAGGAAGAGGATTCCATGAAGTAGGGCTTTGGCGGGGAGCTGCTTCTCGGCGCGGTTCATCCGGGAGACGGCAGTGCGGAGCTGTGTGACTCCTTCCGCCTGCGTCCGGCGGGCCGAAGGACTCCATAGTCGGCAGTGGAAGGTGTTTGTTCAACCCTATAGGAGGTAACGGAATGGCTTTGAAGCACAAGACCCCCATGCTGGACGAGCTGGAAAAGGGGCCATGGCCGAGTTTCGTGACCGACATCAAGCGGATCGCGGCCAGGAAGCCCATGTGCGAGGATCTTTTGGGCCTGCTCGAGATGTCCTACGAGCATAAGGAAGGCCACTGGAAGCACGGCGGTATCGTCGGTGTTTTCGGTTACGGCGGCGGCGTCATCGGTCGTTACTGCGACCGGCCGGACCTGTTCCCCAACGTGGCCCACTTCCACACCATGCGTGTGAATCAGCCGGCCAGCAAGTTCTACAGCACCGAGGTGCTGCGCAAGATCTGCGACATCTGGGAAGAGAAGGGCAGCGGTCTCACCAACATGCACGGCTCCACCGGGGACATGATCCTCCTGGGGACCACCACGGACCAACTGGAGCCCATTTTCTACGAACTGACCCATGAGCTGGGCATGGACCTGGGCGGTTCCGGCTCCAACATGCGCACTCCGTCCTGTTGCGTGGGTAAGGCCCGGTGTGAATGGTCCTGTATCGACACGCAGGACATCACCTACGACATCACCATGCGCTACCAGGACGAGCTCCATCGTCCCATGTTCCCCTACAAGTTCAAGTTCAAGACCTCCGGCTGCCCCAACGACTGCGTGGCCGCCATCGCCCGCGCCGACTGCTCCATCATCGGCACCTGGCGTGACAAGATCCGCATCGATCAGGAAGCGGTTCGCGCCTACGTGGGCGGCGAGCTGGTGCCCAACGGCGGCGCCCACGGCACGGAAAAACGCGCCTTGGACATCCAGAAGGAAGTCATCGACCTGTGTCCCACCAAGTGCATGGAATGGGACGGCAAGAACCTGAAGATCTGGGATGAGGACTGCACGCGCTGCATGCACTGCATCAACGTGATGCCGCGGGCTCTCCGTCCGGGTCAGGATGTGGGTGCCACCATCCTGGTGGGCGCCAAGGCTCCCATCCTGGAAGGCGCCCAGCTGGGCAGCGTGGTGATTCCGTTCATCAAGATGGAGCCTCCCTACGAGGAATTCCACGAGTTCGTGGAAAAGATGTGGGATTGGTGGATGGAGGAAGGCAAGAACCGCGAGCGTTTGGGCGAGACCATCCAGCGCCTCGGCATGAAGGCGTTCCTCGAGGCCACCGAGCTGCAGCCCGATCCGCGTATGGTCAACACGCCGCGCTACAACCCCTACATCTTTTACGATCCGGCGGATGTTCCCGGCGGCTGGTCCCACGATCCCAAGGCCTTCCGTGAACGGCATCATGCATAGGAGGTGACACCATGCCTTTCGATCCCAATGACATCATGAAAGATCGCATTACCGATATCGGTCCCCCGAAGTACGACAAGTTCTTCCCGCCCGTCATCAAGGAAAATTACGGGAAGTGGAAATACCACGAGATCCTGGAGCCCGGCGTGCTGGTGCATGTTTCCGAGACCGGTGCCGAGGTCTACACGGTGCGCGTGGGCGCGGCCCGCCTTCTGTCCGTGGATCTCATCCGGGAAATCTGCGACATCGCCGACAAGCATTGCGGCGGGTACGTGCGCTGGACCACCCGCAACAACATCGAGTTCATGGTGGACGATAAGTCCAAGCTGCAGCCCCTCATCGATGACCTGAGGAGCCGCGGCAACTGGTTCCCCATCGGCGGCACCGGCGCCTCGGTGACCAACATCGTCCACACGCAGGGCTGGGTCCACTGCCACACGCCGGCCATCGACGCCTCCGGTATCGTGAAGGCGGTCATGGACGAGCTGTTCGACTACTTCGGCTCCCACAAGCTGCCGGCCCAGGTGCGCATCTCCTTGGCCTGCTGCCTCAACATGTGCGGCGCCGTGCATTGCTCCGACATCGCCATCCTGGGCGTGCACCGCAAGCCGCCTTTTGTGGAACATGAGCGTGTCCAGAACGTGTGCGAGATCCCGCTCGTGATCGCGGCCTGCCCCACGGCGGCCATCAAGCCCAAGAAGGTGGGTGAGTACAAGAGCATTGAGATCAACGAAAAGCGCTGCATGTTCTGCGGCAACTGCTACACCATGTGTCCGGCTCTGCCCATCGCCGACGGCGACGGCGACGGCATCGCCCTGTGGGTGGGCGGCAAGGTGTCCAACTCCCGCACGGCGCCCAAGTTCTCCAAGCTGGCCGTGCACTACATCCCCAACGAGCCGCCTCGTTGGCCCACCACGGTCCAGACCATCAAGAAGATCGTGGAAGTGTACGCTTCCGATGCCCGCCGCTACGAACGTATCGGCGAGTGGATCGACCGCATCGGTTGGGAACGCTTCTTCGAAAAGACCGGGCTGGAGTTCCGTCATGAGCATATCGACGACTACCGTCTCGCGATGACCACGTGGCGGACCACCACCCAGTTCAAGTTCTAGGAACGCCTCCAGGGGGAGGGGCCCGCTGTGCGGGCCCCTCCCCAGAGACGCGATACGTGCATGACCTTCAAGACCCCTCGGTTGATGATAGCGGCCCTCAGGGGCGGCGCCGGCAAGACCCTGGTATCCTTGGGTCTTGCCGCGGCATGGCGCCGTCGCTTGGGGCTTTCTGTTGTTCCGTTCAAGAAGGGCCCGGACTACATCGATGCGGGCTGGCTGGCCTTGGCCGCTTCGCACCCGTGCTACAACCTGGACCCCTTCCTCATGAACCCCGAAGACATCCTGGGCTCCTTCGTGAGGCGTTCCCACGGCGCCGACGTGGCCCTCATTGAAGGAAACCGTGGTTTGTACGACGGGGTGGATGCGGACGGAACCTGTTCATCGGCCGAGCTTTCCAAGCTCCTGAAAGCCCCGGTGGTGTTGGTGCTGGACGCCACTAAGATGACCCGAACCGCCGCGGCCCTGGTGCTGGGGTGCCGGATGCTGGATCGCGAGGTGAGCATCGCCGGGGTGATCCTGAACCGGGTGGCGGGAGCCCGCCACGAGCGGGTGCTGCGCCAATCCGTTGAGAAGGTCAACGGACTGCCCGTGGTGGGGGTGCTTCCCAAGGAACGGGAAAACCTTTTCCCGGAACGGCACATGGGGCTGGTTCCGCCCCAGGAACACGGCCGACTCACGGAGGCTG
The DNA here is from genome assembly GCA_014359885.1 of Desulfacinum sp. Classification (GTDB taxonomy): domain Bacteria; phylum Desulfobacterota; class Syntrophobacteria; order Syntrophobacterales; family DSM-9756; genus Desulfacinum. The sequence continues at coordinate 12,825 of JACIYN010000016.1, forward strand.
TGGAAAGGCTGGCGGAAAAGATGGAGGCCCGCGTAGACGTGGAGGGCCTCTACGACATGGCACGCCGTGCCGAACGCCTGGGGTGGCCCGCGTCCGGCGTTTGCGGGCCCGCGCGGCGGCCCCCGGACGGTCCGGTTCGCATCGGAATTCTTCGGGACGGAGCCTTCCAGTTCTACTACCCGGAAAACTTGGAGGCCCTGGAGGAGTGGGGGGCGGAGCTGGTCTTCATCGACAGCATGAGCCATTCCCGCCTGCCCCAGGTGGATGCCCTCTACATCGGCGGCGGTTTTCCGGAAACGCACCTGGCGCAGATCGCAGGGAACCGGCCGTTCCTGGAGTCGGTGCGGGAAGCCGTGGAGGCCGGCCTTCCCGTCTATGCGGAATGCGGGGGACTCATGTTTCTGAGCCGCGGCATCCGCAGCGGGGACCGTCTTCACCCCATGGTGGGGGTCTTACCCTTTGAGGTGGAGATGGGACAGAAGCCCCAGGGGCACGGGTATTCCGTGCTGGAAACGGTGAGAGAGACCCCTTTCTTTACCGAGGGGATGTTGCTGCGCGGCCATGAGTTCCACTACTCCCGGGTGGTGGGCGTGACGGAACCGCTGGAGTTCGCTTTTCGGGTGAAAAAGGGCTTCGGAGTCTTGGAAGGTTGGGACGGGGTGTGCTATAAGAACGTCTTGGCAAGCTACACGCATCTCCATGCGTGCGGACAGAAGGAATGGGCCGAAGGGGTTGCGAGGGCGGCCGTGCGGCACCGGAACCGAAAGGTGCCGGCCGGAAGAGCCGTGCTCAGGGCCCCGGAGGCATCCGTGGTCAAGGCTTTGTAAGACATCGGTGTTCATCCATCACTAGACAAGGAGGAAATTCCCATGCCGCAAATCGAATACAAAGGCAAAGTTTTCGATGTGGATGAAGACGGCTTCATCGACAGCTTCGACAAGTGGTGCCCGGAATGGGTGGAGTACGTGAAGGAATCGGAAGGCATCCAGGAGCTCACCGAGGAGCACTGGAAGGTCATCCACGTGCTGCAGGACTACTACCGCAAGCACGGCATCGCCCCCATGGTGCGGATCCTCACCAAGGTGACGGGCTACAAGCTCAAATACATCTACGAGCTGTTCCCGAGCGGACCGGGCAAGGGCGCCTGTAAGATGGCCGGCCTGCCCAAGCCGACCGGCTGCGTGTAAGATTTCGAGGGGGCTCCGGCGCTCGGCCGGGGCCCTTCTTGCGCGGAATGGCCGGGGGGAGCGGCTTTTTTTGTCCCGCTACATGAGAAAAGAATCACATGGCCCGGTTCTCCTTTTCTTGCTCCGCTTTGGGCTTGACAACCGCCGGACAAGCCTATAAAGGCTCGGTGTGCGTAGAAACCTGGCAAGCGAGCGGGGCCGCGATTCCTGCTCCCGGCCGGCATCTCATGACGAAAAAGGGAGGAAGAAAGCAATGTTCAAAGTGACGGTTGACAAGGACAAGTGCACTGGCGACGGCGAATGCATCGATGTGTGCCCCGTGGACGTCTACGAACTGGTGGACGGCAAGGCGGAGCCGGTCAATGAGGACGAGTGCCTGGGCTGCGAAAGCTGCGTGGAAGTGTGTGAAAACGACGCCATCACCATCGAGGAAGTCTAAGCCCGGACTTGCCTGAAAAATTCCAACCGCCCGGTGGCCCCAAGCCCCGGGCGGTTTTTTTGTGGAGTGGAAGCGAATCGGCCCGCCCTGCAAAAAGGCACGGAATCCTTGAGTAGGGGCGGGGTTTATCCCCGCCCGCTAATCACGCGGTGCAAGAGAACCAGAAAAAAACGTTAGGTTTGATGTGAAAGAGAACCGCGAATGAACGCGAATAGACGCAAATCTTTTTAGTTGTAGGAACTGCGAAGGCCGCAATGAGGGTGTCCGGCCATGCAATGGGCGCGGAGTGACTCATAGAGAATGGCATATTGGGGCGTTCCGACAAATGCCCTCGCTCCGGCCCGCTCTTTGATCCAAGCGGGGTGGCGCGAGGGGATCCATGGCTGTTAGGTCTGATTTCCTGCGTAGCCGCGGGGCTTTAGCCCCGCGGAAAGGGTCCTCGTAAGTCCATGAAGGGACCGGAAATGCGCGATGGCTTATCCGACGGCCGGGGGTTCCTCCGCAGCCCTAAAGGGCTGTGCTACGAGAAGGCGGTCATTCCCAGCATTTTCAGGCAAGTTCCCAGGCCATTGGTCCCAGGCAAAAGACGCCATAAAAAAACCCGGCCGGAGGGCCGGGTTGTGCATGCCTAAGAAGGAATCATCCCATTACTTGGCTTCCTTGGGGTGGCACTGGGCGCAGGTCACCGGAGCCTTGGAATCCTTGTTTTCCTTCTTGAGTTTCTTGTGGCAGTCGATGCAGTTGTTATGGAAGGCCAACTTCAGGTTGAGCTTCTGCTGATCCGGAGGAAGCTTCTTCTCGCCCTGGATGGTGGGCTCGTTGTGGCATTCTTCGCACTTCTGGACCGGATCGCCTTCCTTCCACACGTTCTGGCCGTTTTCGTACTTGTGGTGACAGTCGGCGCAGGCGATGCCGTACTCTTCCGCATGCTTCTTGTGGGTGAACTCCACCAGGCCCTTGGTGTGCTCCGGCCACAGGCTGGAGTTCAAAGTGATGACGTCTGGAGCATCCGACGCCACGGCGATGAGCGTCCCGGCGAAGATGAGCGCCAGAGCCAAAACCGGGAGTACCAACATTCTGTTCCTCTTCACGGTGTCACCTCCTTTCGCTTCGTTTGATCCCCCTCTTTGTGATTCCATTCACGCCCGCGGATTATAGTGAAGGGGCCGGCCGCCCGTCAAGGAGCTTTTGGTTTTCCAAAGTTCCCGTTGACAGGTTCCACCATCCTGGGGCTATATTTCAAAGAACGTTCCATACGGCAGGAACTCCAACCAAGAGGAGGCGCCCATGCTCTTTATGGCCATCTACAACTACGCACCGGAGGATCGGGACCGGGTGATCGAAAGAACGGCCGAACAGGCGGAGGTTTCCGGCGTCACCCTGAAGGGTGAGTGGTTCGATGTGACGGGCCATCGGGTGTTTCGCCTCTTCGAGGCGGAAGACGAGGCCCACCTGGCGGCGTCCGTCTTCCAATGGACCGATCTGGGTGTGGCGGAAGTGGTGCCGGTGATGGAGACGAAAAAGGCGCTGAAACTGTTGCGCCGGACGGCCAAGACGAAGTAACGTCCGCATACTTTCCGTAGGGTGTCACGGCGGTGCCCGGCGGTCGGGGTAAAAGGGAAGGCGGTGGGAATCCGCCACGTAGGGCCGGCGCTGTGAGCGGGGATGAAATCCGAAAAAGGCCACTGCTTCCGAGGCCGTGGAGAACGGGGCGTCCAGGTGAGGCTGGGCACCTACAGCGGAACGGGGCGGGAAGGTTCGGAGAGTAAGGGGATCCGCGAGTCAGAAAACCTGCCGTCGTGACAAGGATGAGGCAGCGAGATTGCCTGTGCCTAAGGGTAATCCTTCGGGGTCTGCCGACCCCGAAGGATTTTTTTTGTGGCTTTCATGAAACGCCACAATGCCCGGTTCGTGGGCGCCTGCTGTAGGGGCGAATGATCCTTCGCCCCTACCGTGGCCTGGTTATGGGGTGCTTTTCACCCTTGGTTGTCGCGACCCGCCTGGAATGGGGGTCCATTGGGAAATCGTGCTGCTGCGATGAAAAGGGAGGAAAAAAGATGGATCTCAAGGAACTGACGGCCGCCATCGAACCGGCGGACAAGTCATGGGCGGACAAGGCGTGGGAACGATTGCGGTCCCAGATCCGCCCCAGGGGATCTCTGGGACGGTTGGAGGAGATGGCGGCCCGGGTCGGGTCCATTTGCCGCACCCTGCAGCCGGATCTGAGTCGAAAGCTCATCTTCACCATGGCCGGGGACCACGGGGTGGCCGAAGAGGGCGTGAGCGCCTATCCCCAGGAGGTGACGGCCCAGATGGTTTTCAGCTTCATCCAGGGCTGGGCCTCCATCAGCGTGCTGGCTTCCCACGTGGGAGCGGATGTTCGCGTGGTGGACTGCGGCGTGGCGGCGGATCTTCCGCCCGAGTGGGCCGTGGAGCACCGAAAGATCGGCAAGGGAACGGGAAACATCGCCCAGGGTCCGGCCATGAGTCGGGAGGAGGCGGAACGTGGAATCCTGGTGGGGGCCGAGCTGGTCATGCGGGCGGCCCGAGAGGAGGGCTACCGCCTTTTCGGTACGGGAGACATGGGGATCGCCAACACCACGCCTTCCACGGCTATCGTGGCCGCCTTCACCGGAAAGCCCGCGGCGGAACTCACGGGGCGGGGCACCGGCATCGACGACGAGGCCTGGAAGCGCAAGGTGCGGGTGGTGGAAAGGGCCCTGGAAGTGAACCGGCCGGATCCCGAGGACCCGCTGGATGTGCTGGCCAAGGTGGGAGGCTATGAGATCGCCGGGCTGTCGGGGGCCGTTCTGGGCGCGGCGGCGGCCAAGGTCCCCGTGGTCTGCGACGGCTTCATCGCCACGGCCGGGGCCCTCATCGCCTGCCGTCTGGTTCCGGCGGCCAAGGACTATCTTTTCGTTTCCCACAAGAGCCGGGAAGTGGGCCATGCCGCCATGTACGGTCTGCTGGGTCTGGAGCCCATCCTGGACCTGGAGATGCGCCTGGGCGAGGGCACCGGGGCCGCCCTGGCCATGGGCCTGGTGGAGGCCTCGGCCAAGGTGCTGCGCGACATCAAGACCTTCGAAGAGGCCGGCGTCACCGACACGGGCCATTAGATGGCAGTACGACAATGGCTCTCCGACTTACAAGGCCGAGGAATTTGGGTCCTCCTCGTAGCCGCGGGGCTTCAGCCCCGCGGAAGCGGCCGTAACCCCTTGAGGTCGCAAGCCGTATGCGATGGCCTATCTGACGTCCGGGGGTTCTTCCGCAGCCCTAAAGGGCTGCGCTACGGGAAAAGCGCTCATCCCTGTCGTTTTCGGACAAGCTCCCGGTAGTAGGGGCGAATCATCATTCGCCCCTACAATTGTCGGCATGGAAGATCTACCGTCTTCCTACATACGGGCGCGTGGCCATGTGCGGGGGTAGGGGCGGGCTTTATGCCCGCCCGCCGGAACCTCGCGATCGGAAAGGATCGTCCAATCCAGGGAGGAGCTTCACCGTTCGGGCTCCGGCAAGGCGGGCGCCGGTCCGGATCGTGGCCTACGGATAGACGCGGACGAGTGTCCCGCCTTGGACCTGAAGGATGGGGTAGTCCCGCAGGAGGTGGCCGTCCGGGGCCACGCGGATGGTTCCCAGGGGTCCCTGGGAGAGGGTGGTGCCGAAAAGGGCGCTGCGCAGGGCCAGCCGATCCAGGGTGCCTCCGCCCGCATCCAGGGCCTCACGGCGGGCCTGGAGGAGCAGCCGGGTGGCTTCGTAGCCCTGGGCTGCCAGGTAGTCCGGATCCCGGCCGTAAACCCGCTTGTATTCATCTATGAACGCCCCGGTGGCCGGATCCTGATAGGCCGCGTCTTCCTTGTGAAAGGCGGAAGGAAAGAGCGCGTTTTCCACATACACCCCCCCGATGGAAACCAGAGAGCTCTCCTCCCACAGGTTGGTTCCCAAGAGGGTGGCTCCCACCACGTTGTAGTAGGGAAGCTGGGGGGCCAGAAGGGCCACCGTCTTGGCCGTGTCGGGGATGAAGACGGCCTCCACGGGAGAACTGTCCGCCGGGGAGTCTGCAGCCCTTTGGGCCTGGCCGAGGAATTTCTGGATCGGTTCCTTGAAATCGGTGCTCCCGGGTTCGTAAGAGACCTGAGCCAGCAGCTGACCGCCCCGGCGTTCCACCGCCTCGGCAAAGAGGCGGCTCAAAGACCGTCCGTAGGAGTCGTCGGGATAGAGCACGCCGTAGCGCACGAGGCCGCGTACGTCCGTGCAATAGCTCACCAGGGCCTCGATCATGTCCCGGTGGTCCACGAAGGCGTGGAAGAGAAAGGGCGTGGCGTTGTCCACCGTTCGCTTTTCGGTGAAACTCACCACCGGAATGGCCCATCGGTTCATGAGCGGAGCGATGGTGCCGGCGCAGCGGGGACTGACGGGGCCGAGAACTCCCAGCACCGCGTGATCCGACGCCAAAGCCGAAAAGGCGGCGACGGTCTTATCCGGATCCGCCCCGCTGTCCAAAACCACCAGTCGCACGGGATCGTGGGGGAAGCTGTCATTCCACTGGTCCAGGGCCAGGGCGGCTCCGGTGAGGATCCGTTGCCCGAATTTGGCGTGGGGACCGCTCAAGGGAACCAGGCATCCGAGGGTGCCCGGATCCACCGGGATCTGTTCCGCCACGGTGCCGTGCAGGCGTTTTTCGATCTCCCGCGCCACCGGGTGTTCGGGGTTTTGGGCCAGCACGTCAAGGAGCGCCTCGCGTTGCGCTTCCGGGGGCAGGAGGTCCGCTCGGCGATAGGCCAGAAACGGGCGGAGCCTGGGTTCCGAAACGGTTTGCTGGAGCCTTTCCGTGGTCTCAGAGTCCAGGTGGGATGTGATCTCAAGAGCCAGGGCGTCCAGCAGGGCCAGGTCTTCCTGGGAAGGGGACATCTGGTAGCCTTGGGCCAGCCAGCGCAGGGCTCCGTCCGGATCCTTCCGATCCCGATAGAAGGAAGCCAGAGCCCGGCACAGGGCCAGGCGGGCTTCGGGGTCTTGGGCCGTCTCATCCCAGAGAGCGACGCCCTCCTCGATGATCTTGGGGTCGCGTTTCTGGAGCCAACGGGCTTCCAGCAGCACCACTCGGGCCCGCACGGAATCCTTCCATTGCGGAAAATCCCGCAGCACCCGTTCCAGGACCTTTTCCGCCTTTTCCGGATCTCCCAACCGGAGCCATACGGCGGCTTCCCGGGTGAGCGCCCGGGGCGCCACGGCGTTGGTGGGGAAAAACTGGGCGATGCGCTCGTAGGCCAGAGCGGCTTCCCGCCACCGACCTTCCTTTTCCAGTTCCTGGGCTTCTCGGTAAAGGGCCTGGGCTTCCGGAGAAGGCTCACCGTGGAAGATTTCGGGCGGAATGAGCACCCTCGGTTGGCGCTGCAGCGAAGCACAGCCCCAGTGGACGCTCAGCAGAGCCAAAACGAGCAGAAGAGCGAAACGGCGCGCCATGCCCTTGTCTCCTCCCTTGGGGTTTCCATCGGTTGTGGGTCCTCTTCGGCGAGTGCGATCTGCGGGGGCACTATAGCACAAAGGGGCACGTGACATCACGTGCCCCTTTGCATCCCGGTACCATGCAGATCCTTGAGCGAAGGGCTACTTGTCCTTCACCTCTTCGTAATCGGCATCCACCACATCGTCGTCGGGCTTGGCCCCGCCGTTGCCACCCGTCTGAGCTCCTTCGCCTCCCGCCTGGGCCTGCTGTTCGGCCGTGCGCTTATACATCTCCTCGGCCAGCTTATGGGAGACCTGGGTGAGCTTTTCCATCTCGCTCTGAATGGCGTCCTTGCTGTCGCCTTCCATGGCCTTCTTGAGCGCCTCGATCTGGGATTCGATGTTCTGGCGCGTGGCCGCATCCACCTTGTCGCCCAGATCCCGCAGGCTCTTTTCCGTGCTGTAGATGAGCGCATCGGCCTGGTTGCGGATTTCCACCAGCTCTTTGCGGCGTTTGTCCTCTTCCGCGTGCATTTCGGCTTCCTTTACCAGCTTTTCGATCTCTTCCTCGCTCAAACCGCTGGAAGCCGTGATCTGAATGGACTGTTCCTTGCCCGTGGCCAGATCCTTGGCCGAAACGTGTACGATGCCGTTGGCGTCGATGTCGAAGGTCACCTCGATCTGGGGCACGCCGCGCGGTGCCGGCGGGATGCCCACCAGGTCGAAGCGTCCCAGCGTCTTGTTGTCGGCCGCCATGGGGCGTTCGCCCTGGAGCACGTGGATGGAGACAGCCGTCTGGTTGTCCGTGGCCGTGGAAAAGATCTGGCTCTTGCGCGTGGGAATGGTGGTGTTGCGTTCGATGAGCTTGGTCATCACGCCGCCGAGGGTCTCGATGCCCAGGGAGAGCGGCGTCACGTCCAGAAGAAGCACGTCTTTGACGTCGCCGGAAAGGACGGCGCCCTGGATGGCCGCGCCGATGGCCACCACCTCGTCGGGGTTCACACCCTTGTGGGGTTCCTTGCCGAAGAACTCCTTCACCTTCTGCTGCACCTTCGGCATCCGGGTCATGCCGCCCACCAGGATCACCTCGTTGATGTCCGACGCCGTGAGACCGGCATCCTGGAGCGCCTGGCGCATGGGCGGAACGAGCTTTTCGATGAGGTCATCCGTGAGGGCTTCCAGCTTGGCCCGCGTGAGCTTGATGTTGAGGTGCTTGGGGCCGGTGGCGTCCGCCGTGATGAAGGGCAGGTTGATGTCCGTTTCCGTTGTGGAAGAGAGTTCCATCTTGGCCTTTTCGGCGGCTTCCTTCAGACGCTGCAGGGCCATCTTGTCGTTTCGAAGATCGATGCCCTGGTCCTTCTTGAACTCGTCGGCCAGCCAGTCGATGATTCGCTGGTCGAAGTCCTCGCCGCCCAGGTGGGTGTCCCCGTTGGTGGATTTCACTTCAAAGACGCCGTCGCCGATTTCCAGGATGGAGATGTCGAAGGTGCCGCCCCCCAGGTCGAAGACGGCGATCTTTTCGTCCTTCTTCTTGTCCAGGCCGTAGGCCAGGGCCGCCGCCGTGGGCTCGTTGATGATCCGAAGCACGTTCAGGCCCGCGATCTTGCCCGCGTCCTTGGTGGCCTGCCGCTGGCTGTCGTTGAAGTAGGCGGGAACGGTGATGACCGCATCGGTCACCTTCTCGCCCAGGTAATCTTCCGCCGTCTGCTTCATCTTCATGAGAATGAAGGCGGAAATTTCCGTGGGGCTGTATTGGCGGCCCCGAATCTCGATGTGGGCGTCCCCGTTGGGGGCTTCCACGATCTTGTACGGGAGGATTTCCAGGTCCCTCTGGACTTCCTTGGACTTGAACTTGCGCCCGATGAGGCGCTTGACCGCGAAGATGGTGTTTTCCGGGTTGGTGATGGCCTGTCTCTTGGCCACCTGTCCCACCAGGCGCTCGCCGCTGTCGGTGAAGGCCACCATGGACGGGGTGGTGCGGCCGCCTTCCGCGTTGGTCAAAACCTTGGGTTCCTTGCCTTCCATGACGGCCACAACCGAGTTGGTTGTGCCCAAGTCGATTCCGATAATCTTGCCCATGAGAATGTGCCTCCTTACAAGGATATTAAAAGTCAAATAGAGCCTGGTTCTTTGAACAATGTATTACCCCGTTCAGTGGGCCGTATCCGTGCCGCCGGTCCTGGATTCTTCCGCGTCCGCTTCGTCGGGGCCCGCCGTGCGGGATCCCTTGGCCACCGCCACCATGGCCGGACGCAACAGCCGGTCATGCAGCATGTATCCCTTCTGGAATTCCTGGACCACCGAGTTGGCCGGATGATCGTTTGTTTCCTGCTGCAGGATGGCTTCGTGATAGCAGGGGTCGAAATCTTTTCCCTTGGATTCGAAGGGCTTGCAGCCGAAACGCGCCAGCGTGTCCAGGAATTGTTTGTGGGTCATCTTGACCCCTTCCAGCAACTGCTGGTTTTCGGCCTCCTGTTCGGCGTGCTGGATGGCCCGTTCCAGATTGTCGATCACGGTCAAAAGCTCGCGCAGCAGGTTTTCGTTGGCGAAGGTGATGGCCTCGGTGCGTTCGCGTTCCAGCCGCTTGCGGGTGTTTTCCATCTCCGCCGCCTGCCGCAGCAGCTTGTCCTTCAGCGCCGCGATTTCCGCTTCCTTTTCCGCCAGCAAGGCCTTCCATTCGTCCACGGTGGCCGTATCCGGATCGAAGGGCTTGGATGTCTGCCCGGGTTCCTGACCGTTTACGGCACCTCCGGATTCTTCCATCTGTTCATTGGGTTTCCGTTCCTCACTCATGAAAAATCACCCCCCGTTGCGACTGACAATGAGGCACATATAATCATTTCTGACGCTTGTGCCAGTCCTTTTCATGCAAAAACCCGGTTTTCGCTCGGGCGTTTCGGCACGCCGACTCGCCGAACCACCCGGTCGCCGGGGTCGGAATATCTCAACTCGATTCGTGGGCCCCTTCCCCCGATGCGGCCTCGTCCGGATCCGCCAGGAGCTGACTGAGCAGGGACGCCGTGAAGGTCACGATGGGAATGATGCGGGAATAGTCCATGCGCATGGGGCCGATCACTCCCAAAACTCCCAGCACGGTTTCGCCGCGCCGGTAGGGCGACGAAATCAGACTGATTTCCTGAAGCTCGTTCACATCGCTTTCCGTGCCGAGGACGATCTGCACCTGGCGCTCGGGGTCCAGCGCCTTGTCCAGGAGCCGAATGATGCGCGTCTTGTCTTCGAAAGCCTCCAGGATCCGCCGCATGCGCTCCACGTCGGCGAATTCCGGGTTGCGCAGAAGCTGGGTGTGGCCTTCGATGTGCACGTCCGCGCTCTCCAGGGCTTCCTGGAACGCGCGTTTGCTCAGCTCCAGGGCCTGGGAAAAGAGCTGGTCGAAAAGGACCTTCTCGTTTTCCATCTCCCTGAGGATACGGTCCTTCACTTCCGCCAGCGGGACGTCCTCCAGGAGCTCGTTCAGATAGCGGGCGTACTTGTCCAGATCGTCCTGGGAAAGATCCTCCTCCCAGTCCAACAGGGTGTGCTGCACCAGCCCGGATTTGGAGATCAGGATCACCAGGATCTGGCGCGGCCTCAGGCGAACGAACTCGATGTGTTTGAAGCGCGTGGCGCTCAGCCTCGGCCAGAGCACCACCCCCGCCTGTTCGCAGAATCGGGACAGGACCTGGGACGTTCGCCGGAGCAGGTCGTCGATGTCGCCCTTCTTGGTTTCAAAGGCCTTGCGGATGAGGGCCTGCTGCCGCTTTTCCAGCTGGCGGATCTTGAGGATGGAATCCAGGTAGAAGCGGAGCCCCTTGTCCGTGGGGATGCGCCCCGCCGAGGTGTGCGGCTGCTGGAGGAACCCCATGTCCTCGAGGTCGGCCATGATGTTTCGGATCGTGGCCGAGCTCACGTTGAGCCCGTAGTGCTTGCTGACGGTCCTCGAACCTACGGGCTCCCCGCTCCGGATGTAGCCGGAGATGACCGCTTCCAGAACCTTCTGGTCCCTTTCGCTCAGTTCCATGGCTTCCTCATCCCTGATGTTAGCACTCTGTTTGGCAGAGTGCTAAGAGAACATAGTGCGCGCCCTTTTCTTTGTCAAGCTGAGCGGATGGCGTGGAGGAGTGACGAGTGACGAGTGATGAGTGATGAGTGAAGGGTGAAGGGTGAAGGGTGACGAGTGATGAGTGATGAGTAAAGGGTGACGAGTGACGGGTGATGGGTGAGGGGTAGGGGTAAGGGATATGGGGTAGGGGGTAAGGGGTAGGGGGTAAGGGGTAGGGGGGATAAGGGCGTGCGGGCAGTAGGGGCGGGGTTTATCCCCGCCCGCCGCAAGAATCTAATCTCATACGAAACGCGACCTCATTCCGTTGGTGCGTCCGGCCTGTAGGGGCGAATCATCATGCGCCCCTACAGGGGCCTGCTTCCCAAAGGTGTGTTTCAATTCCTTCGTTGTCGCGGGCTCCCCGGGATGGGAGTGTATCCGAGAACGTCTCCCCGGCTCACGAGGCCGGAGGATGTCCGTTCTTTTCGTAGCCGCGGGGCTTCAGCCCCGCGGGACAGGGCCATGGCAACTCCCTGAAATGACAGGCAATGCCCGATGGTCCATCCAACATCCGGGGATTCCTCCGCAGCCCTGAAGGGCTGCGCTACGGGAAAAAACGGTCATCCCCGGCCTTTTCGGACACGCCTCTAACTTCGGATCATATCGAAATCGCTGAAGAAGTGGATGAAGTCTTCCTGGAGCTTGAAGCAGCTCATCTTGACTCCCGCGTCGGACTGGTTGTGGAAGGTGAGGAGAAGGCGGTCGGGATGCTGGGGATCCTTTTCGACGCGCCCGATGGCCTGCAGCTCTTTCATGATCTTCTTTTCATCGCAGTCCGGCTTGAGCTGAATCCAAAGTCGCTTCATGGCGTCTCCTTGTTTCAGCGGGTGAGGGCGGAAAGACTACTCCCGATTCTCGGTCTCTGCCTGCCGGGCCAGCTTGTTGCGGCATCGGGCCACGCAGGCCTCACAGTCCGGAGCCTGTCCCGTCTCCCGGCAGAAGTCGGCGAAGGCCTGGAGCCAGTCTTCGCCGGCCCGCGGACAGTTCTTGATGAATTCCAAGAATTGCACGAGCCTTTCGAAGGCCGTGGGGCCGATGGCATGTTCGATGCGGCACGCGTTGGCTTCCGCCTGGTTGGGGTCCAGCAGAAGGGCCGTGGTGAAGAATTCCTTGAGCACCTCGTGGCGGCGGATGACCTCCTTGGCTGCTTTTCGCCCTTCGGGCGTCAGGGTGATGTAGCTGTAGGGGCTGTAGTTGATGAGTCCCCGGCCGGCCAAGGCCTTGAGGGCTCCGGTGACGGAGGCCCGCTGCACGCTCATCTGGTCGGCGATGTCTTTCGCCCGGGCCACCCGGTTGGTCTTTTCCAGGTGATAGATGACTTCCAGGTAATCTTCCAGGCTTGCGGAAAGCCCTTCCAGGATATCCGTCGGCATGGCGGTTCCTTGCTGTTTCGTTTTCGACAAAATACCGTTCCCGATGGATCGGGTCAAGAAAAGCCGGTTGGGTCAGGGCTTTCCGCACATCCGGATCCACTGGGCCGCCGTGAGTCCCCAGACGGCATTGTAGAAGAAGACGAAGAGCGGGGTCAGGGTTCCCAGGGAAAAGCCCATCATCCCCTTGTGGGCCAGAAAGGGGAACACGTAGAAGAGCTGAACGAGGGTGGGGCCCAGGCTGAAAAAGATGCCCCGCGTGAAAACGCTGATGAGCCAGCCTCCCCGGAGTACGGGAAGAAGAAAAACAAACCCCCACAATCCTCCCCAGACGATCCGGGGATACAGAAAATGCTTGCTCCACACGGGGGCGATGTGGACGCCCACCTGCTGGGGGATGCCTTGGTGGCCCAGGTACCAGACGAGCACCGAATTGACAAGCGCGCCGATACAACCCGCCGCAAAGACCACGCTCATTCTGTCGAAAAGGGACTGCATCCTTCGCCTCCTTCCTTTGAACCAGAGCAAGCACCCGCGCCGTTTCGGTTCGGCGGGATCGTGCGGCCGATGCGAAAAGAAATCCTCGAAAGGTTGATAACACATGCGCCGCATTCTATAAAGAAGCCCATCACCAACCTGGAAAGGAGTTTTGTATGAAGATCGTTTGTTCTGATTGCCGCTACGTGGGCAACGCCGTGGAATTGAAGAAGGGGTCGAGAAGGAAGGAAATCGCCCTGTGGTGCTGTCTGTTCCTGCCGGGGCTCTTTTACACCCTGTGGCGCCAGTCCACCGACGGCAAATACATGGGATGCCCCCAGTGTTCCGGGACCCGGTTTCGAACCCTCAAGAGGCGGGAATGGAAGGAGTTCGAGCGAACGGGCGCCTTGCCTTCCTGACGAGGAGTTCCCATGGAGCTCAAGGATCCCATCTACCTGGACTACAACGCCACCACCCCCATCGATCCTCGGGTGGCGGAAGCCATGAGGCCGTGTCTGGATGAGATCTTCGGCAATCCGTCCAGCTCCCATGCCTACGGGCGGAGGGCCAGGCAAGCGGTGGAGAAGGCCCGGGAGCAGGTGGCGGCCCTGCTGGACTGCGATCCCGGCGAGGTCGTTTTCACGAGCGGCGGGACGGAATCCAACAACATGGCCCTGCTGGGCGTGGCGCGGGCGCTGGCATCCAAGGGACGTCACATCGTCACGAGCCGCATCGAACATCCCGCCGTCCTGGAGCCCTGCCTGGCGCTGCTGGAAGAGGGATTCGATGTGACGTTCGTCCCCGTGGACAGGCATGGACAGGTGGATCCCGATGACATCCTGCGCGCCCTTCGCCCGGATACGATCCTCGTGAGCCTCATGCACTCCAACAACGAGGTGGGAACTCTCCAGCCCATAGGCCAGCTGGCCGGGACTTTGCGTTCCCGCGGGGTCATCTTCCACACGGATGCGGCGCAGAGTGTGGGAAAGGTCCCCACGCGGGTTTCCGAGCTGGGGGTGGATCTGCTCACCGTGGCGGGTCACAAGCTCTATGCCCCCAAGGGGATAGGGGCGCTCTACGTGCGGACCGGAACGCCCCTGGACCGGGTGCTCTACGGCGCGGGCCAGGAAGGAGGCCGGCGGCCGGGAACGGAGAATGTTCTGGAGATCGTGGGGCTGGGCGCCGCCGCCCGGTGCGCATCGGACGATCTTCCCCGGGAGATGGAGCGCGTCCGGTCGCTTCGGGATCGACTGGAACGCCGCTTGTTGGAAGCCGTGCCTGAAGCGCGGGTGAACGGGCATCCCCGGGAACGCCTTCCCAACACGCTCAGCATCTCCTTTCCCGGACTGGCTTCGGATGCGCTTCTCGCCGCTCTCCCCCAGGTGGCGGCCTCGGCCGGGGCCGCGTGCCACTCCGATACCGTCAAGATCTCCCACGTGTTGGAGGCCATGGGCTTGGATCCGGAGGCGGCCAAGGGGACCCTGCGCCTCAGCTTGGGGCGCTTTACCGACCAGGACGATGTGGACCGGGCGGCGGAAGAGATCGCCCGTGCCGTCAGAACTCTCAGGAAGCAGACATGAGGAAGATCGAGCCCATGAACACCGAGGCCATGCTCCAAAGGCTCAAGGAGAAGATCCATCATCAGGCCTTCCAGTATTCCGAAACCCCTTCTTTCCGGTTGGCGTCGGGCGCGTTGAGCCACTTCTACTTCAACTGCAAGCGGGTGACCTTGGATCCCGAAGGCCAGGTCCTCATCGGAAACCTCATCTTCGAGCGCATCCGGGACTTGGACGTGCAGGGCATCGGGGGGCTCACGCTGGGGGCGGATCCCATCGCCAACGCCGTGGCCTACACTTCGTGGCTCCAGGGGCGTCCCATCCAGGCCTTTGTGGTGCGCAAGGCGCAGAAAGACCACGGGATCGCGGCCCGCGTGGAAGGAAACCTCCGGCCGGGGGATCGGGTGGTGGTGGTGGACGACGTGATCACCACCGGCGGATCCACCCTGCAGGCCATTGCGGCATGCAGGGAAGCGGGCCTCAAGGTGGTGCGGGTGGTGGTCCTGGTGGACCGGCAGGAAATGAACGGGCGCGAGAACATCCTTCGGGAAGTGGACGCCGTGGATGCCTTGATTCTGCGCGACGACGTGATGGCCCTGCACGCTCGAAAGTGATCGTCGGACCCGGGAAGGGGGCGGACCCATGAACGTGCTCGTCACCGGCGGCGCCGGCTACATCGGTTCCCACACGGCCAAGTTGATCAAGGGTCGGGGGCACACCCCGGTGGTCTTCGACAACTTGAGCAACGGTTGGGCGGAATGGGCCCGGTTCGGGCCTTTCGTCTTCGGAGACATCCGGGACGAGCAGGCCCTTTTTCGCACCTTGCAGGCCTTTCGGATCGACGCGGTGATCCATTTTGCGGCCCTGGCCAGCGTGGAAGAGTCCACCCGGCGTCCCGGGCTCTACTTCGACAACAACGTGGGGGGGACCATCGCTTTGGTGCAGGCCATGGCCCGGGCGGGAGTGCGCCGGCTCGTCTTTTCCAGTTCGGCGGCCGTCTACGGAAAGGCCAGGACCCGCCCCATCCGGGAAGATCATCCCAAGGAGCCCACCAACCCCTACGGTCTTTCCAAGTGGCAGTGCGAGCAGGTGGTGGAAGCCGTGGCGGCCGCCGAGGGGATCCATTTCGCCGCGCTGCGCTATTTCAACGTGGTGGGTAACGACCCCGACGGGGAACTCTACGAACGACACGAGCCGGAAACCCACGTCCTGCCCAACCTCTTGCGGGCCGCCCGGTCGGGAGAGCCTTTCTTCCTGTTCGGAACGGATCACGACACGCCGGACGGAACGGCCGTGCGCGACTACGTCTACGTGATGGATCTGGCGGAAGCCCACCTGGAAGCCCTGGATGTGATCCGGAATCAGCCCCGGCTCGTTTCCAACGTGGGGCGCGGCCGGGGCGTGTCCGTGCGGGAGATGGTTCGTGCCGTGGAGGAGGTCTTGAACGTTCGGGTGAACGTGCAGGAAAGACCCATTCGGGCCGGGGATCCGCCCCAATTGGTGGCGGACAATACCTTTCTGAGGACCTGGTTTCCCAGGAAATTCAAGGAACTGCCGGACGTGATCCGGGAGATGGCGGGGCGGCCTCCCTACGCATGAGACCTTCCTGCCAAGGGGAACATCCCCTGGATCCACCGGGGTTTTGTGGCAAAAGAACCGCCCTTGAAGGTCAAGGATCGGCTTTCAAGAAATCCAGATGATCCAGGGAACCCACCTCCTCCAGGGTGGGGGGCTGCCACCGGGGGTTGTCGTCCTTGTCCAGAAGGCGGGCCCGGACGCCTTCCAGGTAGTCCGGATGCCGGATGATCCAAGCGGCCGCCCGTTCCTCGGTGGCGAAGACCTGCTCCAGGGGCCGCCCCTCATGGCGGCGGAGGAGGCGCAGGGTGAGGACCACGGCGGTGGGGGATCTCTCCGAGAGCCTCTGGAAGACGCCTTGGCACAGCTCGCTGTGGAGGGAGCAGGCGGAGAGCTCCCCCATGATCTCCAGGATGTCCGATTTTCCGCAAAAGTAGGTGCGCACCCAGGCGTCCACAGCGGGATCCCTTTCGCCCACCGGTTCGGACAGCTCCTCCAGAACCCTGCGCCAGGATTCGCCTTGGGGGTCTGCGGCAGCCTGGAGGGCGGCCCTCCGCAGGGCGTCCCGGAGGGGCTCCAGGCGGCGGCCGGGAACATAGTGGGTGGCCAGGCCCACGCGGACACAATCCCCGCCCACCAGGTCGTAGCCGGTAAGGGCGAGATATTCCGGATAGCCGGGCGGGCACTTTTGGAAAAGCCAGCCGGTGGCTCCCACATCCGGGAAGAAACCGATGCGTGTTTCCGGCATGGCCATGTGGGTGGTTTCGGTGGCGATCACGGCATCGGCTCCGGCAGCCAGACCCAGCCCGCCTCCCATGGTCACCCCGTGGGCAAGGACCACAACGGGTTTCGGGAACCGGTGGATGGCAAGGTCCAGCGCATATTCTTCCCGAAAGAAGGCTTCCGCCTTCTCCGCAGCTCCTTCTCGTACGGCTTGCGCAAGCTCCTTGATGTCGCCTCCCGCGCAGAATCCCCTGGGGCCCGAACCGGTCAGAAGCACCATGGAGATGCCGTCGTCTTCCCTTGCCCGTCGGAAGGCGTCCGCCAGTCGGCGGACCATGGGGAGCGTGAGGCTGTTGATGGCTCGAGGTCGGTTCAGCGTTATTTCCATCAAGGGACCGTCACTCTTGATTCGCACATGCTCTTCATGTTCTTCCTGAACGAAGCCCATGTCGTCATCTCCTGAGGTTGTGGCGAATGGTGCCGTCCTGCTTGAGAAATCTTCCACGTCTAGCTTAAGATCATGGCCCGGGAAAGGAAACCCTCATGGGGCGAAAGGCTGTCTTAACTACAGGCATCGAGGATCTGGACCGTGTGATGGGTGGCATCCGCCCGCCGGAGACCGTTCTCTGGGTGGATGAGGCCGGAGATCGCTTTCCGCTCTTCGGCACCGCCTTCGTGCGTCAACAGATTCTGACGAAGAAGCCCCTGATCTACGTGGTCTTCGACCGGTCTCCCCGGGACGTGTTGGCGGGATTCGGCCAGGGCGCCGATACCTCCAGCCTGAGCCTGTTGGACTGTTTCTCCCACGGCAGGTCTTCGATCGGTGGCGAGCCGCACCTGCAGGACCGAAACGGCGGCCCGCGTCATGCCCGCCTGCATACGGCCTCGGATTTTTCCACTCCCGAGACCCTGGTGGAGCTTCTTCTTTCCATCCTTCCCCCACGCAGGAAAACCCTGGGGTTGGTATTCGAGAGTTTGACGGGGATGGTGGGTTTGTGGAAGGAATCCGGAGCCCTTGAATTCATGGATCGGGTCCAGGATGCCTTGGGCGGCCACAACACCCTCAGCTACTGGGTCACCCGAACAAAAGTCCATTCCCGGGGTTTTCTGGAGGAAGCGGAGGCCAGGGCCAGCGTGGTGGTGGAACTGGGCTCGAAGCGGAACCGGCCGTACCTGACGCTCCTGAAGGCCGCGGGGCGGGAGGATCTGGCCGAGCTGGGCAACCCGATCCGTTATTGGCAGGTGGAGGGGCGGGTGTCCTTGGAAACGCAGAAACGATCGCCCTTGAAAAGCGAGCTGGGCCCGCGGCTGCGCAAATTCCGCATGCGCCGGGGCATTTCCCAGACCGAACTGGCACAGATGATCGGTGTGACGCCCAGCAGCATCTCCCAGATCGAAGGCAACCTGATCTACCCTTCCATACCGGCCTTGGTGCGCATGGCGGAGGTTCTCGACGTGGAGGTGAGCGCCTTTTTCACCGAGCCGCCCGCCCGCTATCGAAAGCCCGTTTTGCCCCGAAGCGACGCCAGGAAGCTGGACCTCCCGGAGGACTATCGGGAGAGGCTCACCATCTGGGCCTTGGCTCCGGAAGACATGGCGGGCAAGGGCGAGCCCTACCTGATCGAAATCCCGCCGGGATCCGTTGTGCCGTCCCATTTCTTTTCCAGAAAAACCGACCAGATGGGCTATGTCCTCCAGGGGCGCCTGATCTTTCAGACGGAAACGGGCACCAAAGAGGCCGGTCCCGGGGATGCCATCTATCTGGGCGGCGCCACGGCCACGGAGTGGAGGAACCTGGGCGACGAGCCGGCGCGGCTTTTCTGGGTTCTCTTTCGGTGAGGCGGCATGGGCGGGAGGAATTGGCCATCTTGAGAGGGAGGTAAGAAGATGGGGGAACTGAGGCCCGGTATGACGGGGAAAGCGGAAACGATGGTGACGGAAACCAACGTGGCCCGCGCCATGGGGAGCGGGGATGTGGATGTGTTCGCCACTCCGGCCATGGTGGCTCTCATGGAGGCAGCGGCGGTGGCCTGCGTGCGGGACTCTCTGGGGGATGAGAACACTTCCGTGGGCACCTCCATTCACACCTCCCACATAGCGGCCACGCCGGTGGGGATGAAGGTCCGGGCGGAAGCCGTCCTGGAACAGGTGGACGGTCGCCGGTTGATTTTCAAGGTCACCGCCCACGACGAAAGGGAAAAGATCGGAGAGGGGGTGCACGAACGGTTCGTGGTGCACCGCGAGAAGTTTGTGAGCCGAGTGCGCAGCAAGGCGGGCTGAAGTCCTTCCCGTAGTTCCCAGCAAGACATTTAATTTTCCGTACCTGCGGGCTGTAGGGGCGAATGATCATTCGCCCCTACAGTTCAAAAATCCATCTGTCCGCCCTGCAACCTGTTCGCCCGGGATTTCGCCCCCTCAAGCCCCCAGGAGCTTGTCCGACAATGGTTCTCCGGCTCAAGAGGCCGGCGAATTTTCTTTCTCTTCGTAGCCGCGGGTCTTCAGCCCCGCGGAAAGGCTCATCGCAACCCCATGAAGTGACGGGAAATACGCGATGGCCTATCCAACGTCCGGAAGTGCTTCCGCAGCCCTAAAGGGCTGCGCTACGAGCAAAGAGGTCGTCCGCGGCGTTCTCGGATAGGCCCCCAGGATGCATGACTAGGGAACGCGCGGCTCACGCCGTTTCGGTGTCCACGGCGAACCCGCGGGGCGGCAGCCCCGTCTCGGAAGGCGTTCCGGCGATCTTGGCCAGGAAAGTGTCGCCCAGTTTTTCTATGTGGGAATGGATGTTGTCGAAATAGTTGTAGTGGATCTGCTCCTCTTCGATGATCTGTTCAAAGAGCTTCATGCTCACCGCGTCGCCGTTTTCCTGGCAGACCAGGCGGAATTGGTTGTACACGTCGATGGTGTCGTCTTCCAGGTCGGCATCGAAGGGGAAGATCTTCCGCACGTCCTGCCCTTTCTGGACCTGGCCGTCATGGCCCGTGACCGGCTCCCCGCCCAATTCCTTGATGCGCTCGGCGAACATCTCCGCATGGCGCATCTCATCGATGGCGATCAGCTTCATCTTGGCGGCCAGTTCCCCATAGTCCATGTCGTCCAGATTGTAGTGCTGATTCATGTACTGGTGGATGGCAAGAAGCTCCATGGCGCGGGCCTTGTTGAGCACCTCGATCACCTTTTCCCGCCGCTTTTCTTTGCTTTCCATTCCTTCCTCCTCCGTTGTTCGTAGCGGTCTGTTTTGGAAACTTCTCGGGAATTCACTTCGGTCGTTGAAACCATCTCGGGTTGATTTATAAGGCCGCCGCGCTCGGCCGGCAACCTGTAAACGGTCCGGCGTCGCGCACCTTCCCGGTGTCCGTTTAAGAGCTTTCGCCTTTGCGAAATTCCGTGGTCAGGTGATCCTGATCCCACAGTTTGAGGGCATGGGTGGGCCTGCTCCTCTGTTTGCACCTTTCCCGGCTGCAGATGGGGCATTGGGGATCCCGGCAGGGATCGATGTGAATGAAGACCTCCGCCTGCTCTCCGAACCGGTCCCGAAAGGCCTGCTCCAGCTCCAGCACCTCCCGATGGGCTTCGTAGATGCTCAGATCCCTCGGCAGGATGAGGTGAAAGTCCACATAGAGGCGCTGCCCGGAACGCCAAGCCCGCAGGCGGTGGATATCGATCCAGTTTTCCTTTCTTCGGGAGGTGAGCAGGCGGCCGATCTCCTCCAGCAGCGCCGGATCCGAGGCGTCCATGAGGCGCGAGAAGGATTCCTTCAAGAGCCTGCTTCCCGAATAAAGGATATGGGCGCCCACGAGGATCGCCACGGCACCGTCCAGCCAGTACCATCCCGTGAACTTTACCAGCACAAGCCCCAGGATGACGCCGGCGGAGGTGGCCACGTCGGTGAGCACGTGCGTGCCGTCGGCCACCAGGGGAATGGATTGGGTTCGCTTGCCCGTCCGGATGAGAAAGAGACCCAGGCCCAGGTTGATCAGGCCGGCCGCCAGGAGGAGCAGGAGCCCCTGGTCCAGGTGGGGAAGGGGCCGAGGGGCGCCCAGTTGCTTCCATGCGGAAAGAAAGATGCCCACGGCGGCGATCACGATGAGAGCCCCTTCGAAGCCGGCGGAAAAGTATTCGATCTTGCCGTGACCGTAGGGATGATCGGCGTCCGGGGGTTTGGCCGAAAGCACGACGCTCCAGAGAGCGAAGCCGCTGGCGATCACGTTGATGATGGACTCCAGGGCGTCGGAAAGGACCGCGGTCGATCGGGTCAGCCGGTAGATGTAGAACTTGAAGACCAGGAGGAAGGCCCCCACGGCCACGGAGAGGGAAACGGCCGTCAGGCGCCGGCGGAAAAGTTTTTGTTCCATGTGCATGGGTCCCGCCAGGGTTCGATCAAACGTGACATGAGGATCCAAACCAAAACACTCTACCAGCGTATCCCGCCGATTGTAAAATGGGGAGAAGGCGGCGGGGCGGGAGTCAACTTGACCGGCATGGGAAGCCGTGTGTAAAGTGCCTCTTGTTTTTGGAGAGGAAACAACGGGTCTCGAATCCAGGGCCGCACGGGGGGAAAACGGCGTGCACGAGATGGCCATTGCCCAGAATCTGTTGGAAATCGTACTGGACGAAAGCGCCCGGCACGGCATTCGCCGGGTGGGCCGCATCGTGGTGCAGGTGGGAGCCTTGGCGGCGGTGGTGCCGGAGGCGTTGACCTTCTGTTTCCAGGCGGTGTCTCAGGACACCCTTGCGGCGGGCGCCCGCCTGGACATCGAGACCGTTCCGGTGGTGGTCCGGTGCCCTCTGTGCGGGGAGCTCTTCGAGGTGGAAGATCGGTTCGACGCCTGCCCGGACTGCGGGCCCGTGGTGTCGGGAATGCACATGGTGAGCGGACGGGAGATGACGGTTCTGTCCATCGAAGGACAGGGAGACGAAGAGGGGGCGCACGGTCATGACGGAGATTAAGGTTCCCGTGGTTCGAAACATCCTGGAGATCAACGAACGCCTGGCGGCGGAAAATCGCAGGCTCTTCGACGAAAAAAAGATTCTCGCCATCAACCTGATGAGCTCTCCCGGGGCGGGAAAGACATCCTTGCTGGAACGCACGGTGGAGGGCTTGGGGGGACGCTTCGGTATCGCGGTCATCGAAGGGGACATCCAGTCTTCCTACGATGCCGAGAGGATCCAGAAAAAGGGGGTCCAGGCCGTGCAGATCAACACGGACGGGGCCTGTCACCTGGACGGCAACATGATTCAATCGGCCCTGAACGCTCTGGATCTGGATTCGGTGGATCTATTGGTCATCGAAAACGTGGGGAACCTGGTCTGCCCCGCCGAGTTCAACCTGGGAGAACACCAGAAGGCGATGATCCTCAGCGTGGCCGAGGGCGACGACAAGCCGCTCAAGTATCCCCTCATGTTCCAGCAATCCTCGGTTCTTCTGGTGAACAAGATCGACCTGCTGCCCTATGTGGACTGTGATGTCGCCGTCATCCGGCAGCGCGCTTCCCAACTCAATCCCAACCAGGCCGTCTTCGAAGTTTCGTGTCGAACGGGAGAGGGCCTGGACGCCTGGTACGCATGGCTGGAAGCTCGAATCCGGGAAGTGAAGAACGCGTGAACCCTTCCGGAAAGAGGGGGCTGCGGCGCGTCCGTGTCCAGGTGGACGGAATCGTCCAGGGAGTGGGATTCCGTCCCACCGTCTACCAGCTGGCGCGAAGCCTGGATCTGGCCGGCTGGGTGCGCAACGATTCGGAAGGCGTTGAGATCGAGGTGGCGGGCCCCGAGGATCGGGTGGCGGAGTTCCTGCTCCGCCTGCCCCGCGAGGCCCCGCCGCTGGCGAAAATCGTCCGCATGGACGTGGAAGAACGGCCCTACGAGGCCGGAGAAGGCTTTCTCATCCAGGCCAGTGAGCGGACCGGGTCCCGCACCACGCTCATCTCCCCGGACGTCTGCACCTGCAACGACTGCCTGCGCGAGCTTTTCGACCCGTGCGACCGACGCTTCCACTACCCATTCATCAACTGCACCAACTGCGGGCCCCGCTACACCATCATCCGAGACATTCCCTACGACCGCGACAAGACCACCATGGCCTCCTTTCCCATGTGCCCGGCCTGTCGCGCCGAATATGAAAACCCCCGGGATCGCCGATTCCACGCCCAGCCCAACGCCTGCTGGGAGTGCGGCCCCACGGTGTGGCTGGAGGATCCCGAGGGGCGCCGGCTGGCCGAAAGGGATGCGGCCGTACGGGAGACCATCCGGCTCCTGTCCGAGGGAAAGATCGCCGCCGTCAAGGGCCTCGGAGGCTTCCATCTGGCCGTAGCGGCCGGCGACGAGGAGGCGGTGGCCCGGTTGAGGCGCCGCAAGATCCGCGAGGAAAAGCCGTTTGCGGTCATGTTTTCGTCGCTGGAGGCTATCCGGGGTGTATGTCGGGTGAGTCCCGAGGAAGAAGCGCTCCTCCTGAGCCGGGAGCGCCCCATTGTGCTCCTGGCCAGACGATCCCGTCCGAAGCCGGGACATTCCCCCATCGCCCCTTCCGTGGCGCCCGGCAACCGGTTCCTGGGAGCCTTCCTTCCCTACACACCGCTTCACGCCCTCCTCTTTCGCGACGCCCCCTACCGGGCCCTGGTGATGACCAGCGGAAACCAAAGTGACGAGCCCATCGTCACGGAAAACCAGGCCGCCCGGGAGCGACTCCGGGGCATCGCCGACGTCTTTCTCTTCCACGACCGGGACATCTACATCCGCTGCGACGATTCCGTGGTGCGCTCCGCGCGGGGCAAGCTCCGTCCCCTGCGGAGGGCCCGGGGTTATGTGCCGGTTCCGGTGGTTCTCCGCGAGCCGGGTCCCACGGTCTTAGGGGTGGGCGGGGAACTCAAGAACACGGTCTGCCTCACGCGGGGACGCTACGCCTTTTTGAGCCAGCATGTGGGGGATCTGGAAAACTTGGAAACCCTTCGGGCCTTTGAGCGCACCGTGGAACATCTGGAAAGGATCCTGGAGGTGAGGCCCCGGTTGATCGTCCACGATCTGCACCCCGATTACCTGAGCAGCCAGTGGGCCGAAGCCCGGACGGATCTTCCCCGCCTGGCGGTTCAGCACCACCACGCCCACATTGCCTCCGTGGCGGCGGAAAGGGGATGGGACGGCCCCTTGCTGGGCGTGGCTTTGGACGGCACCGGCTACGGGGCGGACGGCACCCTTTGGGGCGGGGAGTTTCTTTGGGTGGACGGGGCTCGCTATGAAAGATTGGGCCGCTTTTCCCGGCTTCCCCTTCCCGGCGGCGAGAAGGCCATCAAGGAACCGTGGCGCATGGCCGTGGCCGCCCTCTGGTGTCTGGCGGGCGAGGAGGCGGAGCGCCTCCACGACGACCTCTTTTCCCGGTGGCCGGAAAGGGAGAGGCGCGTGGTGCTGCAGATGCTCCAAAAGGGATTCAACGCGCCGCTCAGCTCCTCGTGCGGCCGGCTCTTCGATGCCGTCTCATCTCTCGCGGGACTCCGCGATCGGATCACCTACGAAGGACAGGCGGCCGTGGAATTGGAACAGGCCCTGGAGC
This sequence comes from Desulfacinum sp., assembly GCA_014359885.1. Classification (GTDB taxonomy): domain Bacteria; phylum Desulfobacterota; class Syntrophobacteria; order Syntrophobacterales; family DSM-9756; genus Desulfacinum. The sequence continues at coordinate 37,236 of JACIYN010000016.1, forward strand.
CGGATCCCGGGGCCTACGAGGCCCGCCTCGTAAAGGAGGAAGATCTCTGGGTGCTGGACGCCCTCCCCCTGTTGGAAGAGACGGTCCGGGACGTGCGCCGCGGCGTCCGCCCGGGCCTCGTTTCCGCCCGGTTTCACAACGGCCTGGCGCGCGCCGTCGTGCGGATGGTGGAGATCTTGCGGGAGGAAACGGGACTTTCCGCCGTGGCTCTGAGCGGAGGCGTCTTCCAGAACGTCTATCTTTCCGGGAAGGTGGAGCAGGAGCTGGAAGATCGGGGCTTTGAGGTGCTCGTTCACCAGGAGGTGCCGCCCAACGACGCGTGCATCGCCTTGGGCCAGGTTCACGTGGGGCGGGAATACCTGAAGACTTTGACGTGAGAAGGGAAAGGATCTTTCCATGGCTCTCAAATACATCGACGAGTTTCGGGACGGGGAGCTGGCGCGCGCCGTTCTCCAGCGGCTGAAGACCCGCTGCAGGGATCTCGGGCCCATGCGGTTCATGGAGATTTGCGGCACCCACACCGTGTCCATCTTTCGCTCGGGCCTCCGGGATCTGCTGCCGCCCAACGTGGAGCTCATCAGCGGTCCCGGCTGTCCGGTTTGCGTCACCGCCAACGAGGATATCGACCGGGCCATCTGGTTTGCCGGCCGGCCGGACGTGATCGTCACCACCTTCGGAGACCTGCTTCGGGTTCCGGGATCCCGGTCGTCCCTTCTGCAGGAGCGGGGCAACGGGGCCGACGTGCGGATGGTCTACGCGAGCTTCGACGCCGTCCAGATCGCCAAGGAAAATCCGGACAAACAGGTGGTCTTCATCGGGATCGGCTTCGAGACAACGGCTCCCACGGTGGCCGCTGCCGTCCAGATGGCCGCCCGGGACGGCGTGGACAACTTCTCCGTCTTTTCCGCTCACAAGGTGCTTCCCCCCGTCATGGAGGCCCTGCTGGAATCGGAAAATCTCCTTTTGGACGGTTTCCTGTGCCCGGGCCATGTGACCACCGTGATCGGAGCCAAGGCCTACCAGGCGGTTGCGGAACGCTACCGCTTGTCCTGTGTGGTCACGGGATTCGAGCCCCTGGACATCCTGCAGGGTTTGACGCTTCTGGTGGAACAGCGGGCGGAGGGGAAGCCTTCGGTGGAAATCCAATACCGGCGAGGCGTCACGTGGGAAGGAAACCCGACGGCACAGAAACGGATGGCCGAGATCTTCGAGCCTGCGGACGCCGTCTGGAGAGGGCTGGGAAAGATTCCGGGATCGGGTCTTGCCCTGCAGCCCCAATGGGCCCGCTTCGATGCGGCACGACGGTTCGACCTGCCGCCCATGGAAGGAAAGGAAGATCCGGCCTGTCGGTGCGGGGACGTGCTACGGGGCGCTCTTCGCCCGCCCCAATGTCCGCTCTTTCGAAAGGTCTGCACCCCCCAGAATCCCAAGGGGCCCTGCATGGTGTCCAGTGAGGGCACCTGCGGCGCCTACTACCGGTATTTTCGTGAGTCGTGAGTCGTGAGTCGTGAAGTCGTGAAGTCGTGAAGTCGGGGGCGGTCGGGAGAACGTTGCCATGGGAACGTCCATTGGCCTATAACCTTTTTAGGTCCCACATGTGATTTGAACGGATCCTGCGGGAACAGGGAGGCGTTCCATGGGCGAATCCAGGCAGGTGATCGACGTGAAGGCCCACGGAATTCCCGGCACATCTTCGGAGGAAGGGCCGGGTGCCGGCTCCGCTCCTTCCGACGGCCGGCGGGGGCGCCGTCTTTCCGTGTTTCTGGGCCTCTTTGGATGCCTCAGCGCCCTGACACTCGCCTATTGCTTCCTACGTCCGCCCGTGTACCGGGCGGAGGCGTCTCTGATTCTCAAGCCCACGGCCCCCCAAGCGACGGAAATCTCCCCGCCGAGTCCTTCGCCCGCCGGAAAGTCGGACCTGGTGGTGGCCCACCAGGTCCTCCTGAGTCGCTCCATGCTGGAGAGGGTGCGGGAGGAGCTTCCGTCCGGCAACGGATCGTCGGAGCCCGTGAGGGAATTGGGCACCGATGAGATCGCTCGCATGGTGGGCGCCCGGATGGTCCCCGAAGGCAACCTCATCCGGCTGTTCGCCGAAGGGCCGGAAAGAACCGTTCTGGTCCACGTTCTGCGCACCTGGATCCAGGTATACCTGCAGGCTTTCGAAGAATCGCAAGCGGCGGCCTTGGCCATGGACAGTGAAACCTTGGACGAAGAAGTCCGGGCCCTGGAAGCTCGCCTGGAAAGCAAACGGCAGGAACTGGAGCTCTACCGGCAGGTCCATGACATCGTCTCTCTGGAAAGGGAGGAAAACCAGCTGGTCTCGCGCCTCCGGGGGCTGAACGAGTCGCTGGCCCGGGCCCGGGAAACACTGGTGACCGCGGAATCCCGTCTGAAGGCCCTTCTGGAGGCCCGGGCCCGTGGTGAGGACATCCTGGAAGGGCGGGAATTGCGGGCCGTGCTGTCGTTGCAGGAAAAAGCCGAGGCGCTGCGGGATCAGCTCCGGGATCTCCGTGAACGCTACACGGAAAAATACATGAACCTGGACCCCAGGGTCCGGGGCATCCGGGCCCAGCTGGAAAGGATTGAAAGGAAAATCGTCCAAACCCGGGCGGAAGCCGAGGCGGCCGCCTTGGACAAGGCCCGCCAGGACGTGGAGACCGCCCGCCGAAGCGTCGTGCAATTGGAAGCCCAGGTGGCGGAGCAGGAAGAGAAGGCCCGGGATTTCAATGCCAAGTTTGCGCGCCACCAGGCTTTGGTGGAGGAACTGAAGGATCTGGAAGCGCTCTATCGCCGCCGCAAGGAACAGAGGATCCAGCGGGAGGTTTCCCCGGCGCAGCATGTGCCCAGGCTGAGCGTCCTGGAACAGCCGGAAGCGGGGGATAACCCCGTGCGGCCCCATTATCTCAGGGATGCGGGAATCGGCATGGCGGGCGTTCTGGTGGTCTCGCTCTTCGGCCTGTGGCTCTACGAATTTCTCCTCCGTTCTCCCCGAAAGGAGGAGGCCGCAGGAGGCCCGACGCTCATCTTCCAGCCCAACGTCTCTCGGAGCATGGAACCGCCCCCACCCAAGGCCCTGCTGGAGGATTCCGCAGGCGGGGCCGTTCCGGGCCCGGCTCGGGAGCTGTCGCCCCTGGAAATTGAAGCCATGATGGGGGCGGCGGATCCGGTGGATGGTGCTCTTGTCTATCTCCTCCTGACAGGCCTTCGGACCGATGAGGTGGCGACTCTTTGCTGGGGGGAAGTGGATCTGGAGGAGGGATGGGTCCGTCTTTCCGGGAATCCGCCCCGACTCATCCCCCTGGAAGGACGGGGCCGGGAGGCCCTGAAGGGGCTGCTGGAAAGTTGTCACCGGGAGCCTCCGGATAAGTCGGCGCCGGTCTTTGTGACAGAAGACGGCGCTCCCATGACGGCGGAGGAGATTCGGGCGAGATTGCTCTTCCTGGCCCAGGATGCGGGCCTGGCATCCCCCGGCGCGGTGACTCCCGATGCGTTGCGCCATACCTACCTGCTCTTCCTGGTGCGCCAGGGGATTCGGTTGTCGGCGCTGGAGCAGGTGGCGGGCCCTGTGGACGGGTCCTTTTTCAGCCGCTGCGGGGCGGTGGCCCCGCCGGGACCCGGCCGGGATCCGGAGGAGGTGGCCCGGGTCCTGCCGGTTTTTCTGAGATCCTCCGATGGGAACTAGGCGGAGAGTCGCCATGGTCTACAGCGCCGTGGGCTATTGCTCGTGCGGAGCGCAAATCTGGATCGAGTACCTGATTTCTGCGGAAAAGAGGTGGACCCATCGGTTTTTCGACGATCAGCATCGGGAAATCCAGCGCTGCCCCCAATGCGGTCGTGAGCTGTCGGAAGATCTCTTGGAATCCCTCTGAATCCAAGACGCCCGCCTCCATTTTGCCCTTGTCACCTCCCGCCCGCACCATGTAGTAGGATCCAGCCCTCGGTTTGGCGTTGAGGAGGATCGCTCTGAACAAGGAGGAACGTCGATTGAAGGAACGCACCATTACGCTGGATCATGGCAGCGGCGGACGGGCGACCCATGAGCTGGTCAGGGAGGTTTTTGCTCGCGCCTTCGACAACGCCTTTCTGGGCCAGATGAACGACAGTGCGGTGCTTCAAGTGCCGGCCGGGCGCATCGCCATGAGTACCGATTCCTATGTGGTGGATCCGGTTGTCTTCCCCGGCGGCAACATCGGAAGCCTGGCGGTCCACGGGACCATCAACGACCTGGCCATGAGCGGCGCCAGGCCCTTGTACCTGACGGCGGGCTTCGTGCTGGAGGAGGGCTTGTCCCTGGCGCTTTTGGAGGAGATCGTGGAGGCCATGGCCCGCGCCGCCAGGGACGCCCGGGTGGCCGTGGTGGCGGGGGACACCAAGGTGGTGCCCAAGGGAAAGGCGGACAAGATCTTCATCAACACCGCGGGGGTCGGCGTGGTGCCCGAGGGACTGGAGCTGGGAGGCCAGTACGCCCGCCCCGGAGACGCGGTGCTCATCAACGGCACCATCGGTGATCACGGCATGGCCATCCTGTGCACTCGGGAAGGGATCGCCATGGAAGGCGAGATACAAAGCGATTCGGCGGCCCTGCATGATCTGGTGGCGGAGCTTCTGGAAGCCTGCCCCCAGGTACGGGTGCTCAGGGACCCCACCCGGGGAGGGGTGGCCACCACGCTCAATGAAATCGCCCGGCAGTCGGGAGTGGGAATCCGCCTTTTCGAGGAGGCGCTGCCCATCCGGGACGATGTGGCCGGGGCCTGTGAACTTCTGGGTCTGGACCCTCTGTACGTGGCCAATGAGGGAAAGGTCCTGGCCATCGTTCCGAAGAGCGTGGCGGAGAAGGCTTTGGCTGTGCTGCGGCGGCACCCTCTGGGGCGGAATGCCCGGCTCATCGGGGAGGTGACGGACCGGGATCCGGGCCGCGTGGTTTTACGCACGCGCATCGGTGGGCATCGTTTGCTGGACATGCTTCGGGGGGAACAGCTGCCCCGCATCTGCTGATGATCGTGATCCGTGATCCGTGATCCGCGATCCGTAAGGCCGGACGATGATGGTCGCCCTTGCACCATCCCGCCTGGCGCCGCTCCCACACCCCATCCAGACTGCTTAGCCGTCCAAGGAAGATTCCCCCTTGCCCCAAGGATTTCCCACCCTTGGCGCCGCCGTACCTTGTCGCCGCATCGCCTCATGGATTAGAGTTCTCTGGAAGCATGGTTCTCCCATCCACCCCCATGGGGCTTGGAACGGAAGGCGGCCATCCATTGAGCGGAAGCTGGTTCCATCAAAAGTCGCGTCATTTCCAGTGTGCGGTTTGCCGGCGGTTGGTCACCGACGCCGGGCCGGGCCTGGGGGTCTGTCCGGAATGCCTTCGGAGCCGCTGGGACGAGGCGGAGCCTGTGGTGGAAACCATTCACTGGCGTTCCCGCGAGCGTTTTGATCTCCCGCCCCGGGTCCCCCGGGCCCCCGTCGGCGTGGAATGCGCGCTCTGTCTCCATCGTTGCCGCATGGAGCCCCGGCAGAAAGGCTACTGCGGGATCCGCCAAGGCAGCGAGGAAAGTCTTCGCCGGGACGGCCGACACCGCGCGCTGCTTTCCTACTACCACGATCCGATTCCCACCAATTGCGTGGCGGACTGGGTGTGCGCCGCAGGGACGGGAAGCGGATACCCTGCCTACAGCCGGGAACGAGGTCCCGAGGTGGGCTGTTACAACCTGGCGGTCTTCTTCGAAGCCTGCAATTTCAATTGTCTCTATTGCCAGAACTGGAGTTTCAAAAAGAGCGCCAAGCCCGGCGGCACCTGGACCGTTGTGGAAGATCTGCTGCCCGCCGTCACGGACCAGACCTCCTGCATTTGTTACTTCGGAGGGGACCCGGTTCCCCAGCTTCCTTTCGCCATTCGGTTCTCCCGGCGCGCCCTGGAAAAACGTTCCGGGTCCGTTCTTCGGATCTGCTGGGAGACCAACGGGAGTCTGCATCCGGCCTGGATCAAGCCCATGGCGGACCTGTCGCTTCGTTCCGGCGGATGCATCAAGGTGGACCTCAAGGCCTGGGATCCCCATGTCCACAAGGCCCTGTGCGGATGCGGCAACCGGCGGGTACTGGAAAACTTCGCCAGGATCGCCGGCTTCGTTCCGTTGCGTCGCGACCCGCCGCTTCTGGTGGCCAGCACTCTGCTGGTTCCGGGCTATGTGGGCGAGGAAGAGATCTTTCATCTGGCCCGCTTCATCGCCTCCCTGGATCCCCACATCCCTTATGCTCTCTTGGGCTTCGCCCCCCAGTTTTACTTGAACGACTTCCCCACCACATCGCGCAGCCAGGCCGAAGCCTGCCTGGAGGCGGCTCAAAAGGCGGGCCTGAAACGCGTCCGTCTGGCCAATCGCCACCTTCTCCACTAAAATCCGCCAACGAACCCCGGGATCCAAGGGTTCGCGCGCAACGGGACGTTGTTCCCCCACGGACGGGGGCCGTAGGGGCGAATCATCCTTCGCCCTTACGGTGCGAAAATCCGTGGGAGCGGCGCGAGCCGCCATGAGGGGGCGAATGTTGGCGAAGAAAAGGAGGAACCATGCGTTACTGCGAAGGTCATGTGGGGCGGGTTTTCGTGCTGCGTCTGGAGGAAGGGGAAAGGATTCCCGACGTGATCGAGCAATTCGCCGAAGCCAAAGGGGTGCAGCGGGCCACGGTGCTCCTCCTCGGCGGCATCGATGACGGAAGCAAAGTGGTGGTGGGGCCGGAGGAAGGCCGGGGCGACGAGATCGTTCCCCTGGTGCACACCCTCAAGGGTATTCAGGAAATCCTCGGCGTGGGCACGATCTTTCCCGACGAACAGGGGCGCCCCGTCCTGCATCTCCACGGGGCGTCCGGGCGGGAAGGGGGCGCGTCGGTGGGCTGCACCCGCGCCGGAGTGGACGTGTGGCTCGTGGGAGAAGTGGTCATCCTGGAAATCCAGGGGATCGACGCGGTCCGGAAAAAAGACCCTCGTAGCGGGCTGTCCCTGCTGGAGATCTGAAAAGCTTCAGGTGCGGCTCAATCCCGGCCGGCGGTGGCCTCCTCACTGCGGGTCCAGGGAGCAAACCGGGGGAGCAGCAAGATGCCGGGAACGGCCCCCAGGGTGCTCACCGCATAGAAGAGAGGCCAGCCCAGGGTGGATACCAGAAAGCCTGTGGGGGCTCCGGCCAGCACGCGGGTGACGGCCATGAGGCTCGACAGGAGCGCGAATTGGGTGGCCGTGTAACGCTTGTTGCAAAGGCTCATGAGGAAGGCCAGGAAGGCCGCGGTCCCGAGGCCCCCGCAGATGTTTTCCACCGCCACCGCCCCCACCATGGCGGGGTAGTTGCGGCCCAGCAGGGCCAGGCCCGTGAAGCCCAAGTTGGAGACGGCCTGCAAAAAGGCGAAGATCCACAGCGACCGGTGGATCCCGATCCGGGAGAGGATACCGCCGCCGGCCAGGGTGCCCAGGATGGTGGCCGCCAGGCCGAAGGCCTTGTTGACCGTCCCCACCTCGGTTCGGGTAAAACCGATGTCCAGCAGAAAAGGGGTGGTCATGGCCCCGGCGATGGCGTCTCCCAGCTTGAAGACCATGATGAAGGCGAGCATTTCCACTGCGCCGGACCGCCTGAAATAGTCGGCCAGCGGCATCCAGACGGCTTCCCGCAGGGTTGCCGGCACCGGCGCGGCTTCGTGAGGGTTACGGGGTTCCGGGGAAAGGAAGGTGAAGAGGGTGCAGGCGCCCATGGCCGCCGCCATGAGCCCGTAGACGTGGGGCCATGGAAGGTGGTCGGAAAGGATGAGGGCCAGGGCCCCGGACGTCAGCATGGCGAGCCGGTAGCCCACCACGCTGGTGGCGGCTCCGGCCCCCTTTTCCTCATCGGGAAGCACGTCGGCCCGATAGGCGTCGATGACGATGTCCTGGCTGGCGCTCAGAAACGCGACCGAGAGGGCCAGCGTGCCCACGAGCAGAATATGACGGGCGGGAGAGAAGGAGCCCAGCGCCAGAATGGCTCCGGCCAGGAGGAGCTGGCTAAGGAGGATCCATCCGCGGCGGCGGCCGAGCCAGGGAGGGACGAACCGGTCCATGACGGGAGCCCACAGGATCTTGAGGGTGTAGGGCAGTCCCACCAGGGAAAAGATGCCGATGAGGCGGATATCCACCTTTTCCGAAGCCATCCAGGCTTGGAGGGTGGAACCGGTGAGAGCCAGCGGCAGGCCGGAGGAAAAACCCAGGCCCAGGAGGCACAGGACCCGACGTCGTCCATAAACGGAAAGCCAGGAAGGGTTCATGTCGTTCCACGCACGAAAGGATTGGAAGGCCGTATCCGGCCGGGTTTCCGGAAGGACTCTTTTCGCACGAGGAAGGTCCTTCCTGCAAGTGCGGGAAGGATTTTCGGCGCACCATGCGGTCGCAGCGCGGAGCCCCGCGACCAGACGGTGCCGCCACTCCCGCGAAAGCGACAATCTACAGGAGCTTGTCCGGGAACAGGTTTCCGTCTGGAACCCGTAAAGGATCTGACCTCTTTCGTAGCCGCGGGGCTTCAGCCCCGCGGGAAAGGGGTGCCCGTCGCCCCATGACGAGACAGCCCATACCCGACGGCGCATCCGACATGCGGGGATCTTTAGGCAGCCCTAAAGGGCTGCGCCACAAAAGAAGCGGTTTGCCCTGGCGTTTTCAGACAAGCTCCAGTAACCTCCCGCCCGCCATCGTCCCGGTTGGGCGGTGCCGGGGGGTGGGAATGGAAGGAGGAAGGCAAAAAGGTGCTTTCGGAAGGCATGGTTGACCAGAATGAAAAACGGCCCGGTGCCGGCCCGGGGGGGTCTTCCCTCCACGGGGAAGTGCACCGGGTCTATCCCGTCAAGGTGAGTCCTCTTTTCCAACGCTTGATGGAAAAGCCGGGGGATCCCATCTGGCGTCAGGTGATGCCCGACGAGAGGGAGCTTCTGGACGACGGGCCTCTCGCCATGGAGGACCCGCTGGGCGAAGAGTCCCGATCGCCGGTTCCCAATCTGGTTCACAGGTATCCCGATCGGGTGCTGTGGATCGTATCGCACGTGTGCGCCGTTCACTGCCGGTTCTGCACCCGCAAGAGGCGCTGGACCCGCCCTGTGCCCCTCACCGATGGGATGACCCGGGCGGCCGAGGAATACATTTCCGCGACGCCGGCGATTCGGGATGTGCTCCTTTCCGGCGGCGATCCCCTCATGCTTCCCCTGGAGAAACTCCGCGATCTGTGCGCCCGCCTGCGGCGCATCCCCCATGTGCGGATCCTTCGCATCGGAACGCGCGTTCCTTTTGCGGCTCCGGAACGGGTCACCGATGAGCTGGTTCAGGTTCTCAGGACTCATCATCCGGTCTACATGAACATCCATGTCAATCACCCGCGAGAGATCTCGCCCGAGGCGCGGGAGGCCTGCGCCCGGCTGGCGGATGCGGGCATCCCGCTGGGGAGCCAGACGGTGCTCCTTAAAGACGTGAACGACGATCCGACGGTTCTGGAGGAACTGTTCGTCGAGCTTCTTTCTCTGCGCGTCCGCCCCTACTACCTGCTTCAAATGGACCTCATGAAGAGCACGGCCCACTTCCGTACCGGCATCCGGGACGGGCTGCGCATTCTGCAAAGGCTGAGAAACCGCATCTCGGGCCTCGCTCTGCCCCAGTTCGTGGTGGACCTTCCCGGCGGATACGGCAAGGTGCCGCTCTTGCCCCAGGCGGTTGGGAGGATCGAGGCGGATCGCATCGTCTTTCGTAACTACGAAGGAAAAGCCTGCAGTTATCCGCTGGACGACGGGGAAGGGCCGGAATTGGCGAAACTTCTCGGAAAGGAACCGTGAGGAGCCCCGCCGGCAACGCGGATTCCGCCCGCTGCAAAGACGTGCATCCCCGCTTGCGCGGGAACGACACAGAAGGAGAGATCTGAAGGGGGCTTTAGAACGGAGCGGGGGCCGTTTGGATGAGGGGACGTGCGGCCGGGTGCGGGAAAAATCATGAAGATCTTTGATAATAGTCGTTGGGCCGTCTGGTGGTCTGGTGCGATGGCCTTCGCCCTTTTCGGGCTCATCAGCGTCTTGAACCGGCCCTTGGAAACGGAAGCGGCCCCCTTGGGGATCCTTTCCCTGCAATGGGCGTGGACCAAGGAAGCTGCCAGGACCATTGTAGCGTCGTGGGCCCAGTCGGGTGTCTTGAAGGCGGCTTTCTGGAATATCTGGCTCGATTTTCCCTTTGCCCTGGCTTACGGCACAACCTTGAGTGCCATCTTTTCCCGGGTGTGCCGCATGCTGAAGGGAACTTCCTTCAAATCCTCGCTTTTCGGGCGCTATGCTCCTTTCCTTCCCCTCCTTGCGGCCTTCCTGGACATGGTGGAAAACGTGGCCCTCCTGAAAATGATGGGAGGCTCAGACGGCCCATCCTGGCCACCGATCGCCGCCATATGTTCCACGGCCAATTTTTCCATCCTGGCGATCAGCATCCTGGCAGTGCTACTGGTGTGGATCCGCTACAGGTCCTCCTCCTGAGTCCTCTCCCAGCGCGGTCCCAGGGGCGTGTCCACCACCCGGATGCCCTTTTCCAGGAGCTCCTCCCGAAGCCGATCGGCCGTCGCCCAATCCTTGGCCTTCCGGGCGGCTTCCCTTCTTTCCAGCAGGGCCTTCTCCTCATCGCTTAGGGGGCTGAGATCCAACCGAAAGAGCCCCAGCACCTGGTCGAGGTGGCGAAGGGAGGCCAAAATCTGCTCCTTCTGTTCGGCGCTCAAGGGTTCCTTTTCCAGAAGGGGGTTCAGGGTGCGGATGAATTGGAAGAGCGAGGCCAGGGCCTTGGGCGTGTTGAGATCGTCCGCCAGTGCGTCGAAAAACCCCTGCTCCAGGGCGAAGACGGCCTCTTCCACCGCGGCATGGCGCGCTCCATCGGCGGGACTGTGCCGGATTCGCCCGATGAATTCGCGGATTCGCTTGAGGCCCCGCGAGGCGCTCTGAAAGCTTTCCAGGGAGGCGTTCATGGGCTTGCGGTAATGGGAACCCAGCAGCCAGAATCGGATCTGAGACGGCGAAAAACCGCGCTCGTACAGGGACTGGAGGTTGGGTTCCCCGCCCGGCAATTCCTGACCCTCTTCCTTGAGGTGCACTCTTTCGGCCAGCAGCCACGTGTTGGCATACGGTTTTCCGGTGAGCGCCTCGGCGACGGCCCGGACGTTTTCCAAATGGGGGAAGAGAAAATCCATGCTGCTCACATGGATGTCCAGCGGATAGCCGAACTGGTCGAAAACGGCGGCGGCCGCGGCGATGTGCCAGGTGGGCAGGACGTTGCCCCATTCGGTCTTCAGGTAGTCGCCGCGTTTGAGCTCGGCCAGGGTGGCCCGTTTGAGAAGGGCGAAGTCCCTGGGGTTGAGCTTTTCGTAGGCGTCCAGGTCCACGGTGGTGCCCACCCGGATCTTTTTGGGATCCACCCCGGAAAGGGTGCCGTAGTCGGCGAAGCCCGTCAGGCTGAAATAGACGGAGCGGAGCTTTTCGTAGGCCATCCCCTTTTGGAGGAGAGTCCGGGCGGTTTCCACGATGGCGTTCAGGTGCTCCGAGGTGCGAGCCGTCCGAAGGGACTGGGTGATGCCCAGCCGGCGAAATTCCCGGGTGAGATCCGATACCTTTTCTTCCACATACCGGTCGAGAGGCATGCCGCGATCCAGGGCGCACTGGATGGAGCGGCTGTCCAGGTCGGGAATGAGCACGAAGGCCTCCGCCTTGAACCCCTTGACCGTGAGAAAGCGGGTGAGTAGGTCGGCCAGGATGAACCGGCGAGCGGCTTCCAGCTCCAGGCCCGAATCCAGCGGGGGACCCGTCACGGCGATGCGCACCTTGCCTTCCTGAACCGGCTTGAAGGGGGATTTCTTCCGTCTCAGGAAGTCGAAGAATTGGAAGTCGGGTTCCAGCATGGTGGTGAAAAGATTGGTGCTCAGATACCGGTCGCCGCCGTCGGGCAGGACCGCCACGATGATCCCGTCTTCGCGTTCCGTGGCGATCTGGGCCGCCGCCGCCATGGCCGCCCCCGAGCTCATGCCCACGAAGATGCCTTCCTCCTTGGCGAGACGCCGGGCCATTTCGAAGGCGTCCTCGTCCTTGACGTGGACGATTCGGTCCAGACGATACCGGTCGAAAATCCCCGGAACATAGGATTCCTTCATGTTCTTCAGGCCCTGGATCTTGTGGCCCGGGTAGGGCTCCACGGCCACCACCTGGATGTTGGGATCCCGTTCCTTCATGGCCCGCAGGATACCCATGGCGGTGCCGCTGGTGCCCAGGGTGGTGACCACCACGTTCACCTTGCCGTCCGTCTGTTCGTAGATCTCGGGGCCGGTCCCGCGGTAGTGGGCTTCCGGGTTGGCGGGGTTGTTGAACTGGTCGGCCAGGAAATACTTGTCGGGGTTTTCCCGCACCATGCGGTAGACTTCCTCGATGGCGCCGTCCGTGCCCAAGGAACCGGGAGTCAGCAGCAGCTCCGCACCCAGGGCCTTCAGGATCTTCTGGCGCTCCAGGCTGGCCGTTTCCGGCATGGCCAGCACCAGCCGGTAGCCCTTGACGGCGGCCACCACCGCCAGACCGATGCCCGTGTTGCCGCTGGTGGCTTCAATGATGGTCTTGTCGGGAGTCAGCTCTCCGCTGCGTTCCGCGGCCTCGATCATGGAAAGGGCCGGCCGATCCTTGATGGATCCTCCCGGGTTCTTGGCTTCCAGTTTGACGTAGATGGTTGTCCGGGGATTGGGGTTGAGCTTGTTGATGCGCACAAGGGGTGTATGGCCTATCAACTCCAAGACATTGTTGAAAACATTCTTCATGACCTTCGGCTCCCGCACTGTCTTTCCGATGGCGCCGGTGCTTGCGACGGAATCCACCGGCCGGCAAAGTCCCGGCTATAGTGACCACTTTCGGGGCTTTTGTCAAAGTCCGGGATATTTGTGAAAAAAGGAGCGCACAAAGCGCCTTTGTAGGGCATGGATCTACGTATATTCCGATGTTTGACGAGCCGGAAGGGAGGCGCTATAAATACGCTCATTGAGCGGCTTGTGAGAACTCAGACAGATGGAAGGATGGAGCCAGAAGGAGCGATCCATGAAGATCGGGGTGATGGGAACCGGTGGCGTTGGTGGGTATTTCGGAGGGTATTTGGCACGTGCCGGCATGGACATCCACTTTCTTGCCCGGGGAAAGCATCTGCAGGCCCTCCAGGAAGACGGCCTGGAAGTCGTGACCAACAACGAAAATTTCCGTGTGCGGATCCACGCCACCAGCGAACCGGACGACATCGGCCCGGTGGATCTGCTCCTCTTCTGCGTCAAGGCCCATGATACGGAACAGGCGGCCCGGTACGTGGAGTCCATGGTGGAGGAGGACACCGTGATCCTCACCCTCCAGAACGGAATCGACAACGTGGAGAAGCTGGCCCAGTACTTCGGGGAAGAGAAGATCCTGGGCGGTACCGCCTATATCGAATCCACCATCGCCTCGCCGGGGGTCATTGCCCACTCGGGCCAGCCGGGGCGCATCGTTTTTGGGGAGCTTTCCGGAGAACGCACGGAGCGGGCGGAAAGGGTTCTGGATCTCTTCCGGAAGGCGGGAATCCAGGCGGAGGTTTCCGACAACATCCAGCAGGTTTTGTGGTCCAAGTTCCTCTTTATTTGCGGCGTGCACGGCGTGAGCACGCTGTCGCGGTCTTCCCTGGGCCTGGTATTGGCCTGTCCCGAGACCCGCGAACTCTTGGCGGGCGTCATGCGGGAAGTGGAGGCGCTGGCGCGCAAACGCGGCGTGGATCTTCCCGCCGATGCGGTGGACCAGGCCATGGCGTTGGCCGAGTCCTACAACAAGCGTTTCAAGCCTTCCATGCTGCGCGATCTGGAGTGGCATCGAAAGACGGAGATCGAAGCGCTGAACGGCATGGTGGTGCGAATGGCCAGGGATCTGGAGGTGCCCACCCCCTACAATGAAGTGATCTATGCGGTGATGCGCCTGGAAAACAAGAAGATCGAAAACCCGGTCTGGGCCAGCCAACTGTCTACCGGCGATTGATCGAACGCACCTTCCCGCCGCTGTCTTCCCGGCACCTTCCCAGCCAACCCTAAGGACCATTTGCCGTCGGTTGAGATATGGGGGCGAAAGATCTTTCGCCCCTGGGAGCTTGTCCGAGAACAGGCTTCCGTCTGGAACCGCTAAGGAGTCTGATCTCTTTCGTGGCCGCGGGGCTTCCGTCCCGGGGAATAAGGGGTCATCACAACCCAATGAACTGACGGGCAGTACCCGATGGGCCATCCGACATCCGGGGATTCCTCCGCAGCCCTGAAGGGCTGCGCTACGAAAAAAACGGTCGTTCCCGCCGTTTACAGGCAGGCTCCGAGGAGCTTGCCTGAAAATGGCCCATTTGCCCCTTCCAACGTCCATTCGTCATCCCCGCGGAAGCGGGGATCCAGGATTTCCAGTAGGTTATGGATTCCCGCTTGCGCGGGAGTGACGGTTTGAGGAGTTCTCGGGCAAACTCCTAGCGAAGAAACTCTTCGATCCCCAGTTCCTTGGCGCGCCGGGCTACCCGTTCCACCACCTGAGGGTCCATGACGATGTCGTCGGGCCAGAGCCGCAGATGGCCGTCCTCGGGTCCCTTCTTGGTGGCGTCCACCACCATGCGGCCTCGCTCCCGGATGATATCCCGCTTGGGATCCACGTTGTTGAAGAGCTTCCAGAGCACCAGGGAGCCGTCCCGCAAATCGATGTCGTGATCATAGAAGACGAAGATGGAAAAATCCTTCAATGCATCGGATGCCAGAAGCCCCGGTGCCGCCGATGGGGCCGGTGTGGTGCCGTCCTTCCGGAAGGAGAGAAGGAGCAAGGGGTTTCTGACCGCCAGATCCGGCCGGTGGGCGTCCGTGATGCGTTCGCTCACCCGGCGGGCGTGTTCAAGCAGTGCGCCGTCTCCCGGCCACTGGGTCCGGATGGGTCTCTCGGGCCGCGGCGCCTCGGAAGGCAGCCTCCGCGTGGCGTCCAGGCCCACCTTGCCGCCGAAAAGGGGTTCCGGTGCACTGTGGTCCAGCACGTCCAGGACGCCTTCCGTGATGTACACATCCCGGTCCGGATCCAGGTGGTTGAGGACCGTTTCCAGGATCGCGCGGGGCCGGGACAGATCCGCATCCGCGTCCACCACCGCCAAAGCCTTACAAAAACTCATCTGCCCCTGCCCCCACAGGGCGCTCATGACCTTGCGGGCGTGCCCGGGGTATTCCTTCTCGAGAGCGATCACGGTGATGTTGTGGAACACGCCTTCCCACGGAAGCCAGTAGTCCCTGATTTCGGGCAGCACCGCCTGCAGCAGGGGCAGAAAGATCCGCTCCGTGGCCTTGGCCAGGTAGCAGTCTTCCATGGGAGGCCGCCCCACGATGGTGGCCGGATAGATGGGGTTGCGTCGATGGGTGACGGCCGTCAGATGGAAGACGGGGTAGATGTCGGCCAGGGAATAGTATCCCGTGTGGTCTCCGAAGGGACCTTCCACGCGCAGTTCCTCCGGATCCACGTAGCCTTCCAGGATGAATTCGGCTTCCGCCGGCACGTCCAGATCCACCGTCACCGCCCTGGTCATGGGTACGGGAGCCCGCCGGATGAACCCGGAAAGGATCATCTCGTCCACGCCCCGGGGAAGAGGCGCCGTGGCCGCGTAGGTGGTGGCCGGATCTGTTCCGATGGCCACGGCCACCGGCATCCGCTTGCCCGCCTTGCGGTATTCCTGGAAATAGTGGGAGCCGTCCTTGTGGATGTGCCAGTGCATGCCGGTGGTGGTGCGGTCGTAAACCTGAAGCCGGTACATGCCGGCGTTTCGCTTGCCGGTCTTGAGGCTCTTGGTGATCACCACCGGCAGCGTGACGAAGGGCCCCCCGTCCAGGGGCCAGCACTTGAGGATGGGAAGCCTGTCCAGGTCGATCTGGGATCCGGTGAGCACCACTTCCTGGCAGGGGGCCTTGCGGGCCTTTCGCGGAAAGAACCGAAGGAGATCCAGCCCGAGAGGCAGCAACCGAAGGGCATCGCCCAGGGATTTGGGCGGCTCCATCTCGATGAACCGGCGCAGCCGGGCGGCCAGGGCTTCCAGGTCCGGCACCCCCAGGGCCATGCAGATCCGTTTCGGACTGCCGAAGGCATTGGTCAGAACAGGGAAGGGAGATTCCACCACCTTTTCGAAGAGGAGCGCCTTGCCGCCCCCCGGGCTCTTGCTGGCCAGGTCCGTGATCTGGGTGATCTCCAGATCCCGGGAGACGGGCGCCTTGATCCGCAGCAGCTCTCCGGCCCGTTCCAGCGCCTCCACGAACTCACCCAGGTTTCGATACGCGGTCTTCATCATCTCGTTGACTCCCCCCTACGGTGATGGTCGCCCGTGCGCCACCCCGCATCGATGATGGATCGGGCCGGGCGCCGCCCCTCCAATCGAAAAGACTCATTGGCGTCTATTCGCGTTCATTCGCGGTTGTCCTTCACATCAACCCTCATCACGGGAAGCCCGTAAAGACGAAGGGTGAAACGCACCTTTGGAAAGCGAGCCGCTGTAGGGGCGAATGATGATTCGCCCCCACAGGCCGTCCATATCCCGCTCTGAGAAAAACCCGTCCCTTTAAGGGCAAGTTCTTGTCTCACTGCGGCGTTCCACCCGATCCGAAACCCTCTTCCGTTCAGCGGGAATCCCTGACGGCGCGAAGATAGTAGGTGACACCGCCGGTCAGGCGCCGGACCTCCAGGCGGTGAAATCCGCGGCCTCGGGCCAAACCTCCCAGGTCTTCCGGTGTGACGAAGGCTCCCACGGATGCGGGAAGGTAGGCGTAGGCCTCCGGATCCCGCGACACGGCACCCCCGAGACGGGGCAGGATTTTTTCGAAATAAAACAGGTAGAGCCTCTTCAGCAGGGCGGCGGACGGAAGGCTGAATTCCAGGACGAGAAGGGTGCCGCCGGGCCTGAGCACGCGGTGAAACTCTTTCAGGGCCGCCCCCATGTCGGGAACATTTCGGATCCCGTAGGCGATCATGACGGCGTCGAAGCTTTCCGCCGCAAAAGGCAGTTCCAGCGCGTCTCCCCAAAGCAGCTGGTAGCGGCGGGGAGGTGTCCCCTTCTTCTCCCGTTTCGCCTTTGCGATCCGGAGCATGTTGAAGGCCAAATCCAGCCCCACCACCCGCACGCCTTCATGGGCTTTCAGAGCTGCAAAGGCCAGGTCTCCCGTTCCGGTGGCCACGTCCAGGATGACTCCGCCGGTCGGCACGGATAGGGCTGCCACCGCCCGGCTTCGCCACCAAAGATCCAGCCCGGCGGAAAGGAAATGATTGAGGAAGTCGTAGGTGGCGGCGATGCGGTCGAACATGGACCCGATGCGCCGCTGCGTCTTTTCCAGGGAGACGGTTTTCACCGGAGCGACTCCTTAGGAGAGGCGAAGGTCGAGCCAGACGGCGAGGAAGAGAAGGACGCTCACCACGCTGTTCACATGGAAGAAGGCCACGGGGATGGCTTCCAGACGGTCCGGGCGCACCATCCGGTGCTCCAGGAAGAGGAGGCCCGAGATGACCGCGAGAAGCGCGAAGAAGAGGCCGCCCAGGTCGAAGGCCAAGCCCAAGCCCGCCAGGCTCGCCGCGGTGATCACGTGGAGGGCGGACGAAAAGGCCAACGCCTTTTGGATCCCCCATCGGGACGGCAGGCTGTGCAGGCCCGCCGAGGTGTCGAAGTCCACGTCCTGACAGGCATAGAGAATGTCGAACCCGGCGATGTAGGTCATGAGCGCCGCGGAAAGCAGCAGGATCCGCCAGTCCATGGTTCCCGTGACGGCGATCCAGGCCCCCACGGGAGCCAGCCCGATGGCGAATCCCAGCACCAGGTGGGACCAGACCGTGAAACGCTTGGTGTAGGAATAGAGGAAAAGAACCGCCAGACAGGGAAGCGACAGCTTGAGGCAGAGGTCTCCCAGCATGGCGGCGCTGGCCACGAACACGGCCGATGAGAGAACCACCAGCAGCGTCATGGCCCGGGTGGAGATTTCCCCCGTCACCGACGGTCGGGATGCCGTGCGGGGGTTCAGCGCATCAAACCGGCGGTCCACCAGGCGGTTGAATCCCATGGCGGCCGACCGGGCCCCGGCCATGGCCACGACGATCCAGAAGAGGGTCTTCGCCGTGAGCGGCGTGTGGCGGTGGGCGAGAAGGGCCGCCGCCAGGGCGAAGGGAAGCGCAAAGACGGTGTGGCTGAACTTAATGAGCCGTCCGTAGGTGTGTAGGGATCGAATCCACATTTCAGGTTCCTGCGATCCGTTGGGGCAAAGTCACTGGTCATCCAAGCCCGTATCTATTAGCATAGGAGCCCGCACGATCAACAGGGATTTCAGAGGATTCGGAAGGGAACCATTTCATGACGAGCTTTAAGAAGGGAACGGAACTGACCTGTTCCGTGGAAAAACTGGCCTTCGGGGGCAAGGGCGTGGCCCGGGTGGACGGCTTCGTGGTCTTCCTGGACCGCGCCCTCCCGGGTCAGAAGGTTCGCGCGCGCATCGTCAAGAAGCGCAAGAGCTATGCGGAAGCGGTGGTCCTGGATGTGTTGGAGCCGTCTCCCCACCAGGTGGAGCCCGTGTGCGCCCATTTCGGCGTGTGCGGCGGGTGCCGCTGGCAGGACCTGGACTACGGGCAGCAGCTGGTCTGGAAGCGGCGGCATGTGGAAGAGTGCCTGGAGCATCTGGGCGACGTGCTGGAAACGCCCGTGGGAGAAGTGGTCCCGTCGCCCCGGACCACGTGCTATCGGAACAAGATGGAGTTCACCTTTTCCGGGTATCGCTGGCTATCGCCGGAGGAGATCGCGCGGAAGGAGGAGGCCTTCGACCGCTCGTTCGCCCTGGGCTTGCATGTCCGGGGGCATTTCGACCGGGTGTTCGACATCGGCGACTGTCGGCTGGAATCCCCCGAAGCCATGGCCATTGTGGAGGCGGTCCGAGACTTTACCCGCCGAAGCGGTCTTCCTCCCTATTCCATCCGGGAGCACCGAGGATGCTGGCGCTTTCTGGTGATCCGGGAGGGAAAGCGGACGGGCCAGCGCCTGGTGCACGTCATCACGGGCGACTTTCCCGGAGCCGAAAAGGCCGTGGATTCCCTGGCGGAATTTCTTCGCGAGTCCGGCCCTCACATCACCACGCTCGTCCATTCCGTAAACCGCACCCGGGCCCAGGTGGCCCAGGGCGATGAGGAGCGGGTGCTCTGGGGTCCCGGGGCCATCGAGGAAGAACTGGGAAACCTTCGATTTCGCATCTCCGCCCAGTCCTTTTTCCAGACCAACCCGCTGGCCGCCGAAAACCTCTATGGGACGGCTCGCGACTTTGCGGGCCTCACGGGGGCGGAGACGGTCTGGGACCTCTATTGCGGCACGGGAAGCATCGCGCTCTTCGTGGCCGGTCATGCCCGGAAAGTGGCGGGCTTTGAGGTGGTGGAATCGGCCATCCAGGACGCCTACCGCAACGCGGCCCTGAACAAGGTGGATAACTGCGTCTTTCGGGTGGGGGACCTGAAGGACGTGATCCGGGACCCCGCCGTCCGCGGCCCCGGAGTGGCGTTGCCGGACGTGGTCATTACGGACCCGCCCCGGGCCGGGATGCACCCGAACGTGATCAAGGCGCTGCTGGAGCTGGCGCCCCGGCGTATCGTGGCGGTTTCCTGCAACCCGGCCACCCTGGCCCGGGACCTGGCGCTTCTTTCGGAACGCTACCGCGTGTGCCGGGTCCAGCCTTTCGATCTTTTCCCTCACACGCCCCATATCGAGTGCGTGGTGCAACTGGACCGGAAGGCAAAGGCGTGAGACGGCGCAGCAATAAGCCCCATTCCTACCCAGCGGGTTCAGAACGGGTGTTCCCGCGGGGCTGAAGCCCCGCGGCTACGAGAAGATGTCAGTGCCTCTGCCCACTCGTGATGGAAGTCTGTAATCGAACGCTGTTTGGGAAGCGGATGCGTCATGGCGAAACGCGGGAAAAGGAAGAACTTGTCACGGGGCGGCCCCCGGTGGCTCCGATGGGCGGCGATTCTCTGCTTGCTCACGCTGCTGATTGGGTTTGGAGGGTACATTTATCTGGCCACCCAGATCGAAAGGCGCTTTTCCGGTCGGCTCTGGAGCGTGCCGGCCACGGTGCTGAGCGATTCGGTCATGATCTATCCGGGCCAGGATCTGGGGGTCTCCGCCATGGAGGAGGTGCTCGTGGCCCGGGGATACCGCCCCGCCGTGGGAGGGCGATTGCAGCCGGGGGAATATCGGAGAGGCAAGTGGGAGTTGCGCGTTTTCTTTCGAGCCTTTTCCTACCCGGGAAAGGATCTGCCTGCTCGGGAGGTGCGGATTCGATTCCAGGGAAACCGAATCGAAAAGATCCAGGCCGACGGTGAAACGCTCGCCTACCTGGAAGTGGAACCGGTGGTGGTGGCCCGGCTTTTCGGGAAAGAGCGTGAAAGCCGGCATCTGATCAGCATCCGGGCGGCCTCCAAACATCTCATCGATGCCGTGGTCGCCATCGAAGATCATCGCTTTTTTCAACACCGGGGCATCGACTGGCGTGGGATCGCCCGGGCGCTCTGGGCGGACGTGCGCGCCGGTCGCGTGGTGCAGGGCGGCTCCACCCTCACCCAGCAACTGGTGAAAAATTACTTCCTCCAGCCGGAGCGGACCCTCAAGCGCAAGCTTCTGGAAGCGGCCATGGCCCTGGTGGTGGAGGCCCGTTACTCCAAGGAAGAGATCCTGGAGATGTATCTGAACGAGATCTATATGGGCCAACAGGGCAGTGTGGCCATTCACGGTATGGGGCAGGCGGCGCTCACCTATTTCGGTCGGAACGTGGAGGACCTCACGCCGGCCGAGGCGGCGGCCCTGGCCGGCATGATCAAGGCGCCCAACCGCTATTCCCCGGTGAGACATCCCGATGCCTGCCGGGAGCGTCGAAACGTGGTTTTGGCTCGCATGCGCGAACTGGAGCTGATCGACCAGGAAACCTATCAGGAGGCCTTGTCGGAGCCCTTGCGCACCGTTCCGCCGGCCCTGTCCGGAAAGACCACCGCCTACTACGTGGACTACGTGAACCGGCAGCTGGAAGAACTCTATTCGGAGGAGACCCTTTCGTCCGAGGGCCTGGTGATTTATACCAGCTTCCGGCCGGAAGTGGCCGCCCAGGCGGAAAGGGCCGTTCGCGAAGGATTGGCGGCCCTGGAAAAGGAACGGCCGGCCCTGACCGTTTCCGATGCCGCCGGGAAGCTCCAGGCCGCCCTGGTGGTGGTTCAGCCCAAGACGGGTGCCCTGGTGGCCCTGGTGGGGGGAAGGGACTATGCCGAGAGCCCCTTCAACCGGGCGGTTCAGGCTCATCGGCAGCCGGGTTCCGCCTTCAAGCCTTTCGTCTATCTCGCGGCGCTGGATGAGGTGACGCCCGTGAGCTTCATCGAAGACATGCCCACGGCCTATCGAGTGGACGGGAGGGCCTGGTCGCCACGAAACTACGACGGTCGTTACCGGGGGGCGGTCATGGTGCGCGAGGCGCTGGCCCACTCCCTCAATGCCGCCACCGTCCAGTTGGCTGTTCGGGTGGGGCTTGCCGACATCGTGGAAACGGCCCGGAGCCTGGGCCTGCGGTCCCGTCTGGAACCCTATCCGTCCCTGGCCCTGGGAGCCTTCGAAGTAACCCCGCTGGAGCTGGCGGGGGCCTATGCGGCGCTGGCCAATGAAGGGCAGAGACCCCACCTGCTGACCGTCAAGAAAGTAGTGACACCCCAGGGGGCCGTGCTGGAACGTCGGCACGTGGCCATGACCACGGTGACCACTCCCGCCAAGGCCTTTGTGCTCACCCGGATGCTTCAGCGGGTGGTGACGGAAGGCACCGCGCGGCGCCTGGCGACCTACGGGGTGGATTTTCCCTGCGCCGGTAAGACGGGAACCACCAGCGATTACCGGGACGCCTGGTTCGTGGGCTACACCAGCGATCTTCTGGCGCTCGTGTGGGTGGGATTCGACGACAACCGCTCCACGCGGCTGAGCGGATCCAGCGGAGCCCTGCCCATCTGGGCACGGTTCATGACTCGCATTCGACCCTGGATGCACCCGCAGGACTTTCCGGTGCCCCCGGGAGTGGTGGAGCGCACTGTCTGTCTCGATACGGGGGATCTGGCCACCAGGGCCTGCCCCCGGACGGACCGGGAGTTTTTCCTGGAGGAGAAGGTGCCGCAAAGGCCCTGCACGGTGCACGGATGGTGAGAGGTGAGGTATGGAAGATATCGTCTATCGGCCCATCGGACGGATCCGTTCGCCTTTTCCGGATGCCAAGGGAGTTCCCATTCAGCCCAGCGGTGCGGCGGATGTGGTGGGGCGCGTGGAGGTGCGCGAACCCTACGCCGAAGGATTGAAGGACATCGAGGGCTTTTCCCATCTGATCCTGCTGTACCATTTCCACCTGAGCGCTCCGTGGAAGCCCTTGGTGGTGCCCTTTCTGGACACGGTGGAGCGGGGGGTCTTCGCCACCCGGGCCCCGGCGCGGCCCAATCCCATCGGCCTCTCCATTGTGGAACTGCTGGGCCGGGAGGGGGCCGTTTTGCATGTGCGGGGCGTGGACGTGGTGGACGGCACGCCGCTTCTGGACATCAAGCCGTATGTGCCCGCCTTCGACCGGCCGGCCAACGCCCGGGCCGGATGGTTGGAGGGGGCGGAAAGGCGTGTGGGGGACGTGCGCGCCGATGATCGCTTTCTGAAGGAGTGACCTTCCATGAAACCACAGCTGAGGACGGTCTGTTTGCAGGTCCTGACCCTCTTCACGGCAAGTGTGCTTGCCGGATGCGCCCCCCGAACCATGGTGTCCCTGCCGGGGCCCTGGACGCCCGCCCCCCGGGGGCCTGCGGTGGAAGCCCCCCGGGAGGCGATTCCGGCACCGCCGGCACGGGGCGAAATTCGTGAGGAGGATATCGAATCCCCCGCGGAGGGACCGGCCCTTAAAAAGGCGCCGGAACCGAGTCCTCAGTATCTGGCGTCTCTTCGGCTGGTGGAGGAAGGGGATCGGGCCCTGGGTTCGGGGGATGTGGACGGAGCGGTGGCCCTCTACGAGCAGGCGGTGCAGGTGGACGGGTACAACGGGCGTGCGTTCCTGGGCCTAGCCAAGGCGTGGCGGGCCAAGGGATTCGCCGCCCGATCGCTGGAATTCGCCCGTAAGGCCGAAATCCTTCTCCAGCACGATCCGGCGCGTCTCAAGGAGACCTACCTGCTGGAAGCCGATCTCTACGGACGGCTGGGGGATGCGTCCATGGAGGCGGCCTACCAGCGCAAGGCCCAGCGACTCCCGTAAGTTTGGGGAAAAGGCGGCGGTGTGCCGGGTTGGAGAACCGTGAAGGGGCGCCGGTGGACGCCCACGGAACCAACGCCTTTGGCAGAGGGAGGCCCTATGAAAGGCGAAAGCGGTCGCGACGGACCTCGACACATCCTGGAAGGCTACCGGCCTTTTCTGCTGGTCCTTCTCTTTTTCTCGCTCTATCTGGCCTACTGCATTCTCCAGCCCTTTCTGCACACCATCATCTTTTCCATCCTGCTGGCGAGCCTCTTCTCGCCGCTCCAGGACCGGCTGGTGCGGTGGTTCAAGGGGCGCAAGAGCCTGGCCGCCTTTCTGGTGCTTTGCGTCATCGTCTTCGTCATTGCTCTACCCACCTTCTTTTTCCTGTCCCAGCTGGTGAGCCAGGGGGTGGAGTCCGTGGGCCGGGTCACCGAATGGATCCGGCAGGGGAACCTCCAGAAGGTGGCGGCCCATCCCACGGTGGTGACGGCTGTCTCGTGGGTCAGGGAACGGCTCCACTTCATCGACTTCTCCCATCTGGATGTCGAAAGCCATCTGCTGGCGCTGAGCAAGAACCTGGGACAATTCCTCATCAACCGGGGGGCGGGTCTGCTGGGGGATGCGGCCACGCTGGTTTCGCGCTTTCTCATCCTCATCTTCATCACGTACTATCTGGTGCGGGACGGGGCCGAGATGGTGAAGACCGTCAAATACCTTTCCCCGCTTCGGGAGGAACAGGAAGATCGGATCCTGGAAAAGATCAAGGCGGTGGCCCGCTCTTCCATCCTGGGAAGTTTCCTGACGGCCCTGAGCCAGGGTCTGGTGGGCGGCGTGGGGCTCATGCTGGTGGGGATCCCCGGACTGTTCTGGGGATCGCTCATGGCTTTCACCTCCTTCATCCCGGTGGTGGGAACGGCCCTGGTGTGGGTGCCCGCGGTGGGATATCTGCTCCTTTTGGGAAAGATCAAGTCCGCAATTTTCCTGGCGACCTGGTGTGCGGTGCTGGTGGGATCCATCGACAACTTCCTCCGGCCCTTCTTCATGCGGGGCCAGGCGGATATGTCCACTTTCTACATCTTTTTGGCCATCCTGGGCGGCGTGCAGTTCTTCGGCCTGGCGGGGATCATCTACGGGCCGCTCATTCTGGGCTTTGCCCGGGTCATGCTCTACATCTACCAGATCGAGTATCGGGACTTTCTGGAGGAACGCCCGCCCGCCGGGCCGCCGCCTGAAGGCGAAGAACTTGGAGAAAAAGAGGCCGCTTCGCCCTGACCGCGGGGGCGGCCTCTTTGCGGCGAGTCCCGTTTCGGGGGCGTGCCGTGCGGGGAGCCGACCCTGCGCATCACATCGCCCGGGGGGAAAGCTTCTCCGCATCCCATGGCCTATTTCACCTCGATCAGTTCGCAACCGGTGTCGTTGTCGCACTCCATGCAGAAGGCGGCCCCCACGGGCTCTTCCGTGTCGCAATGGGTGCAGTAGTCCGGCTTGGAAGCCGAAGATGCACTCTGAAGGTGGGACGAAGGCCCGAGCGCCTGCTTCTCCTCGTAGTTTCGGATGGCCAGCTTCAGTGCTTCCGCTCCCAGATTGGAGCAGTGGAGCTTGTTTTTCGGAAGCCCCTCCAGGGCGTCCGCCACGGCCTTGTTGGTGATCTTCTTCGCCTCTTCCAGGGTTTTCCCTTTCGCCATCTCACTGACCATACTGGAAACGGCGATGGCCGCCACGCACCCGAAAGTGTTGAACTTCACATCCTCCAGGCGCCCGTCCCTGACCTTGATATAGAAGGTCATCATGTCGCCGCAGACGGGATTGCCCACTTCGCCCACGCCATCGGCGTCTTCAAGCACTCCCGCGTTCCTCGGATTCGTAAAATGATCCATCACGATCTGGCTGTACATGGTCCTCTCCTTTTCCTCCCATGAGGGTATCTTCCATCTCCAGGAGGTCCTGGTAGGTGTAGGAATCGAGCGTGTCCCGGATGGCCCTTTCGACGTCCACCCACACGCACCGGGTGGCGCAGAAGGGGGCCCTCCGGCACTTTTCGGGGTCGTCCGTGCAGGGCACCAGGTTCTGACCCCTTTCCAGAACGTCCACCACTCGGCCCACTGTGATGAGGCGGGGCTCCATGGTCAGCAGGTAACCGCCCTTGACGCCTCGCACGCTCTCGATCAGGCCGGCCAGTTTCAATGGAATTACCAACTGCTCCAGGTACTTGACCGATACCTGCTGCCGCCTGGCGATGTCGGCCAGCTGAACGGGACCCTGGCCGTAGTGGCGGGCCATGTCCAGGACCAGCCTGGTGCCGTAGCGGCTCTTGGTGGACATCTTCACCATCGTCTTCTCCCCCCGACTTTCAGGCCGCGGTCTTTTTCCGCCACACGGGCGAAAAGGAGCGGAGCCGGTCCACGGCCTTGGTGAGCACATCCACGGTGTAAGTTGCCTCGTCCAGGGTGTTGTCGGGGCCCAGCGTAAAGACCACCGACCCCTGGGCCACGGCGGCGTCCATTCCGATGGCGATCAGTACGGGGGAGGTCTTCAGGGCCTTGGAGGCGCACGCCGATCCGGTGCTGGCGTACACCCCGTTTTGAGCCAACAGGAAGATCAGGGCTTCCCCCTCCACGCCCTCGAAACAGAAGCTGGCATGGCCCGGCAGGCGCTGTTCCGGATGCCCGGTGTGATGCACCCGTGGGACGGCTCCCAGAACGCCTTCCACCAGCGCATGGCGCAGCGTCTGCAGGTGCGCCGCCTTCTTTTCCAGTTCGCCTTGGGCCAGTTCCGCCGCCTTGCCCAAAGCCACGATGCCCGGAACGTTTTCCGTTCCGGCCCGGCGCCCGTTTTCCTGGATGCCGCCGTGGATGAGGGGCACAAAGCGGAGACGATCCCTGAAAAAGAGGGCTCCGGTGCCTTTCGGCGCGCCCAGGGCGGGGCCCGAAAGGCTCAAAAGATCCACCCCCAGCGCTTCCACGTCCACGGGCACCTGGCCCACCGTGGCCACCGCGTCCGTGTGAAAAAGGACGCCTTTTTCGCGGCAGATGGCCGAGAGCTCCGCCACGGATTGCAGGGTGCCGATCTCGTTGTTGCCGTGCATGATGGACACGAGCACCGTGTCGTCCGTGATGGCCCGCCGCAGCCGCTCCGGGTCCACAAGACCGGTCTCGGTCACCGGAAGGAACGTCACCTCGAAGTCGTGGAACCTTTCCAGGTAGCGGGCCGCGTTGAGTACCGAATGGTGCTCGATGGCCGACACAATGATGTGGCGCCCCTTCCTCAGGTTGGCCAAAGCGGCGCCCTTGACGGCCAGGTTGTTGCTCTCCGCGCCCGAAGAGGTGAAGAGCACCTCCTTCGGTTTCGCGTGGATGAGCGAGGCCACCTTTTCGCGCGCCTCGTCCGCCGCCGCCTTGATGACGAAACCCCTGTCGTAGACGCTGGACGGGTTCTCGAACGCCTCCGCGAAGTACGGCAGCATGGCCTCCAAGGCCTCCCGGCGCACCGGGGTCGCCGACGCATGGTCCAAATAGACTTTCTTCATCAGAAGCTCCTTCAATGGCGCTTTCGTATGTAAAGCCGGTAACAATCGTTTTCCTCGTCCTCGCCGATCCCGATGAACTCCTGGCCGTTCTTGGCGCACCATGCGGGAATGTCCTCCAGGGCGCCGTCGTAGTCGGTCAGGATTTCCAGGACCTGCCCTTCCCGAAGGTCCCGGATCAGTTCCACCGGTTCCAGCAGGTGCATGGGACACATGCGGTAGACCAAATCCACCGTGGCATCGGCTTGACAATCTTTGACGAACTTCATAGCCGCCTCCTAAGGTGCGCGGTTTAATTCCTAGTAATTTACTATAGTATAGAAACCCCCCGGAGCCGAGGCAATGGCGGCCGGTGAAAAAGATGGGGACCCGGGTTCTTGACGTACGCCGAATGTTGGTATACGAAATGCACCATGTGAACCTTTTCCCGTTGGATGAATCCAGTACCTTGCGGGCCATCTTGCTGAACTGAATCGTGCGACGGGAAGGAACGGGCGGCAGGGCGTGAGGGGCCCTGCCGAAGGAAAGGAAGGAAGCGTTGCTAAGAGCGGAGACGAAAATCGTAGCCCTCTGGGCCGTACCCCGGTCGGTTTCCACGGCCTTTGAACGGATGATGATGGAGCGGGGGGACTTTACGGTCCTCCATGAGCCGTTTTCCTATTATTACTACTACAGTGCCGAGCGAGTGAGCCGGCGTTTTGAACACGAACCGGGAACGCCGGATTACGCCTTTTCCCGAATCCTGGAATCCATCGAGCGGAAGGCCCAGGACGGCCCGGTCTTTTTCAAGGACATGGCCTACCACGTGGGACCTCATTTGGACGCGGACTTTCTGCGCCGCTTTATCAATGTCTTTCTCATCCGGGACCCTGCCAGGGCGCTTCCGTCCCTTTTTCACGTGTGGCCGGATTTCACATGGGAAGAGGCGGGCTACGAGGCCTTGGAGCACGCCTTTCGCATGGCGGCGGAGATCACCGGCCGGACTCCCCTGGTTTTGGACGCGGCGGATCTGCTGGAACACCCCAAGGAGCTGGTGGAGGCGTTTTGCCGGTTCGTGGGCATTGAGTTCCTGCCGGAGGCTTTGGAATGGCAGCCGGGCGACCGGCCGGAGTGGAAGGTGTGGAGTTCCCAGGGCTGGCACGAGGAGGCCGCGTCCCGGTCGGGGTTCAGGAAGGGCGGGGTCAAGCGTTACACGCCCGTGGACGGCGATCCCCACCTGGCAAAGGCCTACGAAAAGGCCCTTCCCATCTACCTGCGCATGGCTGCCGAGCGGGTAAAGGTAGGACGGTGAAAACCATGGCATATGCCGGTCCCAAGATCCAGGTCAGGAATCTATGGAAGATTTTCGGGAACCTTTCCGGCGAGGCAGCGGCGCTGCTGGCCGGGAACCCCGAAGCAGCGGTTGAGGATCTGCCCCTGGACGGGTGCACGGCGGCCGTGCGAGCGGTGGATTTTCACGTGAACGAAGGCGAGATCTTCGTGATCATGGGCCTTTCGGGAAGCGGTAAATCCACGCTCCTTCGTTGCCTCAACGGCATCATCGAGCCCACCTGCGGGGAGGTGCTCATCGACGGAGAAAGGGTGGGGGCCATGACGCCCAAGCGCCTTCGGGCCCTTCGCCAGCAGAAGATGGCCATGGTCTTTCAGCATTTCGCGCTGCTGCCCTACCGCTCCGTGCTGGACAATGTGGCGTTCGGCCTGGAGCTCCAGGGCGTGGGCAAGAAGGAGCGGCGCCGCCGGGCGCGGGAGGTGCTGGATCTGGTGGGGTTGGCCGACTGGGAGAGGTACTTGCCGGCGGAGCTGAGCGGCGGCATGCAGCAGCGGGTGGGCCTGGCCCGCGCCTTGGCTGTGGACCCGGAGATCCTGCTCATGGACGAGGCCTTCAGCGCCTTGGACCCCTTGATCCGCCGCCAGATGCAGGATGAGTTCCTCAAGCTGGTGGAGATCGTCAAGAAGACCATCGTCTTCATCACCCACGACCTGGACGAGGCCCTGCGACTGGCCGATCGCATCGCCGTCATGAAGGAAGGCCGGATTGTGCAGATCGGAACCCCCGAGCAGATCGTGATGGATCCGGCCGACGACTACGTGGAGGAGTTCGTGGGAGCGGTTTCCCGCACCCGCGTGATCGCCGCCCGCAACATCATGGCGGAACCCCGCCATTGGATCTCCCCGCAGGACAGGGATCCCCGGGAGCTGCTCCGCCACATGGACCGGCACAACCTGGAGTGCGTCTTCGTCACCGATACCGCCCGCCGCCTGGTGGGGGTCCTTACGCGGGAGGATCTGTCCGGGGTGGACCGGCCGCCGTGGGATGCCGTGCCGTCCAATCGCTCAGCCCGGGTGCCGGCCGTGCCGCCCGACGCTCCCCTGAGCGAGGTGGTGGAGCGGGCGGCCGCCACGTCCAAACCCATCCCCGTGCTGGACGAAAGGGGCCGGATCCTGGGCGTCATCTCCCGCAGCCGACTGCTCCGGGAACTGTCCCACGGCCTGAAGGCCTAAAATCCTGCCCGACCATGGCTCTTCCGCTTCAAAAGGCCGGGGAATCTTCGGCCTCTTCCTCGTCAGATTCTTTCGCAGTCCGACCGACCCTGATCGTCCTTGTGCCACCTCCGATGGATCAAAGAGCCCGCCTTGCGCGGTCCTCATCGACAGGAAACGGCTTGCCGGCAATCTGAATCGCGGCCAAGGCGCTTCTATCCTAGAAAAGCCTCGTGGGCGGTTTTCTTTCACATGAACTCTTCATCGCCATGAGCCCGTGACAACCAAGGGTGAACCGCCACTTTGGAAAGAAAGTCCCTGTAGGGGCAAATGATCATTTGCCCCTACAGGGCGCGCGCACGAACAGGACAAGGTCGCGGGTGGCATAAAGGGTTGCGCTCCGAAAAGGGCGCTCATCTCCTCCGTTCTCGGAAAGGCTCGCTTAGAAACGTCCGTCATCCCCGCGGAAGCGGGATCCAAAATTTTGAGCGCACTATGGACTCTCAAGCGGAAGCAACGGGTTTATCCTGACCGCGGTAAAAGGCAGCCTCCTACCGAAGCAACGAGAGCATACTCGTCCTTATGCCAGCCCTGGGGTACCGGCTCTTTCTTTTGGAAATTAGGCTTGTCGGCGCTTTTCGAGAACCCAACGCCCCAACAGGTCGGCATTGCATTGGACGGGCGATGGTGGTTGAATCGGCCCGTTGGGTGGGTGGACGACGATGGAGGGCGCAGAGGGCCCAAGACCTGTGGAGAGAGGCCGATGTATCGAGTCGACTACGAAAGGGAGGACATGGTGATCCGGGTTCCCCGGCGGCTGGCGGACGCCGAGTCGCTGTCCCGGTTCCTGGGGGACGTGACGCTTCGGAGCCTGTTGGAGTCCACGGAGCACGTGGAAACGGCCCGCCGGATGGGGCGTCAGCGGCGGTTGGATCAGGTGCCCAAGGGCATCGCTCTCCTTCGGAACCCGGACCACAACAAGGGCACGGCCTTTACGGAGGAGGAAAAGGACGCGCTGGGCATCCGGGGATTGGTCCCGCCCCGAGTGCACACCATCCAAGAGCAGATGGCACGCGTTCTGGAAAACATCCGCCGCAAGCCCAACGACCTGGAAAAGTACATCTTCCTCATCAGCCTCCAGGACCGGAACAAGACACTCTTCTACCGGGTGCTGCTGGAAAACATCGAGGAGCTCATGCCCATCGTCTACACTCCCACCGTGGGTGAGGCGTGCCAGGAGTACGGCCACATCTTCCGCCGGCCGCGGGGAATCTTCATCACCCCGGACGATCGGGGCCGCATCGTGAGCCTTTTGAGGAACTGGCCCCACAAGGATATCCGCATCATCGTGGTGACCGACGGCGAAAGGATCCTGGGTCTGGGGGACCTGGGGGCGGACGGCATGGGCATCCCCGTGGGCAAGCTCGCCCTCTACACGGCCTGCGCCGGGATCCACCATTCCCGGACTCTTCCCGTGACCCTGGACGTGGGCACCGACAACCAGGCCCTCCTGGCCGACCCCCTTTACATCGGCGTACGCCGGCCCCGATTGCGAGGCTCGGAATACGACGCCCTGGTGGACGAATTTGTCATGGCGGTCCAGCATGTTTTTCCCGGGGCCCTCATCCAGTTCGAGGACTTCGCCAACCGAAACGCCTTCCGGCTGTTGCAGCGATATCGGGACCGTGTTTGCTGTTTCAACGACGATATGCAGGGGACGGCGGCGGTCACCCTGGCAGGGCTCTACGGGGCCCTCCGTGTGACCGGGGGACACCTGCAGGACCAGACCATCCTCTTCATGGGGGCGGGGGAAGCCGGCCTGGGAACGGGGGAGCTGGTGGTTTCGGCCATGGCGGCGGAAGGGCTGGATCCCGAAGAAGCTCGCCGGCGATGCTGGTTCATGGATTCCAAGGGCCTTGTCGTCAGCGCCCGCGACGACCTGAACGAACACAAGCGCCTCTTCGCCCATCCCCACGATTTTGTGTCCGACCTGGCCGCCGCCGTGGAAGCCCTCAGGCCCACGGCGCTCATCGGGGTGTCGGGGAAGGCCGGTCTTTTCAGCCGGCGGGTTCTGGAGGCCATGGCGCGTGTCAATGAACGCCCCATCGTCTTCGCCCTGTCCAATCCCACCTCCAACGCGGAATGCACGGCCCGGGAGGCCTACGAGGTCACGGACGGGCGGGTGATCTTCGCCAGCGGGAGCCCGTTTGAGCCCTTCTCTTTCAAAGGGCGCACCGTACGAACGGGGCAAGGGAACAACGTCTACATCTTTCCGGGGGTGGGCCTGGGCGTGATCGCTTCGGGAGCCCGCCGTGTGACCGATGAGATGTTTTTCGTGGCGGCCAAGACTCTGGCCCAGATGGTGCTCCCGGAGGACCTCCGGGAGGGCATGATCTTTCCGCGGCTGACACGCATTCGAGAAGTGTCGCTTCGCATCGCTCAAGCCGTGGCACACGTGGCCTACCGCGACGGATTGGCCACCGTGCCCCCGCCGGAAGACCTGGAGGCCCATATCCGGTCTCTGGTATACGTGCCCGAGTACGAAAGTTACGTGTAGGACGCGGTTCGAGCGCAGGGGCGCCTCGGAACCCCTGCGCTCCGATCCCGGTCAGGCGTTGCCGTTGGCGAAGAAGCGGTTGAAGGCGTTCACGTAGGCGCGGGCGCTGGCCTCGATCACGTCCGGGCTGGTGCCGATGCCCGAATAGATGCTTCCTTCGATTTCCACCCGCACCATGGCCTCTCCCAGGGCGTCCTTTCCCATGGTGACCGCCTTGAGGTCGTAGTCCCGGAGCTTTCCGGTCTGTCCCACGATCCGCTCGATGCAGTTGAAGACGGCGTTCACCGGGCCGTTTCCCGTGGCGGCGTCGGTGATCTTCTCCCCGTCCTTGATGAGGGTCACGGACGCCAGGGGCTGCATGGTGTTGCCGCTCATGATCTGGAGGCTGTCGAAGGTATAGGTTTCACTGACCTTGGTCAGTTCGATCTCCACGATGGTGGCCAGATCCTGGCTGGAGATCTCCTTTTTGCGGTCGGCCACGTTGAGGAAGCGCTTGTGGACCCTCTGGAACTGCTCGTCGGTGAGCTCATAGCCCAGTTCCTTCAGCTTGTGCTTCAGGGCGGCTCGGCCGGATCGGGCGGTGAGCACCAGGCTGTGGGCCTTGATGCCCACGTCCTCGGGGCGGATGATTTCGTAGGTGGACCGATCCTTCAGGATGCCGTCCTGGTGAATGCCCGACGAATGGGCGAAGGCGTTGGATCCCACGATGGCCTTGTTGGGCTGAACGGGAATGTTCATGAGCCGGCTCACCATGCGGCTGGTGCGGTAGATCTCCCGGGTGTTGATGGTGGTGTGGGCGTCGAAGAAGGATTCCCGGGTGCGGATGGCCATGACGATCTCTTCCAGGGACGCGTTTCCGGCGCGCTCTCCCACGCCGTTGATGGTACATTCCACCTGTTCCGCGCCGTTTCGGACCGCCGCCAGGCTGTTGGCCACCGCCAGGCCCAGGTCGTTGTGGCAATGGACGCTCAGGATGACCTTGTCCAGGGCCGGCACCTTCTCCCGCAGGTTCCGGATGAGCTCCCCGTACTGTTCCGGGAGGGCGTAGCCCACCGTGTCCGGCACGTTGATGACGGTGGCCCCGGCGCGGATGCACGCCTCGATCACGCGGCAAAGATATTCGAAGTCGCTCCGGGAGGCGTCCTCAGTGGAATATTCCACGTCTTCACAGTACTTCTTGGCATACTTCACCGCTTCCACCGCCTGCTGGAGGGCGCTTTCCCGGTCCCGGCGAAGTTTCTTCTGGAGATGGATGTCGGAGGATCCCAAAAAGACGTGGATTCGGGGACGTTCCGCCTTCTTCACGGCCTCCCAGGCGATGTCGATGTCCTGCTGGACGGCCCGGGCGAGACCGGCAATGACCGGTCCCTTCACCTGTTCCGCCACCGTCTGCACCGCCTTCAGGTCTTCCGGCGACGAGCACGGGAATCCGGCTTCGATCACGTCCACTCCCAGTCGCGCCAATTGTTCCGCAATTTCCAGCTTCTGCCTCCGATTGAGCTTGGCTCCAGGGACCTGCTCGCCATCCCTCAGGGTGGTGTCGAAAATATGGATCTTTCGGCTCATGGTCGATTCCTTTCTCCGGGTGGTGTTCTTGTTTCGGTTTCCGTTCTTCGTGGTGCTCAACGGACCACAGGCATCACACAAATCCACTGGGCCATCCAGTCCCATGCCCATCACCTCCTTTCCGCTTGGTCTCGGGCCGATCCCAATAAAAAAGGCCATGGGGTGGAACCCATGGCCTTCGCGTCCTTGTTGCTTGTTGCCGTTACGTGGCGCACACACGGAAGACGAAGGGTTCCCCCACCTGGGTCCCGAGGCTAAGCAACAGGAGCAATAGCAGGCTAAGCAGGTTGCGGGACATGCTGGTCTTCCTTCGTCTTTCCCGGGCCGGCTGGCGCTTTCCGGCGCCCCGGTCCGATCAAATGCTCAGGGCGATCCAAAACGAGACGGCGATTTCCACAAAAAAGAGAAAGGCGTAGAGCACGTACTTATGGAGGGGGAAATCCTCGATGATTCGGTTCGCCTCTTCCATCACACGGATTGCGTCCATGAGGCCCTCCTGCACCGTGAACCGCCGTTGAAACCCGATGCCGCGTTTCCTTGTGCACTGCCGATCGCCTCACTAATATAGGAGAGCCGAAGGGCAGATCAAGCAAAAAGTGGAGAGAGGATGAATCCCGCCGCGAGGGTGCTGGAAAAGATGCCGGAGGAGGCCCGGCGCATGGGATCCCTGCTGACCCAGGCGGGCTACAGGTTCTGGGTGGTGGGGGGCGTGGTGCGCGACGCCTTCCTGGGGCGGCTTCCAACCGACTGGGATTTTTCCACCGACGCTCCGGTGGAAGCTCTCATCCGGCTTCTTTCCCCTTCCTTTCGTGTGATTCCCGTGGGGCTCCGCCACGGCACGGTGCATGTGCTCACGGCCCACGGGGCCATGGAAATCACCAGTTGGGAAGGCAACGGCTCTCGGGCCGTGCTGGACGATCTCAGGCGCCGGGACTTCACCGTGAACGCCCTGGCGGTCTCCTTTCCCGACGGCACCCTGCTGGATCCCTTCGGCGGCCGACGGGATCTTGAATTGCGGCGGCTCCGCGGAGTGGAGGACCCTCTGGCCCGCTTCCGGGAGGATCCCCTGCGGGTGCTTCGGGCAAGCCGTTTCGCCGCCACGCTGGGGCTCCACCCCACCCCCAAGACGCTCCGGTGCCTTCGGCAGGCGGCGCCTTGGCTCCAAGAGACCGCCATGGAGCGCGTCCGGGAGGAGCTCTTCAAGGTGCTCACGGGGCCCTGGGTAGTGGAAGGCCTGGAACTGGCCCGACGAACCGGCGTGCTGGAGGTGGTGATTCCGGAACTCCTGGAAGGATACCGGAAGAAGCAAAACCATTACCACGCCCACGACATCTACCGCCATACGCTCTACACGGTGCACCACAGCCCCGATCGTCTTCGCGTCCGGCTGGCGGCCCTGCTTCACGACATCGCCAAGCCGCGGGTCCGGAAAAAGATCCGGGGCGTCTTTCGCTTTTTCGGCCATGACAAGGAAAGCGCCGAATTGGCGCGGAGCATCCTGCAGCGGTGGCTCGCCCCCAAGAAGCTGGCAGAAGAGGTGTGCCTTCTGGTCGCCAACCACATGGTGCACGATACGGACCGGTGGAAGGACGGGGCCGTGAGGCGCCTCATCCACCGGGTGGGAGAGCCGCTGCTGGAAGATTTTCTGGACCTGGTGGAGGCGGACCGAAAGGCCCACGGGAAGGACCCCGAATCGACGGAAGCTGTACGAAGACTCCGGGAGCGCATCCGGCGGATCCTGGATGAACGGCCTGCCCTGGATCTTTCCCGCCTGGCCGTGGACGGCCGGGACGTCATGGCCGTGCTGGGCATCGGCCCGGGACCTCAGGTGGGCCGCGTGCTCAAAAGGGTCCACCGGCTCGTCTTGGATGATCCCGGCATGAACCGGCGGGACGTGCTGCTGGAATGGATACGGGTGACGAGTGACGAGTGATGAGTGATGGGTGATGAGTGATGGGTGATGAGTGATGAGTGATGAGTGATGGGGGATTGTCCCAAGATCCGCTGAAGACCCGTAGCTGAAAGCTGGCAGATGAAAACTTAAAGCCACAAACCCGCACAGAGAGGCAACCCATGGAGGATTTTCCCGTTTTGCCGTCCGTAAGGGCGGTTGTTGAAACCGCCCGCTGGGTGCGGTTTCATCCCGAGGCGGTGGAGCCTGCGGTTGAGGGCTGGGGCGGCGGGATCAATCGGGCCGGTGGCTGGGAGGAGCCCTTCCACTATGCGGACGGAACCGAAGAGACGGCCCGGTGGATCTTTGTGCTGGACGTGTTGAACCACTGCTTCTGGCCCGATCCCGGAGAGCCCGTCTGGGGTGTGCAATTGGAAGGAGAGTTCTATTCGGGTTACGCGGGCCTGGCGGCGGCCCTCAAGAAGGCCTATCTGAAAGGATTTCCGATTACCGATGCCCGCTATCTGGCCCGGATGCCCGAAGAGGATTTGAGGGCCATCTTCTCCGGCACGGGCTCCATCCCGCTCTTTGAAGAACGCCTGAGGAACCTTCGGGAAGCGGGCCGGGTGCTCCTGGAACGCTGGGGCGGGGACGTGGTTCGACTCATCGAGGCGGCGGAAGGCTCGGCGTGTCGTCTGGCTTCCCTGTGCGCCCGGGAGTTTCCCAGCTTTCGGGACCAGGCGGAGCTGGACGGTCGGACCGTCTACTTCTGGAAGAGGGCCCAGATTTTTGCGGCGGATCTGGCCGCCGCGTTTCGAGGGAAGGGGTTGGGGGCCTTTCGGGATCTGGAGCGTCTCACGGCCTTTGCCGACTACAAGCTGCCTCAGGTTCTGCGCGAACTGGGAGTTCTGGAATACGCCCCGGAGCTGGCCGGGAAGGTGGATCGCCGGGAACTGCTGGCGCCCGGATCCAGGGAGGAAGTGGAGATCCGGGCCCTGACCGTTTGGGCCGTGGAGCGGTTGAAGGAAGCCTTCCTGGAAAAGACCGGCCGGCGGGTCACCGCCTCTCAGGTGGACCACTGGCTCTGGTCCCTGGGCCAGCAGCCGCCCTTCCGAAAGCGCCCCTACCACCGCTGCCGCACCATCTATTACTAACGGTCATGGCTCCCCTCGCGCCACCCCGCATGGATGAAAGAGCGGGCCGGAGCAAGGGCATTTGTCGGAACGCCGCAATATGCCATTCTCTATGAGTCACTGCGCGCCCCTTGCATTGCCGGGCACCCTCATTGCGGCCTTCGCAGTTCCTACAACCAAAAAGATTTGCGTCTATTCGCGTTCATTCGCGGTTCTCTTTCACATAAACCCCCATCCCGGACGGCCCGTGACAACGAAAGATGAAACGCACCTTTGGCAAGCAGCCCTCTGTAGGGGCGAATGATTATTCGCCCCTACAGGCCGAGCGCACGAGCGGAACGGGGTCGCGTTTCATATAAAAAGGGAAAGCCGGGTCCGCCACTTGGGGCGGATCCGGCATCCACAGGAGGGAGGGAGAAACCTGACGGGAACCGTCAGGCGGGCTGTGGCGTTTCCAGTCCGCCGTCGCCGCCTTCTTTCTTGTTCTTGTAACGCTGCCAGAAGTAGACGACGGCGATCATCGCAATGCCGATGAGGTCCGAAGTGATGTGCGGGTGGTAGCACATGTAGGTGCCGAAGGCGAAGATGATCCATTCCAGCACGGTGGTTTTTCGGATCAGGTAGCCCATGGTCACGGCCGAGAAGGCCAACGTTCCCAGGGTGGCGGAAACGTAGGCCATGACGATTTCCTGCCAGGTGCCCATGAGCAGGATCCCAGGCACGTAGGCGAAAAGGAACGGACCCACGTAGAGGAACTTGGCGAACTTGAAGGAGGTCCACCCCGTTTTCCAAGGGTCGCTCCCGGCGATGGCGGCCCCCGCGTAGGCGGCCACGCACACGGGCGGCGTGATGTTGGAATCCTGGCTGAACCAGTAGACGATCATGTGGGCGGCGATGGGGTGGACCCCCATCTTGTCCAAGGCGGGCACGGCCAGCACGGCTGTGATGAGATAGGCGGCCGTCACGGGAACTCCCATGCCGAGCACCAAGGACGCCAGGCCGATCAGGAGGATGGCGATGGGAAGATGACCTCCGGAAAGGGAAATGATGATGTCGGAGAACTTCAGCCCGATGCCCGTGAGCGCGATGGAGCCGACGATCATGCCGATGACCCCCACCGTGGCGCCGATCACCAGGGTGCTCCGGGCCCCGTCCAGGATGGCCTCGTAGATTTCCCGAAACTTCATCCTGTTCTCCGGCCGCACCCAACTCACCCCGATGCAGCTCAGCGTGGCCCAAAAGGCGGCCATCCCGGGGCTGTAGCCCAGAAGCATCAAGACAATGATCACCAGGAGCGGAATGGACATGTACCATTCCTTCTTGAGGATCTCCATGGGTTTGGGAAGGTCTTCCTGGATCCCCACGATATTGTGTTTCTTGGCTTCGAAGTGGACCATGGTGAAGACCGAAAGGAAATAGAGCAGGGCCGGGCCCACGGCCATCTTCATGATCTCCACGTAGGGGGTGCGGGTAAGTTCGGCCATGAGAAATCCGCCCGCACCCATGATGGGGGGCATGAACATGCCCACGATGGAGGCCGACGGTTCGATGGCTCCTGCCACGTGGGGACGGAAGCCCGCCTTCTTCATGAGCGGGATGGTGAAGGCGCCGGTGGAGACCGTATTGGCGATGGCGCTTCCCGAGATGGACCCGAAGAAGGTTGAGGCCATGCAGGCCACCTTGGCGGGGCCGCCCACGGTGCGCCCGGCCAGCGCCATGGGAAAGTCCAGGAAGAACTGGCCGGCGCCCGATTTTTTCAGAAAGGCTCCGAAGAAGATGAAAAGGATGACATAGGTGACCAGCACGCTGGCCATGACCCCGAAGACGCCGTCCTGGGTCAGGTAGAGGTGGTTCACGATCCGTTCCAGCCGGAAGCCTCGATGGGCGAAGGGGCCAGGCATATAGGGGCCGAAATAGCAGTAGACCGCGGCCAGAAGTCCCACGATGGTCATGGACCAGCCCAGCACCCGCCGGCAGATTTCCAGGGAAAGAAGCAGTCCCAGCACGCTCACGTAGAAGTCGAGCTGCGTCTCGCTCCCCATGCGGTAGTTGAGGGCTTCGAATTCATGGATCCAGTAGCCCACGGCGAAGACGGAAAGCAGGGCCAGGACCACGTCGAAGACGGAGGGGCGGTGATGGGGGGAGCGCTTGGAAAACGGATAGGTGAGAAAGATGAAGACGTAGGTGACGAGCACGTAGAGGCCCCGGTTGTACTGAACGGACACGGGCCGGATGCCCGCCGTGTAGAAGTAGAAGAGGACCATGAAGACGCTGATGGCCGAGGCGATCCACATCCAGGGGCCGGTCAGCTTTCTTCCGGCTTTTTCCTCTTTTTCCAGGAGTTTCTTGAGCTTGACGTCTTCTTGAGCTTCCGCGGCTTTCTTTTCCATCTCGTCCATACTTGTCCAACCTTGCATCCGTGGGTGGGGTTTCCGCACCCGCAGGGAAAAGAGTCAGAAAGAGGGGTGTGTTGAAGTGGGTTGAAAGAGCCTCCCTACCCATTCCTTATCCCCGTGTGATTTGTGGCTGGAACGGGGAACGGGAATGCCCACCGGTGGTGGTCGCTTCATGCAGGGGCGGTTCGCGAACCGCCCCCACATGCATGGCGGACTGGAGTGGAGGCTTGATGCGTTTCCGGGCAAAAGCTTGTCCGGGAATGACTTTCCGGCTCAAGATACCGGGGAATTTCCGTTCTTTTCGTAGCCGCGGGGCTTCAGCCCCGCGGGAAGGGCCCTGGCAACCTTGAAGTGGCGGGCGTACCCGATGGCCGAAGCCAGGGGTCTTTCCCGCAACCCTGAAGGGCTGCGCTACGATAAAACGGTCATCCCCGGTCTTTTCGGGCAAACTTCTAGTCCACCGGTTTGAACTTGTCGGGAATCTCCAGACCCTGCTCCTTCCAGAAGCGGTAGGCGCCCTTGTGGAGCGGAGCCGACAGGCCGGTGAGGGCGTTCTGGACGGACATGTCGCTGGCCGCCTTGTGGGCCTTCTTCATGTGATCCAGCCCCTCCGGCGAGAAGATGGCCTTGAGGGCGTTGTAGACGATTTCCTCATCCACGTCTTTGTTGGCGATCCAGAAGGTGCTGTCCTGGAAGCTCACCACGTCCTCGTCCTGACCCCGGTACGTGCCCTTGGGGATGATCACCTTGCTGTAGAAGGGGTATTCGTCGTAGAAGCCGGCTTCCTCGGCGTCCTTGTGGACGTTGACGAGGCTGATTTCATCCTGGGTGCTGGCTTCGATGATGGAGGCGTTGGGGTAACCCACCAGGACCCAGAAGGCATCGATCTTGCGGTCCTTGAAAGCCGCGGCGGCGGCGGAGTAGCCCAAGAACTGGGGTTGAATCTTGTCCCAGAGCCCCAGGGTGCGGAAGAAGCGCTCGGCCGAAAGCGCGGCACCGGAACCGGCGTTGCCCACGGCCACCTTCTTGCCTTCAAGCTGCTTGGCGCTGGTGATGCCGCTGTTCTTCAGGACCACCAACTGGGCCGGAGCTCCATAGAGGTAGGCCAAGGGTCGCACATTGTCGTACTTGGTGTCGTCCTTGGGCAGCTTGCCGTTGCGGCCCAGGAAGATGTCGCCCGTGTAGGAGATGCCGAAATCCACGTCGTGGCGATGCACCCGTTTGACGTTTTCCGCCGATCCTCCCGATCCTTCGCTGGACACTTCCACGT
The DNA here is from genome assembly GCA_014359885.1 of Desulfacinum sp. GTDB lineage: Bacteria > Desulfobacterota > Syntrophobacteria > Syntrophobacterales > DSM-9756 > Desulfacinum. The sequence continues at coordinate 77,350 of JACIYN010000016.1, forward strand.
CGGGAACGTTCTTGGTCAGATAGATGGCAATGGCGTTGGCGAAGTAGTTGAAGGTGCCGCCCACGGGGCCGCCTCCGATGGCGAGGAAGGTCTTCTTGGCGTGGGCTTGATCCATGGGAGTCAAGGCGAAGATACAGGCAACGGCCAGGGCCAGAATAAGCAACCTCTTCGTCATGGTGCACACTCCTTGCTCTCGGGTTCATGGTGGGTTCGTTGTCTCGTCCTTGGGTTGGATCCGTCTTGATCCGATTCTCACCCCCTTTCGTCGCAGATTCCTTATTGCATACACTGTATCTTACAAAAGAAAAGACCAAAGAACACCCGCGGCGATGGCCGAGCCGATCACGCCCGAGATGTTGGGCGCCATGGCGTGCATGAGCAGGTAGTTTCCGGGATCTTCCCGGTTGCCCACAAGTTGCACAACCCGTGCCGAATCGGGGACCGCCGAAACCCCGGCGGCGCCCAAGAGCGGGTTGATCTTGTCCTTGCTGAAAAGATTCATGAGCTTGGCAAAGAGGATGCCGCCGGCCGTGGCCACCATGAAGGAGGCGGCACCCAGGCAGAAGATGCCCACGGACTTGGCCGTAAGAAAAACATCGGCCTGGGTGGATGCCCCCACGGTGACTCCCAACAGGATAGTGACGATGTCGATGAGGGCCGTTCGGGCGGTTTGCGCCAGTCGATCCGCCACCATGCATTCCTTGAGCAGATTGCCGAAAAAGAGCATGCCCAAAAGCGGCAGGGCCGCCGGTGCCAGAAGACAGCACAGGAGAAAACCCACGATGGGGAAGATGATCTTTTCCCGCTTGCTCACCGGCCTCGGATCGCTCATGCGAATGAGGCGCTCTTCTTTGGTGGTCAGCAAATACATGATGGGCGGCTGGATGACCGGCACCAGCGCCATGTAGGAATAGGCGGCGATGGCGATGGGACCCACCAGCTCGGGGGCCAGCTTGGCGGAAAGGAAGATGGCCGTGGGGCCGTCGGCTCCGCCGATGATGCCGATGGAACCGGCTTCATTGGCCGGAAATCCCAGAGCCAGGGCCGCCAGGAAGGTGATGAAAATGCCCACTTGGGCCGCCGCCCCCAGGAGCATGAGCTTGGGGCGGGCCAGCATGGTGGAAAAGTCGGTCATGGCCCCGATGCCCAAGAAGATGAGGGGCGGATAGATCCCCTGGCGCACACCGAAGTAAAGATAGTGCAACACGCTTCCTTCTTCGTAAATACCGAGCCCCAAGCCTCTGAAAACCGGGATGTTTCCCATGAGGATGCCGAAGCCGATGGGCACCAACAGAAGCGGTTCGTAATGCTTGGCGATCCCCAGGTAGATAAACGTACATCCCACCGCGATCATGATCAGGTGGCGGTAATCCGCCAGTGCAAAACCCGTGTTGCTCAAGAAATCGAGTATCAGCTCCATAACCTCTTCCCTGTTTTCTGGAAGAATCCTGAAACGTTTGGCGTATTGAGCGGTTCCATCCGTTCCGCTGTAAAAGACGGTCCGCCTAGCTCCCTACCTCGGCCTCCTCGGCCGACCTCACCACCACGTCGGGATTCCACCGGTAGAAGCCGCGCTGAGTGCCTCCAAGCTCCTGGATCAACCCGAGGCGCAGAAAGAGGTCCAAGTGGGTGTACGGGTTGCGGATGCCGCGCTTTTCGGCCTGTTCCAGGAGGCGCGGTAGTGAAAACGTTTCCCCCTGCCGATTGGCAAGCCATTGGAAGTAGGCGTATACCTCCATCTGTTCCGTGGAAAGGTCCACCACGGGTGTGGTCGGCGTCGGAACCGCCTTGGGTTTTTCCGCCGCCATTTCTTCCGGCGAGGGAGCGGCCTTGGGGATTCGGCGGCGCTTTTCCAGCATTTCGTGGCGTCTGTCCCAGGCGGTGAGCGTCTTTTCCAGGTTGGCCAGCACCAGGGCCAGCACCACCAGGCCGGTGAACACGATGGTGATGCCGGCCGCGGTGATGAGCCACCCGTTGGTGGCGCTGATGGCAGACAGTCCGTACATGAGTTGCCCCTCCTTCTTTCAGGCCCGGATGTCCCGGGTCCGGTAGGGTTTGCGTTCCTGCATGATGGCTGCGATCTTCTGCATGACTCTCTGGCCCAGGCCCGCATCCATCTGAAAGAGCTTGTAGAGTTCCGAGTTGGGGAACTGAAAGAGGGTGGATTCCGTCAGGCACAGGCCCGTGGCCGTGTAGTGGAACGGGCTCACCAGGCTGGACCAGCCCAGGAGCTGGCCCGGCTCGCGCACCACGAAGGAACGGCCGTTGGGGAAGCAGAGCAGGATGGACCCGGATTTCAGGATGTAGAGATACTTGGCCGGTGATCGGGCGCTGAAGATGGCCTCGCCGGGCCTCCAGTGGGTCGGAAGGGCGATCTGGGCCAGGTGGGCGATGTCCGATTCCGTAAAATCGGCCAAAAACGGGCTTTGTCGCAGTTCCTCTGAGTGGATCATGTCGGTCTTGGTCTCCTCCTTGCTTCGTTGCCCAAAGGGCTGGTTCGGCTTGGGCCCTTGCGGGCCTTGGGAGGCAAGATTGGTGCCGGGAGCGCCCTCCTTGTGCCCTCGGGGGTGCCGGCGGGCCCGGTCCGCTGTCGTGGGCCTTCCAATTACCCGGCTTTGCGCGGCGATTCAAGGCCTATGTACGGACAGGCCCGAACAAGGTCTTGTGCAAAGAGGCTTTTCCCGGGCGAGCCCCTGTGCTAGACAAAGGTGGCGAAAATCCGCCTTCCAGGTGGCCGAAATCGGCCGGTGCCGTCGTCTCCCACAGCGAGTGGTCGTCCCATGCCCCCTCCCCTGGGTATTTTTCGAAAATTCCTTCTGGCTTTTCTCCTCCTGTCCCTGGCGCCCCTGTGCGTCCTCGGCTTTTTCACCATTGAGCACATCCGGCAGGTGGGCACCCGGGCCATTGAAAGCACCTCCGAGGAGCTGGAACGCAAATCCAGGGAAGCCATTGAGCTTCGAGCGGTGGAACTGGCTCATCGGGTATCCGTCTTTTTAAAGGACTGTGAGGCCGATCTTCGAACGCTCCAGATGCTTCCCCGCGACGCCCACGTCTACCAGCAATTTTCTCTGAACCACCGCGGCGAGATCTGGACGCGGGAAGGGACCAACGAGGCCTACACGGAAGTGAGGCGCCTGATCCCGCTCTACAAGGAGGTGGCCTTTATCGGGCCTGACGGCGGGGAGCGCATAAGGATCGTAGGGGATCGGATCGTCGGGGGTGAGGAACTTCGCAACGTGACCGATCCCCGCAACACCACGTACGGGAGCGAGACTTACTTCCACGAGACGCGGGGGCTTCCGGCGGGAGGAATCTATGTCTCCCACGTGACCGGCTGGTACGTCACCCGGGAGGAGCAACTGGGTCGGGCGTCCAGCGTGGAAGAGGCCGTGGAGGGGGTGAAGTACGAAGGAGTGGTCCGATTCGCCGTGGCCTGCCACGGGGACGACGGCAGCTTCCAGGGGATGGTCATGCTTTCCCTGGACCATCGGCATCTCATGGAGATGACCCAGCATGTGCTGCCCACCGAAGAGCGGTTCGTGGTCTTTCCCAGCTACAGCAGCGGCAACTATGCCTTCATGTTCGACGATGAAGGCTGGATCATCAGCCACCCCAAGTTCTGGGACATCCGGGGCGTTCGACGGGACGGCACCTTCTTCGATCCCCGTTCGCCCCTCTACAATGCGGAGGGCATCCGTGAGGGGCGGCTGCCGTTCAACCTGGATGCCGTGGCCTTCATCCATCCCAACTATCCCTTTATCGCCCGGCAGGTGCGCCGGGGGCTTTCGGGCGTGACCCAAACCTTCAACGTGGGAGGCAACCCCCGGGTGATGGCCTACGCCCCCATCTTTTATGACACGGGCCCCTACAAGAAGTACGGCATCTTTGGGGGCATCACCATCGGGGTGCAGACGGCCAAGTTCGCCGAGCCGGCCACCTGGATCGAACGGCAGATCCGGGAGCTGGTGCGTCGGACCCGGACGAATTTCCTGCTGGTGGTGGGGCTTGCCATGGTGGGGGCCGTCCTGGCGGCCTATCTGCTGGCGCGGGCCATCACGGGTCCGCTCCGGGCCCTGACGGCCCAAGCCCAGAAGGTGGCCTCGGGGGAACGAAGCTGGGATCTTCGTATCCGGACGGGAGACGAGGTGGAGATCCTGGCCCGGGAGTTTCACCGCATGACCCAGGAAGTCCAGGCCCACCGCAGCCGGCTGGAGCGGTCCCTGGCGGAGCTGGAAACGTCCAAGGCGGCCCTGGAGACCCATTCCGAAGAGCTCCAGCGCCAACTCCACGTGCTCAAGAACTTACACTACCTGAGCCACTACCTGGGGGTGGTCTTCGACCGCGAGATGCTCCTGGGGGCCGTGCTCAAGACCTGCGTGGAGGGGCTCGGCTTCGACCGCTCCATCCTCTATCTCTATGAACCCGAGTCCCAGAGGCTCGTGTGCCGCGGCACCTTCGGCTTCAACCCGGAAGAGGAGGCCCGGGCCCGGGCCGCCGGCTATGACGTCCGAAGCCACGATTGCGTCCCCACACGGGTCTTCCGGCACGGAGAAACCGTCTTCGTCCGGGACATCACCAAGGATCACGATGCCACGGCGCTGGACCTCAAGATCTCGCAAGTTTCCGGCGTGCGGGTCTTCGCCTTCGTGCCCATCAAGGTGCGGGACCAGGTCATCGGGGTGCTGGGGGCGGACAATGCCCGCTCCGGGCGGCCTTTGGAGAAGATCCAGGTGGATTCCCTGCAGATCCTGGCAAACGATGCGGCCCGCGCCGTGGAGCGCTCGCTTCTCTATGAACAGATCGCCAAGGAGAGAAACTTCGTCCAGTTCATCTTCCGCCACTTCCCCATGGGGATCCTCACCCTGGACGCGGCAGGATGTGTCTCATCCATCAATCCCCAGGCCGAGAGGCTCTTGGGGCTTTCCCGCACGGAGTCGCTCTACCGGCCTTGGCGGGAGGTGTTTGCCCTTCAGGATCCATGGAGGGACGTGATCGGCGGGTTCCTGGCCGGCGAGGATCAGGAGAGGACCGCGGAGCTGGTGGTGGCGGGGGAGGGTGGCGAAGAGCGATTTGTGGAAGCCCACCTGGCGAAGATCGAACCCGACAACCAGGACGTGCGCCTGCTGATTGCCGTCCGGGACGTGTCGCGCCGCAAGAGAATGGAGGAATACCTGCGCCGGTCCGATCGCCTGATCAGCTTGGGCACCCTGTCGGCGGGCATCGCCCATGAGATCCGAAACCCCCTCACGGGTGTGTGCCTGATGCTGGACGATCTGCACGATCACCTGACGGACCGACCCCGGGAGCGGACGGTAATCGCCCGGGCCATGCAGGAGATGGAACGCCTGGAAAACCTGATCCACAGCCTGCTGGACTTTGCCTCCCCCGCTTCCCCGGGGCGCAAGAAGGCCGTCTCGTTGGAACAGGAGGTGCAAAAGACCCTTTTTCTCATCAACAAGAGGTGCCGGGGACAAGGGGTTCGGGTGGAAGTGAAGGCTTTTCCCGAAAGTGTGCCGGTGACCGTGGATCCGGACCGGTTTCGCCAGGCCCTCTTGAACATTCTTCTCAATGCCATCGACGCCATGGGGGAAGGGGGACGGCTGAGCATTCAGATCTTGCCCGTGAGCGGGGACGAATCCCTGGCGGAAGGTCCGTGCATGCGGGTACTGGTGCGGGACACGGGAGCCGGTATCGCCAAGGAAGATCTGCCGTACATCTTCGATCCGTTCTTCAGCCGAAAGGCGGGCGGTGTGGGACTGGGACTGTCCATCGTCCACAGCATCGTGGAGGAACACGGGGGCAGGATCCACGTGGAGAGCGAGCCGGGATCGGGAACAACCTTCATCATGGACTTTCCCCTGCCGACAGGCGGTTCGAGTGAGACGGCCGAAGGAGAGGTGGATGGAACGGATTCTGGTGGTGGACGATGAGCCTTTCATCTGCGAGAACCTGGAAAGGATCCTTTCGGAGGAAGGCTACGCCGTTACGGTGACTTCCACGGGATCGGAGGCCCTGGAACTTCTATCGGGGGAGCCCGCGGATCTGGTGCTGTTGGACCTCAATCTCCCGGACCTATCGGGGCTGGACGTCCTGAAGGCGGCCAAGGAGCGGGATCCTTCCCTGCTGGTCATTGTCATCACGGGCTACGCCTCGGTGGAGTCGGCCGTGCAGGCCATCAAGGCGGGGGCCTACGACTACCTGAAGAAGCCTTTCAAGGCCGATGCCATCAAACTCATCGTGAAGCTGGCCCTGGAGACCCAGCGCCTCAAAAGAGAAGTGGACTATTTGGTGGGGCGTCGCGGAGCGGAGGGCGATCCCATCGTGGCGGAAAGCCCCGAGTTCCGAAAGGTTCTGGATCAGGTGCGGGAGGTGGCCAAGCACCCCGACACGACCGTTCTCATTACGGGGGAGAGCGGCACGGGCAAAGAACTGGTAGCCCGAAGGGTCCACCGGTGGAGCGCGCGGGCGAGACGCCCTTTCCTGGAAGTCAACTGCGCCGCGCTGCCGGAGTCCCTTTTGGAAAGCGAGCTTTTCGGCTACGAGAAGGGGGCTTTCACGGGAGCGTCGGGAGCCAGGGTGGGGCTCCTGGAGGCCGCGGAAGGCGGTTCCATCTTCCTGGACGAAATCGGCGAAATGGATCTGGGCCTTCAGGCCAAGCTGCTCCGGGTGCTGGAAGACAAGAAGGTCCGGCGCATCGGAGGCACTCGGGCCCGCGCCGTGGATGTGCGCATCATTGCCGCGACCAACAAGGACTTGGAGCGTGCCGTGCGGGAAAAGCGCTTCCGGGAGGATCTCTACTACCGGCTGAATATCTTTCCTATCCGGCTGCCTCCCCTGCGCGACCGACCGGCGGATATCGAAGCGCTGGCAAAATTCTTTCTTTCCCACTATACACAAAAATTTGGAAGACGTTTTGCGGGCATGGCCCCCCAGGTGGTGCGACTCTTTCAAAGCTATCCTTGGCCCGGCAATGTGCGGGAGCTCAAGAACGTCCTGGAGCGCATCTGCATCATGCACGACGGGGAAACCCTGGACGTGGAGATGGTGCCCCGGGAGATCGCCGCGTCCAGCGGTTCGGATGGGAAGGCGGAGGAATCGTTCGATCCCGCCGAGCAGGGCCTGGATTTGGAGGCGGCGGTGGAGCGTTTCACGCGAAGCCTGCTGGAAAAGGCCCTGGCCCGCAGCGGCGGCAACATCTCCCAGGCGGCCAAGCTTCTGGGCATCCCCCGGGGAACCCTGCGCTACAAGCTGGAAAAGTATGCGATCCGAAGCGACTGAGATCCCTTACCCATTTTAGCCGCCTTCCAAGGTCCGGCATGGTCCCAACAGATCCAATCCTCGCTGGAATTGAGCCATAGGCCGGAACAGCTGAAGGCTCGGCTGAGAGATCAACTGTCCGAATTCCAGCACCTGATTGAAAGCCGGCGGCTGGAGGACGCCGAGCGCCTGAACGAGCTTGCCGGCAAGCTGACCCAGCTTCGGGATCGTTTTCTCTCCATGCGCACCACCTTCGTGCAGCTGCAGAAGCAGACCAGCATGATCCCACAGCTGGAAAAACAGGCGTTGCTGGACGGCCTGACGGAATTGCCCAACCGTCGGGCCTATGAACAGAAACTCAAGGAGGAATGGGCCAGGAGCTTGTCAGGCAATGTGCCCGAGAGCCCTTTGGCGTGGCAGCGCTGGGCCCTGGCCCCAACGAAAGGCGGGCGAGACGCCCGCGCTCCCAGGATAAGGCGGTTTGGGTCAGGCTCTTAGCTTCCCAGCGCCTTGGACCGCTCCGTGGCGGCGCGGACCGCCCCCATCACGGCTCCCCGAACCCCCCGCTTTTCCAGCACTTCCAGGCCGTGGATGGTGGTCCCGCCGGGGGATGTGACCATATCCTTCAGTTCCGAAGGGTGGCGCCCCGTTTCCTGGACCATCCGGACCGTACCCAGAACGGTTTGCACCACCAGGTCCCTGGCCACTGGGCGCGGAATGCCCATGAGGACCCCCCCGTCGATGAGGGATTCCAGGAAGTGGAGCACATAGGCGGGCCCGCTTCCCGTGAGGCCCGTCACGGCGTCCAGGAGCTTCTCGTCCAGTTCGTGGGCGATGCCCACGGCTCGAAAGAGCGTGAGAGCCGCTTCCATGTGGGTGTCGTCGGCATGGCGTCCCCTGGCCAGGGCGCTGGCCCCCTGAAGCACCAGGGCGGGGGTGTTGGGCATCACCCGCACCACCGGGATTCCCGGGGGAAGGGCGTCTTCCATGGTTCTCAGGGGCACCCCGGCGGCGATGCTGATGATAAGGGGGCGGTGGGCCACGCAGTCCGCCAGATCGTTCAGGACATCCGCCATGTTTTGGGGCTTCACGGCCAAAACGAGCACCCGGGCCGCCTGGGCGCAGGCCGCAAGCGTCTCGGTCCCAACCACCCCGTAGACGGCTTGCAGGTGTTCCATGCGCTCCCGGCTCACGTCGAAGACCACCACACGCTGTGCGGGAAGAATGCCCGCCTGAAGGACGCCGCGGATGAGCGCCTCGCCCATGTTGCCCCCGCCGATAAACCCCACCGTTGCCGTATCGAGCATGAAAAACCTCCTCTTTCTGCCGATTCGCACTCAGAATTCTGGCCCAAATTGGACGATTCCCTCCCATGGTGCGGGTCGGATGGGCGGGCGTACAGCCCGCCCCTGTGAAAGCCGATGAACCGCCGTGGCTGCACTGCCGCGGTCCGAAGCGGAGATGTCCTTGTGCCGCACCGAGGTTTTCGCTAAAGTATTTTCAAGACCCCGCCGTCAGGGGAGGGTCCTGTTCTTATACATCATGTTCACGGTTTCGAAGGATTTCTTTCTTTTCCATGGGGACCTGCGGGTCTGATGCGACGAGAGGGTGCCATGAACCGAGCCCTGGCCGACCGGCCCCAACCCAAGGAGTGCGTCCTCAATAACGGCGAGATCGTTTCCTTTCGTCTCCTCACGGGCGAAGAGGAGGAAGCCGTACGAGCCTTCTTCCACGATATTCCCGATCATGAGGTGGAAGGCTTCCGGGAACAGGTGCCGGACCCCCGCACGGTCGGCCGCTGGATCAAGGCCTTGGATTACGGACGGGTGCTGCCCCTGGCGGCCTGGAGTACGGAACGGACCCGGATCGTGGGCCTGGCTTCCCTCAATCGCATGGTGGGCGCCTACCGGCACGTGGCCGAAGTCTACGTGGTGGTGGGGACCGATCACCGGAAGCTCGGCCTGGGATCCTCCCTCATCAAGGAACTGGTGGAGATCGCCACCCGCCGCGGCCTCTATTTCCTCAAGGCCAAGGTGCTCACCGAAAACCAGCTGGCTCTCCGGGCCTTCCGCCAGTTGGGCTTTGAAGTCAAGGCCACCCTGGAAGACTACTTCATGACCATGGACGGCAAGACCAAGGACGTGGCCTTGATGCTCAAGAGGCTCCGTTTCGACATGGAAGAGGATTTCTTCTACGTGTTCTGATCAGCCCCGGTCTTGCCAAAAGCGTGTTGACACGGGCTTTACGGCCCGCTAAATTAAAGAACAATTTCACATTCCCAGGCGCCCTTTCTCCTGCACCGGACCTGCCTCTAGCCCCGGAGGAATGCCCATGGCGACGAAGGGAAGGATCCTCATTGTGGACGATGATGCGGATTTCGCCAAGTCGACCAAAATGATCCTGCTGGCGGACGACTACGAAGTGGTGATCGCGAGCGACGGCAAGGAGGGCCTTCGAAAGGTTCAGGAAGAAAAGCCCGATCTCATCATCCTGGACATCATGATGGAGAGCATCTTCGAGGGCTTCAGCCTGGTGAGTTCCCTTCGCTCCGACCCTCAGTTGGCGGCCTACAAAAACATTCCCATTCTCATGGTCTCCAGTGTGCGTTCGGACACGGGATCGCGGTTTGCCTTCGACGATCCCGAAGACATGGGATCGCTTCCGGAGCCCGACGACTACCTGGACAAGCCTTTCAAACCCAAGGAACTTCTCGACAGAGTCGCCGAATTGATGGCCCGCAAGCGGGCGTAAGAGGCCCCGTTGCCCTGTCAGCTCCCGATGCGGCAAGGCCGGGAGCCGACGGCCGGCATGTGCCGGGGCCGTCCAGGGGATGGACTGCAGCACAACAAGGTCCGATGGCCTGCGCGGGGGCTTCGACCGAACGAGAGTGCTTAAGGTGGATCCACCCAAGGTTCTTGTCATTGATGATGAGGAGATCGCCCGGGTTTCGTGCCGCAGGGTCTTGGCTCGGGAGGGCATCTCCGTAAGCCTTGCGTCCAGTGGTCGCGAAGGGCTGGAGACCCTCATGCGGGAACCCCACGATCTGGTCCTGGTGGATCTCAAGATGGCCGAGATGGACGGGGTGGAAGTGGTCCGGCGCATCCACGCCTTCGATCCCAGCATCGTCACGGTCATCATCACGGGCTACGCCACCATCGAAAGCGCCGTGGCGGTGATGAAGGAAGGGGCCTACGACTACCTGCCCAAGCCCTTCACGCCGGACGAACTGCTCATCGTGGTGCGGCGCGGGCTGGAAAAGCGCCGGCTGGATCTGGAGTCCCGGGCGCTTCGGGAAGAAAAGGAGGCCATGGAGCGCAACTTCGTGACCATGGTCACCCACCAGCTCCGTTCGCCCTTGGCGGCCATCCTGCAATACTTCGAGGTGTTGCTGGCGGGAATCGGCGGGGAGCTGAGCGAAAGCCAGCGCGAGATGCTCCAGCGCGCCAAGGACCGGCTGGAATCGCTCATGGCTCTCATCAACGACTGGCTGGACATGAGCCGTCTGAACGAAGGCGATATCGTGAACCGGCTGCGCCCGGTGGATTTGAAGCAATGTCTGGATGAGGCTCTCAAAGGCCTGGAATGGTCTGCAAAACAAAAGAACGTTTCCCTCCTTGTGGACATTCCGCAGGATCTGCCCAGGATCCAGGCGGATCCGGACACTTTCCGCGAGGTGCTGAGCAACCTGATCTCCAACGCCGTCAAGTACAACCGGACCGGTGGGCGGGTGACGATCCGGGCCCGCGATCAAAACGGGTCGGTCCGGGTGGAGGTGGAAGACACGGGCGTGGGGATCGACGAAAAGGAAATTCCTTTCATCTTCGAGCAGTTCTACAGGGCCAGGGACCGGGAAGTGAGGGCACAGGAGGGCACGGGTCTGGGACTGGCCATCGCCCGCAAGATCGTCCGGGCCCATGGTGGCGCCATGGAGGTGAAAAGCCGAAAAGGGGAAGGATCCACTTTTGCGGTGATCGTCCATGCGGCCGCGGCCGAAGGGACCGGGAAGGAACGCCCATAGAGGCAGAAGAGATGAGGCGGTATGGGGGCGCGACGGGGGATGAATGCACAATTTTCCCCTTGACGGCGAGACGACGTTGTGCAAAAAATCACGTGATCCATCCGTCCCGCCGAGTCAGGTCCAATCCCCAGCCCCCAGCCAACAGTGCGGAGGCTCCATCAGATGGAAAACATTCTTCAGGATGTGGACGCAGTCATCGATCAGTGGGGCGCCAAACCGGAATCGCTCCTGCAGATCATGCTGGATGTGAACCATCACTTCAATTACCTGCCCCGCGAGAGCATCGTCCGGATTGCCGAGCGCCTGCGCATGCCCGTCAGCCAGGTCTACAGCGTGGCCACCTTCTTCAAGGTGTTCAGTCTCACACCGCGCGGCCGCACCATGGTTCACGTCTGCACGGGTACGGCCTGCCACGTGAAGGGCGCGCCGAAGCTGCTGGACCGCATGAAACAGGATCTGGGACTGGATCCCGGCGAGACCACGGAGGATCTGGCCCTCACCCTGGAGACGGTCAACTGCGTGGGGGCCTGTGCATCGGCGCCTGTGGTGGTGGTGAACGGGGAAACCTACAGTGAAGTGACCCCCAACAAGATGGCGGCGCTCGTCAAAGAGATCAAGGAACAGAGCGCGTGAGCGGGAGAACCATGGAGCGGCTCAAGAGCATTCAGGATCTGGACGCCCTGCGACAGCAGATCATCGAAAGGCGCAAGCACATCCGAAAGCGCATCCGGGTGTGCAACGGGACGGGCTGCCACTCTCAGGGTGCCGAACGGCTGGTGGACGCGTTCAACCGGGCTTTGGAAGAGCGAGGGGCGGCGCGCGAATACCTGGTGGTGCCCACGGGCTGCAACGGGTTCTGTGCGGCCGGGCCCATCGTGGTGATCGAGCCCCAGGAGGTTTTCTACCAGCGGGTAAAACCCGATCAGGTGGAGGCCATCATCGAGCGGAGCGTCCTGGCCGACGAGGTGATCGAAGATCTCCTGTACGTGGATCCCACCACGGGCGAGAGAATCGTCCACGAGTACGAAATCCCGTTTTTCGCCAAGCAGGAGCGCCTGGTCTTCAAGGATACGGGGTCCAATTTCGTAACGGACATCGAAGATTACATCTCCCGCGGCGGCTATTCCGCCCTAGCCAAGGTGCTTTCCGGCATGAGCCCTGAAGAGGTGATCGAGGAGGTGAAGCTTTCGGGGCTTCGCGGCCGGGGCGGCGGCGGCTTCCCCACCGGCGTCAAGTGGGAGTCATGCCGGCGGGCCCACGGGGACATCAAGTACGTGATGTGTAACGCCGACGAGGGCGATCCCGGCGCCTACATGGACCGGTCGCTCCTGGAGGGGAACCCCCATCAGGTGCTGGAGGGGATGATCATCGGGGCGTATGCCATCGGGGCTCGGGAAGGCTACATCTATGTGCGCTTCGAGTACCCCATGGCGGTGAAAAACGCCCTGTGGGCCATCGAACAGGCCAAGCAGTACGGCCTTTTGGGAGACAACATCCTGGGGACCTCCTTCAGCCTGGACATCCACGTAAACCGCGGCGCCGGGGCCTTTATCTGCGGCGAGTCCACGGCGCTCATGGCGTCCCTGGAAGGCAAGGTGGGCGAACCCCGTGGAAAACACATCCACACGGTGGAAAAGGGATTGTGGGGCCGGCCCAGCAACCTGAACAACGTGGAAACCTGGGCCAACGTGCCGCTCATCATCAACAACGGCGGAGCCTGGTACGCCTCCATCGGCACCGAACGGTCCAAGGGCACCAAGATCTTCTCCCTGGTGGGCAAGATCAACAACACGGGGCTGGTGGAAGTGGCCATGGGAACGCCGCTCAAGAGGATCATCTACGACATCGGCGGCGGCATCCCGGGAGGGCGCCGGTTCAAGGCCGTCCAGACCGGCGGTCCGTCCGGTGGTTGTGTGCCGGAGCGTCTCATCGATCTTCCCGTGGACTTTGAAAAGCTCAAGGAAGCGGGGTCCATGATGGGCTCGGGCGGCATGATCGTCATGGACGAAGAGACGTGCATGGTGGACGTGGCCCGGTATTTCTTGAACTTCCTGGTGGAGGAATCGTGCGGCAAGTGCATTCCCTGCCGGGTGGGGGTCAAGCGCATGCATGAGCTGGTGGTGGGCATGTGCGAAGGGCGGGCCCGGCCGGGGGATATCGAAAAGCTGGAGGAGCTCTGCTACGCCATCCAGGAAACGGCCCTGTGCGGTCTGGGAAAGAGCGCCCCCAACCCGGTGCTCAGTACCCTCCAGTACTTCCGGGACGAATACGACGCCCACGTTTACGAAAAGAGATGCCCCGCCAAGATCTGCAAGCCGCTCATCCAGTACGTGATCGATACCGACAAGTGCACGGGCTGCGGGCTGTGCCGGCGTCGCTGCCCGGAAAACGCCATCATCGGAGCCAAGAAGGAATGCCACTGCATCGACGAGGAGCTGTGCGTGCGGTGCGGCATCTGCATCGAGAGCTGTAAGTTCAAGGCCATCTACATCGAGTGAGAGGGACGATCTATGCAAGCCCATCTGGGAGATTTCCTGGCCATCGCCTTCTACCTTGTGGTGGGGGTTGTCTTTGCCGTCATTCCCATCCTTTTGTCCCATCTCATCGTGCCCAGGAGCACGGGGCGGCTGCGGGACCAGACCTATGAGAGCGGCATGGAAACCATCGGAAGCGCTTGGATCCAGTTCACCGCCGCCTATTACATCTATGCGCTCATCTTCTTGGCCTTCGACGTGGACGTCCTCTACCTCTTTCCCGTGACCCTGGCCTACGGGCAGTATGCCGTGCGGGATTTCGTGGAAGTGGTCATCTTCGTGGGGATCCTGTCCCTGGCCATTGTGTATGCGTGGCGAAAAGGAGTCTTCGAGTGGAAAACCAAAGAGTAGAGCCCGTCATCCAATTCGCCCTTCTGGACGATCTGCTGAATCTGGCTCGGGCCAATTCGCTCTGGCCCATGACCTTCGGCTTGGCCTGTTGCGCCATTGAGATGATGGCCGCCGGGGCGGCCCGATTCGACCTGGACCGGTTCGGCGCCGGGGTCTTCCGGCCGTCTCCCCGCCAGTCGGACGTGATGATCGTGGCGGGAACCATCGCCAAGAAGATGGCGCCGGCCATCCAGATGCTCTGGGACCAGATGCCCAACCCCAAGTGGTGCATCGCCATGGGCAACTGCGCCATCTCCGGCGGTCCCTTCGAGTACGACGGCCAGTATGCCATCGTCCCGGGCGCCCACCTGATCGTTCCCGTGGACATCTATGTGCCCGGATGTCCGCCCCGGCCGGAAGGGCTGATCCAGGGGATTCTGGCCCTGGAGGACAAGATCACCAAGGGCGAGAACCGGAACCTTTTGCGACGCTTTCAGCGGATGGGAGGCGCGAGCTGATCATGGCTGCACGAGACGAGGTGGTGGGCCGGCTGCGGGAGATGCTGGACGAAGCGGCCCTGGTGCCGGACGAGGAGTATGCCAAGGGGGTGAGCTGGACGGTGCAGGTGCCGGCCGCATCCCTTCCGGACGTCCTGGGGGTCTTCAAGGAGGCCGGCTTCTACCTGGAGTCCCTGACGGGGCTCGATTTTCAGGACACCCTGGAGATCGTCTATCACATGAACACCTACGAGCCCCGGTCCCGGATGGCGGTGCGGGTGTTGTGTCCACACGACGGGGAGGTGCCGTCCGCCACGGGCCTCTACGATTCCGCCCTGTGGCAGGAACGGGAGGTGTGGGAGTTCTTCGGGGTGCGTTTTGCGGGGCACCCGGACCTGAGGCCCCTCCTGTTGCCGGAGGACAGTACCGAGCGGCCCCTGCGCAAGACTTTCGGAACGGTCCACGCCTATCGAAAGCGGGAAGAGATCTATGGCTGAGCAATTTTCGGAACCCGTACGGCAGCATCTTTACACCCTGAACCTGGGTCCCCAGCACCCCAGCACCCACGGCGTGCTGCGCGTGCTTCTGACCCTGGACGGCGAATACATCGTGGAAGCGGATCCCGTGATCGGCTACGGCCACCGCGGCCACGAAAAGATGGGCGAAAACCGCACCTACCTTCAGTTCATGCCCAACACGAGCCGCATGGACTACCTGTCCGGGCTTCTTTACAACCACGGCTTCTGCCTGGCGGTGGAAAAGCTCACCGGGATCGAGCCTCCGGAGCGGGCCCGCTACATCCGCGTCATCTGCGCGGAGCTGAACCGCATTTCCAGCCATCTGCTCTGGTTCGGCACCTATCTCATGGACCTGGGGGCCTTCACACCGTTTCTCTACTGCTTCGACGACCGCGAAAACATCCTGGACATCCTGGACCGGGTGAGCGGATCGCGGCTGACCTACAGCTACTGCCGCTTCGGGGGTGTGACCCGGGATATCGACGACGTCTTCGTCGAACAGACCCGGGCCTTTGTGAAACGCCTGCGAAGCCGCTGGAAGGACTACCACAACCTGGTGACCAAGAACGTCATCTTCATCCACCGCACCCGGGACGTGGGTGTGATCGACAAGGATCTGGCCCTGCGCTTCGGTGTGACGGGCCCCAACCTGCGGGCGGCCGGCGTGCCCTTCGACATGCGCAAGGTGGAGCCCTACGAGGTGTACGACCGGTTCGATTTCGACATCCCCGTGGGGGAAAAGGGCGATGCCCTGGATCGCTACCGGGTGCGCCTGGAAGAGATGGAGCAGAGCTGTCGGATCATCGAACAGGCCCTGGATCAGCTCCCGGACGGGCCTTTCCGGCAGGAGCGGGTGCGCCTCAAGGTGAAGCCGCCCCGCGGGGAGGTCTATTTCGCCTTTGAAAGCGCCCGGGGCCAGACCGCCTACTACCTGGTGAGCGACGGAAGTCCCTATCCCTACCGTTGCCACGTGCGGGTGCCCAGCTTCGGGAACCTGCACTGTCTCACCGAAGTGCTTCGGGAGACGCTGGTGGCGGATGCCATTTCGATCCTGGGAAGCATCGACATCGTGGTGCCGGAGATTGACCGATAGCCGAGGGAGAACCCCGACATGACGGAAGCAGTGACGAACACGGGCGGAGACTGGCTGCGGCTCATCGTGGGCCTGATCGTGGTCCTGATCTTCAGCCAGCTCAACGCGCTCTTTCTGGTGTGGCTGGAGCGGAAGGTGGCCGGGCACATCCAACTGCGCTACGGACCCATGGAGGTGGGCCCCCACGGATTGCTCCAGACCATCGTGGACGGTATCAAGCTGGTGGGAAAGGAGCTCATCACGCCGCTCAAGGCGGACAAGAAGCTCTTCGTGATCGCCCCGGTGCTCGTCTTCATGCCGGTGCTCGTCCCCTTCCTGGTGCTGCCCTTCGGGCCGGAGCTCATCATCCGCGACATGAACGTGGGGCTGCTTCTCATCTTCGCCTTCTCCACCTTCAGTGTGCTGGCCATTCTGGTGGGCGGCTGGGCGTCCAACAACAAGTACGCGCTCCTGGGAGCCATCCGGTCCGTGGCCCAGAACGTGGCCTACGAAATCCCGCTGCTCCTGTCGGTCATGAGCGTGGTGCTCATGGTGCATTCCTTCAGGTTCAGCGAGCTGGTGATGGCCCAACACCGGGTCTGGTTCGTTTTCCTGCAGCCGGTGGCGGCAATTATCTATTTCATCTGCGCCACGGCGGAGACCAACCGGGCGCCCTTCGACATCCCCGAAGCCGAATCGGAGCTGGTGGCGGGGTTCCATACGGAATACAGCGGCATGCGTTTCGGGCTCTTCTTCCTGGCCGAATACACCAACATGTTCATCGTCTGCGCCGTGGCCACCAGCCTCTTTCTGGGCGGATGGCACGGGCCGTTCGGCTTCAGCCTGGGCATTCCCGGGGTGGTCTGGTTCCTGGCCAAGACCTACTTCCTCCTTTTCGTGCTCATGTGGTTTCGCTGGACCTTTCCGCGGGTCCGCTTCGATCAGCTCATGAATTTTTCCTGGAAGGTGCTGATCCCGCTGAGCATGCTGAATCTGCTGGTCACGGCCCTGGTGTTGAAGTTCGTCTAGGATGCGTAAACCGTTCTGTGGTGATCTTCGGATGCACAGGTAAAGGAACGCGATGGGATACTGGAAAGACATTGTGGTGGGCGGTTGGAGCCTGGTGGAGGGCATGCGGGTCACCGGCCGAGCGCTTTTGAGGCCGGTGGTGACGGTGCAGTACCCCCGCCGGCGCCTGGAGATGTCTCCGGCCTATCGGGGACACATCGAACTGAAGGTCTTCCCGGAGACGGGAACCCACGGGTGCATCGCCTGCGGAACCTGCCAGCGGGTCTGCCCCTCGGGGGTGATCAAGGTGCAGGGGGTCAAGGAGCACGCCCGAAGCGGCAAGGTGGCCACCCACTACGTCATTGATTTCACCCGGTGCAGCCTGTGCGGGTTGTGCGTGGAGAGCTGCCCCACCCAGACCCTTCAGTTTTCCACGGAATACGAACTGGCGGGACCGTCGCGTTGGGACGGCGTGGTGGACCTGGTGCAGAGGATGGAGGAATCCCGGTCATGACTTCCTTTCTCACGGACGGATTGATCCACGCGGCGTTTTGGGTCGTGGTGGGCCTGACCTTCGGCGGTGCGGCCCTGGCCGTCTTTCCGCGAAACATCGTGTACAACGTCCTGGGCCTCATCGTGTGCCTGTCGGGGGTGGCCGGCCTCTTCCTCTATCTGGGAAGTTTCTTCCTGGCGCTCATGCAGCTTCTCATCTACGTGGGAGCCATCTGCGTGGCCATCGTCTTCGCCATCATGCTGTCACGGCCCCTCCATCTGGAGCTTCCCAAGAGGCGGCTTCCCAAGGTGGTCCTGAGCGCGGGGGCGGCGGGCCTCTTCTTCGCGGCCATCGCCGCCGTGAGTTGGAAGACGGCCTGGAAGCCGGCGGCCCAGCGGGGAACGGACTGGTCCATCACCACCATCGGCCATTTTCTGCTCACGAAATACAGCCTGGTTTTCGAAGTGATCTCGCTGGTGCTCCTGGTGGCCATCATCGGGGCCATTCTCACCACAGGATTCAGCCGGAGGTTGTCCTCGTGAATTCACTAACCGTCTATCTGGTTGTGGGGGCGGTGCTCTTCAGCTTGGGGCTTTTCGGGGTGCTCACGCGCCGAAATCTCATCGGCATGCTCATCTCCATCGAACTCATGCTCAACGGCGCCAACCTGAACTTTATGGCCTTCAACCGGTTTCTGGCCCCCGAGCCGGCCGTGGGGCAGATCGTGACCCTGTTTGTCATGGGAATCGCGGCGGCGGAGGCGGCCATCGGGTTGAGCATCATCCTGGCCCTCTTTCGGCGTCTGCATTCCATCAACGTGGAGCGGGCCCGAAGGCTCGAGGGGTGACGGGGGTGGAATGCGTTTTGCGGCAAGGAATGGTGTTGCGTTGAACTCAGAGTGCATGCATTGAGGGACGATGTCCATGATGTGGTTTGCCAAAGATCCCGTTCTGATGGCGGCTTCCGCTTGTGCCACCCTCCCGTTTCTGTCCATGGCGGTGATCCTCATCTTCACGCGCCGGCACAAGCGGGTGTCTGCAGCCATCTCCATCTCCGCCATCACCGTGTGCCTGTTGTCGGCGCTCTATCTCCTGTGGACCCTGCGCCACGCGCCCGAACCGGTCCAGTACCAGTGGGCCTGGATCATCTCCAGCGACATGATCATCCCCTTCGGCTTTCTGCTGGATCGGCTGAGCCTGCTCATGCTCACCATCGTAGCCGTCATCTCTTTTCTGGTGCAGGTCTATTCCCTGGGCTACATGGCGGGGGATCCGGGCTTCAGCCGCTACTACGCCTTCCAGTCCCTGTTCGCCTGGGCCATGATGACCATGGTGATCGCCCCGGGCATGCTGCAGCTCTACATCTTCTGGGAGCTGGTGGGGCTGGCGTCCTATCTGCTCATCGGGTTCTATTATGAAAAGTGGAGCGCTTCCCAGGCGGGCAAGAAGGCCTTCGTCATGACGCGCCTGGGAGACATCGGCTTCTTCCTGGGAATCATCGCGGTGCTGTTGGGCTTCGGGGACCTGGGGATCCTCAGCATGAACGAAGCGGCCCAGGCCCAAAAGATCGCCCCCTACGTGGTGACCCTCTCCGCGCTTCTCATCTTCTGCGGGGTGGTGGGAAAAAGCGCCCAGTTCCCGCTGCTCACCTGGTTGCCCGACGCCATGGAAGGCCCCACGCCGGTGAGCGCGCTGCTCCATTCCGCCACCATGGTGGCTGCGGGCGTCTACATGATGAGCCGCATCTTTCCCTTCTTCGCCGCGTCTCCGGACGCCATGGCGGTGGCGCTCTTCATCGGAACGGTCACCATGCTGCTGGCGTCCACCATGGCCATGGTCACCTACGACATCAAGCAGGTGTGGGCCTATTCCACGGTGAGTCAGCTGGGGTTCATGGTCATGGCCCTGGCCTCGGGCGGCTACTTCGCCGGAGTCTTTCATCTGACCACCCACGCGGGATTCAAGGCCCTTCTCTTTTTGTGTTCGGGCATCTTCATCCATGAATTCCACACCAACGACATGCGGGAGATCGGGCGGGGAGGCGGCCGCAAGCTCTCCATCCCCATGGTGTGCATGACCGTGGGCGCCTTGGCCCTGGCGGGGATCTTCCCCTTGTCGGGATTTTTCAGCAAGGAAGCCATCATGGGCGTTCTGGCGGAAAATCCCAACAAGATCTGGCTCCTCGCCGGTCTCCTGGGCGCCCTTATGACCGCCTACTACAGCTTCCGCCTCATCTTCATGATCCTCTTTCCCCGGGAACAGGCCCATGGGGCGGCAGCCCACGAAAGCCATGGCCATGACGACCACGGCCACGAGGAGGGCCATCACGGGGCCACCTTCTGGGCCATGGCCTGGCCGGTGATGATCCTGGCCGGGATCACCCTGGTGCTGGGCTTTTTCCAGAAGGAACTGGAGCACTTCCTGCTGGGGGCCGGGTCGGCTCTGCACGGGGAGGCGGCCCATGGAGAAGGGGCCGGCCACGGACTGGGCCACTACGTGCTGCTCCTTTCGGCGGTCTCCCTGGCCTTGGGCGGCATCGTGTGGGCCTGGTTCGAATTCGGCCGGAAGAAGGCGACCCAGGAAGGGTTTCTGCGGCGGTATCCCAGGGTGGAGGCGCTTTTCGCCAACCGCTGGTACATGGACCACTTTTACCGCTGGCTGGTGGATTACGTGGTCTACTGCGGCTTCACCAATCTGTTCACCCGCAATGACCGGCGCGTGATCGACGGCGGCATCGACGGCATCTGCCGGTTCACCGTGGGCAGCGGCCGGGTGGCCAGTTTCCTCCAGTCGGGAATGCTCCAGTACAACTTGGTGCTCATGGTGGCGGGTGTGGGCGCCCTGGTCCTCTTCTTTGTGCTCTAGTGCCGAAAGGCGGCGTTTTGCCAGTGAAAGGAACGACTAAGAGCGAGTGGGCATGCTTATGACGGCCATGGAATTTGCACAGTTTCCGGTTCTTTCGGCGATCCTCTTTTCAACCATCCTGGCGCTCCTGGTGATTCTGTTCATCCCGGACGACCGGCCCAAGTTGGTCAAGCAGGTGAGCCTGGGCTTCGCGGCAGTGGGCCTGGTTCTTTGTCTCTACGTCTACTTCGCCTACGACACCCAGAAGGGGGGGCTGCAGTTCGTGGAGCGCTTCCTGTGGGTGAAGAGCCTGGGCATCTACCACTTTCTGGCGGTGGACGGCATCAACGTTCCCATGCTGCTCCTGACGGCCGTGGTGCTCTTTACGGGCGTGCTCACCATGTGGGAGCTGGAAAAGCGGGTGAAGGAGTATTTTGCTCTCACCTACCTGCTGGTGGCCGGCGTCTACGGCGTCTTCATGAGCATGGATCTCTTCTTCATCTTCGTCTGGTACGACGTATCGCTCTTTCCCATGTATCCGCTGATCGCCATCTGGGGCAGCACCCGGAAGGAATACGGAGCCATGAAGCTCACGCTCTACCTGCTGGCGGGTAGCGTGCTCATTCTGCCGGGCATCCTGTATCTTTGGGCCGTGGCGGGCGGAAACACCTTCGATCTTTTTGAACTGCAGCGGATCGGCTTCGACGTGCACGTGCAGCGCATCGCCTTCCTCATGCTCTACCTGGGCTTCGGGGTGCTGGCCGGCGTGTGGCCGTTCCACACCTGGTCCCCGGTGGGCCACGTGGCGGCACCCACGGCGGTGAGCATGATCCACGCCGGGGTGCTCATGAAGCTGGGCGCCTACGGCATCCTGCGGGTGGGCATGACCCTTTGCCCCGACGGCCTGGTCTACTGGGCGGACCTCATGGCCCTCCTGGCCACCGTCGGCATCGTCTACGGCGCCTTCGTGGGCCTGGCCCAGACGGACCTCAAGTACGTGATCGGCTATTCCAGCGTGTCCCACATGGGCATCGTGGGCCTGGGCCTAGCCACCATGACCGTGGACGGCATCAACGGGGCGGTCTTCCAGATGTTTTCCCACGGGGTCATGACGGCTCTTTTCTTCTCGGCCGTGGGCTACATCTACGACAAGACCCACACCAAGATGATTCCCGACCTGGGCGGACTGTCCAAGACCATGCCCAAGGCGTCGGCCTTTTTCATCATCGCGGCCTTTTGCGGCATCGGCGTGCCGTGCATGAGCAGCTTCTGGGCGGAACTGCTGGTCTTCATCTCGGCGGTGAAGACCTATCCGATCCGGGGCATCCTGGCCGTTTCCGGCCTGGTGGTGAGCGCTCTTTTCATGCTCCGGGTGGTGCAGAAGACCTTCTACGGGGAGAAGAACCCCAAGTGGGAACACATTCCGGATGTGCCCCTTTTCCTGGCCTCTCCCAGGATCATCCTGGTGGGCATCCTGGTCTTTTTCGGTCTGTTCCCGAGGCTCATCCTGGACGTGATCCAAAGTGCCGTGATTCCTTTTGTGAACAGCCTGTAGCGATGCGAGGGATGATTTGGTCATGATGAAATGGACCCTGTTTACCCCCGAGTTGTTCTATGTGGCCATGGCGGCCGTCTTCTTCGTGGGCTCCCTGCAGAGGCGGGTGGATTCCAGGCGGCTTTACCGGTGGGCGGTCGCCCTGGCGGGGGTCGGGCTGGTGGTGAGCGTGGCCTGCACGCGCCTGGAGGGTTTTCTCTTCTTTGATTCCTACAAGGTGGATCTCTTCAGCCAGTTCTTCAAGGTGCTCATCGCCTTGGGGACCTTCTTCGTGATTCTGGTCTGTAGCGAACTCCATGGGATCGATCCCCGCAAACACGCGGAATTCTATTTCCTGCTGGCCGTCTGCACGCTGGCCATGATGATGCTGGTGAGCGCCGTGGAACTCCTGACCATCTACATCGCCTTGGAACTCTCGTCCTACTCGCTCTACCTGATGGTGCCCATGCGCCACCGGGCGGATCCCTACGTGGAATCGGGAATCAAGTACTTCATGGTGGGTGCCACGGCCTCGGCCATGATGATCTTCGGGCTGAGCTATCTTTTCGGCATGACCCACACCACGTATGTGGCCGAAATGGTGCAGGTGCTGCCCGGACTGCTCCATCAGCCGGCGGCGCTGGTGGGCCTGGTGCTCACCCTGGCCGGGTTCTTTTTCAAGCAGGCCCTTTTCCCCTTCCACATCTGGGCGCCCGACGTCTACCAGGGAGCCGCCAACCAGGTGACCACCTACATCGCCACGGCGTCCAAGATGGCCGCCGCCGCCATGGTCATCCGTTTCGTGGGCCTCACCACCGGGCAGTCGGAGGCGCTCATCCAGCTGCTGGTGGTGCTGTCCGTTCTTTCCATGACCTTCGGCAATCTGGTGGCCATCATCCAGAAGGACATCAAGCGGCTCCTGGCCTATTCCAGCATCGCCCATGCCGGCTACATGCTCATCGGGATCCTGTGCATGACCCCTCGGGGATACGCCGGCGCCGTCTACTACGCCATGGCCTATCTCATCATGAACTTCGCCTGCTTCATGGTGATCATCAAGGTGGCCGACGACGGCCACAATCTGCAGATCAAGGAGCTGGCGGGCCTCCACAAACGCTCGCCGCTCCTGGCCATGACGCTCATGCTGGCCCTCTTCGGCCTGGCGGGCATTCCCCCCACGCTGGGCTTCACGGGCAAGTTCCTGGTCTTTGCGGCCGCCCTGGAAAAGGGGTACCTGCTTCTGGTGATCATCGGCATGATCAACGCCACCATCTCGCTCTACTACTACCTCATCGTTATCAAGGCCGCGTATTTGCTGGAGCCCGTGCGCGAGTACCCGCCGGTTCGGGTGGACACCGGGACGCGGATCCTCAGCATCGTCCTGGTGATCGCCATGATCTATGTGGGCATCTTCCCCGACCGGTTCGTGGCCTTGTCGGAAGCCGCCGTGGCCGTGCTTCCGTGAGGGGTGGGCGGAAACGATTTTACGGGATCCATCTCATGGTCTCATTGGCAAGGAAGTGAATATGCTGGCACGATTCAGGGAATTGGCTCGGGACATTCAGGACAAGGCGCTGGGGTCGATCAAGCGGGCGAAGGACGAGCCGGCGGCCAAGGTGGTGCCCCTGAAGCGGAAGGCCCCGGAACGTCCTTTCTGCGATCCCGACGGTAAACGGCCGTGCATCACGGTGTGTGCGCCCCGGGAAAAGTGCGGGTGCGCCTGCGAGGATCTGCGCCGGGAACTGGAAGCGGCCGTGGGCCGATCGGGTTTGAACATCCGGGTGGAGAAGGCCAAGACCGGCTGCCCGGGCTCCTGTGCCCTGGGGCCCTTCGTGGGATTTCCGCAGAAGGGGTTTTTCTACGTGAAGGTGGATCCCAAGGATGCCGGGCTGATCGTGGAGGAGACCCTTATCCGGGGGAAGCTGCTTTTCCCGTACCTTTCCGTGAATCCCGACCGATCCTACCGGCAGGACATCCTGTACGACCGAACCACGGGCATGCTGGCCGCCATCGACGAACAGGTGTGCATGGTGGAGGTGGCCAAGTATTTCCTGGA
The DNA here is from genome assembly GCA_014359885.1 of Desulfacinum sp. Taxonomy (GTDB): domain Bacteria; phylum Desulfobacterota; class Syntrophobacteria; order Syntrophobacterales; family DSM-9756; genus Desulfacinum. The sequence goes on from JACIYN010000016.1 coordinate 101,510, forward strand.
TTTCGAGGAAGACCTTTCCTGCGGCAAGTGCGTTCCCTGCCGGCTGGGCATCAAACGCATGCATGAGTCGCTGGGGCGCATCGTGGAAGGCAAGGGAACCATGGACGATTTGGAGCAGCTGAAGGTGCTGGGCCATACCATGATCTACGCCGCCCACTGCCAATTCGCCATGGCCAGCACCCGCCCGGTGCTCAGCGCGGTGAGCTTTTTTGAGGATGAGTTCCTGGCTCACATCGAAAGGCAGGAGTGTCCGGCGGGTGTGTGCCGGGCCCTGGTGGAGATACAGAGAAAGAAGGCGTTTCGGGAGCGCATGGCGGCGCCCAAGAAAAAGAAGAAGGGCAAGTAAACAACCGGCTCCAGGGCGGCAGCGGGCGGGCCGGCCCGCCAAAGGGCACATGGTGCGGAAGGGCCTTGAGGATCTCCCAGTCGAACGAGCCCACGGATCCTAGCATGGAAAGAGGGATGAGGCGTATGGCGAAGATCACGTTAAAGATCAACGGCCAGGAAGTCCAGGTGGAAGAGGGAGCCACGATTCTGGAGGCTGCGAATCAGGCGGGGGTGTACATCCCCACCTTGTGCTACCATCCCTATCTGCCGCTGGAGGAGGCGTGCCGGATCTGCGTTGTGGAGGACGTGCGACGGGGTTGGTCCACGCTGGTGGCGGCCTGCGTTTTTCCCGCCCGGCAGGGCATGGTGATCGAGACCGACTCGGAAAAGGTGCAGGAATCCCGAAAGACCATCCTGGAGCTGCTTCTCTCCGATCACCCCAACGAATGCATGACCTGCCAGGCCACGGGCCAGTGTGAGTTGCAGGACCTGGCCTATCGTTTCCGGGTGCAGCCGGACGTCTACACGGGCGAACGCCACAAACTGCCCGTGGATTCGGATCCCAACCCATTCCTGCACATCGACATGAACAAATGCGTCTTGTGTCGGCGGTGTATCCGGGCCTGCCACGAGATCCAGGGGGCCGACATCTGGACCAAGGTGGGGCGCGGTTTTGAACAGCGCATCTCCACCGCCTTCGAATTGCCCCTGGAGGACGCCGGGTGTGAATTCTGCGGCCATTGCGCCGACTTCTGCCCGGTGGACGCCATCGGATTTCGTTCCGGACGCTACCAGGTACGGTCGTGGGAAACCCGAAAAGGAACCACCGTCTGTCTGCAATGTCCCATGGGCTGCGGTGTGACCTACGAGGTCCACAACGGCAAGGTGGTGACGGCCCACGGGGACTTTCCGTCTCCCGCCAGCGGCGGTGCGCTCTGCAAGCGGGGCCGCTTCAACTACAACTTCGTGAACACGCCGGAAAGACTCCGGGGGGCCATGGTCCAAAACGACGCCGGCGAACTGGAGCCCGTCCCCGTGGACCAGGCCCTGGATACGGCCGCCGCCCGGCTGCGGGATCTGGCGGACCAGAACGGCGGATCGTCTGTGGCCGTTCTCGCAGGCGATATGCTGACCAACGAGGAATACTACCTGCTCCAGAAGCTGGCCCGCGGCGCCCTCCGGACCCACAACGTGGACAACGTGGCGGGTCCCTGGCAGCTGCCGCTCTACGAAGGGCTTTCCACCAGCCTGGGCCTGGGGGCCATGACCCATCCGCTTTCGGACATCGCCCAGGCCAAGAGCCTTCTGGTGCTGGGGTCCAACACCCTGGAAAAGCATGCCATCGCGGCCCTTCGCGCCCGAAAGGCGGTTCGGGAAGGGGCGGTGATGATCGTGGCCCATCCCGACCAGGTGGCGCTCACCAAGAACGCCGAGCGGCATCTGGCCATCCGGCCGGGGTCGGAAAGTGCTCTCGTGTGCGGCTTCCTCAAGGTCATCCTGGAAGAAAAGCTTTACGACGAAGGGTTCGTGGAAGCCAACACCCAGGATTTCGACAAGCTCCAGAGGAGCCTGGAAAAGATCTCCCTGGCCGGTGTGGCGGAAAAGACGGGCCTTTCCGAGGACGTCCTTCGGGAGGCCGCGCGGCTCTACGCCTCCAGGAAGCCCGCCTGCCTCATCTATGGCGCGGACAGGGCCGGGGAACCCGCCGACGAGACCTTCTATCGCATGTGTGTGGCCCTGCAGGCCCTGCTGGGATCCGTGGCACTTCCGGGGGGCGGCGTGATGGCCATGGGCGTCGGCGGCAACGGCCTGGGAGCCGTCCAGTTCGGCGCCTGCCCCAAGTACCTGCCCGGCTTCCGGCCGGCCACCCAGGCGGCCTCCCGGAAGGTGGCCTCCAACCTGTGGGGCGTGGAAGTGCCCGGAGATCCGGGCCTCTCCTGGCCCGATCTGTTCGAGGCCATGGACAAGGGCCAGATCAAGGCCCTCTACCTGGTGGGGCTGGACCCCTTCGGCCTGGGGCTCCCGGAAAGAAAGGTGGAATCGGCTCTCGCCAAACTGCAGCTTCTGATCGTTCAGGATGCGGCCAAGACCCGGGCGGCCGGTTTCGCCCACGTGGTCCTGCCGGGAGCGGCCTACCTGGAAAAGGAGGGAACGGCCGTCAACTGCGAGCGGCGGATCCAGAGACTTTTGCCCGTCATGGAGCCTCCGGGGCAGGCCCGTGCGGATTTCCATCTCATCAATGGTCTTCTCAGGCGCCTCAATGAAAATCTGGCCCTTGAGGGACCGGCGGCCGCCTTCGCGGAAGCCGCCCAGCTCGTGAAGGAACTGGGGGCCGCCTCCTATGAAACCGTGGAGGGCTTGTGCTGGCCCATCGGAGAGGGTGGCACGGGGACGGAGCGGCTCTTGCTGGACGGCAAGGAAAAACCGGTCAAGTTCTACGCCGCCCGCCTCTAGGAACCTCTTCGAGGGGGCCTTTTACTCCCTTTCCGGATTGCTTCCCGCTGTTTCCGATTGGCGTAGGGGCGGTTCGCGAACCGCCCCTGTTCTATCCCACCATGGGCGTCATAAAAAGCCGACGATTTTCCAACTGTTTCTGCTCAAAGCTTATTGCTTAGAGTTCCATGCGCACCACCTGGTCCGGGAAGGTGTCGAAGGGAACGACGAACTGAACCCGCTGGTTGGGGTGGACCCTGTCCACGGGGCGGCCATCGGGATCGTGCATCTCCCTTATCTCAAAGAATCTATTGGATCCGTCGGGGAACAAGAATTCCAGTCGGACGCCCCGAACCAGGGGGCTCCGGGCTTCCAGAAGAACAGGCAGCCGATCCCTGAGGCCGTGTGCGGGATGGTCCCGGTGGGTTGCGGGATGGCGCCGTACGATGCCCGCCAGGGTGTGGGTGCGCCGGTAGGCGGTGTGGTGCGCCACGTCGGCACGGTCGAAGGAGGATTCGGGAAACATGAGTCCGTAGGTGTAGGGCCGGTGGCTCACCCGGCGAAGCTCCTCCATCCAGGTGGAATCCAACTGGAAGGCTTCCGGATCTTGGAAAAACCGGTCGATGGCCAGCCGATAGGCCCGAACCACCGTGGCCACGTAGTGGGCGCCCTTCATGCGCCCTTCGATCTTCAGGGCATCCACACCCAGGCGGAGCACTTCCGGCAGCCTGGGAAGCAGGCACAGATCGCGGGAATTGAAGATGTAGGTTCCCCGGCCGTCCTCCTCTACGGGAAAGTATTCTCCCGGCCTTTTCTCCTCCATCAAGTGGTAGCGCCATCGACACGGCTGGGTGCACAGGCCCCGGTTGGCTCCGCGCCGGTTGAGAAAGGCGCTCAAAAGGCATCTGCCGGAATAGGACACGCACAGGGCGCCATGAACGAAGAGTTCCAGATCCACGTCCACCGCTTTTCGAACGGCGAGAATCTCTTCCCAGCTGAGCTCGCGGGCCAGGTTGATGCGACGGATGCCGTTTCGGGCCCAGAATCGGGCGCTGGCGGCATTGGTGGTGTTGGCCTGGGTACTCAGGTGCAGGGGTATATGGGGAGCCACCCGCCGGGCCAGGTCCACCACGCCGGGATCGCTCACGATGAGTCCGTCCACGCCGATTTCCGCCGCGTAGGAAAGGGCCTCTTCCAGGCCCGGAAGTTCCGGCGGATGGGGAAAGACGTTGAGGGCCCAATAGAGCTTCTTTCCCCAGCGGCGGGCCAGATGGGCGGCCAGAGCCAGCTCTTCGTCGTCCAGGTTGCCCGCCTGGGCCCGGAGGCTGAACCGGGTGCCTCCCACGTACACCGCATCGGCGCCGTAGAGGAAGGCGATGCGCACCTTTTCCAAGGTGCCTCCGGGGGCCAGGAGTTCCGGTTTTTTCGCGGGTGCGCCCATCGATCCTCCGTGCCAAGCCTCGGCGTCCGGATTTGACAAATGCTCGAGCGGGCTATAACTAACACTGCCATCGGGAACGGATCAAGGAAGCCTTCGTGACGAGAACCGAACTGGACGAAAAGACCAGAGCCTGGCTCACCCTGAGGCTCACGCCCGGATTGGGGGCCCGTTCCATGCTCCGGCTTCTGGAGCGCTACGGATCCCCGGAGGAGGTGGTGCGCGCCGGAGGCCGGGATCTGGAAACGGTGCCGGGGCTTCGGCGCGAGGCGAAAGAGGCCTTGAGTCGAAAGCGCACCCTGAGGCCCGTGGAGGAGGAATGGGAGGCGCTGCGGCGCCGAGGGTGGGGGATCGTCTGCCTGGGTGATGACGACTACCCGGAAAACCTCAAGACCATACCCGACCCTCCTCCGGTTCTCTATGTGACCGGAGCGCCGGAGCCCAAGGACCTGGTGGCGGTGGCGGTGGTGGGATCCCGGTTTGCCTCGCCCATGGGGCTCCTTTTCACGGAAAGACTCTGCGCGGACTTGGGGCGGCGGGGTGTGACCGTGGTGAGCGGCTTCGCCATGGGAATCGACAGCGCGGCCCATCGAGGAGCCCTCAAGGCGGGGGGGCGCACCATCGCCGTCCTGGGGTGCGGGCTGGATGTGGTCTATCCCAAACCGAACCGGGATCTTCGCCGAAGGATCGCCGAAGCGGGCCTCCTGGTCAGCGAGTTTCCTCTGGGTACGCCGCCGCTGGCCGGCCATTTTCCCATGCGAAACCGGATCATCAGTGGCCTCTCGCTGGGCGTGGTGGTGGTGGAGGCGGCCGACCGCAGTGGGTCGCTCATCACGGCCCGGCTCGCCCTGGAACAGGGCCGGGAGGTGTTCGCTGTGCCGGGGCTGGCGCGGCATTTCCGGAGTTCCGGACCGCACCGGCTTCTGCGCCAGGGGGCCAAGCTGGTGGAATCGGCGGAAGACATCCTGGAAGAGATCGCACCCATGGTTCGGCCCAGCTGGTCCGTGCCGGACGTGGCGGCCGGGACGGCGGCGGGGGAAGGCCGGGACGACGGCGAGTCGAATCTGTCCGAGGAACACCAACGCATCCTCGGCGTTCTTTCCGGGGAGCCGTGCCATGTGGACCGGATCTGCCGGGAAAGCTCTCTCGGCGCGGCCCAAACCATGGCACTTCTTTTGGATTTGGAGATGAAAGGCCTTGTGCGGCAACTGCCCGGCAAGTATTTTGTGCGCCTTTAATTGGTTTTAAGAAAACGGCCGACCGTGCCGAAAAGAGTACTGAGAGATGAACTGATCGGGGGATGAATGGCCAAGTCACTGCTGATCGTGGAAAGTCCCACCAAGGCGAGAACACTCAACCGGTACCTGGGCAAGGATTTCATCGTCAAGGCGTCCGTGGGGCATGTGAAGGACCTGCCGAAGACCAAGCTCGGCATCGACGTGGAAAACCGGTTCAAGCCCGAATACCAGGTGATTCGGGGCAAGAAAAAGGTGCTGAAGGAATTGAGCGATGCGGCGGCCAAGGCGGATGCCATCTACCTGGGGCCCGACCCGGACCGGGAGGGAGAGGCCATCGCCTGGCACATTGCGGAGGAGCTCAAGGCCAACGGCAAGCCGGTTCACCGCGTCCTTTTCTATGAACTGACCCACAAGGCCATCAAGGAGGCCTTGCAGCGCCCTGGGCAACTGAACCGGAACCTCTACGATGCCCAGCAGGCCCGCCGGATCCTGGATCGCCTGGTGGGTTATCTCATTTCACCGCTTCTGTGGGAAAAGGTGCGGCGGGGTTTGAGCGCCGGCCGCGTTCAGTCGGTGGCCCTGCGGCTGGTGTGCGAACGGGAACGAGAGATCCAGCGCTTCGAGCCCCAGGAGTACTGGTCCATCACGGCCCGTCTGGCCAAGCGGCCCGCCGAGGAAGCCGGCGGGGGGGATCAGGATTTCCTGGCCAAGCTGTGGCGGTGCGGGAAGAAGAAGGCGGAGATCTCCAACGAGGAAGAGGCTTCAGCCATCGTTCAGGCGGTGCAGGGTCGGATCTTTCGCGTTCAGAAGGTCGAAAAGAAACGCCGGCAACGCAAGGCGCCGCCTCCCTTCATCACCAGCACCCTGCAGCAGGAGGCCGCCCGCAAACTTCGCTTTCCCGCCAAGAAGACCATGCGGGTGGCTCAAAGGCTCTACGAGGGCGTGGAGTTGGGAGATGAGGGGGCGGTGGGCCTCATCACCTACATGCGTACGGACTCCACCCGCCTGGCCGATGAAGCGGTCCAGGCGGTCCGCCGGCACATCCAGGAGACCTACGGCAAGGAGTATCTGCCGGGGCGGCCCGCGGTCTACAAGACCAAGTCGGCGGCCCAGGACGCCCACGAGGCCATACGGCCCACGGACGTTTTCCGGACTCCGGAATCGGTCAAAGACTATTTGGGGCGGGACGAACTGGCCCTCTATACCCTCATATGGAAGCGGTTCGTGGCCTGCCAGATGGCGCCGGCCCGCATCTTCCAGACGTCCGTGGACATCGGGGCCCTGCCGCAGGGTCGGAACGGGGAGGGGGGCTCTTCGGCGGCGTCCGGCATGGACTACATCTTTCGGGCCGCGGGGTCCGTCATTGAATTTCCGGGCTTCATGGTGCTCTACACCGAAAGCACGGACGAAGGGGACAAGGGGGAGGAGGACGAGGAAGCCCAGAGCCGGCTGCCCGATCTCCGGGAAGGGGAGGTGGTGGATCTCAAGAAGCTCATCCCCAAGCAGCACTTCACCCAGCCTCCGCCCCGCTATACGGAAGCCAGCCTGATCCGCGAACTGGAGGAGAAGGGGATCGGCAGGCCCAGTACCTACGCCACCATCGTTTCCACCATCGTGGACCGGGAGTACGTGAAACAGAACCGCCGGCAGCTGACTCCCACGGAACTGGGGTTCATCATCAACGACCTGCTGGTGCAGCATTTCCCGGACATCGTGGACGTGGAATTCACGGCCAGGATGGAAAGGAGCCTGGATGAGGTGGAGCAGGGCGCCTCGCCCTACATCCGGGTGCTGGAGGAGTTCTACAGCCGCTTTCAAGAGACCCTCACGGAAGCCCAAAGGGATATGCTTAACCTCCGGGTGGCCGGGCTGCCCACGGGGCTGTCGTGCCCCCAATGCGGAAAACCGCTCCACATCCGTTTCAGCCGCAACGGCCCCTTTTTGGCCTGCACGGGTTACCCGGACTGTACCTTCTCCTCCAACTACGAAAGGGACGAGAAGGGGGCCATCCGGCTGGTGGAGCAGGAAACCACCACGGAACTCTGCGAAAAGTGCGGCAGTCCCATGGTGGTCAAACAGGGGCGTTTCGGGGAATTCCTGGCGTGCAGCGCCTATCCCAAGTGCAGGAACACCAAACCCATCGGCATGGGCATCGCCTGCCCCCGGGAAGGGTGCGACGGGGAGCTGGTGGAGCGATTCAGCAAGCGGGGCCGGAAATTCTACGGGTGCAACCGCTATCCGGACTGTGATCTTGTACTGTGGAACCGACCGGTCGCCATCACCTGCGCCCAATGCGGATCCCCGGCCATGGTGGAACGGGTGAGCAAGAAGGGCGACAGGACCTACACGTGCGCCCGGCCGGGATGCGGATACAAGTTCAGCGATACCTGACAAGGGGCGTTGCGGGAACGATGGATCACGGGAGTATGGAGCCCATTTTCCGTTTCTTCTTTTTCGCTCTGGGGTGCTGCCTGGGGAGTTTTTTCAACGTGGTGATCCACAGGCTGCCCCGGGGAGAGTCCATCGTGTCGCCGGGATCCCGGTGCCCTTCCTGCGGATCGGGCATCGCCTGGTACGACAACATCCCGCTCTTGAGCTACCTGCTGCTCCGGGGGCGGTGCCGACACTGCAACGCGCGCATCTCGCTGCGATACCCGCTGGTGGAGCTGCTCACAGGCGTCCTGGTGTTTCTGCTCTACCGGCAATTCGGCCTGGGGGTTTCCTTTTTCGTCTTCTTTGTCTTTGCGGCCCTGCTGGTTCTCATCGCCTTCATCGACCTGGATACCTATCTCATTCCGGACGTCTTGTCCCTTTCCGGGCTGACAGTGGGGCTGGCCGCGTCCTTCGTGGGAAGCCACATCACCTGGATCGATTCGGTGATGGGAGTGCTCCTGGGAGGCGGCCTTTTCTACGCCGTGGCCTGGGCCTACCAGGTGCTCCGGAAACAGGACGGCTTGGGCGGCGGGGATATCAAACTGCTCGCCATGATCGGGGCCTTTACAGGCTGGCAGGGGGTTCTATTCACCATTTTCCTATCTTCCGTGGTGGGGACGGTGGTCGGCCTGGCGGTGATGCTCCGTCGGGGCCAGGGAATGGCCGCACGCATCCCCTTCGGGCCCTTCCTGTCCCTGGCGGCCCTCTGTTATCTTTTCTGGGGTAAGACTTGGGTTCGATGGTATTTCGGCCTCTTGTCCGGGTAATCTCCCCGTTTCCCTCCGGAAGAGGGAGATGGGCCGGCTGCAGCCGACAGACAACAGGCCGCGGCGAACGGATCACGGATTAAGGATTAAGGATTAAGGATTAAGGATTAAGGATTAAGGATTACGGACCACGGATCACGGATTACGGATCACGGATTACGGACACACGGACACACGGACCCGATGACGCGCAGAAGGTTCTTTCAAGAGGATCTGAAAGAAGGCCAGGACGAGATTCTTCTGGACGAGAAGACGTCCCACCACCTTCTGCGCGTGCTGCGGATGGGCCCCGGCGCCCGGGTTGAGGTCTGCAATGGTCGGGGCTTGTCCGCAACCACCCGCATCCAGGAGTGCCGCGGCGGACAGGCCGTGGTTGTCCCCGAGAGCTGGCACGTCACGGATCCGCCCCCGCTGGGCATCTGCCTGGCCGTGCCTCTGGCCAAGTCCGACCGGATGGATGCGGTGGTCCGGCAGGCGGTGGAACTGGGGGTGACCCGCCTTCTGTGCTTCCGTGCTCGACGGAGCCAATACGCCCTGGAGGGAGAACGGAAGGAGAAAAGGATTTCGCGCTATATCAAGATCGCTCGGGAAGCCCTGTGCCAGTGCGGAAGGGCGTGGCTGCCGGACCTGGATGTGGTGGATTCGCCTCGGCACTTGCTGGAGGCCGTCGGTCGGCAAGGTGCCCCTGAATTCTTGGGATTGCTGGCTTTCGAGGCACAACCCCGCCGGAGCCTTCTTTCGGTATGGCGGGCCCATCCCATGGCGCGACACCTGGTCTGTGCGGTGGGGCCGGAAGGGGGATGGGAGCCCGGGGAGGTGGCCATGTTTCGAGATCGAGGATTCATCCCGGTGTCCCTCGGGCCGCACATCCTGAGATTCGAGACGGCGTGCGTTGCCATGGCTGCCGGCGTGCAGCTGCTCTGGGGCGAGCAGAGCCATACCATGAACCCGTAAAGACGAGGATAGGGCCATGAGATGCAGCAAGTGCGGCTTTGTGAGCTTTGATTATCTGGATGCTTGCAAGAAGTGTGGAACGGATCTCGGCGCCGTGCGCCGGGAACTCAATCTGTTCGATTTTCGCCCGGAAGTGCCGGCGTTCGTGGCCAAGGCCATCGAGGCCCTGACCAGTCCCTATGTTCCTCAGCCCGAGGAGGCCCTGTCCGACGAAGCCCAGGAGATTTCCCTGGACGTGATCGACGAGATCGACCTGGCGGCCCAAGCTTCGGAGACCGACGGGGAACTGACGCTGGAGTTGCTGGACGAAGAGGAGCAGGAGGAGGTGGTTCTGCCCGAACCAGAGGGCGACGCCGCTCCGGAAGTCCCGCTGGGAGCCGCTGACGGGGATGAGCTGGTTCTGGACCTGGGAGCCCTGGAGGAAGCGGATGGGCAGGACACGGCGGCTTCCTTTTCCGAGAACGAGTTGAGTCTGGGCATCGAACCGGTGGGGGAAGCCGAAGAGGAAGGCGAGGTGGTCTATGAATTGGACGATGAAGACCAACTGGCCGAGGAGAGCCTGGACAAGCTTCGCCGGGAGCTGGAGTCGGCGGAGGAGCTGATGGATCGGATCGAGGGGCCTGACGAGCCGGAGGAAGGCGAAGACACGGTGGTGGTCTTGGAGCAGGACGATCAAGGGGTGGCCGTTCAGGAATTCGTGTTGGAAAGTGTGGATGAACAGAGGGCTCCGGAAGAAGACGGTGCGCCTCTGGAACTGGATCTGGGAGAGTTTGACGAAATCTCCGAGGACGAGACCCTGGACGACGATGAGGCCGAACAGAGCAGTGCCTCCGGTCAGGTGGAGATTTTGCCGGAAGAGGCGGGGCTCATCCTGGAGCTGGAAGATGGTCTGATCCTGGAGCCGGACGAGGATGAAGAGGAGGAGAAGTAGTGGCTCGGGAGCCCTTTCCCATAAAGTGCTTGACAACTTCACGGGCGATCCTGTAATTTCGCCCTCGGTTTCGGCGAGGTAGCTCAGTCGGTAGAGCAGTGGACTGAAAATCCTCGTGTCCCCAGTTCGATTCTGGGCCTCGCCACCATGAGCCATCATCCATTTTTTGGGGGCCACCCCCCCAAGCTTCAGGCAAAGCCCGCCACCAGCGGGCTTTGCTGTTTTGGGAGCATGCACACACCATGGACGTTCGCGTTGTCAGGGTCGATCATTTTGGTGCCGAGGATCTTCTGGAGCGGCTGCGCCGGGTGACGCTGCTCAAGCGCCCCGAGGTGCTGGTGTACAAAGATGCGGCCATCAGCTTGGAAGAGATGTCCACGGAAGACATGTACCCGGCCCAGCGCTACGTGCTGGTCCAGGAACTCCAGAAGGTCCGGCATCTCAAGTGGGAACTGGAGCGTTTCGGATACGACCTTTTCCGCCTGAACGGCTATCTCAAGGTGTGGGTGGAAGGGGCGGAAGGGCCCATCGATGTGCTGCCGCCCATCGTGGAAGAGTCCGTGGAGCGGAACGGGAGGGTGATCCCAATCATCAACGACGGCATGCACCGGCTCTTTCTGGCGCATCTGGAATGGACCACGCCCCAGGTGGTCTTTGTCCGGGGACTCCCCAAGGATCTTCCCTATTACGCCTTCCCCAATCCCCGACAGTGGGACGGCATTGAGCTCGTGGAGGAATTGCCCGAAGGCTACATCAAGAAGTGGCACCGCATCCGCGACTACCACTCCCTGTACCGGAATTTCAATTCCGCCTTCGACAACGTGGGCGCGCCCCGAGGGAATTTCACCAAGAAGAAGGCGTCCTGAGCCTCGCCGGGGTCAGGAATCGCCTCTAATCCTTTTCCAAGGCCAGTTCAATGAGCCGGTCCAGGAGCCGACTGAAGCTGATTCCGGCGGCCGCTGCGGCCTGGGGGTAGAGGCTCGTCGCGGTCATCCCCGGGATCGTGTTGGTCTCCAGCACGACGATTTCCCCTTCGCGGGAAACGATCATGTCCGTTCGGCTGTAGCCGCGGCAGCACAGGGCCCTGTGGGCGCGGAGGGCATAATCCTGGGCCTTGCGCTTGATATCCTCGGGTACCCGGGCCGGGCAAATCTCCCGGGTGGCTCCCGGAGTGTACTTGGCGTCGTAGTCGAAAAATTCGTAGCCCTCCCCGGGGATGATTTCCACCAAGGGAAGGGCTTCCAGGTCATGGTTGCCCAGGACCCCCGCCGTGATTTCCGTGCCCGCGACAAACTTTTCCACCAGGCACCTCTTGTCGTAGCGCCAGGCCTTTTCCAGCGCGTCCGCAAGATCCCCTTCCTTCTTCACGATGCTCAGGCCGATGCTGGATCCTTCGTGTTCCGGCTTGACGACCAGGGGCAGCCCCAGGGAATCCACAAGCTCCTGAAGCGACGGCGGAGGCGCCTTCCGGTCCGCAATGGCATAAGGCGCAACGGGCAGCCCGGCCTGCTGGTAAAGGTGCTTGCTGACGATCTTGTTCATGGCGACGGCGCTGCCCAGGACCCCGCTTCCATGGTAGGGAATGCCCAGGCATTCCAGGAAGCCCTGGATGGCTCCGTCTTCTCCCAGCCGGCCATGAAGGATCACCAGGGCCACGTCGATGGAAGAAGCATCCTGGACAAGTCGTGGCAAATCATCCCTGGGATCGTACCGGCGAACTTCGTACCTGGTCTTGTCCAGCGCCTCGTAGACCTGCTGCGCGCTCTTGAGGGACACCTCCCGTTCGGCGGAAACGCCCCCCGCCAAAAGGGCGACCCGAAGCTTGCTTTCACTCATGACGTTCCTTCCCTTGAGGACATGATGAATATGGGGCTGTTCTCCCTGCGGGGCACACAGCCGTGGCCCCGGGCATCTTCAGTAAATGGACATCTCCGGGCATGCCGGGTCCCGGCCCAGGGTGCCCAACAGATCTCTTGAATTCACGAATCGGGGTAGCTCTTCCGGAGTCAGCGGGGTGTGGGAGAAGATCCTCCCTTCCAGGATCCGATAGAGTTCCAAGCGGCGCCTGAGATCTTCCCGGATCGCCTCTGTCCTGCCGTACCGCAGGATCAGGTCTTCGAAACGCTCTTCCAGCCCCACGATGCGGTCGTGTTTCACTCGCTTATCGGCGTAGTTGACCAGGACGGACTCGGTGACGGGTCCTCGGGCCATGGCGGGATCCATCAGAGTGTGGTCCCGCACGATGGGAGCGACCTGGTCCCATCCCCAGCGGCGCAAGAGGGAGTAGCCGAGCTGGGCGTGGTTTTCCCCTGTCTGCAGGGAGAGCCCCTTGGCGATGTCGTGCAGGAGTCCGCCTGCCCGCACCAGATCCACGTTCACGCGGTGGCTGTTCCGGTTGAGGTGCGAGGCCAACACTTCCGCCACCAATGCCACTTTTCGACTGTGTTCCCTGATGTGGGGAGGCACCTGGGCCTTTTCCAACAATTCCAAGCATTGAGCCACAGAGGGGATCGCACCCACGAACCTGGACCTCCTTCGTTTCGAATTTCCTCTTTCGCCTACCCTACCATAAAGAATTGATTATTCAATGCGGGAGGAGCTGTCCCCCCACGCTTGTCACCTAATCGTCGAAAAAGTGCAAATGGGAGAGAAAAGAGGAGTTCCAGGGGGAATTCTAATGTTGCGATTCGAGCGAGTGGGGGAACAACAACTCGATATTCCGATCGAAAAGCCTCGATCCCAAAGAGTCTGAAGAGTCAAGTAGTTGAATGAGCCTTGACTGTAACATCCCTGCATCAAAAGCAGAAACATCCCCAGAGCGAAGATGGGGAAAGGAGGCCAAATTCAGCCAGAGTGACTTTGACGGTGAACGGCAATCCGCCTATCTATGACATCACCGTGCCGGTGCTTCCGGGTTTCTTGGGTGCACGGCCGGTGGCTTTTCCTTCTCCCGCACATGCTGAGAAAACATTGCTCATTCGCCCTTGGCCGTGTTCCGTGCCACTACCCCGACTCTGGTTTGTGCCTTTCGCGGGTGTGGAGCGGCTTGGTGTTGCCCAGTGGGCGGTTACGGGAAACTCGAAGCGATCTCGGAGGACCATGGACAGGATGCTCACAGAATGGGAAGCGGTACAGGAAAGGCTGAAGGACGGTCTTTCGCGAGGGCAATACGATTTGTGGGTCGCCACGCTCCGTTTCTTGCAATTCGATGGGCAGGTCTTGATCCTGGGATGCAGAAATTCCCTGCACAGAGACTGGGTTCGGAACCATCTCGTTTCGAGAATCCTGACGGTGGGGCGGGACCGGTTTCCGCAGTTGGAACAGGTGCGCTTGGAGCTGGTCTCCGAAGATCCCCTCCTGGAAAGAGAGGAGGCCGACGATTGGCAGATCCCCGAGGATGCGCACCAGGGGCCTCGGCAGCTGTCCTTCAGGGATGTGGGCCAGAAGCTCCGGTCTCCTTTCAATCCCAGGTTCACGTTCGATCAGTTCGTGGTCGGGCGTTCCAATCATTTCGCCTACGCCACCTGCCTGGCCATGGCGGGGCAGCAAAGCCTGTACAACCAGTCCGTCTACCTCATGGCGGATCCCGGGTTGGGCAAGAGCCACCTGACCCATGCCGTGGGAAACCTGTTGATGACCAGCCAACCGGCCACCCGCGTGCGGTATGTCACGGCCGAGCAGTTTGCCAATGAGATGATCCGGGCACTCAAGAGGGACCGGATCGAAGACTTTAAGAGCCGCTACCGGGACGGGTGTGATGTCCTGTTGCTGGAAAAGGTGGAATTCTTCAGCGGCAAGAAGAAGATCCAGGACGAACTGGTCTACACCCTGGACGAACTCCTGGACCGGGGGCGGCGCATCATCTGTACCGGCAAGACGGCCCCCAACGACATCCCCAAGCTGAACCATGAACTGAGATCCCGATTGGGCGGGGTCCTTGTGGCCCCCATCGAGCGGCCCGATTTCGCCACCCGTAAGGAGATCATCCGCCGAAAGGCGGCCTACGACGGCGTGGAGCTGCCCATGGACGTGGTGGAGTTCCTGGCGGACCGTATCACGTCCGACGTTCGCCGGCTGGAAAGCTGCCTGGTGGGGATGCTTGCCAAGAGCAGCATCCTGGGCAGGCCCATTTCCATGGATCTGGCCCGGGAGGTCACCCAGGCCATGTTGGATTACCTTCCTTCTTTGGATATTCCTCACGTCGCGGAAGCCGTCTGCACAAGCTTCGGGGTGAGCCTGGAGGAGCTGCGCTCCAAGGCCCGCAACAAGAAGGTCTCGGAAGCCCGGCAACTGGCCATGTATCTATGCCGGAAATACACCTCCGAATCGCTCAACGCCATCGCCCAGGCATTCGGCCGCAGTCACAGCACCGTCATCTACGCCATCAAGAAGGTGGACCAGGAATTGGGGCGAAAGAACAGCCATCTCAAGAAGCGGGTGGAACACGTGGCTCGGCGCATCGAAACCCGGTGCCTGGACGACTGAAGCCCCGGCCTCTTGATCCGAAGAGGCTTTGTCGGGCAAGCTCCTAAGGTCGGGGGGGAGAATCGGGGCTGGGGCCGGCCACGGCCGCGCACAGGTCCCGGGCCAACCGCTCCACCAGCCGTCCCACCGCCCGGCTCATGGCCTCGGCAAAAAGCTCGGGCCTCACCGTCCCTTGTACTTCTTCCTTCATCCCATACGTCTTTTGGAACCGAACCTCCCGGTGAGTGCCCTCTTTCCACAAGACCACCCTCACATCCAACTCGGCGTTCACCTTGTCGGAATTCCTCGACAGGGCGAAGCGGTGGATATGCCCCGACAGGTTCCAGGAGGGCGGGGCGGCGGGATTTCCGGGCATGACCACCGTTTGGAAGGGGCCGCCCGCGGAAAGAGCCGTGGCGATCTGTTCCGCCAGCATCTCGCCGGGGGCGGCGACCCAGCGGTGCTGAGACGAGAAGAGCATCTGGTGGGCATTGGAGGCGATGACCATCTCGGTGCGGTCGTAAGGCTGGGAGGCTGCGAAGGGCCAGACGCACAGGGAGGCCTCTTTTCGGGGGCAGGGAAGGTCCTGGGGAGCCGGCACATTCAGGGCGTAGTAGGTGGGCGGGGCCGACGGGTGGAAAAGGGGCGCACAGCCCGCCATGAGAACCAAGACTCCGGATAGAGCCGCGAGCCTGACCATGGATTGCCGCATCATTTCTTCTTTTCCTCGAAGGGATCCTGGGGGTTGGTGGTGAAAAGCACCCGATTGGGTTCTTCCTTAAGGGTTCTGGCCAGCACCACCAGCTGATCCAAGAGCAGCCTCAGGGAATAGAGGTTCTGATTGAGCAGAACCAGGGTCTCGTTGGTTCCCGTCCGCCACTGAGACACCATGGCGCGGCCGTCCTGCATCAGTGCCTGCATGTCCCGGGAGGTATGCTGGAGGGTACCGGGCGGGATCTCCTCCAGGCGTTTCGACAGGGTTTCGGCGGCGCGGCGGGCGGCCGCCACGGTAGCGCCCAGATCGCGGAAGCCCCCCTGGAGATCACCCCGGGAGGCGGACTTTTCCACGAGACCGGCCAGGATACGAAGGCTCTGGGTGGCTTTCCGCGTATTCTGAACGATCTCCTTCAAGTCCTCCTCTCCCAGCACTCTGTCGGCCCGGTCCAGCAGCACCTTGAGGCGTTCGGTGTCTTCCCGAACGTTTCTCAACGTGGTCTCAAGATCCGTGCCCCCGAAGATTCGGTTGACGGTCTCCCCCACTTGCTTCCATCTTTCGGTGAGCCCTTCCAGATCCAGGGAGACGATTTTCGTGTAGATGCTCTCGAAGGCTCCCTTCAACTGCTCGATCTCGGAGGGGTAGGAGCGGATGAGCGGGTAGGGGGGGGTGAAATCCAGAGAGGGGGTGGCTCGGTCCACGTCCGCCGGTGCCGTGTCGATTTCCAGGAACCTGAGGCCGGTGAGTCCCTGTTCCCGCAGTCGAATGGCCAAAGTGTCGTCCACCGGGAAGTCGGGGCGCAGGTGCATGACCACCTGGATCAGCCGGCCGTCGGGGGCCAGCTCCACCGAGGCGACCCGTCCCACGGCCACTCCGCGGTAGTTCACGATGGCGTCCTGCTGGAGCCCTTTGACGGATTCGGCGAAATAGGTGACGTAGGTGGCTTTCTCTTCAAAGAAGTGGGAAGCGCCCAGCCAGATGAGCGCCACGAGGCCGAGGCCTCCGCACAGGATCACAAAAAGGCCGATCTTGAAGGTGTTCACGGGCCGTCCCACAAAGAGCCTCCTCCTTTCACGGGCCGGCCGCTTCCGCCGAAGTGTGCAGCAGCGCCGGGTTACGGTGGAAAAAGGCGCGAACCTTGGGATCTTCACTCCTTTCCATGAGATCCCGGGGAGAACCCTGGGCGATGATTCCCTTGGCTTCCTTGTCCAGCATGATGGATCGTCTGCTGATGGCCAGGATGCTGGCCAGTTCGTGGGTGATCACCACCATGGTGATGCCCAGGGCCTCGTTCAGGTTGAGCAACAGGCTGTCCAATTCCGCAGCGGTCACCGGATCCAGGCCGGCCGAGGGCTCGTCGCAGAAGAGGATCTGGGGGTCCAGGGCCATGGCCCTGGCAAGGGCCGCACGCTTTCTCATTCCGCCGCTCAATTCCATGGGCATGTAGTGGGCGTAATCGGCCAGCCCCACCGCCTCCAGCTTCGTATGAACGATCTCCTCGATCAGGACGCCGGGAAGATCGGTGAATTCCGTAAGCGGTAGGGCCACATTGTCCGCCAGGGTGAAGGACCCCAACAGGGCGCCCGATTGAAAAAGCACCCCGATCTTCTTCCGGGCCGCCTCCAGAGCCGTTTCCCTGTCCGGTCCCGCGATGTTGTGGCCCGCCACCCAAACGGAACCCTCCAGGGGGGGCAGCAATCCGATCAGGGCCTTGAGAAGCGTGCTCTTGCCGCAGCCGCTCCCACCCAGGATGGTGACGATCTCCCCTTCCGCCACGTGGAAAGTCACCCCTTTCAGGATGGGGGTGTCGCCGTAGCCGACAGTCAGGTTTTCGGCCCGAACGACCGCCTGTTCCGGCTGCGCTGGGGTCTTTTCGCCTTTCATGGATCGTACCTTCTCACACTACCACGAAAAGACATGGAAGAGGACCGTGAAGACGGCATCGGTCAAAATGATGAGAAAGATGGATGTGACCACGGCCGAAGTGGTCATGCGCCCCACGCTGTCGGCGGTTCGTTCCGTTTGAAGTCCCCGGAAACATCCCACCAGGGCCACGACCAGAGCGAAGGCGAAGCTCTTCACCAGCCCTCCGGCCACATCCCCCACGGTCAGGATCTGCCAGACTTCCGTGATGAAGCTGGCGGGGGTGAGGTCCAGGCTGAGCACTCCCACCACGATCCCGCCCACAATGCCCGAAGCGTTGGCGAAGATGGTCAGCAGCGGCCCGCTCACGGCGAGGGCCATCACCTTGGGCATGATGAGAAATTCCGTCACGTTGAAGCCCATGACGGTCAGGGCGTCCACCTCTTCGTTCACCTTCATGGTGCCGATTTCCGCGGCGAAGGCCGCCGCGGAGCGCCCGGCCAGGATGATGGCCGTCATGAGGGGGCCCAGTTCGCGGGTCAGGGCCAGACTCACCAGGTCGGCCACGAAGATGTTGGCCCCGAACTGGCGAAGCTGCACGGCCGCCTGGAAGGCCATGATCAGGCCCATGAGAAAGCTGACCAGGAAGACGATGGGCACGGCTTCCGATCCGGAGCGTTGCACGTAGTAGAGGATCTCTCGGGGGCGGAACCGCTTGGGATTCAGACAACACGGGCCCACGGCCACCGTCACGCTGCCGATGAATTGGATGAGATCCCGGGTGTCCTTCCACAGCTCCACGGCGCCGGCTCCCACCCGTTCCACAACCGGAGGGGGTTTTGCGGATGTCGCGGGTGGAGGCGGAGGCGGTTCCTCGAAGAATCCGCTAAAGCGCAGAAAGGATTCCACCTGGTCTTCCAAGCGGGTCAATTCCAGGGAGATTCCACGGGCCCGGCAGGTCTTTTGCAAATTCCTGAGAACGGCGGCTCCGGCGCTGTCCAGGGTCGAAACCGCCGTCATGTCCAACACGATGGTTTGCACATGGGGATCCGACAGGAGCTGGGTGAAGGCTTCGTGGTACCGGCGGCTGGTGCTGATCACAAGAGGTGCGGACGGGGTGCATGTGGCGAGGCCGCCCTCTTGCCGTTCGACGGTCAGCACCTCAGCATTCATGGGACCTCGTGGGGGGAATGTGATGATCATGGCGAGGCTCGTCACCCCGCCCATATGAAAGAACCTGCACCGGACCTGCCCACCCTGTGGGAGCTTTCTCCCCTCTGTGGGAGCGTCGCAAGGCGCCATGAGCGGGTGGCCGCCCCGCCGTTGAATGGCCCGTTAACCGTTTCGCGGCTTTCGCCGCTCCTATGCCACCGTCATTTCATTTGCGTCTATCGGCGTTCATTGGCGGTGCTCTTCCGGATCAACGCGGTTGCGGATTCACGGATACGTTCTTATGCGCCGTGGTTGATCTTTTCGCGAAGCACACCGGAACACTTGAAGGTCACCACGCGGCGGGGCGGAAGGATGATGGGCTCTCCGGTCTGGGGGTTCCTTCCGCGCCTCTGGTTCTTGGCCTTGACGCTGAACTTGCCGAAACCGCTGATGAGAACGTCCTCGCCCTCCTCCAAGGTCTGCTTGATGATTTCGAAAAGGGTCTCGATGATCTGGGCGGACTGGGCTTTGGTGAAGACGTTTTCCGCAAAGAGATTCTCCACGATGTGAGCCTTGGTCAGGGTCATGATGCGTCCTTTCTTTCCTCGTTGTCCATCGTCGATCATCGCTTGGGGGCGGTGGAAGGTCCGATCGTTCCGTCCAGTTTCTTGGCTAATAATGGATAATCTCTCGGTTTTCAACAAAAAAATGGGGTCACCCCCTAGGGCGACCCCATGAGCTGGTCCTGGCTTGGTGGCGGTGCAGGGACTTGAACCCCGGACACTGCGGATATGAGCCGCATGCTCTGACCAACTGAGCTACACCGCCACGGCGCCGCTATATCTAGAAAATCTTTCCCCACCTGTCAATAGGCAAAATCGGCGGCGGCGATGGCGATTGACAAAGAAAGGGCCATCGAGTTTAATGGACATAACTGTTCGAAGGAAAATGGTTTTTGGCTGCTCGCCGGTTGCCGCTTTCACGGAAAGATGAGAACGCCCATGTACGAAGTAAAGATCATCAGTGATTTTGCTGCCGCTCACAACCTGAGGAATTTCCGCGGTCGATGTGAAAACCTCCATGGCCACAACTGGAAGGTGGAAGTGGTCGTGCGGGGTGATCGGTTGGATGATGCGGGCGTGCTGCTGGATTTCGGTGAGCTGAAACAGGCCACTCGGGATGTCTTGCAGCTCGTGGATCACCAATATCTGAACGACCTGCCTTATTTTAAGGAACGCAACCCTTCCTCCGAGTACATTGCCCGGTTTCTTTTCGAAAATCTGTCCGCGCGCGTCAATGGAGACCACCGCTGGGTCCACAGCGTGTCTGCTTGGGAATCCAAGGATTCGTGTGCCACGTATTATGGTGAATCGCGATAGGCTTTGGGAAAGAAGGAGCAGAAAATGGTCCGACAGAGGCAACTGCCTTTTGGATGTTCATGTGGGCGCCTGAGGCGAATCGCCGTTGTGGCGGCGGGCGTGGCCGTTCTTTTCTGGTTGCTCTCCGCAGGGCCCCACCAGGCGCTGGCCCTGCAAAAGCATTCCTTGGAACCGTCGGGGCAGCGACCCTCCGGCACCATGACCCCGCAGGATCATGGGACCACCTCCCAGGCACCGCAGAAAGCGTCGCCCGAAGGCCATGAGGCGCCTCAGCCCGATTCGGTGCAGCCTGCCGCCCCTGCGCCCCACGGAAAGACGGCGGCTCAGAGTGCGGGCAAGGGCACGAGCCTCGCGCCCATCCGGGAACCGGCACCCCACGGCGTCCCGGCCACTCCGCTCCTGCCAAGCCACGGGGAAGAAAAACCGGGAGCCCCCGCCGCCCATGCACCGTTGGCAGAGGCTCTGCATGGGGAAGGAGAGGGAGTGCACCTGCCGGAAATCTCTCCCACGCCGGGTGTCACTTTCGTGGAGACCATGATCAATCTCATGGAACACGAACTCAACGGGCGCTTTCTGGGTTGGCGCCCCAACGATCTCATCCTGGGGCGTTTCACGGACAATATCAACAACTACCAGCTGGGCGTCCTGGAGGCCATGCGCTTCACCACCCTGCGCCTCAAGGACAGCCTGACCCGGATGGGAGAGGCGGACACCTACGATAGAGACCTGGAAAACGCCCTCAATCTTTTCATGAACAAGGCCACCCTCTTTTGGTTCCCTTCCGCCGAAAGTTCCTACTCGGAAGCCGTGGAGCACTTGAGGAAGTTTCTCGAAAAGCTCAAGACGGGCAGGCGGAGTTTCTACTATCGGGTGGACAACTTCATGTCACTCATCACCTCCTACGGGGACCTGCTGGGCAATGTGAACAAAAGCCTCATCATCGACCGCCACGGCGACGGGAGCCCGGTGAGCTTCTTCGAGGTGGACGACTACTTCTACTATGCCAAGGGGGTGGCCCACGTGATGTACGAGGTCCTCAAGGTGGCCCGCGTGGGCTTCAAGGATCAGCTGGTCACCATCGACGCCGTGGACATCATGGATGAGATCCTCCATGAGCTGCACCGCGTGGAGGAAATGGATCCGTGGATCGTTCTGGATGGGGATCTGGACGGCTTCATCGCCAACCACAGGGCCAACATCAATGCCCCCTTGTCCGAAGTGGCCCACCTGTTTGCCATCATCAGTCGCTTCTGATTCGCCTCTTCACGGAAAGCCGTCGCAAGGCTCTCCCCAATGCGACGAAGCCCCTTCCCGAACGGAAGGGGCTTTTGCTTTCCTGGTGTACACTCCGTTCCTTATCACTGCGCAAGGGGGGGATAAACCCCGCCCCTATCCCCGGGGCAATGGGTTCATGTAGGGGCGGGCTTCCCGCCCGCGCTCCCAGGAAAACAGCCTCTAGGAGCCTGTCCGAGAATGTTTTTCCGGCTTAGAAGGCCGGGAACTCCCTCTCTCATCGTAGCCGCGGGGCCTCAGCCCCGCGGAAAGGGCCATCGTAACCCCTTGAAGTCGCAGGCCGGATGCGATGGCCTATCCGAAAACCGGGGATTCCTCCGCAGCCCTGAAGGGCTGCGCTACGAGAAACGCGGTCATCCTTGCGCGCGGAAATGACGGTTTGCAGGGTTGTCGGACAGGCTCCTGGGTAGGCTCCTAATCGCCCGGTTTTAAGCGGGATCCACCCTGCTCTTCCTTCTCCAGGGCCTCCAGAAATTTCCTTTCCTGCTCCAGGTAGTAGTCCAGGTTGGACGGTTTCTGGGCGATGGCCTGGCGGATGATGACAAGGGCGTCGCGGGTCCGACCGTTGATGAAGTAGGCTTCGGCCAGCGTGTCCAGAATGTAGGGGTCCGGTTTGAGGGTGGCGGCCTTCAGGGCCAGGTCCAGAGCTTCCTTGGGCTTGTGGTAGGGGGGCGGGGAGGTGGCGTAGAGCCAGGCCAGGTTGTTGAGGATCCCCGGATGGTCGGGGGCGAACTCCAGCGCCCTTTCCAGCACCACGGCCGCGTCGCTGAATCGCTTCTTTTCCAGGAGCACGCCGCTGTAGGCCATGTACAGGTCTGGGTTGCGGGGCTTGAGGTGGAGCTCGTTTTCCAGGATGTGGAGCCGGACTTCATGGCGCCAGCCCTGAACGGTTTCCGACTGCTGGAAACGGATGCCCACCGAGGTGACGATCCCCAGGGCGGCGAAGAAGATGAGTGCCGATCGCACCAGTTTTCGATTGTGTGCGGCGATCAACCGGGGGTCTTCATGGGCGGCCAGGAGCATGTGGATCCTCTGGCGGATGCTGAAATGGTGCCAGCTGGGAAGATCTTCGATCTGGCCGCTGTGAAAGGCGATCTTCTGAAGCGACGACACCAGGGTGAAGGGGTGGCCCACCACCTGCAAGGCGAAGAGATCGGCCTGGCGCTCGCAGTTGCGCATGAAGTAACCGAAAAGATACCGGAAATAGAGGACGAGCAGGATCAGGATCGGAAGGCTGTAGGTCATGGCGAACAGCGAATGATCCAGGGGCTTGGACGAGGTGGCCCAGGCCAGGACTGTTTGTTGCCTGAGCAGCAGGAGCAGGATGATGTCCTGGAAGGCGTAAGACACGACGGCATAGGCGATGAAAAGGCAAAGGTAGAAGATGGCGTGGAGGCGTTTGACGTGGCCCATCTCGTGGGAAACCACGGCTTTGAGCTCTTCGACGCTGAGAAGCTGAAGGAGTCCACGGGTGATGAGAATATAGCGAAGCTTCGGCAAAACCCCCAGAACGGCCGCCGTGAGATGGTCCCCGCCGTAGAGAGGCCACAACAGAAAATCCCCCAGGCGAAAGCCGCGCCGCCGGCAAAAATCTTCCAGTTCGTTTCGGACCGAAGACCGTGGAAGCGGCTCGCAGCCCCAGAAGCGGACCACCAGGTAGGGAGAGAAACAAAGAAAGAGGCAGAAAACAAAACCGAAGAGAACGATTTGGCCCGGTTCCGACTGAAAGACCGCGGGCATCCTCACGAACTGAAGCAGGTCGGAAACCAGGGCGATAAGGAACCAGGGAATGAGCAGGGCGCTGTAGAAGGACAGGTGCCCTTTCAGGAAGGAACCCCGGCTGGTTTCCGATCGGTAGATCGCCTGATGCACCGGATAGGCCCAGTACCAGACCACGGTCAGGTGCAGCAGGTAGAGGCCCAGTCCCACCATGCCCGAAACGGTGAAAAAGCGCTGAAAGCCCGGGAGGTGCTGGAGGAAGAACTTGATGTCCAGAATGTACACGTCGAAGGCCAGAACCCCCAGGGCGAGAATGGCCAGCCGGGACTGGGTCCTGTGATAGCGCAGAGAGATGAGGGAAGGGGGATCTCCGCGATGGAGCCTTCGGAGCAGCACCCGGAAGGACCAGGCGCACAATAGGGCGAAGGCGGCGAAAACCGCCGCGCCCAGAAAGAGGGTCTGGACGGGAGGGCGGAGACTTTCACGCCCGGGCTCCTGGATGGAAAACAGGAGCAGGGCGATGATGAATGTCAGCAATTGTGAATACATGCGCTCGGCAGATGGTCCAAGAAGCGGTGCAACTGCATCCGGGCTTCCTCGCTCAGATCGGGTGCCGCCGTCAAGTATCCCATGGCATGGAGCCATCCCGCAAGGGCATCGACAGGCCGGGGGGACAGGAGTTGCAGACATTCCTGCAGGATCGCCATGGCTTCCATGTAACTTTCCATGTGTTCCGCACGGGCGCTCAGGCTCTTTCTTTCCAGGAGGGCGGCCCAGACGGGGGCCGTGACGTTGGACGAAGCGGACACGACGCCGGTGGTGCTGGGATAGTCCAGAAAGCCGGCCTCGTCGCCGTCCAGAAGGCAAAAGTCCCTCCGCCTCACCACGGCCTTGGCGTAGTTGAGGGAGCGCCGGAGGGACCCGTGGTGGATGAGTGCGATGAGGCGCGGGTTTTCCGCCAGCTGTTTCAGGACGCTGGTCCGAAGATTCACGTGGCTTGTCCACGCCTTGAAGGGGCGCACCCGGTCCGGGTCGTTTTCCAGGGCAAAGGGACGCCTCGTCAGGGAGGCCAACTGGTGGAGCACGTCCGGCAGCCCGCGGTTGCTATGGTAAGCCAGAGGCGTGTCGAGCCAGACCACCTGGTTGTACTGATCGGTGGATTTCAGTTTTTGGTCCAGCCGCTGCAGGTGGGAAGCGGTTTCTTGGCGGTCCCTGCCGGTGATGCGCACGAGCAGGGGACGGTCGGCGGGCAACAGCCCGAGGATTTTTTCCACGACTTCCAGATCCAGAGGTTGCAAGCAGGGGCCGCGCCGCACCGGATCCCAAAAGGGCGGATCGATGACAAACCCGTCCGCATAGGGGGCGAGAGAGCCCAGGAACGCTCTCCACCGGACCGCTTCCCAGTCTTTCGGGATGAAGAGTCGGCAAAGAAGTCCCCGGATTCGGCAGCCGGTCATGGTTTCCCCTCAGGTGGAAAAGCGGATGCGGCCCTTTCCCAGCAGGTCGTGCAGGTGCAGGATCCCCAGGATACGGTTGTGGGCGTCGGTGACGGGCAGCACGGTGACCAGGTGTCTTTCCATGATCTCGATGGCCTCTCCCACCTTGATGTCAGGTGGGATCGTTCTCGGCGATCTTGTCATGACGTCCCCCACGGTCCTGCCGTCCAGGGTCCCCAGATTCTCGATGGCCCGTCGAAGATCTCCGTCCGTCAGGATGCCCACGAGCGCCCCCGCGGCGTCGGCGACCAGAGTGGCCCCCAGTCCCTTCCTGGAAATGTGTCGCACTGCGTCGATCAGGCCACATTGGGGATGGACCACGGGGACGGCCTCCCCGCAGCGCATGAGATCCGAGACGCGGGCCTGGAGTTGACGGCCCAGTTGGCCCCCGGGGTGGAACCGGCGGAAGTCCCGGGCCTTGAAATCGCGCACCTTGATGAGCGCCACGGCGAGAGCGTCCCCCATGGCCAGCATGGCGGTGGAACTGGCCGTGGGGGCCAGCCCCAGGGGGCATGCTTCCCGGGGAACGCCCGTATAGATGGCCAGATCGCTGTGCTTGGCCAGCGTGGAATGGAGGTTGCCCGTGAAGGCCAGGATCTTTGTTCCCATGGCCCGGAGGCTCGGCAGGATGAAATTGATTTCGTCCGTCTCGCCGCTGTTGGAAAGGGCCAGAACGATATCTTCCGGGCGCACCATGCCCAGATCCCCGTGCATGGCTTCCACGGGATGAAGGAAAAGGGCCGGGGTGCCGGTGCTGCTGAGGGTGGCGACGATCTTTCGGCCCACGATCCCGGATTTTCCCACGCCGGTGACGATCACCCGGCCCGTGGATTCCAGGATCATCTCCACGGCCTGGGCGAACGACTCGTCCACATGTTCGATCAAGGTGAGGATGCCTTCGGCCTCGATGTGGAGCACATCCTTGGCGATGCGCACCAGATCCTTACGGCTCAACGGGAGAGCCGGCTTGGCCGGTAATTCCTGTGCAGCTTGTGTCTCCATGGTTTCTCGATGTCCTAAAGGCTTTCAAAGCAGTCTTTTCGAAATTCTTCGGTAAAGGCCACGGGATAATCCCCGCTGAAGCATGCCACGCAGTAAGGGTGCGCATCCATCGGGGCCTGGGCGCCCTGGAGGAGACCTTCCAGGGAAAGATAGGATAGGGAGTCCAGCCCGATAAAGTCCCGGATTTCCTCAACGGAATGCTGGGCGGCGATCAGTTCCCCTTTGGTGGAAAAGTCGATGCCGTACGGGCACGGATGCTTGTGGGGAGGGCAACTCACCACCATGTGGACCTCCCGGGCGCCCGCTTCCCGAAGGGTCTTGATCCGGGTTCGGGTGGTGGTTCCCCGGATGATGGAATCTTCCACGATGACGACCCGCTTGCCCTTGAGGATCTCGCGGACCGGGTTCAGCTTGATGCGCACGCCGAAATCTCGCATGGTCTGGGACGGCTGGATGAACGTGCGTCCCACGTAGTGGTTGCGAATGACGCCCATTTCCAGCGGGATGCGGGATTCTTCCGCGAATCCCAGGGCCGCGTAGTTCCCCGAATCGGGAAAGGGCATGACGAGATCGGCGTCCGGATGGTTTTCCCGGGCCATGAGATGCCCCAGGCGCTTCCGGAATGCGTACACGTTCTGCCCGAAGATGATGCTGTCCGGGCGGGCGAAATAGATGAATTCGAAGATGCAGTGGGCCGGACGCACCCTCTCGAAAGGCTTGAAGGAACGCAGACCGTTGCGGTCGATGATAACGATTTCGCCCGGTTCCACGTCCCGGAGGTAGGTGGCTTCGATCAGGTCCAGGGCGCAGGTTTCCGATGAAAGCACATAGGCGCCGTTCAGCTCGCCCAAACAGAGGGGGCGGAACCCCCGGGGATCCCGGGCCCCGATGAGCTTGTCCCGGGTGCACATCACGATGGAAAAGGCCCCCTGCACCCGTCCCAGGGCCCGCGCCAGAGCCTCTTCCAGTCCGTAGCCCAGATTCCGGGCCAGCAGGTGGACGATCACTTCCGTGTCCATGGTGGACTGAAAGATGGTCCCTTCCCGTTCCAGTTCCCGTCGAATGGAGGCGGCGTTGACCAGGTTGCCGTTATGGGCCACGCAATAGTATTCGCCCTTGTGGAGCACCACGAAGGGTTGGGCGTTGGCCAGACGGGATGCCCCGGTGGTGGAATAGCGCACGTGGCCGATGGCCAGGTCCCCTTTGAGTCCCTTCAGGGTTTCTTCCTTGAAGACCTCGTAGACCAGACCCATGTGCTTGTAATCGTAGATCTGGCAGCCGTCGGAACTGGTGATCCCGGCGCTTTCCTGTCCGCGGTGCTGGAGTGCGTAGAGACCGAAGTAGGCCAGCTTGGCGGCTTCCGCATGCCCGTACACTCCGAAGACGCCGCATTCTTCTCGTTTGCTGGGCGTGTAGCCTGTTGGGTGGTTGGGAAGGGGTGAGATCATTTTCTGGAGTCCTCGTGATATTCCTGGATCGTTTTCACGTCCCAGTCTCCGCGCTGCAGTTGCTCCACGGCCTCCGCCATGGCCTTGGCTCCGGCGATGGTCGTGGCGTACGGGATGTTGTAGAGGAGCGTGGTGCGCCGGATGAGGTAGGCGTCGGAGAAGGTCCGCTTCCCCAGCGACGTGTTGATCACCAACTGCACCTGGTTGTTCTTGATGTAGTCCACCACGTGGGGCCGTCCCTCGCTCAGCTTGAAGACCATGGTGGAGGGGACCCCGTGTTCTTCCAGGAACCGGCTGGTCCCGGCCGTGGCGATGATCTGAAAGCCCATGTCCGCAAATTTCCGGGCCACCTCCACCGCCCTGGGCTTGTCCCGGTCGTGCACGCTCACAAAGACCGTTCCGGACCGGGGAAGATCATAGCCGGAAGCCGCCTGGGCCTTGGCGTAGGCAATGCCGAACGTGGGGCCGATGCCCATGACCTCTCCGGTGGATTTCATTTCCGGACCCAGCAGGATATCCACATTGGGAAACCGTGAAAACGGAAAGACCGCTTCCTTGACCGAAAGATGCTTGGGCTCCACTTCCTCGGTGAATCCCAGTTCGCTCAGTTTGCGGCCCAGCATCACCTTGGTGGCGATCTTGGCCAGCGGCACCCCGATGGCCTTGCTCACGAAAGGAACGGTCCGGGACGCCCGGGGATTTACCTCCAGGATGTAGATTTCCCCTTTCTGGATGGCGAACTGCACGTTCATGAGGCCCACCACCTGGAGGCCGTGGGCCAGCAGCCGGGTCTGGCGCTTGATCTCCTCCTGGACCTCCCGGGACAGGCTGATGGGCGGCAGCACGCAGGCGCTGTCCCCGGAATGGATGCCCGCCGCTTCGATGTGCTCCATGATTCCGCCGATCACGGTGCGTTCCCCGTCGCAGACCGCATCCACGTCCAGCTCGATGGCGTCCTCCAGGAACTGGTCGATCAGGATGGGATGCCCCGGGGAAACCTCCACGGCCGTCTTCATGAATTCCCGCAGCATCTCCTCGTCGTAGACGATTTCCATGGCCCGGCCTCCCAGCACGTAGGAGGGGCGGACCACCACCGGATAGCCGATCTCGCGGGCCGCCCGGGCGGCTTCGTCCGCCGTGAAGGCCGTGGCGTTGCGGGGCTGCTTGAGGCCCAGGTCTTGCAAAAGCTTCTGGAAGCGCTTTCGGTCTTCGGCCAGGTCGATGGCGTCCGGACTGGTGCCGATGATGCGGGCACCGACCTTTTCCAGCGGCACCGCCAGGTTCAAGGGGGTCTGGCCTCCGAACTGGACGATGAGGCCCTCCGGTTTTTCCGTCTCCAGGATGTGCAGAACGTCCTCGCGCGTCAGAGGCTCGAAATAGAGCTTGTCGGACGTATCGTAGTCTGTGGAAACCGTCTCCGGGTTGGAATTGACCATGATGGACTCAATGCCCATCTCGCGCAGGGCGAAGCTTGCATGGACGCAGCAGTAGTCGAATTCGATGCCCTGGCCGATCCGGTTGGGCCCGCCGCCCAGGATGGCCACCTTGCGGCGCTCCGTGGGGCGGGACTCGTCTTCCTCCTCGTAGGTGGAATAGAAGTAGGGGGTGTAGGCTTCGAATTCGGCGGCGCAGGTGTCCACCAGCTTGTAGACCGGTCGGATGCCCCGGTCCAGGCGCTTTCGGCGGATGGTCTCCTCGTCGGTTCCCGTGAGCTGCCCCAGGCGGATGTCCGAAAAGCCCCACGATTTGGCCAGGCGCAGCTTGTCCGGATCCTTCAGGAAATCCTCCGTCCGGATGGCTTCCTCCATGCGCACGATCTCCCGGATGTGATGGAGGAACCAGGGGTCGATCCAGGTGAGCCGATAAATCTCGTCCACGTCGAGACCCAGCTTCAGGGCTTCGGCGATCTGGAAGAGGCGCTTGGAATTGGGGCGGCGCAGGCTTTGTTTCAGCTCCTCGATTCGTTCCGGGGAGATCACCGGATCCGGATCGGTGAAGCCGTAGCGACCGATCTCCAGGGAGCGGACCGCCTTCTGGAGGGATTCCTTGAAGGTGCGGCCGATGGCCATGGTTTCTCCCACCGACTTCATGGACGTGGTGAGAAGATCTTCGGTGTTGGGAAACTTTTCGAAGGTGAACCGGGGCACCTTGGTCACCACGTAGTCGATGGTGGGCTCGAAGGACGCCTTGGTTTCCCGGGTGATGTCGTTGGCCAGCTCATCCAGGGAAAAGCCCACGGCCAGCTTGGCGGCGATCTTGGCGATGGGAAACCCCGTGGCCTTGGACGCCAGGGCCGAAGACCGCGACACGCGGGGGTTCATCTCGATCACCACCATGTCCCCGTTTTCCGGGTTGATGGCGAACTGGACGTTGGACCCTCCCGTCTCCACGCCGATCTCCCTCAAGATCGCGATGGCGGCGTCGCGCATCCGCTGGTATTCGGCGTCGGTCAGGGTCTGGGCCGGGGCCACCGTGATGGAATCGCCCGTGTGGACGCCCATGGGATCCATGTTCTCGATGGAACAGATGACCACCACGTTGTCCATGTGGTCGCGCATCACTTCCAGCTCGAACTCTTTCCACCCCAGCACCGACTCCTCCAGCATGATCTGGTGGATCATGCTGGCGTCCAGGCCCGCCCGGGCCAGTTCCACCAGCTCCTCCCGGTTGTAGGCCACTCCGCCTCCCGTACCGCCCAGCGTGAACGCGGGGCGCGAGATGATGGGAAATCCGATCTCCTCGGCGATGGCCAGGGCCTCCTGTTCGCTGTTGGCGATGCCGCTTCGCGGGACCTTCAGCCCGATGCGGGCCATGGCCTCCCGGAAAAGAGCCCGGTCTTCGGCCTTGCGGATCGTGTCCACCCGGGCTCCGATCATCTCCACGCCGTATTCGTCCAGCACCCCCATCTCGGCCACCTTGACGGCCGTGTTCAGCCCCGTTTGTCCTCCCAGGGTGGGCAGCAGTGCGTCGGGCCGTTCCCGGCGGATCACCTTGGCCACCGCTTCCGCCGTGATGGGTTCGATGTAGGTGCGGTCCGCCGTTTCTGGGTCGGTCATGATGGTGGCCGGGTTGCTGTTGATCAGGACGATTTCGTAGCCTTCCTCGCGGAGGGCCTTGCACGCCTGGGTGCCGGAGTAGTCGAATTCGCACGCCTGGCCGATGACGATGGGACCGGAACCGATGACGAGAATCTTTTGGATGTCCGTGCGTTTGGGCATGAGGTGTTCGCTCCGCTGGGTTGGGTCCTAGTCCTGGAGTCCCTTGTCCTTCCGGATGAGCTCTACAAAACGGTCGAAGAGATAAGTGGCGTCGTGGGGGCCGGGGGCCGCCTCGGGATGATACTGGACGCTGAAGGCGGGAACCTCCAGATGCTCCATGCCCTCCAGCGTGTTGTCGTTCAGGTTGATGTGGGTCAGGCGGACCAGCACGTTCTTCATGGACTCCAGGTCCACGCAGAAGCCGTGGTTCTGGCTTGTGACCTCCACGCGCCCGGTGGTCAGGTCCTTGACCGGCTGGTTGGCACCCCGATGGCCGAATTTGAGCTTGAAGGTGCGTCCTCCCAGGGCCAGTCCCATGAGCTGGTGGCCCAGGCAGATGCCGAACAGGGGTCTCTTTCCCAAGAGGTTTCGCACCGTCTCGATGCCGTAGGTCACCGCCGCCGGATCCCCCGGGCCGTTGGAAAGGAAGATCCCGTCCGGGTCAGAGGCCAGGATCTCTTCGGGCGTCGCCGTGGCGGGAAAGACCAGGACCTGGCAGCCGGAGCGCTCCAGGTTGCGAAGGATGTTGTATTTGACTCCGAAGTCCAGGGCGGCCACCCGGAATCCGGGCTTGTCCTCCCGCCATGACGCTTCAGGTTGCGGGCCGTTCTCCCAGCGGTAGGGCCGGGAGCAGGTGACCTTCCGGACCATGTCCACGCCCGTCAGGCCCGGGAAGGCGCGCACCTGATCCAGGAGCTCCCGCACGTTGTCCGTGTCCGTGGCGATCACGCCCCGCATGGCTCCCGCCAGGCGGATGTGCCGTGTCAGACGGCGGGTGTCGACCCCTTCGATGCCCAGGACTCCATGCTCTTCCAGGAACCGAGCCAGGGGCTTGCGGCTTCGCCAGTTGCTGGGAAAATCCTGATATTCCTTGACGATGAAGGCCTCCACCTGGATGGCGGCCGATTCCATGTCCTCCTCGTTGATGCCGTAGTTGCCCGTGAGGGGATAGGTCATGGTGACGATCTGGCCCTTGTAGGACGGATCGGTGAGGACTTCCTGGTAGCCGGTCATGGCCGTGTTGAAGACCACTTCTCCCAGGGCGCGGCCTTGTTCGGCGGAAGCGAACGCATAGCCTCTAAAAACCGTGCCGTCCTCCAGGACCAGCAGGGCGCGGGGGCGTTTCCATGGAGCCGTCATGGGAACCTCTCGATCGGAATGGGGTTGCCGTTTCATTGCCGGTTCAAAATCACGCAATTGTAACGATAAATGCGGCCAGTGCAAGCAGGATGGGGTGGGAAGCGGAAAGCCTGCCATCACAGCAGCGTGAAAGAACGCAGGACTTCCGCCAGTTCCTTGTCCTTTTCGGCGAGTTTCCGGAGGGCGTCCAGGAGCTTGCGGAGTTTTTCCGCATCGTCTTCCAGCGGCCTGATGCGCGTTTCGAAAGGCCGGATCATGGTCCTGCGGTCCCACAGGGCAAAACCGATCACCGCCGCCGTAATCGCCGTGAAAGCCGCGATGATTCCCACCATGAGATACACCAGGGACCCCATGTGGTCGCTCAACTGCTCGAAGCGCTTATCTATCTGTTCGAAGCGGTTGTCCAGTTGCTCAAAACGTTTGTCGAATTGCTCGAAGCGCTTGTCAATCTGTTCAAAGCGCTTATTCATGTCCCCCCGAAGATCCCCGATCCGCTGGTTCACGTCCGAGCGCATCTCTTCAAAGCGCTGGTTCACGTCCGAGCGCATCTCTTCGAAACGCTGGTTCATGTCCGAGCGCATTTCCTGGAAGCGCTTGTTCATGTCCCGGCGGAGATCTTCAAAACGTTTGTCCGTCTGGTGCATGAAGGTGGTGAGGACCGCTTCCAGGCGAAGGAGCCGCTCCCGGTCCTCGCGACGAAATCCCGGCTCCTGCGCTCCGGCGGTGGGCACTGCCCACACCAGACAAAGGACCATCAAGACGACGGCCACGGAAAAATACCGGGTTTTCACCGTCCACCTCCCGTCGAGTCGGCCCTGATGCGTGCACTCGATACACATATAACGCCCGTCTCCCATCTCATCAACCGGCTTCTCCCCGTCCCGCAGGGAAGGGAGTGGTTGCACCGGGGCGGTGCCCGCCCCCATCAGAACCCCATTGAATCTTTGAGTAGGGGCGGGGTTTATCCCCGCCCGCTCATGGAGGGAAGATGGACAAACCCGATGGGAAAATCGCTCCGGTTCGGTTTCACTCGGCGGTCCTGGTTGTCCCTGTGCCGTCTTGCCTCACGTTTGGGAAAGTGCGCGCCCAAGGCTGGTTGTGCGCCGGATCAGGCCCCCAGGCGCTCTTCCAGACGCTTCAGGTCTTCCGGGGTGTCCACCCCCACCGTCTCGCGGGGCGAAAGGCCCACCCGGATCGTGAATCCATGCTCCAAAGCCCTCAGCTGTTCCAGCTTTTCCATCTGTTCCAGCGCCGTGGGGGCCAGTCGGGTGAATCGACAGAGAAATTCCTTCCGGTAGGCGTACATGCCCAGATGCTTCAGGAAGAGCGTCGGTCCGCTCCCCTCGTCGCGCCGGTGGGGAATGGGAGAGCGCGAAAAGTAGAGCGCGTTTCCATGGACGTTTCGAACCACCTTGACCACGTTGGGATCCGTGTACTCTTCGGGCGAGTTGCACGGAAAAGCGAGGGTGGCCATGGGCGGGATGGGCGTACGGGTCGCTTCCGCGATGAGAGCCTCGATCATATCGGGCGTCACGTCCGGCTCGTCCC
This sequence comes from Desulfacinum sp., assembly GCA_014359885.1. Lineage (GTDB taxonomy): Bacteria > Desulfobacterota > Syntrophobacteria > Syntrophobacterales > DSM-9756 > Desulfacinum. The sequence goes on from JACIYN010000016.1 coordinate 134,507, forward strand.
CCTGGATGTTCACCACCAGGTCGTCCTCCTGGAGGCCCAGCAGTTGCGCGGCTTCCGCCAGCCGATCCGTTCCGCTGGGATGATCCGCCCGGGTCAGTACCACCTCTCCCCCGAAGGACGTCACGGCCTCCCGGATGCGCTCATCGTCGGTGGCCACCACCACCCGGTCCAGGGCCCGGCACCGGCGAACCCGCTCATAGACCCTCCGGATCATGGGTTTTCCCAGGATGAGGGCCAGGGGCTTTCCCGGAAAACGCGTGGACGCATAACGGGCGGGGATAATCGCCACAACGGCCATTGAAAACCTCCACGAAATCCGTTCCTTTTGATAGGGTGGTTCGGTTGCCGGTAGCCGACCTTATCATCAAGGCGCCCGGTTGGAAAGATCCGGGGGTGTGGGAGCCTGTTCCCGCCTTTGTCCAAGACGTCAGTTGGGGAGGTAACTTCATCATGGAAAAAGGATGGTGGGTGGTCCGGATTTCCTGCGATCCGGCGTGGACGGACGAGCTGGCGGGAGCCGTTGCCGGGATGTTCCAAGGCGGTGTGGAAATCCGTGACAACGGGCTGGTGTTCTACCTTTCGCACGAAACCCACGGGGCCGGATGGCGGGAAACCCTGGAGCGGTTTCTCGCCCATTGGGCCGAAACCCTGGGTCTGCCCGTAAGACCCGATGTGCAGGTGGACTTTTGCCCCGACCAGGACTGGAACGCCCGTTGGAAGGAGGGTTTCAAGCCTCTTCGGGTGGGGAGGCGGTTCGTTGTGGCCCCCACCTGGGAAACCTACCATCCCGACCCCGGAGACCGGGTCCTGTGGATCGACCCGGGGCGCGCTTTCGGAACGGGACATCACGAAACCACGCGCCTTTGCCTTCGATGGCTGGAAGACGTGTGCGACCGGGGCGATGCGCAGGGGCCCCTCAGCCTTCTGGACGTGGGGACCGGCTCGGGAATCCTGGCCATGGGAGCGGCACTGCTGGGATGCCGACCCGTGGTGGGCGTGGACAACGACCCGGAAGCCGTCGAAGTGGCCCGGGAGAACCTGGCGGCCAACCCGGCGGCGGCTCACGTGGTCTTGATGCACGGCTCGGTGGAAGACGTGCAGGGGGATTTTCACCTGGTGGTGGCCAACATCCAGGCGGATCCCCTCATGGCCATGGCGCCGCGGCTGGTTGCCAAGGTGAAAAAAAGGGGGCGCCTGGCCTTGAGCGGCATCCTCGGGGAACAGGCGCAAAGGGTGACGGAGGCCTACGAAGCCCTGGGTTTGGCTTGCCGGGACCGCCGGGACGACGGGGAATGGTGCCTGCTGGAGCTCAGCTGGCGTGGATAAACTCCGCTCCTGCCCGAGAGGTTCGGCTGCCTCCGTAGGGGCGGGCTTTGCGCCCGCCACGCTGCACGACGGCGAGGAGTGGTCCACTAGTAGGAAAGAAAACCGCGAATGAACGCGAATAGACGCGAATCTTTATAGTTGTAGGAACTGCGAAGGCCGCAATGAGGGTGTCCGGCCATGCAATGGGCGCGCAGTGACTCATGGAGAATGGCATATCACGGCGTTCCGACAAATGCCCTTGCTCCGGCCCGCTCTTTCATCCATGCGGGGTGGCGCAAGGGCGGCCATGAACGTTTGTATGAAACGCGACCTCGTTCCGTTCGTGCGCACGGCCTGTAGGGGCGAATAATCATTCGCCCCTACAGGATCCTGCCTCTCAAAGGCGCGTTTCGTCCTTCGTTGTCACGGGGCCAGCGTGATGGGGAGTACGGGAAAAGAAAACGGACAAGGAACGTGAATGGGCGGCTGCGGCATGGACGGAGTGTTATCATGGCCGGCGTCGGGAGGCTCCTCAGGCGGATTTCAGACTGGGTCCTTCCTCCGGTATGTGCCGGGTGTGGTGCCGTCTGCGGGGACTTTGCCGCGGCGGGGTGGTGCCGACCCTGTCTGGACCGAATCAGCCTTGTGGCCTCTCCCCTCTGCCCCGGATGCGGGCGCCCCTTTCCGGCCACGGAAGCCATGCCGGATCACCTGTGCGGCGAGTGCCTGCAGGGGCACTTTCATTTCGATCGGGCACGGTCGGCGGCCCTGTACGAAGATCCGGTCCGCAAGGGGGTCCTGGAACTCAAGTTCCATGGAAGCCTCCCCTGGGCCGAAGCCCTGGCCGGGCTGATCCTGTTCAACCCCGAAACCCGGGAGATTCTCCTGGAAGCGGACCTTTTGGTGCCCGTACCCCTCCACACGCACAGGCTGCGACAGCGCGGCTTCAATCAATCTTCCGTACTGGCGGGAAGACTCGCCCGGAAGACGGGCCGGAAGGTGGAGAGAGTCCTGATAAGGCACCGGAAGACCCGGCCCCAGACCCGCCTTTCCCGCGAAGAAAGGCTGGAAAACGTGCGGGGAGCCTTCCAGGCCGCGGCCCCGCACATGGTGGATGGGAAGAAGGTGGTCCTCATCGATGATGTCTTCACCACAGGGACCACCTTGAGCGAATGCGCCCGGGTACTTAAACGGGCGGGGGCGGCTTCCATTGCCGCCGTGACGGCGGCCCGGGCCGCGCCGCCGTGAAGTGGACGAAGGAAGCATGAAGACGGAGCCTCGAACCTTTCCGAACCGAAAAGGGGTGGACCTCTCAGCCCGCATGGATACTCCCTCCCAGGGCCCGCTGAAGGCAGCGGTGCTTTTCGCCCATTGCTTTACCTGTTCCAAGAACCTGGGCATCGCGGTCCATCTTTCCAAGGTGCTGACGGATGCCGGCTACGGTGTCTTTCGGTTCGACTTTACGGGACTGGGGGAGAGCGGAGGGGATTTCGCTGGAACCGGTTTCGTCTCCCACGTGGACGACGTGGTGGACGCCGCCCGTTTCATGGAACGGGAAGGCCATCCGCCCGGCCTGCTCGTCGGCCATTCCCTGGGCGGCGCGGCGGTGCTGCAGGCCGCACGGTCCGTGGAACCCTGCCGCGCGGTGGCCGTGATCGCGGCCCCCTACAGCCCCAACCACGTGACCCGGCTGTTTGCCGGCGTCTCGGAAGCCGTTGAAAGGGACGGTGTGGCGGAAATCGTGCTCGCAGGCCGAAGGGTTCGGATCGGCAAGCCGTTCCTGGAGCAGATGGATGAAGAGGCCGTGGCGAAAAACCTGGCCGACCTGGGAAGGGCCCTGCTGATCCTCCATTCGCCCACGGACCAGGTGGTGGGGATCGGAAACGCCGAAAGGATCTTCAAGGCGGCTCGCCATCCCAAGAGCTTCGTCTCCCTGGATCCGGCGGATCATTTGCTTTCCAGGAAAGAAGACGCCCGCTATGCCGGCCGGGTCCTCGCCGCGTGGGCGGAGCGGTATTTGGAGTGACGAGTGACGGGTGACGGGTGACGAGTGACGGGTGACGGGTGACGGGTGATGGGTGATGGGTGATGGGTGATGGGTGAGGGGTGAGGAGGGAGGGGCAGCCGGGAGGCTGTCTGAGAATGTTTTTCCGGCTCAGGAGGCCGGGACATTCCCTTTCTCATCGTAGCCGCGGGGCTTCAGCCCCGCGGGAAAGGGCCGTTGCAGCGTATGACGTGAAAGGAAAGACCCGGTGGACCTTTTGACTCCCGGCACCCTTCCGCAGCCCTAAAGGGCTGCGCTGCGGGAAAACGGGCGATTCCCGGCTTTTTCGGAAAAGCTCCAGGGGGCCGGAGGAGGGGTGCCTTTGGCGCACCGGCGCCCAGAAAGAAAAGAGAAGGTCGAAGGGCGCAATCTCTGAGCAATCCCCCCCGGCCCCCCTTTGAAAAAGGGGGGAGTTTCCATTCACGGGCCACGGACTTCGGACCCCGGATCCCGGACCCCGGATCACGGATTACGGATTACGGACCACGGATTACGGATCACGGACCCCGAACAAGGGAGGCGCATCATGGCGGAACAGACGGTACGGACGAAAAACATCGGTCTTCGCGGCATCACGGTGGCCGACACCAAGATCAGTTACATCGACGGAGAGCGGGGTGTTCTCATCTACCGAGGCTACAAGATCGAAGATCTGGCCCGCAATTCCACGTTCCCCGAGACGGCATACCTGCTGCTCCACGAATTCCTGCCCACTTCCCAAGAGCTGGAATCCTTTGAGGCAAAGCTGCGAGAGTTTCGGGATCTGCCCGCCTTCGTGATCGAGGCCATGAAAACGTGGCCCCGGGAGGCCCACCCCATGGATGCGCTCCAGGCGTCCATACCCCTTTTGGCCATGGCGGATCCGGACCTGGCCGACGAGACCCGCGAAGGCAACGTGGCCAAGGCGATCCGTCTGATCGCCCGGGTTCCCGCCGTGGTGGCCGCCTGGCACCGGATCCGCCGGGGCCTGGAAGTGCTGGCCCCCGACGACACGTTGACCCATGCCGGGAACTTTCTGTGGCAGGTCTTTGGAAAAAAGCCGGATGTAGAGACGGCGCGCGTCATGGATGTGTGTCTCATCCTCCACGCGGACCACACCTTCAACGCCTCCACCTTCGCGTGCCGGGAAGTGGTGTCCACCCGGGCTCACATGTACGCCGGGGTGGCGGCCGGAGTGGGGGCGCTTTCCGGGGAGCTGCACGGCGGCGCCAACGCCCGGGTCATGGAGATGCTCCAAAAGATCGATCGGGAGGGCGTGACGGACATCGCCGCCTGGGTCCGGGAGCGTCTGGACCGCAAGGAACGGATCATGGGCATGGGCCATGCGGTTTACAAGACGCTGGATCCACGGGCCCGGATCCTCAAGGAACTGGCCTTCCAGCTGGGTGAAAAGACGGGCCAAAGGAAGTGGCCCGAGATGACGGCGGCCATCGAGAAGGCGGCCATGGCGGAACTTCAGCGGAGGGGCAAGACGGGGATCCAGCCCAATGTGGACTTTTACAGCGCCTCCGTGTATCACATCCTGGGCTTTCCGGGCGATCTCATGACCTGCATCTTTGCGGTGTCCCGGATCGCCGGATGGTGCGCGCACATCATCGAGGAAAAGTTCGGGGAGGCCCAGGGAAAGCCGGCCCTGTATCGGCCCAAGGCCGAATACGTGGGCGACTATTGCGGGCGCATGGATTGCGAGTACGTTCCTCCGGAAAAGCGGGCCAAATGAAGCGGACGCCGTAAGAGCCCAGGGCCGAAGGGCTCGGAAGGAGTGGGAAAATTTTGGAGGTCTTTTCGTCTTTGGGTGTGGGCTACGGATTGCTGGCAGCGCTCAGCTGGGGAAGCTCGGATTTCAGCGGCGGGGTGGCCTCCCGGAGGATCAGCTCCTTCCAGGCTTTGATCCTGGGAACCTTGGCGGCCCTGGCCGTGCTGGTTCTGTGCGCCTGGCTCTACCGGGAATCCTTTCCCCCCTTGGCGGACACCCTGTGGGCCTTGGCCGCCGGATCCCTGGGAGCCCTCGGCATCGCCGCCCTCTATCACGGCCTGGCCACGGGAAGCGCCGCCGTGGTGGCTCCCAGCAGCGCCGTGGTGGGCGCCCTCTTCCCCGTTGTCCTCGGAACCTTTCTGGAAGGACCGCCCGGCGGCAAAACCTATGCGGGCTTTGTGCTGGGGGGTCTGGGCATCTGGTTCGTGGCGAGAACGGCCGTCAACGGCAACGGACTGGGTTGGAAGGGCCTGGGGGCCGGGTTGGCCGCCGGGGTCGGGTTCGGAAGCTACTTCGTCTGCATCGCCCAGGCGGACTCCGCAGGCCTCTTCGCGCCGCTGGTGGTGGCCAAGGCCGCCTCCCTCCTGGTGGGCCTCGTCATGGTGGCCCTGCTGCGCCAGGGGATTCCGTCGCCGGCCAAGAGTCCGGTCGCTCTCCTGGCGGGTGTTCTGGATGCGGGCGGAAACGTCTTCTACATGCTGGCCCAGCAATATTCCCGCCTGGACGTGGCGGCCGTCCTCACGTCCATGTATCCGGCGGCCACGGTGGTGCTGGCCGCCGTGCTTCTCAAGGAGCGGGTGGCCGGGTTCCAGTGGCTGGGGGTGGCCCTGTGCCTGGGGGCCGTCTCGCTCATCGCTTCATGATTTTAGGGGGGCGCCGAACCACCCGTCGCCACGACTGTTGCTTTCGATACTCACCGCGGAGACGCGGAGGTCGCAGAAAGACTTTTTGAGGCCTCGCCTCTGTGGTGAGCTCCCGGTAATGGTCAGGGGGAACGGGAACGGCGGGCCTTGGCCGCTTCGATGGCTTCCAGGAGCGAATCGACCCGGGGCTTGGGGGGCGAGGAAAAGGCGGCGTCCCACTCTTCCGGCGTGAGCAGACGGCGAAGCACCGCTTCGGCGGGGAACCGGTGTTGCCAGCAGGCCAGGGTCCGGGAACAGGGAAGGTTTCCGCTTTCCCGGCGGCAGTAGCCGAAGGAAACCTGATGCCCCAGCTTGGGGCATCGCGCCTCCAGAGCGTCCAGTTTTTCCATCAATTGTTCAAACGTCATGCGGCATCCCCCATAACCGGGTGGGAAAAGGGGTCTCTCGCGGAGACCGCGGAGGCTGAAACGGTTTCTCACAGAGATCGCGGAGGGCACAGAACGCTCCCGGCGAGGCTGGACCCGTAGGGGCGAATGATCATTCGCCCCTACGGGCACGTCGTGCCGTGGCACGGAGGCTGCGGCGGAGATCCACCGCGGCGAATCAGCCTTCGCCCCTATCGGGCACGTCCCGGGGGCGCCGAGAGGCGCGATGTACCCTTGGTCGGTTGTTACGGCTTGGGGAAGCCCTCCGTGGTGGCCAGGGCCCGCTGGATCTCCTCGTCGGGAAGTTCGTAGCGGGTGAGCTTGCCCGACAGGAAGGCGTCGTAGCTCGCCAGATCCACGTAGCCGTGGCCGCTCCAGTTGAAAAGAATCACCTTTTCCTTTCCTTCCTCCTTGGCCCGCAGGGCTTCCTGCACCACGGCGGCGATGGCGTGGGTCGTTTCGGGGGCCGGAATGGAGCCTTCCGTGCGGGCCCACTGCACCCCGGCGGTGAACGTTTCGATCTGGTCGAAGGCCCGGGCTTCGATGAGCTTTTCTTCCAGGAGATGACTCACGATGGGAGCCATGCCGTGGTAGCGCAAGCCTCCGGCGTGGATGGGAGCCGGCACGAAGTCGTGGCCCAGGGTGTGCATGGGGAGCAGCGGGGTGGTCATGGCCGTGTCGCCGAAGTCGTAGCGGAAGGGACCCCGGGTGAGGGTGGGGCAGCTGGTGGGTTCGGCGGCCACCACCGCCACGTCCTTGCCGTGGATCTTATCGCGCACGAAGGGCAGACACAGCCCGGCGAAGTTGGATCCGCCCCCGGCGCATCCCAGCACCACGTCGGGGTAGAGCCCAAGCTTTTCCATCTGTTTTTGGGCTTCCAGCCCGATGATGGTCTGGTGGAGCAGCACGTGGTTCAGGACGCTTCCCAGGGAATAGCGGGCTTCGGGATCGCCCACGGCGTCTTCGATGGCTTCGCTGATGGCGATCCCCAGGCTGCCGGGGGATTCGGGATCCCGGGCCAGGATCTTCCTGCCGGCTTCCGTGCGGTCGCTGGGGCTGGGGATGCACTCGGCGCCCCACGTCTGCATCATCAAACGCCGATAGGGCTTCTGGTTGTAGCTCACCTTCACCATATAGACGCGGCATTCCAGCCCGAACATCTGGCAGGCCATACTGAGAGCGCTTCCCCACTGGCCCGCTCCCGTTTCCGTGGCCAGCCGCTTGATCCCGAAGATCTTGTTGTAGTAGGCCTGAGCCACGGCCGTGTTGGGTTTGTGGGATCCCGGGGGGCTCACGCCCTCGTTCTTGTAGAAAATCTTGGCGGGCGTTCCCAGGGCCTTTTCCAGGTTCCGGGCCCGATAGAGCGGTGTGGGCCGCCAGATGGCGTACTTTTCCAAAACCGGTTCGGGGATTTCGATCCACCGGTCCGTGGACATTTCCTGCTCGATCAGGTTCATGGGAAAGACCGGCGCCAGGTCTTCCGGCTTCACGGGCTCACCCGTGGCCGGGTGCAGGGGCGGGCGCATGGGGGTGGGCAGGTCGGCCAGGATGTTGTACCACTGGCGAGGCATCTCCGATTCGTCCAGAAAAACCTTGATCTGTTCCATGTCTCCTCCTTTGATCCGTCTCTATTGATCCGACCCGACAAAAAAGGCCGCGGGGCTTTCACCCCGCGGCCTTTTTCTCGAAACGAAAGAACCGTGGGGATCCGCCTCACCCACGGTTCTTGTTGCCTTATCGACAGGGCTTACCGGTGGGCAGGCTCACATCCAAGCCTGCCACCACCACATCCCGTTCGGGATGCGCCCACACGCTAACATTTTGGAGCCACGTTTCATATACATTCTCCACGCACTACGATCATTCACGGCATTTGCTACCACAGCCCGGGACTTGCTGTCAAAGGCAATTGCCACGCCGATCCGGCGCCCCCCTCTTTTCAAAAGACGGGGCGTCCAAAAACGCGCTTCTCCCCCATCCCTCATCCCCCATCCCTCATCCCTCATCCCTCGTCACCCGTCACTTATCACTCATCACCCGTCACTCATCCCTCGTCACCCGTCACTCATCACTCACCCGGGCGGCGGCGTCCAGGATGCCCGTCTCGCGCAGCCATTCCAGGCCGGGTGCCGCCAGAAAGTAGCCGTTCACCAGGTCCTGCTTGTTGTAGGTGATTTCCCTGCCCGCAGGGTCCACCACCACGCCTCCGGCGGCCGCCACCACGGCGTGTCCGGCTCCCGTATCCCATTCCCAGGTGGGGCCGAACCGGGGATAGAAATCCGCTTCGCCGGCGGCCACGGCACAGAACTTGAGGGCGCTTCCCCGCGGCAGCCTTTCGTGGGGGGGGAGGAGGTTGAAGAAGGATTCCATGGCCGGCGTGGGATGGGATCGGGTGGCCACGACGACCAGCGGCCTGTCCGGCTCGGGAGCCTTGATCTTCAGCGGCCGTGTTTCCCTGCCCGTCTTTTCGAAGGCGCCGGTTTCCACGTCGCCCACGAACAACCGGTCCGCATCGGGCACGTACACCATGCCGAAGACGGGGGCGCCGTCTTCGATCAGCGCCACGTTGATGGTGAATTCTCCGTTTCTCTTGATGAACTCCTTGGTGCCGTCCAGGGGATCCACCAGCCAGAAGCGTCTCCAACCCTTGCGGATTTCGTAGGCGATGCTTTTCCCTTCCTCGGAAAGGACGGGAATGTCCGGCGTGATCCGCGCGAGCCCGCCACTCAGGATCTCGTGGGATTTCCGGTCGGCCAGGGTGAGCGGCGTGCGGTCCTCCTTGGTGGTGACGGCGAAGTCCGATCGGTAGATTTCCAGGACGGCGGTTCCGGCTTCCCGGACCAGCATTTCCAAGTCCTCGGCAAATGGGCGCATGGGAGTTTTCCTCTCTTTCTCATTTCCCTGTTGCATGGGGGACATGCCCTGTGCTATGGAACCTCGGTTCAACCCAAACCGCACATTCCGCGAACCTTTTGGTGCCTGAGCCGCCGGGGCCGGGTGCATCGCGGGATGGAGGCCAAACCAGAAGGAGGTTTTTGCATGTCGGTTGTTACCATGAAGCAGCTTCTTGAAGCCGGTGTCCATTTCGGGCACCAGACCCGCCGCTGGAACCCCAAGATGAAACCCTACATCTTCGGGGCCCGCAACGGAATCTACATTATCGACCTGCAGCGCACGGTCAAGCTTTTCCGGACGGCCTACAAGTTCGTGGTGGACGTGACGGCGGCCGGGGAAAACGTCCTTTTCGTGGGAACCAAGCGCCAGGCCCAGGACACGATCCGGGAACAGGCCGAGCGGTGCGGCATGTTTTATGTCAATCACCGCTGGCTGGGCGGCATGCTCACCAATTTCAAGACCATCAAGCTCCGCATCGACCGCCTCAAAGAGCTGGACGCCATGTTCGAAGACGGCAGCGTCAACCGTTTCCCCAAAAAGGAAGTGCTGCGCCTGGCCCGCGAACGGGAAAAGCTGGAACGGAATCTGGGCGGCATCAAGAACATGACCCGCCTTCCCGGCGCGGTCTACGTGGTGGACCCGCAAAAGGAAAAGATCGCCGTGGCCGAGGCCAATCGCCTGGGAATCCCGGTGGTGGCCATTATCGACACCAACTGCGATCCGGACGTGATCGACTATCCCATCCCCGGCAACGACGACGCCATCCGGGCCATCAAGCTCATTACCACCCGCATCGCCGATGCCTGCGTGGAAGGGCGCCAGCAGTTTGAAGAGTCCCGCCAGGCGGCCGGCGACAAGGAACCGGAAGGACTGGAAGAAGTGCCCGCAGGCAAGCTGCTCCGGGAAGAGGAAGGCGGCCCCGAGGTGGAAATCGTCAACCCGGTGGAAGCGGCTCCGGCTCCCGAGGCGGCACCCCGGGATGCCGAGTAATCAGCAGAATTTGCTACAACCTGAAGGAATACCCGGCGGCGGATGCACCATCCGCCGTTGGTGTGAAAAGGGACAAGGAGGAGACCGTTGGAAATTACAGCTGCCATGGTTCGGGAACTGCGTGAAAAGACCAATGCCGGCATGATGGACTGCAAGAAGGCCCTGCAGGAAACCGGTGGGGACATGGAAAAGGCCGTGGACCTGCTCCGCAAGAAGGGGCTGGCCACCGCCATGAAACGCGCCGGCAAGGAAGCCAGCGAAGGCGCCGTGCAGGCCTACATCCATGCGGGCGGCAAGATCGGCGTGCTGGTGGAAGTCAACTGCGAAACGGATTTCGCGGCGCGAAGCGAAGACTTCCAGGCCTTCGTGAAGGACGTGGCCATGCAGATCGCCGCCACCAACCCCCTGGGCATCACCCGCGAGGACGTGCCCCAGGACGTGGTGGAGCGGGAGCGCGCCATTTTCGTGGAGCAGGCCAGGGAGTCGGGCAAGCCGGATCATATCGTGGAAAAGATGGTGGAGGGCCGCCTGCGCAAGTTCTATGAGGAAAACGTCCTGATGGAACAGGCCTTCGTCAAGGACCCGGAAAAGACCATCGAGGACTACCTGAACGAGCTGGTGGCCAAGACCGGCGAACGCATCGTGATCCGCCGTTTTGCACGATTCCAGTTGGGCGCTTAGGAACGTGCCCGAGAACGCCGCGGATGATCTCTTTTCTCGTAGCGCAGCCCTTTTGGGCTGAGAAGGAGTCCCCGGCCGTCGGATAGGCCATCGCATGCGGCTTGCGACTTCAAGGGGTTGTCATGATCCTTCTCCGCGGGGCTGAAGCCCCGCGGCTACGAGGAGAAGGGGACTTTCCCGGCCTCCCGGGCCGGGGAAACATTCCCGGGCAGCCTCTTGGGAGTTTATCCGAGAACGCCGGTTTCCTGGGAGCGCAGGCGTCTTGCCCGCCTTTTGTGCAGGCCGGAGGCCCGCGCTCCCAGGGGAAGAGGTTTTCGGGCCCGTGGTCGGATAGTCTGCTGGCGGGCGGTCCGGCAACGGGTGTGGGAGCGGCGTGAGCCGTGATTCTGTGATTGCCTGACGGAAGGAAGGATGGTTGGCTGTGGCCAAAGATGCCCCGATTTACCGCCGTGTGCTGCTTAAGCTGAGCGGCGAGGCCCTCATGGGCGACGGCAACTACGGGATCGAGCCCCGCGTGATCGAAGAGATCGCCGAAGAGATCGCCAAGGTGCACCACCTGGGTGTGGAAATGGCGCTGGTGATCGGGGGCGGCAACATCTTCCGCGGCGTATCCGCCGCGTCCAAGGGCATGGACCGGGCCACGGCCGACTACATGGGCATGCTGGCCACGGTGATGAACGCCCTGGCTCTGCAGCAGGCCCTGGAAAAGCGCGGCGTGACCACGCGGGTCCAGTCGGCCATCGATATGAAGGAAGTGGCCGAGCCCTATATCCGTCGCCGTGCCATCCGCCACCTGGAAAAGGGACGGATCGTCATCTTCGCCGCCGGGACGGGGCTTCCATTTTTCACCACCGATACGGCGGCGGCGCTGCGGGCGGTGGAGATTGGAGCCTCGGTGCTTTTGAAGGCCACCAAGGTGGACGGCGTCTACGATTCGGATCCCATGAAGGATTCCAAGGCCCGAAAGTACGACCGGGTGACCTTCACCGAAGTGTTGCAAAAGAATCTCAAGGTCATGGATGCCACCGCCATCTCCATGGCCCGGGATCATAACCTTCCGGTGATCGTCTTCAATCTGAGAAGGAGCGGTAACATCCGCAAGGTGATCATGGGGAAAACCGTGGGAACGTTGGTGGAGGGAGGTGCCGATGCTGAATGACGTCTACGCGGATGCAAGAGACCGGATGCAGAAAGCCCTCGGCAACCTGGACAAGGAGTTCAAACGCCTGAGGACGGGGCGGGCCTCCGTGGCCTTGGTGGACGGCATCAAGGTCGAATATTACGGGACTCCCACGCCCCTCAACCAACTGGCCACGCTCACCATTCCCGAACCGCGCACCATCATGATCCAGCCGTGGGACCAGAGCTGCATCGGTGAGGTGGAAAAGGCCATCCTGAAGTCCGAACTGGGGCTCACCCCCATGAACGACGGGAAGGTGATCCGCATCAACGTGCCGCCTCTCACCGAAGAACGGCGCAGGGAGCTGGTCAAGCTCGTGAAGAAGATGGCCGAAGAGGCCAAGGTGGCGGTCCGCAACATCCGTCGCGATGCCAACGAGATGATCAAGGACCTGAAGAAGGAGAAAGAGATCTCCGAGGACGAGCAGTTCAAGGGCCAGGAAGAGGTCCAGAAGATCACGGACGAGTTCATCAAGAAGATCGATGAGCTGAGCGCGGCCAAGGAAAAAGAGATCCTCGAGATCTAAGAAGATGCCATGGATCGTCTTGACCCGAACCGACTGCCCCGCCACGTGGCCATCATCATGGATGGCAACGGCCGCTGGGCCAAAAAGCGGCTCCTCAACCGGGTGGCGGGCCACGAGGAGGGGGCGGAATCCGTCCGGGCCGTCATCGAAGCCGCCCGCCGCATCGGCATCCCCCATCTGACCCTCTACGCCTTTTCCGAGGAGAACTGGCAGAGGCCCAAGCATGAGGTGCAGGCGCTCTGGCAGCTTCTCCGCCGCTTTATCCGTTCCGAACGGCCCAAGCTGCTGGAAAACCGGATCCGCGTGCGCCATTTCGGCGACCCGGAAGGGATTCCGGAAGACGTGTACGCCGAATTTGCATCCCTGATCCGGGAAACGGCCGGATTCGACAAGCTCACCGTCAACTTGGCCTTGAACTACGGCGGGCGCCAGGAGATTCTGCGGGCCGCCGCGCTCTTCGCCGAGGACGTGCGGGCCGGCCGCTGCAGCCCTTGGGATCTGACCCAGCAGGCCTTCGAAAAGTACCTCTTCACCGCCGATACGCCGGAATTGGATCTGCTCATCCGCACCAGCGGCGAATGCCGAGTGAGCAACTTCCTGCTGTGGCAGCTGGCCTATGCGGAGATCTATGTCACCGAAACGCTCTGGCCGGACTTTCGGGAGCCGCAGTTCATCGAGGCGCTGGTGGACTACCAGAGTCGGGAGCGGCGGTTCGGAAAGACCAGCGAACAACTGCGATCCTCGATTCCTCCCAACTCCTGATCCTTCAACTGTCGAATGGGGCGGCCATGTCTCAATGGAGTTCACATGCCAAACGATGGGTGACGGGGCTGGGTTTGGCCGTGCCGCTCATCGCCCTGCTGGCGTACGGGCCCCTGTGGCTGTGGGCCGCGGCGGTGACCGCAGCGGCCTGCGTGGGCCTGTGGGAATACGAAAACATGGCGCAGGAAGGGGTCTCAAAAGAGTGGCTGGCCTTCAGCCTGGGTACGGGCGCCCTGTTCCCTCTGGCGGCTTACTTCCTGGGACCCTTGGGGCTCCTGGCGGCGTCGGTGGCCGGTGTGTTCCTGATGCTCTTTGCCCATCTGGCCCGTCCTCCTCTCACTCGACCCGCTCTGGTTCGGGGCTTGATCAGCTTGGGCGGCTGGACCTATGTTTGCTTCTTGCTGAGTTTCGTCCTGCTGCTGGGGGCGCTGCCCCACGGGAGGGCCTGGGTTTTTTATGTGCTCGTGGTGATCGTGGCCGGCGATACGGGGGCGTTCTACACGGGCCGCCGGTTCGGCCGGAGGAAGCTCTACGAGGCGGTGAGTCCCAAGAAGACCATCGAGGGATCCATGGGGGGGCTGACCGCCAGCATGGTGGTGGGAACCCTGTTTGGATTGGCGTTCCTGCGGGAGAGCGGCGCTGCGGTTTTCCATTTTCTGATTCTTTCCGCAGTGGTTGAGCTGGTGGGACAGATCGGGGACCTGATGGAGTCCCTTCTCAAGCGCATGGCCGGTGTGAAGGATTCCAGCAACCTGCTCCCGGGCCACGGTGGGCTGTTGGACAGGCTGGACAGCCTGCTTTTCGCCTTTCCCATCACTTGGTTTTTTGCCGAAAGGCTTTAATGAAAAAACAACCGCGAATGAACGCGAATGGACGCCAATGAGTCTTTTATGTTCTCATGCCTGCGGGATGGCGTGCCACGCCATGGGCGTTAATAGGATGCGCGACCTCGTTCCGTTCGCGCCCGCGGCTTGTAGGGGCGAATAATCACTCGCCCCTACAGGGGCTTGCTACCCAAAGGAGCGTTTCATCCTTCGTTGTCCCGGGCCCTCCATGGTGGGGGCTACTATGAGTCGGGTTGAAGAAGTCTTGCGCAGATGCAGGTGATATGAAAAGGCTGAGCATTCTCGGAAGTACCGGGTCCATCGGAGTCAGCACCCTGGAGGTGGTGCGCCAGTTTCCCGACAGGTTCCAGGTGGTGGGTCTGGCCGCCGGGCGCAATGTGCGGCTTCTGGCGGACCAGATCCGATGCTTCCGGCCCCGTTGCGTGGCCGTTCTGGACGAAAAGGCGGCGAAAGAGCTGGAAAGCCTTCTGGGACCGGACGATCCCCGCCCGGAGATCGTGTGGGGGGAGGAAGGGTACCGCCGCGTGGCCACCCTGGAGGTCGCCCGCATGGTGGTGTCCGCCATCGTGGGGGCGGCCGGACTGCTGCCCACCTTGGCGGCCATCGAGGCGGGAAAGGACATCGCCCTGGCCAACAAGGAAACGCTGGTCATCGCCGGCCAGGTGGTCATGGAACGGGTGGAACGCCGGGGGGTGCATCTCCTTCCCGTGGACAGCGAGCACAGCGCCATCTTCCAGGCCCTGCAGGGCAATTCCCGAAAGGCGCTCAAACGGATCCTACTCACGGCTTCCGGCGGCCCGTTCTTCGGAAGCACCGCCCAGCGGCTGGAATCGGTGACCCCGGAAGCGGCTCTGCGGCACCCCAACTGGGCCATGGGCCCCAAGATCACCATCGATTCGGCCACCCTCATGAACAAGGGGCTGGAGGTCATCGAGGCGCACTGGCTGTTCCAGGTGCCCGTGGAAGCCATCCACGTGCACATCCATCCGGAAAGCATCGTCCACTCCATGGTGGAATACGTGGACGGGTCGGTCATCGCCCAGATGGGCGTGCCGGACATGAAGATTCCCATAGCCTATGCGTTGTCTTATCCCGATCGGCTTCCGGTGTCGGCCCCGGCGCTCGATCTGTTCGACCTGGGGACCCTGACCTTTCATCGGCCGGACCTGGAGGCCTTCCCGTGCCTGCGGCTGGCCTACGAAGCGGCAGGCACCGGGGGAACCCTGCCGGCCGTGCTCAATGCGGCCAACGAGGTGGCCGTTCAGGCCTTTCTGGAAGGGGCCTTGGGATTCATGGACATCCCGCGGCTCATCGAGGAGGTCATGGGCATCCATCAGGTGGAGCCGGCCGACAGCGTGGAAAGAATCCTGAGCGCCGACGGCTGGGCGCGGGAAAAGGCGCGGGAATTCGTGGTTGAGAGAGGGTGCAATCGTCGCGCCCAGGCCCTATAGTAGGACGATCAACCAAGCGATCCCTGTGGAAGCGCCGCAAGGCGCGATGATCCGGCGGGCGCGATTGTTTCGAACAAGGAGGACTTTGTTTTGCTGACCACGATCCTGTCCACAGCCGTGGTGCTGGGGGTTTTGATCTTCGTCCACGAACTGGGGCACTTCCTGGTGGCCCGGAGGGCCGGAGTGACCGTGCTGCGCTTTTCCCTGGGGTTCGGTCCCCGGGTGTTCGGCATCCGCCGGGGTGAGACCGACTACTGCGTATCGCTGGTGCCGTTGGGCGGCTACGTGAAGATGCTGGGGGAAGATCCCGAAGAGGAAGTGGCGGAGGCGGATCGGGAGCGAAGCTTTTCCCACCAGCCGGTCAAAAAGCGCCTCGCCATCGTGCTGGCGGGCCCGCTTTCCAACGTGATCCTGGCCGTGGCCCTTTTCGCCGTGGTCTTCGGGGTGTTCGGCCTGCCCCATCTCACCACGGAAATCGGTACCGTCACGCCGGATTCCCCCGCCGCCGAGGCGGGGCTGCAGCCCGGCGACAAGGTCCTTTCCATCAACGGAAAGGAGCTGGCGGATTGGGACGCCCTGTCTGAGACGATCCAGCAGGAGGGCCTGGGGCCCCTGGACGTGGTGGTGGAGCGGGAAGGCGAGGTGCTGCACTTCCGGGTGACGCCGCAGGTCCGGGAAGTGAAGAACATCTTCGGCGAACCGATCCAGCGGCCCATCATCGGGATCACGGCTTCGGGCTCCTACGAGGTGGAGCGGGTCAATCCCTTCCTGGCGCTCTATTACAGCCTGGAACAGACCTGGACGTTGAGCAAGCTCTTCTTTCTGACCATCGTGAAGCTGATCCAGAGGGTTCTCCCCATGGAAACACTGGGCGGTCCCATCCTGATCGCCCAGATGGCGGGACAGCAGGCCCAGGAAGGCCTCATGAACTTTCTCCACTTCATGGGGCTCATCAGCATCAACCTGGCGATCCTGAACCTGCTGCCCATCCCGATTCTGGACGGCGGACACATCTTCTTCTTCCTGCTGGAAGCCCTGCTGGGGCGCCCCATCAGCGTGCGGAAGATGGAGATGGCTCAGAAGGTGGGGCTGTTTGTTCTGATCCTGCTCATGGTGTTCGTCTTCTACAACGACATCATGCGCCTCCTGCCCAAGGGCCAGGGAATTCCAACGCCGTAGACTGTCAGGGAGGGACCGGGCGCATGAAGATCCTGGCGGTGGACACCTCCACCACATCCGGCAGCGTGGCCCTGTGCACGGAAGACCGCGTGGTGGCCGAGTGGACCCTGGTGTCCGCCCGGACCCACAACCGGAGGCTTCTTGCGGGCGTGGACCGCATCCTGGCCGACGCCGGCTGGGATCTGGAAGAGGTGGACGCCTTCGCCGTCACGGTGGGTCCCGGCAGCTTCACCGGCATTCGCATCGGCTTGAGCACCCTGAAGGCCATGGCGTGGGCCCTGGGAAAGCCCCTGTATGGGGTTTCCACCCTGGAGGCCCTGGCCGAGCCGCTTGCGACCGCTTCCCTCCCGGTCTGTCCCATGGTGGATGCCCGCAAAAAGGAGATCTACGCGGCGCTCTACCGGCCCGGTGCACCGGGGGTGCTCACCGAGGAGCGCCCCGCCGCGGTGTTGGCCCCCGAGGCGGTGGCGGCGTGGGTGAACGAAGCTGTTGTCGTCTGCGGAGATGGGTGGCTGGAGTATCGATCCCGACTGCGGAAGATTCTCGGGGAAAAGCTGGTGGACCCGGGCCCGGGCTACCACGGAATCCGGGCCGGGAACGTGGGCCGGATCGCCTTGCGGAAAATGGCGGCGGGAGCTCCCTCGGACCCGGCGGACCTCGTTCCCACCTATATCCGCCCGTCGGAAGCGGAAATCAACAACCCCCACCTGGCCCGTTCCCTTGCTTGACTGACCGGCTCCGTTGATGGATTCGAGACGACGTTCAGGCGGGATGGCTCGTAGATCGGTGCGCGGCCGGCGGCGCATCCTTCGCCACCCGCGGTTTCCCCTCACCTCCCTGGCGAGAAATCTGGCCCTGCTGGTCCGGGAAGATCGGACTCCGGTGCCGGTTCGGCTGAAAAAGGCGTACCTTGCGGGCGTGGTTTGCCAGAGAGCTGGCTGGTTTGCCCATCTGATGAAGGAACTGAACGGAAGGACCGGGGACGCACAAGGAACGCCAAGCGGCGCTCCTTCCGGCCGGGAAAGGGAAGACATCGAGTCCTACTGCGATCATTGCGGATTGTGCTGCGAGATCGCCGGCGGATATCCGGATTTCGCCGGCAACCCGCCGCTGCCGGAGGTGTGGCAGAAGCTGTTTCGAGACGGCCTGGGGCCGGGACACCGGTTCTGCCCGTTCCTTCTGGAAGACAGGACCCGCGGCCGGAGCGGCTGCGCCGTCCATCCCCGGCGGCCCAATCCGTGCCGCATCTTCGAAGCGGACGAATGCCGGGCGCTCAAAGACGATGTGGAGGCGGAACGCGCCTCGGGCCGGGCTTTGCGGCCCATGGCGCGCCGGGCCGTCAGCCGCCTCCTGCTGTGATGAAACGGGGTTTCATATGAAAGAAAACCGCGAATGAACGCGAATAGACGCCAATGGCAATGAGCGAGATGTGGGGGCAGCGAAAGCCGCGAAAGGGATGGCCGACCGTTGAGTGGCGTTGCGGCCGCTACCCCATCGCGCCTTGCGGCGCTCCCACAGGGCGGACAGCGCCTGGGTGCAAGTTCTTTCTTGCATGATGGACGGTGCCCGGACGACCAGGACCATTGGGTTGTCGTTTCAAATCCCACACGATGGGAGGAAGAACCGGATCGGTCGGGATTGTGATGACGGTTTGTGACAGTGTGAAGCGAAACCCGGGGCGTCTCGACGCCTCGGTCGGTTTGGAGAAATAAGCCATGTCCGTTGTTGCCATCGTGGGACGGCCCAACGTGGGCAAGTCCACCCTTTTCAACAGGATCTGCAGGAAACGCCACGCCCTGGTGGACGACTTCCCCGGCGTGACCCGGGACCGCCTGTCAGCTCCCGTGGAATACGAAGGAAGACGCTTCATCCTCATGGATACGGGAGGATACCTGAGCGGCGACGCCACCACGTTTGCGGAACAGACCCGCCGTCAGGTCCTTCTGGCCCTGGACGAAGCGGATGCCATCATCTTCTTGGCCGATGCCAAAGCGGGCCTGCATCCCGGGGATGAAGAGCTGGTGCATCTCCTGCGGCGCTCCCCAAAGCCGGTCTTTTACGCCGTGAACAAGGTGGACGGGCGGGAGCAGGAAGTGCATGCCGCGGAGTTCTTCGGCCTGGGGCTGGATCGGATCTACAGCGTGAGTGCCGCCCACGGCTACGGGGTGCGGGAGCTTCTGGACGACGTGGTGGCTTCTCTTCCCGAAGAGTGGGAAGATGACCAGGATGATCCGGATCCACCCGTTCGGGTTTCCGTGGTGGGGCGCCCCAACGCCGGCAAATCCACGCTGGTCAATGCCCTTCTGGGCGAACAGCGGGTGATCGTCAGTCCCATCCCGGGAACGACCCGGGACGCGGTGGACACCCCGCTGGAAGCGGAAGGACGACGCTTTGTGCTCATCGACACCGCGGGCATCCGGCGAAAGGGCAAGACCCGGGAGAAGCTGGAAAAACTAAGCGTCATCAAGGCGCTGGACAGCATCGACCGAAGCCACGTGGCCGTGCTGGTCCTGGACGCCGTGGAGGGGGTGACCGACCAGGACCTGCACATCGGGGGCTACATTCAGGAAAAGGGGCGGGGCTGCGTGATCGCGGTGAACAAGTGGGACGCCTTCGAAAAGGATCCCAAAAGAATCCGCCTCTTCATGCAGGATCTCAAGGATCGCTTCCGTTTTCTCCCCTTTGCGCCCATCCTCACCATCAGCGCCCTGAAGGGTAAACGCATCTCCCGGCTGCTTCCCACGGTCCTGGAAGTCTTCGACCAATATAACCTGCGGGTGAACACCGGGACGGTGAACCGGGTCCTCGCGGAAGCCCTGGAAAAGCACGAGCCGCCCCTGGTGTCCGGCAGGCGCCTCAAGTTCTACTACGCCACCCAGCCGTCCACCCGGCCACCCACCTTCGTGCTCTTTTGCAACTACCCGGACAAGGTCCACTTTTCCTACCAAAGATTTCTCACCAACCAGTTCCGGGAGGCCTTCGGGATGGACAAGACCCCCCTTCGACTTCTGTTCCGGGAACGGTCCAGGCGCGGAGAGGATCGCTCATGAGGGGCCGAAGAACCGATTTGTGGGGGCGCCCGAAACGGCGCTGGGGCCGCCGGTTTCTCCTTCTGGTCGTTCTTGCGGCGTTGGGCTGGTGGTGGCTGGCGCCGGAATCGCCTGCGCCCCCGGATGGAGCCCAGGAGCCGCTCTCAACGGCCCCGCCGTCCCGGGAAAACCCTGTTCCCAAGGCGGTGGCAGGCCCTGAGGCGGCGCAGGAGAAGCCGGAGCCGGTTCCCCAGCGGAAGAAGATCGTCGCGGTCTTGCCCTTGAGCGGCCCCTTCGCCGGGCAGGGACGGATGCTCCGCCAAGGCATGCAACTGGCCCTAAAAGAGGCGCCTCCGGACCGAATCCCCAAGCTGGAGTTCCTGGACGGTTGGGGGGAGGATGCGGCCTTCCGCGACAAGCTGGGCGAGATGGTGCAGGATCCGGCGGTCTATGCCCTGCTGGTTCACCTTCCCGTGGACCGGCTGGAAGAAGTGTCCTCCCGGGCCGCCCGGGCAGGGGTCCTGGTGGTGTCCGTGGCCAACACCCACCAGAAACTGGCAAGGGATGGACGGGTGCTGCCTTTCCTGGGTTCCGACGAGGCGGAAGCGCGCGAGACGGCGCGCCTGATCGGCGCCCGTTACGGCAAGAGCACCGTCACCATCCTGGAGGAAGAAAGCCCGTACGGGACCTTCTTTTCTTCCCATTTCCGGGATGAAGCGGAAAAAACGGCCCTTTCCGTGCATCGCCTGGTCCTGACTCCGGGGACCCTTCCGCCTGAAGACGTGCCGAAGAGCTCGAAGAAGATCGTGCTCGCCGGATCCCCCACCTGGGCGGCGGATATCGTGGCGGCCCTGGAATCGGCCGGGTACCGGGGCCTTTACTTCGTGCCGCACACCTTTGCTGCGGATTATGCGCGGGATCTTCTGGTGGGAGTCGTGGATCGGCTTCGCTTCGTCCTTCCCATGGAGTGGAGCCCCGGCGCCGCATCCGACACGGCGTTTCGTGAAGCGTACCGGAGAGCCTACTGGAAGGAACCCGGGTGGCTGGCTCTGGTGGGTTACGACTGCGCCCGCTGGATCAGCGATCTCCTCCGGCACACCACCCAATCGCGGCGGGAGTTTTCCGCCAAGCTTCTATCGGGTGAACCGGCGGCCCCATCCGGCACATGGGTGGGGGGGGCCTTTCAGCTCGACGAGGGAGGCAACGTGAGGCGCACCTACAGCCTGGCGGCCCTGAAAAACGGGGTCCTTGCCCCCATAGATCAATGATTCCGAAGCCTTGGATTGACCGAGAAGTCAGGAATTGCGCCTTGACACACCCCGGGGATCGTGTTAGGAAACCCCGGTCTTTGCCAAGGCGGGATGATCCGAACGCATGGGCCGTTAACTCAGTTGGTAGAGTATCTGCCTTTTAAGCAGAGAGTCGCAGGTTCGAGTCCTGCACGGCCCACCAAGAAAAACTATAAGTTAGCCGGCCCATGAGGGCCGGCTTTTTTCTTGGGGACTATGTTTGGGGACTATTTTCAAGCCAGGGGCGTGGGGAACAGGATAACCGTGGGGCCGTCGGGCCTGACGGGTCCCGTGGCATCCTCCAGGTCTGGAAGGAGCGACACGGCGCGGGTTTTCTCCTCGGCCAGCAGCTCATAATTGGTGCCCATGGTCATTTCGACCCGGAAGTCATGGGCGCCTTCTGGAACGTTTTGGATCGTATCCTGGCCATCCGCGATGAGTTCGACAACAGCCGCGCCCCGCAGAGCCCCTTGGAGGTAACCCCGGGATTCCAGGGGGGACGTCTTCCTTCCCTATTGGGAGGATGGAGCCGGCGGCACTCCATGGCCTATGCAACGTCCGGGGGCTCTTCCGCAGCCCTGAAAGGCTGCGCTACGAGAAAAGCGGTCATCCCCGGTGTATCCCCAGCGTTCTCGGACAAGGTCCTGAGGGGTTGGATGGTACTCTGAACGGCGACCTATCCCTCCTTCTCCGCATCCAAAATCTTCCGGCTAGTCTGCGTCAGTTCCTCGGCGGAAAAGGGTTTTTTCAGGATCCGATGGATTCCCATGCGTTTCATCTCCCGCACGCTCACCTCTTCCATGCGCCCGGTGATCAGAATCACCGGAAGATCGGGGCGATGCCGCTTCACTTCCAGCGCCAGCCGGTCTCCGGTCACGTGCGGCATGATGAGATCCGTCAGAAGGAGATCCACGGCGCCGGGATTTTCGGCGATCTCCTGGAGGCATTTTTCGGGGTCCGTGAAGGACCGCACCTGGTAGCCCAGTTTGGCCAGGATCGGGGCGCCAGCATCCACCACCGCCTTTTCGTCGTCCACCAAGGCAATCCGCTCCCGTCCTCCGGCCAGAAGGGCTTGGGCGGAGGTGTCCTTGGATTCGTGTGAGCTTTCCTTGCGCGGAAAATAGAGCGTGAACACGGTTCCTTGGCCGGGCCGGGAAGCCACGTCCACGGCTCCCCCGCACTTGTGGACGACGGCCTGCACCGTGGCCAGGCCCAGCCCCGTTCCCTCCCCGGGCGGCTTGGTGGTGAAGTAGGGATCGAAGGCCCGCTCCAGGACGTGGGGCGTCATGCCTTCTTTCGGGCTTGTGACAAACAAGGCGGCCACGCCCAAGGCCAAGGAGCTTTTCCTCCAGGCGATCCGGGACATGACTTTGGAGGATGTCCGAAAGATCTATGAAGGGCCGGAAGACGCTGCGACCCAATACTTTCGTTCCAAGATGTCCAAGCCCCTGGCGCAGCAGATGACGCCCGTCGTCTCGGAAAGCCTTCAGGACGTGGGCGCCCTCAAGAGTTACGACAACGTCATGGGCGAATACCGATCCGTGCCCTTCGTCCCGGACGCCCGGGCCGACCTGACGGAATACGTCACGGAAAAGGCCATCGACGGGATTTTCCACTATATGGGAAAGGAAGAGGCGGCCATTCGCCGAAATCCGGCCAAGCGCACCACCGAGCTGCTGAGAAAGCTTTTCGGTTCATGACGAAAACCCCTGTGGAATGAGCATTCCCAGGCGTCAAAAAGTGCTTGACACCCGGAAGGGGTGCTGGTATAGACGCCGAACGTTGCGTGTCCCCATCGTCTAGCCCGGTCCAGGACACCGGCCTTTCACGCCGGCAACGCCGGTTCAAATCCGGCTGGGGACGCCACCGAAAGATCGAAGGCTCGGGAGAAATCCCGGGCCTTTTTTTGTGTTGCGCCGGCACCCGGGCGTCATCCAAGATGCCGGCGATGGGGGAAGGGCTATGGGAAGTGATTGGAGCCGCCGAAAGAACGCCGCAACCCGGCTTTTCAAGATGTCATGCGTTGTGCCCGCATCCCGCGAAAGGGTCTTCGCCTGGCATGCACGCCCCGGCGCCCTGGAACGGCTCACGCCTCCGTGGGAGAAGGTGGAGGTGGTGGGTCGATCCGGAGGGATCGAGCCCGGCGCGGAGGTCTTCCTGAAGGTGCGGCTGGGTCTTCTGCCTTTTCCGTGGCATGCGCGGCACACGGTCTTTGAGCCGCCGCGGCTTTTCGTGGACGAACAGGTGTCGGGCCCGTTCGCCTCCTGGAAGCACAAACACCGGTTCGAAAGCCTGGGGCCGGAAAAGACCCTTCTGACGGATGCGGTACACTACCGGCTGCGGGGACCGAGCTGTCTGCACGATCCATTGGAGACCTTCGTGCAACGGCGCCTGTTTCGCACCTTCCGGTACCGCCAGGAAACTCTGATCGAAGACATGAAGCTCGTAGGGCGCTTCGTTGTTCCACCCCTTCGGATCGCCGTGACGGGACCAACCGGTGTCATTGCCTCCCGGCTGGTGCCTTTTCTCACCGCCGCCGGGCACACCGTGGTGGGGCTGGTACGCCGGAGACCCGAACCCGGAAAAAACGAGGTGTTCTGGGACCCCTACGCGGGCGTTCTGGATACCGATGCCCTGGGTCCGCTCGACGCCGTGATCCACCTGGCCGGCGATCCCATCGGATCCGGCCGCTGGACGGCGGAGAAAAAACGGCGCATCATGGAAAGCCGCACGGTTCCCACCCGCTTCCTGGCGGAAGCGATGGCGCGGGCGAAGACGCCGCCCCGGGTGTTTCTCAGCGCGTCCGCGGTCGGGGTCTATGGCGATGGAGGGAACCGGGTGCTCGTGGAAGCCGATCCGCCGGGTGCGGATTTCTTAAGCGATGTCTGTCGCCGGTGGGAGGAGGCGGCCGGGGCCTTTCGGGATTCTGGGCGCCTTGTGCTCCTGCGTATCGGAATCGTCCTCACACCCCGGGGAGGTGCCCTGGCGGAGCTTCTTCCCGTCGTCCGGTGCCGGGTGCGCCCGGTCTTCGGTTCGGGACGGCAATTCTGGAGCTGGATCCACGTGGACGACGTGGTGGGAGCCATCTACCATGCGCTCTGCACGGAATCGATCAGCGGACCGGTGAATCTCACGGCCCCGAATCCCGTGCGCCAGGAGGCGTTCGCCGGAACTCTCGCCCGCCTGTGGGGGCGGACGGTGCCCGTGCGGGTGCCGGAAAAGGTCATGGAGGCCGGGATGGGGGAAAAGGGCCGCGAGATCCTCCTTTCCGGCGCCCGGGTGTTCCCGAAACAGCTCCTTGGAACCGGATACGGTTTTCGGCATCCCGATTTGAGGGGAGCTCTGGCAGCGCTCCTGGGCCGCCCCTGAAAGCTTGAACGGAAGCCGGCGATGAACACCAATGGACGCCGATAGGAAACCGCCTCATGTCCCGACCGCTCAAATGGACCCTCTTCGTGCTCATGAGCTCGGCCCTGGCCTTCGGTTTCCTGGACCGGTGGTGGCCCGGCGGGCCGACTCCTCTTCCCTTTGAACGCCTGCACATCTTTCTTTTCAATCTGTGCGCGGGCGGAACCATTCTCATCCACCACACGGAAGGGACCGGGTCCATGACGTTGCGCGCCCGCGCCTTCCTGGGTCTATCCCTGACCTATGCGCTGGCGGCCTTCTGTTCCTGGTATGAAGTGTGCGTCGTAACGGCCTGGGCCCTGAGCGCCTTGGTGGAAACGCTTCGTCGCAGGGTGTTCGGGGCCTTCCCGTGGGAATTTTTCGATCTTCGGGTCCGGGTGGCCCGAAAGTTCCACCAGGCATCCTTGTTGTGCCTGGCCATCGGTCTCTTTCTTTCCGGTGTGGTGATCCTGAACAACCACTTCTTTCACTGGGTTTCCTGGCCCCGGCTGGAACTGCGGTCTTTTTTCCTGGGTTTTTCCTTTCCCCTGTCCCTCATCACCATGTCCGTCATGTTCCGGCTCATCCGGGAGCAGCTCACGCCGACCGTGCGCGTTCTCAAGAACGTGGCCTTCTGGACGGTCAACCTGGGGGTGATCCTCTTTTTCGCCTTCATCATCTTCGACCGTTTCGGCCTGCAGCTGGTGGTCTCCAGTGTGCTGACCCTCTGTGTCCTCCTGATTTTCGCCCTCTACGCCCGCCTGGGTCTTCCCGAACAGCAGAAGAACTTCCTCACCTCGGGCATCTGCTTTCTCCTTTTCACCGCCGTGACCGGTATTGCCTACATCGCCCTGCACTATGCCGGCCGCTACAGCCCCCAAACGGGTGCCTTCCTGCTCCGGCTCCACGCCCTGGTGTCCCTCTACGGCTGGAACCTGAGCGGGCTGGCGGTGTTGTGCCGCTACGACGACTTCCCCATCCGGCTCCATTCCCGAAAGCTCATCGCAGCCCACTGGCTCACGGTGGCCGTGCTGGCGCCTTTGGGCACCACGGCGATGCCGGCGGCTCCCCTCGCCTGGATCGGGTTCACGGTCGTGGTTCATGCCATCCTTTTCAGCCGGCCGGGGCCGGGCCGATACGACGAGGCGAAGGCGGCGTAAGGTGCGCGGCGAACCGGTGCGGGTCCGCCGGGCATGCCGAAAAGGAGGGGGACCGCCTTCCACGGCTCAAGTTTTCCCGTCTTCCGGCCGATCACCCTATCGATGTGCCGGATGTTTCCGGGGCGTCCCACGGGTTTTCGCTCCAGGCGACGTTCACGGCACTGGGGCCTCCTAGGAGGCTGCCCGGGAACTCCGCAAACCGTCACTCCCGCGCAAGCGGGAGTCCATAACTTACTGGAAATTCTGGATCCCCGCTTTCTCGGGGATGACACATGGGCGTTGAACGGCACAAATCTGCCGTTCTCGGACGGGCTCCCAGGAGCCTGTCCGACAATGGCTCTGCGCCTTGCAAGGTCGAGGAATTTTGGTCCTCCTCGTAGCCGCGGGGCTTTAGCCCCGCGGAAAGGGCCATCGTAAGTCCATGAAGCGACAGGAAATGCCCGATGACTTCTCCGACGGTCGGGGGTTCCTCCGCAGCCCTAAAGGGCTGCGCTACGAGAAAAGAGGTCGCCCGCGGCGTTCTCAGACAGCCTCCTGGGGCTGAGGGGCGGCTTTGCCGGAAAACGGGCCTGTGGTAGAAAGCAGGGAGGATCTTTTCGGAACGGGCTGCCAATGCGTCTTCCCGATGCGGAGGGTGGATCATGTCCGGAATCGTGGTGGAAAAGAAAGACGGCAAAACCGTCATCACGGTGGTGCAAAAAGAACGGGAAGACGAGGCAAAGCTTGCGGAGACGGGGAGGCCCGGCCCTGAGGGTGCGCCCGAAGATCGCACCGTGCGCCGTACCTTTCTTCACGACGTGCTGGGACGCCGCCTCGTCTTTCACCTGGCCACCGGAGAAGAGTTGGAAGGGATCCTGGATGGGTTCGACAGGGAATCCCTGCGCGTGGAGGACGCCTACCTCCTGAGTGCCGACAAGGAGATCCGCTGCGACTGGATGATCCTGGAGCGCCGTCAGCTCGTCTCCGTCTACCCGCCGGCTCGATCCCGCGCGAGACGCCGCGAGGACTGATGCCCGTCCCATCTCTCCTTGACTGAACCCGCTTCACCTGCCATCCAGGTCGGGACCATTGCCGGAGGTGTGATGGATCGATTCATCTTCCGAGGAGGGGAAAGCATGCAGAACAGGATGGACATGGTACAAAAACAGGTGGAAACCGCCATTCCCTTCGTGGCCCGGGCGGGCCTCAAGGTGCTGGAACTCCAACCCGGCTACGTCAAGCTCCTGATGCCCTTCAAAGGCAATGAAAATCACGTGGGCACCATGTACGCGGGGGCCATCTTCACGCTGGCCGAAATTCCCGGCGGCGCGGTGGTCTACACTACTTTCGATCCCCGAAAGTACTATCCGGTGGCCAAGGAGATCACCATCCGGTACCGGCGCCCGGTGAAGACCGACGCCACCATCGAGGTGCGGCTGAGCCCCGAAGAGATCAAGCGCCTCCAGGAGGAAGCCGACCGCGAGGGCAAGGCGGAATTCGTCATCGAGGCGGACATCCTGGACGCCACGGGTGAAGTGGTGGCCATGAGCCGGGGGATCTACCAGGTGCGTGCCGTGGGCATGTAACCGGCCCTGTTTTGCAGCAACCTCAAAGGTGAAAAGAAAAGGGGGGTGGCGGTGGTGCTGGAAGGCATCTATCCCATCGTTCCCACGCCGTTTACGGAATCCGGGGCGGTGGACCTGGAAAGCGTGGAGCGCCTCGCCCACTTCATGGTGGAACGGGGCGTGCACGGCCTTGCCGTGCTGGGGGCCCTGGGGGAAGGGCACAAGCTGAGCGAAGCCGAACGGCGTTCCGTGGTGGAAACCTTCCGACGCCGTCTCCCCTCGGAAAAGGGACTGGTGGTGGGCGTGCGGGCTCCGGCCACGGACCTGGCCGTGGCGCAGGCCCGTTCCGCCCGGGACCTGGGAGCCGATGCCCTGCTCG
This sequence comes from Desulfacinum sp., assembly GCA_014359885.1. Lineage (GTDB taxonomy): Bacteria > Desulfobacterota > Syntrophobacteria > Syntrophobacterales > DSM-9756 > Desulfacinum. Next base: position 162,197 of record JACIYN010000016.1, read on the forward strand.
TGGGCCCTCCGCCCGTGCAGAAGGACGACGTACTCTTCACGTTCTACCGGCGGGTCCACGACGCGGTGGATCTTCCCATCATCATCCACGACTACCCGGCGGAAACGGGTGTCCTGATCTCGGTGGACCTCATGGCCCGCTTGCATGGGGAATGCCAACGCATCCAATATGTGAAGCTGGAGGATCCGCCCACCGGGCCCAAGATGGAGGCCGTGTGGAAGAAGGCCGGCAAGGGCCTCAAGATCTTCGGGGCCCTGGGAGGCCTTTACGCCCTGGAAGAGCTGGAGCGGGGGGCGGTGGGAATCATGACCGGATTCGCCTACCCCGAACTCCTGGTGGAACTCCATCGGCGGGTCCGGGAAGGGCGTATGGGCGAGGCGGCCGAACTCTTCTACGATATGGCGGCCCTCATCCGCTTCGAATTCCAGCCGGGGATCGGGGTGTCGTTGCGAAAGCACGTGCTGGTGCGCCGGGGCGTCTTCCGCACCGCCGTGGTGCGCCACCCCGGACCCGACGCCGACCCCGTCACCCTGACCCAGCTCTTTCGCATCGTGGACCATCTGAAGCGAAAGGGCGTTCCGCTGGATACATGCCTTGAATAAGAAAGAGAACCGCGAATGAACGCGAATAGACGCAAATCCTTTCAGTTGTAGGAACTGCGAAGGCCGCAATGGGGGTGCCCGGCCATGCAATGGGCGCGCAGTGACTCATAGAGAATGGCATATCGCGGCGTTCCGACAAATGCCCCTGCTCCGGCCCGCTCTTTCATCCATACGGGGTGGCGCGAGGGGAGCCATGACTGTTAGACTTGCTCGCGCCGGCTTGCCCGCGATCCGGATCATGGCCCAGGCGACTCCGCAACGAACGGATAACACCCGTCCTCCAGACCGCGCTTTTGGCGTTCATCGGCCGTTCCGTTTCGCATGAAAGGGCCTGCGCTGCGCGAGATAGGCTCATTTCCGAGCCGGCGGGAATCCTTGAATGACATCCCGGCGGGATCTCCGCCCCCCACACAATCCCTTTCCTATTCAACGGTGATCAGATCCTTGATGGCCTCGTATTTCTTGGGGCCGATCCCCTGGACGTTCTGAATGTCTTCCTTTTGCTGGAAGGGGCCGTTCTGTGTCCGGTATTCGATGATCTTCTCGGCGATGGCGGGACCGATGCCGGGGAGGCTCTGGAGTTGCTCGGCGTTGGCGGTGTTGATGTTCACGAGATCCGCAGCCGCGGCCGTCGATGCGGCAACGGCCAGAACGACCGCAAGGACCACGGCTCCGCTCACCCAAAAGGTGCGCCTGCGATGAGATGTTTTTGCTTTCATGGTAATCCTCCGTGACAGGATAATACGCGGGTGGGAGATCCCCGGAATGTCCATTGGATCGATGCTGCCATCCTATCCCGCCCGGAATGTGCCGGCAAGCGTTACCTGTAGGTCACCGTCCGAAGGCTTGCCGTGGTTGGATGGGAGACCTTGCCGCGGAGCCCGGAAGGGCCTATAAAAGGATGTAAAGAGGGCCGGTGGCGAGCCTTTGGGAGGTGACCCATGAAGCGAGATGGCGCCGTAAGAATCCTTGCAGGAATCGGGGTGTGCTTCGTTTGCCTTTTCCTGAGTCCGCCTTGCCGGGCCCAGGACGGGTTCACCCAGAAGGACCGGGAGATCCTCACCCAATTGCGCGTTCAGATGGCCGGAATGGAAGCACGCCTTGGCGAGACGGACAAGCGCTTTGAACAGATCGATAGACGTTTTGAGCAGATCGACAAACGTTTTGAACAAATCGATAAGCGCTTTGAACAAGTGGATAAGCGCTTTGAACAGATCGACAAGCGGTTCGAACAGATGGATCTGCGTCTTGCCGAGCTGCGCCAGGACATGAACGCCCGGTTCGAGCAGCTCATGAACTTCCTCTACATACTGGCCGCCATCTTCACCACCCTCGTGGTGGCCGTGATTGGATTCGCCTACTGGGATCGCCGCACCATCATCGGGGAGGCCAAGCGCCAGACCATGGAAGAGATGGAGCGCAAGGGACTAGCGTACAACATCCTGCGGGTCCTTCAGGAATACGCCGAGAAGGATCACGACCTCAAGCGGATCCTCCAGACCTTCAAACTCCTGTAGGAGCTTGTCCGAGAATCTTTTTCAGCTCAGACAGAAAACCCGCCATGGCCCATCCAACGTGCGGGATGCTTCCGCAGCCCTCAAGGGCCGCGCTACGGGAAAAGCGGTCATCACTGGCGTTTTCGGACAGCCTCCTACAGGAGCCTTTCCGACAACGAACCCGAAAGCCCCTTCCTCCGGGAGCGCGGGCCCCCGGCCCGCACGGGACGGGGGCGATACGCCCGCACCCCGTCCGTCATCCAAGCGAAGGCGCCGATCCAATGGCTTCCCTGCTTCAATGAACGCGGATGGGAAGGGGGCAGAGATAGGCCACGTTGTGCTGTTGCGCTGGGGTGAGGTCGTTGAGCGAGCAGGGTTCCAGGCACAGGAACCGGTAGATCTCCTCTCGCTGGAGCGGTTTGGGTACCCCGAGGGTCCGATGGGCCTCTTTCCACCCCGTGGCGTCCTGCCAGGACCCCGTGAGAAAGCGGTAGACGTTCACTTCCGGGGGAAGATGGCCGTAGGCGGCCCGCAAGCGGTCGGCGATGGTTTCCAGGTCCGCCCTCAGGGCCACGGCCGGGGCGTTCACCAGGGGGTAGAACCGTTCGGGGCCCAGATCCTCGAAAAGAAAAACGGTCTTGTAGAAGGGAGCGTGGCGCGGGTTGACCATGATGCAGAGATCCGTTACGCGCTTTTCCAGGGCGTGGCGGTAGGCGGCGCGGCAAAGGACCATGAAGAGCCGCTGCCAGCAAAAATCCCGCCGCGTGGCCAGCGCGCTCAGCTCGGCCAGCCTGCGGCCCCGGCTCCTCAACGCATCCAGTTCCCTCCCGTAGAGCTTGTCCATGGGAAGGCCGTAAAGGTCGGTATCCAGCACGTGGGTCAGCGTGGCGACGACGGCATCGTTCTTTTTCAGAATGAGGGTGGAGGAGGTGGGCAGCACGTGATGAAGCCCGTAGTGCATCCCGGTGGGATTGGGGCGCTGGATGTAGCCCAGTCTCAGGTATTCCTGGTGCACCACGGAAAAGGCGGCCCGCCGCTCCTCCGCGGTGTCCGCCCATTTGATGGCCAATCGGCTCTCCATGGCCGGCTCGAAGGAAAGCAGCCGGCCTTTTCGGACCAAGGTCAAGCGACGGTCTTTCACCGGCTTGGTGAGCATGCAATTCTCCTTTGGAAAGGCACAGTAAAGGCTTGTCGAAAGAAGCGGTACCCCATACAGGCCGCAACCTGCCTTCCAGTGGCAGAATCACCGCGCGATGTCAAGACATTTGGTGGTCAGGCCGGGAAGGTCAGGCCGACGGTCCCCGGGGGAGCTGAGGGTAGCTCTCGTACAGGTAGGCTCGCTGTTCGGGCGTGAGATTTTCCAGAAGGGAGGGATCCAGCTCCAGGAAGTGCCGCACGACCTTGGTGCGGCGGCCGTTGGCGATCACGGGTCCCGCGGATTTCGACCGGGAAGCCGGCAGGTCCGGTTGAGCCTCTTCGGGGAGGAAGCCCGTCATGCGGTGGAAGTAGGCGTAGAGGTTGCAATCCACTTCCAGGGAATCGTAGGTTTTCTTGAGGCGTTCCGCAATGTCGTCCATGTTGACGCGCAAGGCAATCGCTGGTGCGTCCACTCGGGGGTAATGGCGCTCAGGACCGAAATTTTCAAAAAGAAAGATGGTCTTGTAAAAGCGCACATGTTTGGGGTTGACGGCGATGCACAGGTCGTTCACTCCCCGGTACCGGGAGTACTGGTACATGATCTGGGCAAGGAGCATGAAGAGGTTTCTCCATCTCAGCTTGGGCGGGGTTACGAGCGCGGAAAGCTCGACGATCTTCCGGTCCTTTTCCCTGAGGGAGTCCAACTCCCTACGATAGATCACATCCATGGGGAGCCCGAACTCCGGGGTATCGAAGATCTCGGTGAGGGTGGACAGCACGGTGAGATAGGACTTGGCCACAAAGACGACCGTTTCGGGAAGGAGGGAATGGATGCCGAAGAGCATCCCGTTGGGCTGGGGCTCCTTGAGATATCCCGTGCGGAGGTAGGTGTCGTGGACGAGGCGGAAGGCCTGCTCGTATTCGTCCACCGTTTCCGCGATCTTGATGGACGGCCGGTCGATGTCCTCCAACTTCCATTGGAGAAGCCCCGATCTCTTGATTCGGATCGTCCGGCGCCGTTCCATGCCGTTGGGGGTGGGCGTTTCGGCCACGGGCAGCGTTCTCCTTGTCGGCCGGCCGGCGGCCCGAAGCGGTAACCTCCCCGGGGCCGCCATCGCCGAGGTTCGATCAACCCTTCACCTGCTCCAGCAACTTCACCGCTTCCTCTCTTTCCGGGAAAGTCGCATCCCTGGCAAGGATCTTCTCCAACTCGATGCGGGCCCGCTCCTTGTCGCCTCTTTCCGAGAGGGCCACCGCCAGGTGGTAGCGTATGGACGGATTGTCCGGGATCTTTTCCAAAGCGTCCTCAAATTGCGCGATCGCACTTCCGTAGGCCTTCTTGTGCACATAGATCCACCCGAGGGTGTCGGCCACGGCGGGATCGTCCGGCATCTTTTCCTTCGCCATCTGGGCCAACGTCAGGGCCCTGTCGATGTTGCCGCCCTGCTCCACCAGCAGCCAGGCCAGGTTGTTGGCGGCAGGCGCGAAGTCGGGGCGCACCTCCAGGATCCTCTCATAATACTCTTCGGCTTTTCGGGGCTCGCCCTTGATTTGATATAACACGCCGAGGCTCATGAGGGCTCCCACGAATTTGGGCTGCTTGGCCGCCACTGCCTCGAAATTTCGGATCGCCTCATCCAG